>NZ_CP118226.1:0-1140711 GCF_051097115.1 Ehrlichia muris subsp. eauclairensis | reverse complement strand
GACTTCCTCTCATAGAAATTATATGTATATATATATCCTTATAGATAGCTTTTATAGTTAATCCTGTGAATTATGTGGATAAAACTTATTTTTGCAAAATATATGTCAAACTTTTACCAATGTTTTTTTGTGAATAACTCTGTTAATAAAGTACGTATTATATTGATTTTCTGGTATAACATGTGTGTATAAGTAATATGTGAATTATGTTGATAACTGTAGTTTTAATTAATGCCTTATATGACAATTATTGCGAACTTCATGTTCCTAATAACTCTGTGAATAACTATGTAATAGAATGTGAGCAACTTTTACTGACATCTTTCATGCTGTGTTATTAACAAGTTTATTAACACAAACTTTATATAGAAAATAAAGTTTTGAATAGTATACTTAAGTAATAATAAAGAATTACATATTGTGTATGAGTGGCAATCTTTCTGATAATAGTGATAGTGAAGATATGTTTTCCTTAAGAGAATCGTTGAGTGCTAGGTTAGTTTCGTTTATGTTAAAAAAAATGCCAAAGCTCAAAAAGATTATCGAGAACAATTTGATCAGTAGTAACGAGTGTTTTACCAATTCTAGAATGTTTTATAACCTTATAAAATTTAATGATTGTTTGGCAAGGGATGTAATGATTCCTAGGACAGAAATCTACGCTATAAATATTACAGATATGTCTAATAGTAAACACTTGATAGATAAAGTAATAAGTGGGCAATATACTAGAGTTCTAGCATATGAGAACAATTTGGATAACATAATAGGATTTATTCACATTAAAGACATAATCTCAAATTTTTATAATGATTTTAATGCAAGAAATATAATCCGTGAGGTCATGTATATTCCTCCATCAATGAAAGCAGTTAATTTGTTTATAAAAATGCAATCCTCTCACATACATGTTGCTATAGTAATAGATGAATATGGTGGAACAGAAGGATTGATTACTATGGCAGATCTTATTGAGGAAATAGTAGGTGATATAGATGATGAACATGGTGTTCCTGCTGTTCCGAGTATTGTGAATATCTCTGATAATAAGATTGAAGTAAATGCTAGAGTGTTAGTTAAAAATTTGGAAGAAACTTTTAACATTGATTTTAGAGATTGTGAGGAAGACGATTATGTAACAATAGGTGGACTCATTTTATCCATGATTGGGAGGGTACCTGTTACAAATGAAGTTTTTAAGCACAAAAATGGAGCTGTATTTTCTATTAAGGAAGCTGATGATAGGTGTATTTATAAAATTGTTATTGATTTAAGTAATGTGAAAAGGACTGACTTAAAAATCGATCATTGAACGCAACTTATCTAATGCAAATTTAGCTTCTGTAAAAGATATATCTAAATCTTTATGTATATTCTTAACACTGGTGACCTTTGAATGTATATTAGCAGGGAATGTGACTAAGCTGATTTCCCATAAAGATACTTTCTTTAGTATTCTTACACCTGTGTTGTCATTCATGTGATCATCTACAACACTATATCCTATTGATAGTGCATTGATGATACCATTTTTAAGCATTAAATATGCTTCTTTTCCTTTTTGTAAGTCTAGTAATAAGTTTGCTGTTATGTAGAGTCCTATGTTATTTTCAACCATACTTGTGACATTACCTATAGGTTCTGTTGAGTTATGTTGCCATAACAACTTTATTTTATGTATATTTTTTATAGCATTGCTAAATGCTCCTGGTAATATGACATGTTTTTGTCTGTCAACAACATTAAATACACTTGCATATCCTGAGAAAGTCCCGGATTGTTTTATATTTTTTTCAGATAAAAGTAAGTTACATGTTTTCTGTTGCATAAGAGAATCTCTATAATTATAAAATTGGTTATAAAATTCTGAGATTTCAAAATAATTTTTTATGTATTGTGTGGTTTTTAGTTAATAAATTTATAAGATCTCAGAGGTTATTAGAGTTGTTGTGGTTTTGGTAGTATGTTATAGAGTATTTCCATTCTCTATTGGTGGTAACCCAAAAGCTGCTCTTTTTTCATTTATAGTCATAAAAGTTGCATTTTCTACATATTGCCAAAGCTGTTTTCTTTTTTCTGTTAATACAGAAATGGAATCTTTATTGTATGATAGAAATATATTATTTCCAAATTTAGGGGCGAGCCAATTGTTGAAATGTGAAATAATATTATCTAGATGAGGCAATATTGTTTGTTCCCATAATGATAGTCTTGCTTCCATAAGATTGTTATAGGTATTATCTCCGGGAATTCCAAGTAATTGGGGGGGTACGCCAAATGCTAGTGCAATATCACGTGCTGAACTATGTTTTGATTCAATAAAATCCATGTCTTTAGGAGATAGGCTCATTTCTTTCCAATCTAATCCTCCTTCAAGTAGTATTGGTCTTCCAGCATTTCTTGGGCCAGAATAGAATTCATCTACTTGTGATTTTAGACGGGTGTATTGTTCTTGTGTTAAACTTCCATTGTTATTATTGCCTTTTGCATTTACGATTAATGCTCCACTTGGCCTAGCACCGTTTTGTAACATTGCTTGATTCCAAGATCCAGCCTGGTTATGTTGGTCTATACTATATGAGGCTGCCTCTATAGGGGATAGACCATAATAATCATTTAGTGGGTGGAAATTTTTTATGTGTAATATTTGTGAACAATTTGTTAGTTTGTTAATTTTGTAGTTGTAATTGCAATTATTTATCGAATAGCGATATGAATATGGTCTATTGTCTTTTCCTGGAATAATTTCAACTCTGTCTGGTCGCAAAAGATGTAATTCCCTAGGGAGCATATCGTGATTTTCTATCATCAAAATGTAAGCGTTACCACCAATTAATTTATAAGTGAGAATTCCTTCAATAAATTCTGATTTTGATGTAGTGTTGTTTGGTCTAGATATTAATTTTAATAAGGCATGGGTTTTTATTTGAAATATGTTATTTTTTTCAATTTTATTTAATAATATGGGAACAGATGCTGCTGCCGATGCGATCATGTGAATAGATCTAAATGCAATTACATTTTTTATATAACCATTTTCTGCAAAATTTGCATAACTTCTGTTTTTCCAGACAGCTTCTGTGAACAATTGTATAGGAATTGAAAAAGTGTAAGAGTTATCTTGTATTGATTTTTTTTGAAAGAAATTCATTGGTAAAACTCTTTGTATGTAATTTTTTATTGAGTTGGATTTATTTAGTAGTATGCTAGTAGTGTAAAACTTACTAAGTAATTTGCAGTATACATGTAGATACTAGAATAGTGATCTGTTTTAAACTATGTATAACATAATACATCCTATGTCAGTAGATGTGGAAGCTATTTTTTAGAATGTACATTACAAATGTGTTCTTTATCAGTTTATAGTGATGTTTTTGTCTATGCTATTTTTATTGTTAGTGATTATGCAGTATGGATCTTGTTACTCAAAAAATACAGAAAGCATTTGATGGTGCAGCAAGTTCGTATGATAAATTCTCTGATATACAAAATGTGATTTTGCGTGAATTATGTAGCACTGTTACATTGAAAAATTGTGATAAGAAAAACATACTAGATGTAGGATGTGGTACTGGAAATATAGGTAAATTCTTGGACATTACACACCATAATTTTATTCAGGTGGATTTGTCTCAGGAAATGTGTATTTTAGCTAAAGAAAAAAATAATGCATTATCAATAAATTGTCATATGGATGTAATGCCATTTTATGACAGTTTTTTTGATATTGTTATTACCTCAATGGTTTTACAATGGTCTTGTAATATTAATATTACTCTGTTAGAATTACTTCGAGTTGTGAAATCAGATGGTGTATTGTATATAGCAATTCCAATATTTGGAACTTTAATAGAATTAAATAATGTTGTTGAAAAGGTAGGAGGGTCTTTTAGCAAATTTTATCAAATGGATGAATTAATAAACATCATAAATTCTTTTAATGTTAAAATACAATATGTATTTTGCTGTAATTATCGTCAGTACCATAAGTCATTTCGTTCTTTCCTGTTGAATATGAAATTGACAGGTGTATATACGAAAAAAGTTAGTGATAAACAGCATGATATATTTAATATGAGCAGGATTTATAAGGAGTTATATTCTTTTCAAAATTGTATTTTTAGCTCATGGAACATTATGTATTTGATTGTTAAAAAGTAATTTTTTTGTCATAATAATTACATGAAAAAACTTGATATTATGAAGCTGCTACAAGAGATACGTCATTTAGCTCAGGAAAGTAATGCTATAATTCTTGCTCATTACTATCAAGATCCAGAAATACAAGACGTTGCTGATTTTATTGGTGATTCATTGGAGCTTTCACGAAAAGCAGCCACAACAACAGCTGATGTTATTGTATTTTGTGGTGTATATTTTATGGCTGAAGTTGCAAAAATCATTAATCCTACAAAAAGAGTTTTATTACCAGATTTAAATGCAGGATGTTCTTTAGCTGATTCTTGTAATGCTGAAAGTTTTAAAAAATTTCGTGAATTGCATAAAGATTGTGTATCAATTACTTATATTAATTCTTTAGCAGAGGTTAAAGCTTATTCTGATATAATTTGTACATCTTCAAGTGCCGAAAAAATAATAAGACAAATACCAGAAGAAAAACAAATTCTATTTGCTCCAGATAAATTTCTAGGAAGTTTTTTAGAAAAAAAAACAAACAGAAAGATGATTTTATGGCCTGGTACTTGTATGGTACATGAGAGTTTTTCTGAGCGCAAATTAATTGACATGATGGTTAGACATAGCAAAGCATACGTTATAGCTCATCCTGAGTGTCCTGGTCATTTATTAAGGCATGCTAATTTCATTGGATCAACAACTCAGTTATTAAAATTTTCTTCTGAAAGGCCTAATTCAGAGTTTATAGTTCTAACTGAGGAAGGCATTATTCATCAAATGAAAAAAGTATCCCCTGGCAGTACTTTTTATATTGTCAATTCTTCAGATAGTGGATGTGTTTCATGTAGTAAATGTCCACATATGCGTTTAAATACTTTAGAAAAATTATATTTATGTTTAAAAAATGGTTATCCTGAAGTTACTCTTGATGTTGAAGTTAGCAATATGGCTAGAAAATCTTTGGATGCTATGCTCAGTATGAGTTAATTGAGTTAATGTAACAGAAGTAGAAAAAATTTTTAGTGCAGCATAATGTCGAAGTACAACACCTAAAATAGGTAATATTAAAATTAATATAAATTTGCTAATGGTAAGTTTATATGATGTAAAAACATATACTACTTGCTTAAATTTTCATCGAAATAAATAAACTTATCTTTTGTATACTTATAAGACTCTGCTTCTGGATTAGCAGGTTTAGCAGATGTTATGTTTTTCCATTGTTTAGAAAATTTTTTATTTATTTCATAAGATTTTTTAAGATTTTTCTGTTCTTCATTTAAGGTACTATCGCTGAATTCTAGTACATCTCTTATGGAGTCATCTGGGACAATTGCATCGATAGGACATTCAGGAACACACACACCACAATCTATACATTGATCAGGATCTATTACTAACATATTAACCCCTTCATAGAAACAATCTACTGGACATACCTCGACACAATCAGTGTATTTGCATCTTATGCACTTGTCCGTTACAAAGTGTGTCATTACAGAATAATTAATGATAAAATAACCATTTTTATTGTAATGTTTTTTCTTGCCAAATTCAATTGGTATTTATTATTTTATAAGGTATTGATGTAAGTTGTAATTAAATATATATATCATGGAATTGAAAGGTTGGGCGATGTTTAGGTTATATCCTAATACCTGTATTGATATATCAATTCTTATCTAGTAGTGTTATTTTATAATAAAGGACTAGTTTTTTTGTAGGTCGAATTTGTGCAATACATTTGAAATTAAGGGAGACTTTTATGGATATTGATAATAATAAAGTAGATGTTAATACACAGAGTAAATTTCAGAGTTTGTTAGACATGCTTGTGCGTGCGATTTCAGGTAGTAGCAAAGATAGTGATGTTGTGGAAGTAGAAGATCAAGCAGCTTCAGTTGTTACAGAAGAAACTTCTAAGACTCATCAAGAAGGAGATAAAACAGTATCTCAATCTTCATCAGAATTAGTTGTTACAGAAGAAGGAAAAGAAATTTCTGAAACTCATTTGGAAAACGATAATCCTGAGGTTTTAATAGAAGAAGACTTACATGCAGCTGTTGTAAGTGATAATCTAGATCAAGCAGTTCCAGTTGTTACAGAAGAAACTTCTAAGACTCATCAAGAAGGAGAAACAGTATCTCAATCTTCATCAGAATTAGTTGTTACAGAAGAAGAAAAAGAAATTTCTGAAACTCATTTGGAAAACGATAATCCTGAGGTTTTAATAGAAGAAGACTTACATGCAGCTGTTGTAAGTGATAATCTAGATCAAGCAGTTCCAGCTGTTACAGAAGAAGAAGTTTCTGAGCAGAATTTGTTAGACATGCTTGTGCGTGCGATTTTAGGTAGTAGCAAAGATAGTGATGTTGTGGAAGTAGAAGATCAAGCAGCTTCAGTTGTTACAGAAGAAACTTCTAAGACTCATCAAGAAGGAGATAAAACAGTATCTCAATCTTCATCAGAATTAGTTGTTACAGAAGAAGGAAAAGAAATTTCTGAAACTCATTTGGAAAACGATAATCCTGAGGTTTTAATAGAAGAAGACTTACATGCAGCTGTTGTAAGTGATAATCTAGATCAAGCAGTTCCAGCTGTTACAGAAGAAGAAGTTTCTGAGCAGAATTTGTTAGACATGCTTGTGCGTGCGATTTTAGGTAGTAGCAAAGATAGTGATGTTGTGGAAGTAGAAGATCAAGCAGCTTCAGTTGTTACAGAAGAAACTTCTAAGACTCATCAAGAAGGAGATAAAACAGTATCTCAATCTTCATCAGAATTAGTTGTTGCAGAAGAAGGAAAAGAAATTTCTGAAACTCATTTGGAAAACGATAATCCTGAGGTTTTAATAGAAGAAGACTTACATGCAGCTGTTGTAAGTGATAATCTAGATCAAGCAGCTTCAGTTGTTACAGAAGAAACTTCTAAGACTCATCAAGAAGGAGATAAAACAGTATCTCAATCTTCATCAGAATTAGTTGTTACAGAAGAAGGAAAAGAAATTTCTGAAACTCATTTGGAAAACGATAATCCTGAGGTTTTAATAGAAGAAGACTTACATGCAGCTGTTGTAAGTGATAATCTAGATCAAGCAGCTTCAGTTGTTACAGAAGAAACTTCTAAGACTCATCAAGAAGGAGATAAAACAGTATCTCAATCTTCATCAGAATTAGTTGTTACAGAAGAAGGAAAAGAAATTTCTGAAACTCATTTGGAAAACGATAATCCTGAGGTTTTAATAGAAGAAGACTTACATGCAGCTGTTGTAAGTGATAATCTAGATCAAGCAGCTTCAGTTGTTACAGAAGAAACTTCTAAGACTCATCAAGAAGGAGATAAAACAGTATCTCAATCTTCATCAGAATTAGTTGTTACAGAAGAAGGAAAAGAAATTTCTGAAACTCATTTGGAAAACGATAATCCTGAGGTTTTAATAGAAGAAGACTTACATGCAGCTGTTGTAAGTGATAATCTAGATCAAGCAGCTTCAGTTGTTACAGAAGAAACTTCTAAGACTCATCAAGAAGGAGATAAAACAGTATCTCAATCTTCATCAGAATTAGTTGTTACAGAAGAAGGAAAAGAAATTTCTGAAACTCATTTGGAAAACGATAATCCTGAGGTTTTAATAGAAGAAGACTTACATGCAGCTGTTGTAAGTGATAATCTAGATCAAGCAGCTTCAGTTGTTACAGAAGAAACTTCTAAGACTCATCAAGAAGGAGATAAAACAGTATCTCAATCTTCATCAGAATTAGTTGTTACAGAAGAAGGAAAAGAAATTTCTGAAACTCATTTGGAAAACGATAATCCTGAGGTTTTAATAGAAGAAGACTTACATGCAGCTGTTGTAAGTGATAATCTAGATCAAGCAGTTCCAGTTGTTACAGAAGAAACTTCTAAGACTCATCAAGAAGGAGAAACAGTATCTCAATCTTCATCAGAATTAGTTGTTACAGAAGAAGGAAAAGAAATTTCTGAAACTCATTTGGAAAACGATAATCCTGAGGTTTTAATAGAAGAAGACTTACATGCAGCTGTTGTAAGTGATAATCTAGATCAAGCAGTTCCAGTTGTTACAGAAGAAACTTCTAAGACTCATCAAGAAGGAGAAACAGTATCTCAATCTTCATCAGAATTAGTTGTTACAGAAGAAGAAAAAGAAATTTCTGAAACTCATTTGGAAAACGATAATCCTAAGTTTTTAATAGAAGAAGACTTACATGATATAAATGCTATTGTAAATAATGATAAAACTGTAGATTCGAACTTACCTATAAATGATATAATATTACCATTTGTAAATAAAGTATTATGTCCTGTACCAGAGGTAATGGATGAGAAATATGTTTATGAGTGTCAAGTGGTAAAAGCTTTGGGCAGTTTGTTGAATAATAAAGATGTATGTTGTTGTTTTAACCTTTGTTTTGTAGAATATAATCATTTTATTACTCAAGCAGATACTGATAACAATACAGTTAATAGTATTATATAAATTATAAGACTTAGTTGTGTTTAGATAGCAGGTGATACTTTTTAAGTATTGCTTGCTGTTTTTATTTACTTATTGCTTTTTGTATAGAGAGAATATAGTCCTATTCAAATTGGAGGAAGTGAATTTTATTAAAAAGTAGAGTCTAAAAAATATGTATAGAGGACTTATGTAGTATTTACTTGTTGTTTAAATATAAACATCTGAATTCTATTTATATGGTGGACCTTATGTTATAAAGTGTGTTGGCTTTTTAGAGAAATCTTACTTGGAGAAAAATCATCTTTTGTTATGTACTAAAGTGGTAAAGATAAAATTTATAGTATATTGATAAAGTTAGTAATACTTTGAAAATAACATAAAACATGGATTTTTCAGAGTATATAACTATTAAATTCAGTCTAAAGATATAAAATCAGTAACAATATATAATGTTTATAATATCTGAAAAGTTTAATTCGGTTGATTTGACCAGGTTTTGATTGTTATTAGTAATATGAATTTCAAATCACTAATCTGTGTTTGACTTATGTTAGTATGTTTCTGTGTATTGCATATATAGTAAGGTAAATTTCCATATAATATAGTTCAGTTGATGCTAGTTAATGCTAAAGTTTTGATAAAATTTTTTGTGCTTTGGTAATAATTTCTGTTATTTATCATAAAGAAATTTATAAGTTATTGTTCTCATTTTTGGAATCTTGATTCTCAAATGGTTCTTTATTGTAATCATTTTCGTCATCTAAATTACTTTTGTCTATGCTTTTGTTTTCGTATTTGTCATCTTCATGACTGTTGTTGCTATGATCATTATCTTCTTCTTCTGTAGTGTAGTCATAGTCTTCAGACTCATCGTTATACTCCTCATTTTCATCTTCATAGTCTTCTTCATCTATGTATTCATCTAAATCATCAAAATTGAAATCTTCGTCGTCATAATTATCTTCATTTTCATAATAGTTTGTTTCTGTGCTGTTATATATTGCATCTTCTTCTTTCATGATGTTCCTAGTATTATCAGGCTTGTTTTCAGGAATATCATTTTCAATACTAGGCATGGGGTCTTCATTTGCTTTTTTTGTTGGTTTTATGTTATTAGGATCATAAGGTTCTTGAGTAGGTATAAAAGTGCTTTTTAATAATTTTTTTGTAAAGGTTTTGTCTTCGTAGTATTTTATTTTCTTTGATTTTATAGGATAAGTAGATTCTATTAAAAGAATTTGCTCATCTCTAGGTAACATTATCACTTCTTGAGGTAGTAATAAAGCTCTTTGTGTTTCTGATATATGTAATGAGCGGGATGCAGGATTTAAATCTAAGAATTTAGGTCTGTTTAAAGATTCCTGATTAACAGTTTTATTTCCTATTAATTGTGATATTAAGTTTGCAGTTTCGATATTATTTGCTGCAAAAGTAATTCTATAGGTAGAGTTTGATAGAAATGAATTCATTCCTGCTTCTTCATATATACCTTTAAGCTGCTCAGTATCTTGAATAATCAAGAATAATCTGACTCTGTATCCACGGAAATACGCAATACCAGTTTGGAATTGCTCCATTTTTCCTAGTGTTGGAAACTCATCCATTAAAAATAATACACCATAAGGTTCGTCATCTGACGGTAAAGTTCTACATAAAAATTCTGTTGCTTGTTGATAAAATACCTGCATTAAAGGTCTGAGACGAGTTAAGTTGTCTGGTGTTAGCCCAACATATACTGTTACTTTTTTCCTTTTAAATTCTTGAATGTTAAAATCACTTGAAGCTGTTGCTGTATCAATTAATGGATTTGCCCATAGTTCTAAAGATGAGTTCATAGTTGATACTACACCTGAACGCTCTTTATCAGCTTTTTGTAAAAATGCAGCTATGTTCATGTATGCAACTGGGTGGATTTTTTTTCCTATGGTGTCTAATACAACTGCTAAATTATATACTACATCATCACTACGCATTGTGCGTACAACTTCTCCAAAAGATTTTACTTTTTCTGGTACTGCTAATAGATATAGTACTACTCCCACAAATAAACTACGTGCTTCATTGTACCAAAAGTCTTGTTCGGGCATTATTAAATTGGCAATTTTTTGTACATCGTCTACCATTTGTCCTGGTTTAGAACTTATCCAATCTAGTGGGTTGTAGCAGTGGCTTATCCCATCAGGTTGTGCTGGATTCCAAACAAAGACTTCTTGCCCTCTTTTTTTTCTCCATCCGCTTGTAAGATCGTAGTTTTCTAATTTTATATCATGCACTATTACAGAATCTTCCCAGAACAATAAATTCGGTATTACAAAGCCTACACCTTTTCCGGATCCAGTTGGTGCAAATAGTAAAGCATGTTGAAATCCATCAGCAATAAGGTACCCTCTTTTGTCTTTTCCTAGTAATATGCCTTTTCTGCTGCGTAATCCTATTTTACGAATGTCTTTTTCTGTTGCCCATCTTGAATCTCCATGTAATGATTCTTTCCTTTTAAATGGTCTCCAGTCAAATAATATATTTCTTAGATTCCATAATATTATACTTAGGATACCTATTGGGATACATAATGATGACAATAGCTTGACTAATAATAATGTATCATATAAAGCAGGGTTGTGCCACCAATGTTCTACATAATTAAAAATGGTTGGCCAGATTCTATCTGGAAAATCGCTGAAACTAGGATTTATGGAATTAAAATCTAGATAGTCTGGTCCCCATACCATCAAGATAAATAGCACTCCTGATAAATAAAAGCAGAATTCCAGTCCGAAGAATGCACCTAGAATAAGGAATAAAATATTACGTATGTGGTTTGCACTTACACTATCCATAAAAACAACAACTTAATTATAAAAATTTACGTATCATTTAACCATTTTTCTGTAAAGATTTAGTGAATAGTATTTCTGATACATACCTTCTACCTTCTGATCCTCTTTTTAATTGTATTACAATATCTACTATATTAGTAATATAATTAATTATTTGATCTGGGGGTATTCCAAGGCCTGCTTGCATAACCATTAATTTTAATTGTTCTAGTGCCATCATTGGTGTATCAGCATGTAATGTAGATATGGATCCAGGATGACCTGTATTAATTGCTCTTAAAAAGCTAAATGCTTCAGATCCTCGTAATTCTCCTACTATTATCCTATCTGGACGTAACCTTAGACATGCTTCTATTAAATCTTGCGTACTTACTTTAGCTCTACCTTGTCCTCCTTTTGAGGCGATTAAATGTACTCTATTACGATGATGGCTTAATACAATTTCTCTCGCATCTTCTACTGTGATTAACCTTTCATCTTTAGGTATACTTCGTAATGCTGCATTAGTGAAAGTGGTTTTTCCTGTTGATGTACCGCCACTTATTATTATGTTTTTTTTGTTTATTACAGCATATTCTAAAAATTGTTTAATTTTTTTTTGCTGTAATAATTCTTTTAATTGATTGTCTACATTGTTTTCTTGAGTTTCTGTTATAGCTTGATTAAATGCTCCCATTTTTTCATAGTCGTCTAGTGAGAGTTGCATAGCTGATGGTTTTCTAATCGACATAGCTACTGTAGTTGCTTCACAAGCTGGTGGAAATACAATTTGTATACGATAACCGTTAGGTAAAGTTGCTGATAACAAGGGATTTTCTTCACTTATTTTCTGTTCTGTTGCTTGCGCTATTAATCTTCCTAATGCTTTTAAATGTGATAGATTAAGAGCTTGGATAGATTCACAACGTATGTTCCCTCTATTCTCTATCCATACTTCGCACTGCTGATTTATGGATACTTCATTTACTCCATCTTCCTGAAAGATAGATTGTAATGGTTCAAGATATGTATCTAGAGCGGCATAACTTGTTGTCATATAAACCTTTTATAATTAATTAACAATATCTATTCCATGAACTGCTGATCTTGGAAATATAATGTCTTTGTTAACAAATACTTTTAGCAGAGTACCTTGGTCTACGTATATTGTAGGGTTGTTATTAGAGTATTTCTTTATTATATCTTTTATAGAGTTTGAAAAATCATCTACTGCTTGGGATAAAATTTTCACAGGTAATGTGGTTTTTGTAGATTTAGATTTATCATTTGAATCATCATCTTGTTTGTCCTTTTTATCTTTATCATCTGATTCTACAATAGGATTATTGTTTATTTCAGGGATTTTTGATGTAGCATAATATGTTGCTACAGATACGCCAGCTAACAATATTGTAGAAGTTAATATGCTTCCTATTTTTGTATCAACGACGCCTGAAGCTCCTTGTCTTCCTAACTCGTCTGTTCCATTAGAATCAATGGCTATGTCAATACCATTAGGTAAGATAACCCTGGTCCAAGATATTTGAACTCTAGTTTTTCCAGGGCTGGCATTAAAGGAATAATCTCCTATTAACCTTGATCCTTTTGGAATCATTACTGTATTATTGGCTTCAGCATAAACATCTCGTGCTACTATTCCCCTCAATGTACCCTGTAGATCTGAATTAATAGCAGTTTCTAGTACAACATCGATTATTTTGCCTTGTAAAATTGTAAATTCTAAATTGTTTATTTTTGTTGCGACTGTATTAGGAGAAGATGTAGGTTGTAAAGAAATAACAGAATTAACTTTATTCATTGCATTGTTAATATTTGATTCTACTTCGCCTTCAGTAGTAGCAGATGTAAGATTTTGTCCACCTGAAATTGCTAACATTGATGCAGCTCTTCTTTCTTTGTCATAACCTGTTGTTGGTGCAGGTGCAATGGGGGTAGCTATATCTATTTTGCTTTGAGTAGGTAAAGGTATTTTTGGTGAAGGTTTAGAAGGTTTAGAAGGTTTAGTTGCAGCAGGTTGTTTTGGTTTTATTTTTGGTACCTCTAATATTTTAGGTTTTTCAATTGTTGGAATAGATGATAAAGATGGTGATACTAAAGGAGGTAACTCTGGTAATTGAGGTGGAATATTTATAGGTGGAGATACTTCTTGAGTTGGTGGTACAGATTCTTTTAGTAATTTTTCTATATCTGCTTCTTCTGTTACTTGTGGTTTATTAAGATTTTCAGCTGGTTTTTTGTCTGTAAAGAAATAATAATAAGCAAACCCTAGTCCAACTATCATCACTCCTATTGTGATGAATTTTTTTCCTTTATTTGTTCCAACAACGTTTACACTATCTTCAATTTCTGTGTATTGGTTGTTTTGATGTTCTTCTGACATAGTGTACCATGGTAAATTTTATTATAGTTTTTTATTAGTAATTTTCACAGATTCACTCTTATATTCTAGATATAAGTGCTTATGTACACCCTTTATTATTACATAATCTTGTAGTAATAACATTTTGCAAGGTACTTTTTTATAATGATTATATATATAAACTTGAGGAATAATTTGATTGTTATTTGAAAATTTAAAGTATGTAAGTTTTCTGTCATCAAATAATTCTACAGGTAATATTTTGTTGTTTTCCGATTTTGCATCTACAACATAGTTATCACTTGTATTATTAGGTTTTATTACAACGTATTTTTTTGGTTCTTGTACTGTACTAAGAATAGAAATATCTGGTAAAGTTGCCTGCTTCAGCTCAAGATCTTCTTCAGTCTTTGGATAGTAGAAGCGTACTATATACGCTAAGTCTCTTAATGCAGAGTATCCGGCTTCATTGTCATCACTAGATTCATTTGTGCTGCGACATATAAGGTCAAAAGCATAACTTCTTCCTTTGTTTGTTTCTATTAACATGTTTGTTTTTCCATTCTTTTCTAATGGCATTATAAAGAGCTTGTTATCAACTGGTTTTACTTTCCATCCTACATTATTCCCCATTGCTAACATTTTTATAGTTTCACCTTTTGAAAACTCAATGTACGAGTGATAACCATAGTTAAAAACCACATTATAAATTTCATTATTACTGTATACAAAAGTCTTGATCCTACTATCTACTGTAATAGGGTTATTAACTCTACTGATGGCATACGCGCTGCCATTAAACATCATAGCTAAGACTGATAGTAATGTTATATAAATTTTATAGAAATTCATCATCTGCCCTATAGTAAGTTATCTGGAATCCTAAAGGATTAATTTGTCTTTCCTGTTCATTCATTTCAAGAGTTGCGTATTGAAATGATAATGTAGCTATTCTATCTTTTTTTATTGTGCCGTTTGGATGGTCAAATTCTAAGGAAAATCTGACCTGTACACTTCCTGGACGTAAATGCTGTAAAGATCTGATTTTTAAGTGTCCTGATGTTACATTTGCATATAAATTTAAAGGACTTGCAGGATTACTTAACCTTATCCAGCTACGGAATTCACCGTATGTTGTTTGGTTAGAAAATAGGCGAACTTTTGTGTAATAGTTATATTGAAAATTATTAGGATCAAAAAGTTCTCTAGATCTTACATATTCTATTATGAAGTGGTTGTTTAAAACCTCATCAGCTGAATATTGTTTTACTGATGTAGGATTGACTAGAGTTGTAATCCCAGACTTCTTTTCTATTTCTACTACAAATGGTTCAATAGTTCTGTTTTTGCTTATATTAGAAATGACAAAAACACTAATTCCTACTGCGCTTAGTGCTACCGTAGTAAAAAACAGTAACATATTCCTTTGTATAACGACTGAGTTATAACGACTAACATGCCAACTGTATGTTGTTTCTAAATTTACGTCTGATGGGTTGTTATTATTATTCTTTTTTCTGAATTTTTTAAACATACGTATCATCAACCTTATAGTTTTAATCCATGCGTACAAAAATAAAAACTTTTGTTAATCAGTGGTGATTTCAAAGTGTATACCTTATTTATTTACATCAGATTAACGTTAGTATGTAAAAGTAGCATAAAAAACACTTCTAGCAAACATGACCTAATCTTTTAGCTTTAGTATTGATATAATTAATATTATGTTGGTTTGTGTCAACAAAAATAGGTAATATTTTTGTGACTTGTATGCCATTATTTTGAATTTCTGAAATTTTGTTTGGATTGTTTGTAAGTAGTTGTAGTCTTGAAATTCCCAGTTTCTGCAGTATTTTTATAGCTGGAATAAATACTCTTTCGTCATCTTCGAATCCGAAGAACCTGTTAGCATCTACAGTATCGAAATTGTGCTTAATTTGCAATTGATATGTTCTTATTTTATTAGCTAGCCCTATACCACGACCGTCTTGAGCTAAGTATAAAATTATTCCACCTTTATTTTCTATCATTAGTTTTATAGCTGTATGCAATTGGCATCTACAATCACAAGATAAACTGTTCAGTAAGTCACCAGTATAACATGAAGAATGAATCCTAATGATAGGGTTGTTATAATCTGGACTTCCTATAATAATTGCGTAGTGTTCAAGCTCTCCAGTATGTGATCTATACACATTTATTTGAGCGTTAGGACAGTCTTTTAAAAACAAAGGAGAACTACATACTTCTTGAATTTCATATTCTTCATTATAGTTATCAATTATTTCTTGTTTTATAGGTGTTATATTATTTTTAGTACACCATTCTAGTATGTTAGAACTACTGATATCAATCGCAATTGCTGAAGGTAATAGCTTTGCTAGTTTTATTAGAGAGATAGCAGTTTTATCTAAGGGATTTGTACTTATAATGAGATTGTCAATGGAAAAAGATCCTCTGTTATGAAATTCTTGGCCTATTAGTAGAGAAGATATATATTCTAGATCATGAGATTCTTTGATCTTAATCCTGGAGAGTTGATTTCCTGAGGATTGAAAGATGAAATTTACCCTATTACCGGTTACTAATATGTTAATATCTTTAAAATGTTTTTTTAGTGTGCTTAATAATAGATGATCTACTAATTCACTAGGAAAAATTAGTAAATTATTATTGCTATTATATAGTAATACTGGGATACCACACCTTAATTCTGTAATAGATTTTTCTGTAATATACTTGTTGGAGTGAAAGCTGTTAAATAAATTTTCCATATTGTGCTCAAATATTACATGGTGCGGTTGAGAAGACTCGAACTTCCAAGGTCTTTATCAAACCACAGCGACCTCAACGCTGCGTGTCTACCATTCCACCACAACCGCGGTTTTATAACCTTTAATCCTAAATAAATTTACTGTGCATGTCAACGTAACTTGTTAACCATAAATTAATAGTTTTTTTGATTTTAAAAAGACATTCCATACATATACAATATCTATTATAATTGGAATTGAATTTATTGTAAAAGAATTTATTCTTAATGTAAGCTAGCTATTGCCTTGTTAATAAAGTACTATGTGGAATAGTAAGCTTTTTTAGTCTTTGGAAATATCTAGAAAAATGTATGAATGTAATGTTGGTATCTACAAGGTTAATTAATATAGATTTGTTATAATGATAAACTGTGATTATAGGTAAGCTATACATACATTTATAACTTTGCATTAATGTAATAATTTTCTTTAATCTTAA
The DNA here is from genome assembly GCF_051097115.1 of Ehrlichia muris subsp. eauclairensis. NCBI lineage: Bacteria > Pseudomonadati > Pseudomonadota > Alphaproteobacteria > Rickettsiales > Anaplasmataceae > Ehrlichia > Ehrlichia muris. Next base: position 1,123,652 of record NZ_CP118226.1, on the reverse strand, counting down.
GATGTTTGTATTGGCTAATTATATAATAATGCTGTTAATTCTTAACTACTGGTGTGAGATTGTGCTACGAAAAGTACTCCTTCAATTTGTGATCCATATATTTTACAATAACTGGAATAACTACACTGTAACCCTGATTCGGTAATGGATGATTTTATGTACTCATCTGAATGACAGAAGAAATCTCCTTCGTTGATAAATTGAAATCCTGATCCTTTCTTTCTTCTTGCAAGCCCAATAATGATACCATTTGCATCTAGCATTGTTTTCAATAATTTGAAAATAGAATTTAGGCTACCAGTGTACTGCAGTACTTCTGTTAAGATGATAACATCATATTTTTTCTTATCTTGATTTTTCTTTAGAAAATCAAAAATATTTATATTTATTAGTTCATTGTAAGCTTGTTTTCCATTTACAAAACAACCTCTTGCTATATTGATCATTTTGTTTGATAAATCGATACCTGTTATATGGTTACCTATACTCTTCATTTTTAGAAATTGACCACATATACCAGTACCGCATCCTAGGTCTAAGATATTCAAATGTGAGGATTTATTCCCGAAAAAGTTTATTATTAAAGATTTGACATATTCGTGAGCTTTGTATTGTTTTGCTATGAGCCAATGCTCCACAAAATGTTCACTAGTGTAATCAAAATATTGCTTTATGATATTTTCAGGTACATATACAATATTTGCTGGATTTGTTATTTTGTTTAAGTAATATAACGCATCTGCATAATTATTGTCTAATTCTATCGCCCGTATAAAATTTTGTTGTGCTTTATTTAAGTTTTGTAGAACAAAGTAACATCTTCCAAGGTTATAGTATACTATTGGTAATTTAGGTTTAAGGATACTGATAAGGCGAAATCTGAATTTTGCATCTGATATATTTCCTTTGTAAAAATGATATAGGCCAAGGTCGATATTAGTTTCAAGTAAATTTTTTAGTTTGTTTTGTAATAAAATAGCTTCATTTTTTATAGAAATGATTTTGTCTTTTATGAATTGAGAAATATCCTGTAGTTTTGGTATAGCTTTGTTAATATTCACTATTAAAGACGATACATTACACTTTGTTATGAAGAAATTACTTTTCATACACCACTCGTCAAATTTTTGTTTGATACTAATATAGCATAAATATGTTATAATGAATAAACATAAACATATTCTTAAATCGGTAAGATAAAGTTTTCATATAGCTTTTTATGATGCTCTATTGATTTAATTATGATGTCAGTGTTATGGGCAAGATCCTGATACATCTCATATTTATTATTTAATTCGTTTTTATAAGATATATGCTTCAGAAATTTTGAATGCATATGTAATATTATAAAATGTATTATACGTACATCTATAAGTCGAGAAATTACATTATTAAGGGCTTTAAAATTTTTTCCTGTGATTTTTGATAATAAAAACAACATTAACTTAATGTTAAAATGAATTAATATCATTATATATATTATACAGCATAGCACTACGGTCAAGCAGCCAATCATTACAGCACGCAAATAGTTAGATTCCTCTTGATCTAATGAAAGAACTCCTGTTGCACAAAGTACTTTCATTTTATGGTACAGTGCTATTATAGGTGCGAAACAAATAACAAAGACTCCATTTATGGTTGCTTCTTTTAGTTTCATAAAAACTCATTTATTATTGTTTGTATTGTAACATAATTACATACTGTATGAAAGTTTATTGATTTAAGAAAGTAGGCAGTAACTTATTGAACATAATAAATACCATGAAATACATATGATACTATTCCTTCCATTAAAATAGTATTATCACTCTGGTACGATATTAATAAATTGCCACCTTGTAGGTATATAGTTGCTGTGTTATCAGTGTACTGACGTCTTATTGCTGCAGCTAATGCTGCACATGCACCACTACCACATGAAGCTGTTTCTCCAGTTCCACGTTCCCAAACTCTAAGCTTAATTTTGTCTCTAGACACAATTTCTGCAATACTGATATTTGCCTTTTTAGGGAAAAAGTGATGATTTTCTAATTTCGGTCCTAGTTTATTTAGTGGAATTGTTTCTATAGAGTCAACGAAGAATATTGCATGGGGATTTCCTACGTTTACTCCTACAGGATCACTTAACATTTCTAATTCTATGGGTAAGTGTAAAGTATCACATTCTTGAGATGTAGGTATATCTGTCCAATGGAATCTAGCTGTTCCTATGTTAACTTGTACGCTATTTTCTGATGTTCTTAAACATGATAATATACGGTCAGATAGTTCAATTGTTACGTTGTTATTTTGTGTTTCGTTACTTAATAAATAACCTATACACCTTGCAGCATTTCCACATATTTCAACTTGGCTGCCATCTGCATTATATATGCACATGGAACAATCAGCTTTTTTAGATTCTGTTATAACAATGATTTGATCGCAGCCAATCCCTGTTTTCCTGTTAGCAATCGCTTTATAGTTAATGTTATTATAAGATCTTTTTCTACAATCTATAATTACAAAATCATTAGATGTACCATGCATTTTTATAAAATCTATCATCATAATACTAAAGGAGAATAGTAATGTAATTATTGTGATCAATTTTAACAAATTTTCAAATACTTATTTTTTTGTTGAATAAGGTGTTGTTTGATAAATACTGACCATTGTCTAATTGTGTGTAGGAATGTATTGGTTTTATTAGATATACCAATGTTGTTGGGACGATTATATATTTAAAAAAATATGAATAATCTTATAAAATTAAGTTTTGTAATAATAGTTGTGTAGAGCAGCAAGTGTTTGACCATCTATAATTTATGTAACAGTATAACAATTATATACTTATGGAACTTTTTAACAGTTGTACTGCTTCTTTGTGTTCAGCAATAAAACTTTCTTCTATGCTTTTTGGAAGTTTTATGTTGAAACTAGAGCTAAAAAATTGAGATATATCCTGTAATCTTGCTATATTATTCTTTTTCTTGCTAATGAATTTGTAAGAAGAAATCCCTTTTAGTATTTCGATATTGAGAAGTTTATTTAATAGTACTGATTCCATTGTTGTATTGATTCTTAATAGTATGTTGCTCATGATGTTGTCTTCTGGTAAAGATATGTTGTAATGCTTGGAATATATTGTTATTATATATAAACAGGATATTTGTAATAAGTGTGTTTGTTTGTATTTCTGATTTTTTACTATTTCCCATGTTATTTTAGTAGATTTTATCTCGTTCTTATTATTTATATATGGAATATCTGACATTTCTTTACCTAAGAGAATCAATTACGACATTATAGATAGTGATAGTTAAATAATATATAATATGTGTTTTTAGATTGATTTTTGATGGATGATGTTATACATCTTTTGTAAGTTTATGTTTACTTAAGTTCTGTTATTTATTACAAGACACTTTATCTGGTTGAATATTTTGGGTTGGGTATTGTGAAAAGATTGTTGATGAATAGCTGTATTTCATCTTTGAATGTTTTATTACACTTAAATTTTAGAGTGTTAAATTTATAATTAATCTTATGATAGAAGTTAGACTCTACTCAAGATATAAATACTTGTCAAATTTGCCTAAAAATAAATAATTTTTGTGTGGTACTGAACATAATGGTTTCTAACATTGTATGTTCATTAAATGTTTTATGACATTATTAAAGACAGAAAATGTGACGAAGTATTACAACACTTCCCAGTGTTTATTATATGATATGGTGTAGTTTTAATAATTTGCATAATATTAAAAATATTAATATATATTTTAACAAGTTAATAAATATCAAAATTTAATATTTTTCCTGTGTGTAATATGGTTTAGGGCTGTATTCGTTTATATGTTAGTTTTAATGTGTAATATAATGATAGGGTTCTGTGTTACTATAAGAATAAATTTGATTTTGTAGTAAAAAACACTTAGTAAATTTTCTATAGTTGATAAAAATATTTAACTATTTTAGTAATTTATTAAATTGTTAAACAAGGTAACTTATATGTTAAAGTCCCATGATTTTACTTTTTGTAATATGAAAAAAATACAAGATTTTAGTTGTAGTGGTAAGACTGTGTTACTACGTGCAGACTTAAATGTCCCAGTAGATAATGGGGTAGTCTTGGATGATACGAGAATTGTTAGATTAACTACAACTATTAAATATTTATTGAGTAATAATGCAAAAATTATAATAATGTCGCATTATGGTCGTCCCAAATCTTACGATAAGGAATTTTCCTTGAAATTTTTGGTTGAGTATTTGAATAAAATATTTGCAACAAATGTAATATTTATAGATGGTGTAGTTGGAGATTATGTAGAACGAATAATACAATCTGCTCCATCAGGGGCTGTATTGTTGCTAGAAAACTTAAGGTTTTATGTAGAAGAAGAAAAAAATGATTTAAATTTTGCGAAACAACTTGCGTTGTTAGCTGATATATATGTTAATGATGCTTTTTCTTGTTTACATCGCAAACATTCCTCTATAGATGCAATTACGAGAGTAATACCTTCTTTTATTGGTTTTAATTTTCAGGAAGAAATGAAATACTTGAATTGTGTTGTTTCAAATAGTGAAAAACCAGTAGCAGTAATAGTTGGTGGTTCAAAGATATCAACAAAAATTCATATGTTGAAAAATTTAATAAGAAAAGTAGATTTTTTGATAGTAGGAGGAGCTATTGCAAATAATTTTTTACTATCACAAGGTTTAAAAATAGGAAAATCATTGTATGAGGAATTGGAAAAGGATCTTGTAACGGAAATTACGGATCTTGCTAAGAGATATGAATGTAAAATTATTGTTCCTGTTGATTATGTGGTAGCTAAAAATTCTATTTATGGAAAAAGTATGATAAAAGACAATGATACTTTAGAGCCTGATGATGTCATATTGGATATAGGTCCCCAAACTACTAATATAATTGCTGCTACGGTAAATAAATGTAGAACAGTTCTATGGAATGGTCCATGTGGTATGTTTGAAAAGGAATCTTTTTCTAAAGGAACGTTTAGTGTTGCGAACTTATTATCAAGATTGACTAAAGTAGGAAAGCTTAAAAGTATAGTTGGAGGTGGGGATAGTATATGTGCAATAAAATTATCTGGTCTTTCAAATGAAGACTTTACTTATGTTTCTACAGGAGGAGGAGCTTTATTGCACTTTTTAAGTATTGCATAATTTTAAAGATAATATAAATTCTAAAGGTGTGTGGGTATTGATTGGCACTGGTTGAAATTTATCCTTTTTAAAGTATAGTATGTTCTTATAAGTATTCTTTTGATTATGAATAATGTCGATTTTATATTAAGTTTAATTTCTCCTAGGGAACTTTTTTGTTATAAACATAGATAGTTTGTAATGGATGTAAGTCCAGATATTATTTAACAGTAGTTTTGTCATATGATTTTAGAATGTTAAAATACTGGAGTCAGTTAACTTAATTATATAAACTGTAGTAATACGTGGATACATATCTATACACAAGATAAAACTGTAGATCATTCTGAAAAAATACGCAGTAATTACTTTTTATAACGTTGTGCAAAGGAACTATAATTAATGATGCATAGTTTTAATTGTTAATTAACTTGGTGTTGTCAATATTAATATATAGAAAAATAGTAAAATCCTATTTTATTATAGCTTCTATTGTTCCATCTTTTAGCTCAATTAATATAGTATCATTTGGTTGTAGTTTTTTTATACTATTAATATGATTAAAATTTTTGTCATATAGTACAACATACCCTGCTTCTAATATTTTTTGTTTATTAAATCTGTTGATTTTACAATATAAATTGCTTAGAGATTTTTTCTTGTTTAATAACAATATTTTTAGTAGTACTTCTATTTTGTTTGTGTATTCAAATAGCTGGAGTTTTAATACTTTAATTTGGTGTTTAGTTTTTATTAAATTATTGTGTAGGTAAAACAATCGTTCTTTTTTTGTATTTATCTTATAGTATAAAGTTGCTTTTATTTTGTTAAATTTACTGTCTATGAGGTCTATTAATTGAGTTTTTGTTGGTAGGACAATTTCTACTGCAGCTGTAGGTGTAGGGGCACGTATATCTGCTGCGTAATCAATTAAAGTAAAGTCAGTTTCATGTCCGATTGCAGAAATTATAGGAACACTAGATTTGGTTACTGCTCTTACTATTGATTCGTCATTGAAAATCCACAGATCTTCTATACTACCTCCTCCTCTAGCAATGATTATTACATCTGGTTTGTTTATATCAGAATTATTTAGTTTTGATATTGCATTTATAATTTGGTGAATAGATTCATTACCTTGTACAGATACTGGAGATATGACTATATGGCTTGGAAAACGACTTTTTACTCTATTGAGTATATCGTTAATCACTGCTCCAGTAGTAGATGTAATCACACCTATAATTTTAGGTAATAAAGGTAAAGGTTTTTTGTTTGATTGATTGAAAAGTCCTTCTTTTTCTAATTTTGCTTTTCTTTGTTCAAGCATTATTTTTAAGTTACCTATTCCGGCTAACAACATTGTTTCTGTTATCAGTTGATACTTTGATTGATAGGTTGTTAAAAATCCAGAGCATATGACTTCTAACCCATTTTTTAGATCAAATTCAATTTTAGTGTTATTCCAACATACTGAATTAAGTACAGCAGCAGAGTCCTTTAGCGTAAAATATGTGTGCCCAGAATTTGGACGTGATAAATTACTGATTTCTCCTCTAACTTTTATGTGAGTAAATGTTTCATGTACGAAATTTTGAAAAATTTTTGTGATTTCACTGACAGTAAACTCTGGAATCATAAAAAGGCAATCTCGAATAAATTTCCTATTTTTATTTGTATACTGTCAGTATCTTGTGGTACGTAGTGTATTATGTGTTCAAATTTATAGTCTTGTTTACTAGGAATAATATCAGTTTTGTGTTGGTTTAATTTTTCTGAAGAAATGGCTTTTTTCTGTTTGTTATAAAATACAAAATGTATACCAGGTATAAATCTCTCGTGATTAGATTGGTTCTTGATAACTCCTTCAACTTTTATTGCAATGTTATTTTTATCGTTTTTTAAGACTTTAACTTCAGAGTTTGCTAACTGTATGTTTGTTGTATCATACATTTCTATTATACGATAAATCTTCCTGATTTTGTATGGCATATTATTTTGAAGCATAACAGAGAGAGAAAATACTAATAATACCATTACAATTACTGATAATGTTTTCTTAAAAAGAAAATTACTCTTAGTAGGATTATTATGTGAAGTGTTATTACTGTCCTGTAAGTTGGGATTGGCTGTGGATTTTTTATTTGTGTATTTCTTTTCAGAGTGATCTACAGTTTTATCTTGTGTATAGATGTGTGTCCATGTATTATTACAGTTTGTGCATCTAACTTTTTTTCCACTAGCAGGGAATTTTTTACTGTCTACTCTATAAACTGCATTACAATTTTTGCATTCTACTCGCATTAACACAAGTTGCTAATTATATAATAATAACATATATAATGTATTATTGCAAACATGTCTATATATGTATGTGATTTACAACCTTTGATAATTCTAATTAGGCTAGATATTACAACATGTGAGACAGTTGTAAAAACATTTGTGTTTTATTGTCTGTGTTGTTAAACTAAAATTTTTTGTAAGAACTGAGGATATGATGAATGTTTGTGATTTTCAAGAAGTGATTGAAGATGCCTGGAATAATTTAGCTAATCTTTCTGGTAATGCTTCAGTTAGAAAAGTTGTTGATGAGGTTATGGATCTTTTAGACCAAGGTAAAGTCCGCGTATGTGAAAGAATGGAAGGTCAGTGGATAGTGAATGAGTGGGTAAAAAAAGCTATATTATTATGTTTCCGTTTGTATGATATGAGTTTTGCAGAAATTGGTAGTGCAAATTCAATGCTTGGTAATTTGTGTTGGTTTGATAAGGTGCAGTTGAAATTTGGTAAATGGGGTGCTGATGATTTTAAACAAGCAAAGATTAGAGCTGTACCTGGCTCAATGGTTCGTAAATCTGCTTATATTGCGCCTAATGTAGTACTGATGCCTAGTTTTGTGAATGTGGGTGCGTATATAGATGAAGGTACTATGATTGATACTTGGGCATCTATTGGAAGTTGTGCTCAGATTGGTAAACATTGTCATATTTCTGGAGGTGCAGGAGTAGGTGGTGTATTAGAGCCATTAAATTCTAGGCCTGTTGTTGTAGAAGATAATTGTTTTATTGGTGCTCGTAGTGAAATTGTTGAAGGTGTAACAATAGGTGAAGGTTCAGTAATTGCTATGGGTGTTTATATTGGAGCTTCTACTAGAATTATCGATAGAGCGTCTGGTGAAGTATTTTATGGAAGAGTTCCTCCATATTCTGTAGTAGTACCTGGTTCTTATGGTAGTGGTAATTTATCATTGTATTGTGCTGTAATTGTTAAAAAAGTTGATGATAAAACTAGAAATAAAGTGTCTATCAATGAACTTTTAAGGGATAATTCTTAACATACAATCAATTAAGATTTCTATAATTAATTAGAATGTTTAGAATGAAAAAATCACTTTATGGTTTATAAGTAGCTTTTATGAGTACTTTAATTTAAGTATATCCTGATAAATAATCAGCACTTAAGTATATGTGCCTAAAGAGCTTGAGTTCATGCTTTTGAATGTGAGAAAGTATTGAGCATATGAACTATAAAGTGTGTATGTTATTAAGTGATAATAAGTTAGTTATCTGTACAGTTTTAATACAAATCTAAGAAGATTTTTTATATTATGCTTTCCTGTAAATACAAAAGTTAATTGGTATACCTTGAAAAAAAAGTTAATGCCCATGCAGTCATTCAGCAACGTACTAACTTTTTATATGTTACAAAATTTATGCTTTTTAATGAAAGTATAATTTTCTGTTTATAATATAGTGAATTTTATTTTAATAATGCTAAAATCCTAGAGTAATTTCTACTATTTGATAATAATGACTACAATTTTTGCGTTATGTACTCCATGGGGCAAGTCTGGAGTAGCGGTGATTAGGATCTCTGGTAAAGATGCTGCAAAGGCATTTGTACATTTTAGAATTAGTAATAATATTAAACCAAGAACTGCAACATTTACTCCTTTATACAATAAGAATGGGGAAGTAATAGATGAAATTATAGTAGTGTATTTTGTTGCTCCGCATAGCTTTACTGGGGAAGATGTTATTGAATTTCATACTCATGGTAGTCCTGCTGTTATTAAAATGATATTAGCTGAACTTGGAAAAATTTTTATTCCTGCTGGGCCAGGTGAATTTTCTTTGCGTGCTTTTTTAAATAATAAAGTTGATTTGACTAAAGCTGAGGCAATAGTGGATCTTATAAATTCTGAAACAGAAATGCAGGCTAAACAAGCTATAAGGCAAATGTCTGGGGCTTTAGAAAAGTTGTACCAAAGTTGGCGACAACAGTTGATTGATATGTTATCTAATATAGAAGCTTATATTGATTTTCCAGAGGAAGTTAACAGCTCTGCTATAGCTAATATTGATGATTCATTAAATAATTTGCAGAAGTCTTTAGAAAATCATCTTAATGATGATCGAAGGGGTGAAAGATTACGCCAAGGTATTTATGTTGCAATTGTTGGAGAACCTAATTCTGGCAAATCTACTTTATTTAATCATTTAGCGAAAAGAGATATTGCTATTGTTTCTGAATATGCTGGTACTACTAGGGATCCTTTAGAGGCACATATAGATGTAGCTGGATATCCAATTATTATTATCGATACTGCAGGAATTAGAGATAGTAGTGATCCAGTGGAGCAAGAAGGAATCAGGCGTGCAAAGTTAAGAGCTGAAAATGCTGATTTTAAAATAGTGATGCTTCCTTACGAGAAACGAAATATTTTTAATAGTGAGGTTATGAATTTAATAGACGATAAATCTATCTGCGTTTTGAGTAAAGCTGATGATGTTACAGATCAGAAATTAATTTCTGTTTTTAATTTTAGTTTTTCCCCAATCTCTATGTATTGCAACGCTGGAATTGAAAATTTATTGAGCTCAATCAAACATAAAGTAGAAAAAGATTTTCACTCTTGTAGTGCTAACCCTTTTATTACCTCTGAAAGGCAAAGAACGCATATTCAAAATACTTTAAATATTATAAAAACTATAGATTTAAAGTTACCTATGGAGATAATTTCGGAGGACTTAAGATTGTCTGTAAGGGAGTTAGGAAAAATAGTGGGTGTTATTAGTGATGAAGACATACTAGATAATGTGTTCAGTAAATTTTGTATAGGAAAATGATATGTATTTTGCATTATTAATTTGCATATATATAGAATATTTAAATTTGTAGTGTAGTTATGAATATGCACTTATTATGTTCTTTGTAAACTTATTTCAAACTTATGGGAAGTTGTTAAAATATTTTTAATAGATATCTGGAAATTGGGATAATGTGTTCTTGCAGAATTATTACGTTTAGTAATTTTAGTTTTTGTCTATATATTGAGTTTTTTGAAAATTTTCTATAAATGAGACTATCTCTTGAATTTCAGCCATTTTACCTAGACCGTGTTCATTGCAGATTGCTAATCCTTCTTTAGGTTCAATAATTACTATATTATCGCTTTTTAAACAGTTAATATTACGTTGATTTGCTTTTGAACCCCACATTACAGGGTTCATAGCTGGAACCATAATAATGGGAATATTTGAAGCAATCAAAACGGTTGTAGCTAGTTCGTCAGCAATGCCGTGTGCTGTTTTTGCTATTATATCTAGTGTTGCAGGTGCTACTAGTAAAATATCTGAATTTCTTGTTAATGATATATGATGCATACTATTATGAACATTAAAAAAATCTGCATCGGTGTATGCATGGTTTCCAGATAATGATGCTATTGATAGCGGGGTAACAAACCTTTCTCCAGATTTACTTATTATGCCAGTAACTGTGTGATTATTTTCCTGTAATTTTCTTATCAGATCTAAAGATTTGTATGCTGCTATACTTCCTGATATTACTAGTAAAATTTTCATGGGATAAAATTAGGTAAACATTCAATTTCTATCATATATTTTTGTATATTCAAAGTTTAATATTTATAATAACTTGATGTATTGGTTTAATGTAGGATTATAGTTAAATGTGCAACTTAAGCATATTTTCTAGTATATATATGTTACCTGGTGTTAATAATATAGTAGGTAATTTATTAAAAAAGTTATGTGGTGGTGATAAAATTATAAATTTGTTATTTCATATACCACAAAGTTATATTGACAGAAGAACTGAGTTATCTGAAGATGCTGTGGGTAAAATTGTAACTTTTATTGGTACTGTTAAATACCATGGTTTTATTGGTGGTAGAAGAAAATCCCAGTATAAAATTATACTTAATACATGTATTGGCGAAATATCATTAATTTTTTTTAATTACTCATTAAAGTATTTGAGAAATGTGTTAAAAGTAGGATCAGCATGTGTAGTAAGTGGTACCTTGGTAAGGTTTTTTGGATGTTTACAGATTACGCATCCAGATTATATTATAACAGATATTAAAAAATTTCAGGATATTAGTATTATAGAACCTGTTTATCCACTAATTAGAGGATTAACTTCTAAAAGAATTTCAAAGTTAGTAAAGCTAAGTGTAAAGTTGTTGCCTGATTTTCCAGAGTGGATAGATGAAAAATTATTAAGAAAGAATAGGTGGGATAGCTGGAAGGAAAGTTTAGTAAAAATACATCATCCAGATACACTTGAAACTGTGTCTTTACATAGAGTAAGATTAGCATATGATGAGTTATTGAGTCATCAAATCTCTATAAAAATGGTAAGGAAATTTGATTATCAGCAAGGTATCTCTATTGTAAGTAAGCAGATATACTACAATGATATTTTAGATAAACTACCTTTTAAGTTAACAACAGGACAGGAAGAAGTAATATCTGAGATTACAAAGAGCCAAGCATCAGAAAATAGGATGGTAAAACTATTGATAGGAGATGTGGGTAGTGGAAAAACAGTAGTAGCTTTATTTGCTATTTTAAATGTTATAGAAAATGGAGGTCAGGTAGCTTTTATGGTTCCTACAGAAATATTAGCAGAACAACATTATCGTTGGATGCAAGAAATACTGTCTGATATTCCAGTGAATATTGAGCTGTTAACAAGCAAGGTGAAAAGGAAACAGAATATTAGAAAAAAATTGCAATTTGGTGAATGTGAAATAGTTGTTGGAACTCATGCTTTGTTTCAAGATAGTGTTGATTTTAGCAATCTTAACTTAATTATCATTGATGAACAGCAAAGATTTGGAGTCTTACAAAGAATGAGGCTAATTAATAAGGGTAATACGGCTGATGTTCTTTTTATGACAGCTACGCCTATTCCAAGAACATTAGAACAAGTAGTGTATGGAGATATAGATTGTTTAAGGCTTAAAGATAAGCCTCATAATAGATTGCCTATACATACTAGTATTGTAAACATTGAAAGATTATCTGAAGTTATATCAAAGTTGCAACTGGCTTTACAAGAAGGTAATAAGGCATATTGGATTTGTCCTTATATTGAAGATTCAGAATTAGTAGATATTGCAGCAGCTGAAAAACGTTTTTCTACTTTAAAAGAAGTGTTTGGCAAGGAAGTAGGTTTGGTACATAGTCGTTTGTCTAAAGTTGAAAAAGATGAAGTTATGGTCTCTTTTTATAATGGTAATATTAAGTTATTAGTTGCGACTACTGTAATAGAAGTAGGAGTTGATGTGCCTGATGCTACTATAATTATTATAGAGAATGCTGAACAATTCGGTCTATCACAACTTCATCAACTACGTGGTAGGGTTGGCCGTAGTGATAAATCTTCATTCTGTATTTTGTTGCATGGAAATATGCTGAGTAAGGTTGCCTATAAAAAGCTGTGTATATTACGTAAATTTCAGGATGGATTTTACATAGCTGAACAAGATTTATTGTTACGTGGTAGTGGAGATGTCTTAGGAGTAAAACAGTCAGGATTATCAAATTTTAAATTTGCAGATATTTATAGAGATCAATCCCTGATTTCTATTGCTAATAAGCAAGCAGAAGAGATTCTTAATATGAGTAAGACAGAATTAAATGATCATTTAATTCAGTTATTGTACATGTTTGGTTATGAAAGTTCTGTTATAAATTACTGATAGATAGTTTTCATTGTTAACAAAGTTGTTTGTGTAGGTAAGAGATTTTTATAAATTTCGAATGATAGAGTTTCTTAAGGAGGCAATTTTAGATAAAAGTTTCAGTATTATGAAAGATTTGGTATGATACGTTATACTTTGAGTAATGTCTTTCTTGTCTCTTAAAAAATGATCTTTTTATTGTGGATAGTTATCTATTTATGGATAATACCAATTTTATTTTTTGTGGTTTTTGATATTATATAAACAGTGCAATTGTGAAAAATTGTATAGGAGTTTATAATTTTGCTTGTATAAAAATGTTGATTGAATGCAAGTTGTTTTTTTAAAGCTTTTATATAAAAAGACTATAAGTTATCTCTGTAATATAATTGTTGTTACGTGTAAGGTTGAGGTATTAACATGTCTATAAAGCGTGTCATTATGTTTGGAGGGAGTGGTTTTATAGGTAGATACTTAGTAAAATACTTTGCTGATCATGGATATATGATTAGAGTTTTTACTAGATATCCAGAGAAAGCAAAGCAGTTGAAATTATGTGGAAATTTAGGACAAATAGAAGTTATAGAGGGCAATATTACTAACAGGGAGGAGATAATAGAGCATATACGTGATTGTAATGTTGTTATAAATTTACTTGGTACTTTATATAGTATAAAGAAATCTACTTTTTATGATATACATGTTAAAGCAGCAGAAAATATAGCTAAAGCTGCAAAAAGTTGTAATGTGAAGTTAATGATACATTTTTCAGTGATGGGAATTACTGAAACACAAAAATCTGATTATTCAAAAAGTAAATTAATGGGGGAAAGTCTTGTAAAGTCAGCTTTTCCTGATGCAGTGATTATAAGGCCTAATCTAGTTTTTGGTCCAGAAGATAAGTTTTTTAATAAGTTTGCACAATTATCAATGATTTGTCCATTTTTGCCAGTTATAGGGGGTGGACGTGCAGTTTTTCAACCTATTTATGTTGATGATCTTGCTAAATTTGTATTTCATGTTGTTGAAAGCTCAGTTACAAGTAAATTGTATAATGTTTGTGGGCCTTATACTTATTCATTTAAAGAGTTATTAAGTTTTATTCTAAGCGTTACGAATAGAAAAAGTAAACTTATTAATATTTCTTTTAGTATAGCAAATGGATTAGCTTTTTTTTGTGAACTGAAATTTGTTTCTGTTTTTTTAAAGCTTATTACTGGAACTACAGATCCAATTTTAACAAGAGATCAGATAAGATTTATTAGAGATATGACTGAATCTCATGATATATATCCTATAGATAGCTTGAAAAATATGGAAATAAAATTTTCATCTATTGAGGATGTAGTTCCTAAATATTTACAGATTTATAAAAATTTTTAATTTTATATCCATATGTAAACTAGATTGCATATAACTTTTAGAATGTATAAAATAGCCTATTCTTGATCATTCATGCAAAATTCTAATGTTGTAGCTGCAGGTTAAATTTACGTTTAATTGTCATTTAAGAAATTATTGCTGTAATCATTTTCTTGATCATTACTATAAAGTTTTTGTTGTTTTTCTCGCCTTTCTTGTTCTTCTATAGAGTATAATGTGATTGGATTTGCTTCAAGTCTTGCAATGCCAATCTTTTCCCCTGTTTCTTCACAATAACCATATAATCCATCATCTATTCTTTGGATGGCTTTATTTATTTCTATTATTAGTGCATCATTTCTTTTCCTAGTGTTTAAAATTAGTACGATATTATGTTCTCTTGTTGCCATATCTGTTAAATCTGCATCAGCTTGTGGTCGTAATAATTCTGTAGCTAATTCTTGAGACTCTTTCTGTAATACCTCGCGCCATTTAAGCAGTTTTTGTCGGAAGTATTCTAATTGTTTGTGATTCATGTAATTGCTGTCATCTTCATCTTCAGGGAATTCAGTATTATAGTTTTTTTTCAACATTTATATTCCTATTTGTGATACAACTAGAAATAATTTAAATATAGTTGATTAAGAATTCATGTATGATATGTGATATAATAACAATGTTTTTATCAGTTGTGAGCTGAATATGAGCAATAGTAGCATGTTAATGCACGAATTAAAGTTATTAATAAGTAGGAAAGGTAATCTTTTAAATACAATTATTCTTTTTATATTAATAGTTAGTACGGCATTATTTACTATGAAGAATGCTGGAATAGCAGAGGCGCTGCCAACTATTTTATGGATTTGTAGTATTTCTACTATGCATATGTCTATGTGTAATTTGTTTGACAATGATTATGCCAATGGATCTTTAGAACAAATATTAATACAGGATAGTATGATAGAATTAGTGATATTTTTTAAAATTTTGTCGCATTGGATTTGTATAGGAATACCAGTAAGTATTATTTCCATGTTCATAGATTTTGTAATTTTAGAGAGTGGCATATATGCTACTTTAGGTTTAGGTTTATCTTTAGGAATTAGCTTACTAGTAATTAGCTTTATATCAGCCGTAGGTGATACTTTAGTATTAGGAAAAAGTGTTGGTGTTATAATAGCGCAGATTTTGACATTGCCTATTATGATTCCGGTATTAGTATATTTTAGTCTTGTATTTGACGGCTTAAGAAATGGTTCATACGAGGCAAATTTAATGTTACTTGGATTAATTATTGCTGGGTTAATACCTATCAGTGTGATATTTGTATCATTTGCAATTAAGCTTGCTGTTGAGTATGATTAACCCTTATAAGGTATTTCTCGTTAGTATTTAACAGTCTGAGAAATGGTTCATACGAGGCAAATTTAATGTTACTTGGATTAATTATTGCTGGGTTAATACCTATCAATTCAATGTGATATTTGAAATTAGGCTTGCTGTTGAGCATGATTAATTTTTATAAGATATTTCTCGTTAATATTTAACAGTCTGAGAAATGGTTCATACGAGACAAATTTAATGTTACTTGGATTAATTATTGCTGGGTTAATACCTATCAATGTGATATTTGCAATTAAGCTTGCTGTTGAGCATGATTAATTTTTATAAGATATTTCTCATTAATATTTAACAGTTTGAGAAATAGTTCATACAACAAGAAGTCTAATATTACTTGATTCCTGTTGCTCAGCTGGCTTCTATCAATCATGTACGGTTGACTTTTACAGGATATTCCTTATTATGTTAACTGGTGGGTAATTAGCTCATTTGGTTAGAGCACTTGCTTGACGTGCAAGAGGTGACTGGTTCGAATCCAGTATTGCCCACTGAATCTGACGTAAATTTGGTGATAAAATGTCGCTTATTCATAAAAATAAGCCTTCCAACCATGAAAATAAGCTAATATATGCTATTCTTATTATAATTATTACGATGGTTATAGAAGTAGCTGGGGGGATAATATCAAATTCTTTAGCATTGCTTTCAGATGCTGGACATATGTTTACTGATTTTATTTCTTTGTTGTTGAGTTGGTTGGCTTATAAAGTTGCTATGAGAAAGTCAGATTCATGTCGCTCCTATGGTTATCATCGTTTTCAAGTTGTTGCTGCTTTTATTAATGGACTGACTTTATTTGGTATAGCTATTTTGATCATTTTAGAATCAATAAAACGCTTTTTTTCTCCAGAGCAAGTTTGCTGGGAAATTATGATATCTGTTGCAGTATTAGGATTAATAGCAAATGTTGTGTCATTTTTTCTATTGTATAGGAAAAATGAGAACAATTTGAACCTGAAAAGTGCAGTTCTGCATGTTGTTGGTGATTTATTAGGGTCTGTTGCAGCAATTATTGCTTCTATTGTAATTATGTTTACTTCATGGCAGATAATGGATCCTCTTTTATCAGTGTTTGTCAGCATTATAATACTTGGTGGCGCATATAGGATTATTAAAAATTCTGGTCATATTTTACTTGAAGGTACTCCAGATAATGTGAATCCAGATAAAGTTAGAAAAGCTATTTGTGAAAGCATTACTGAAGTTTTAGATGTTCATCATATTCATATTTGGTCATTGACTACAGATCATCCAATTATGACAATGCATGTTAAGCTCGATAAAGCAGCTGTAACTAATAATTTGAAATATAGTCAAGTTTTAGTGTCTATAAAAAAGTTGCTGAGCAAAGATTTTTGTATTATTCATGTTACTATTGAAGCCGAATATGATAATTGTGCTGATGATAGTGTTATGATTGAAGCAGCTCATAATTAATGAGTGCGGCTGTACATGGATTTTATTATAATTAAGGATTTATTCTCTGATAATTATTTAGCTAGATGATTCCTAATTCTTAACTATAATAAAAATAGGTAAGCTCAATGCTTTTATAGTTTGATTTTTTGCATAATGATAGTAATTTTTGTATTGTCCATATATATAAATATTAAGTGTGACAACATCACATAACATTAAATATATATTTATTAGTTTGTGTTATGTTCTATTGCATATGGCCTGTAGTAATCATTAGTAATTGATGCTTAAGGATTGATTATAAAGTGATAGTATATGTGTGTTGATGCATTGCATAATAGTAAGATAAGCAGCCTTATTTATATATAGTATAAATTAAGTAGGTTGAAATGATTAATAGTTCTATATGTAGATTATTTTTTCTTAGTTTGTTTTTTATGTTTAGCAGTGCTTTTGCCTATGATGATACTGAAGCATGTAGAGAACATATTAGGCCATGCTATTTTATTATTACATTAAAAAATCAGATTGAAATTACTATCCAAGAGATTCAAAATAAAGCTGAAATGTATTCTAGTATTCAATCCATAATTGATAGAGTGCTTAATATAAAAGATATTTCAAAGTTTGTTGCAGGATCATATTGGAACACTATGTCTACTGATGAACAGGAAAAGTTTGTTAATGAATATAGTCAATATATTAGACGAATGTACAGTAAGCAACTATGTAAATATTCTGTTTATAATATGAATATTCTGTCTGTTAAGAACCCAAAAAAAGATCATTACTTGATTAATACTAGGTTATCACATGAAAGAGATATTAATAATTTTGTAATAGTTGAATTTAAGTTAAGTAATATAGAGGGTAGATTTCTATTATCTGATATAAGAATTAATAATGCAATTAGTTTTGCTATAGTTCAGCGTTCTATGATTAAAAATATGGTAAGTAAACAAGGTGTTGATGGAATGATATCTTATTTTGAATCAGAGAATGCTTCTGCTAAGTATTAATCTGATTCTGTGGTATAAATTAAAAGTAATATCTATTGAGTTGTTGTGTTTACAACTAGAATTATGTGTTGCTTAAACTGTTCGGAGTAACAATCACCTGTAATCTTAGGTGTTTTAATTTTAACAGTAAACATTTTTATCTCTACTTGAGGCAGCTAAATCTATAACAGATATTTTTATTTTAATGATGTTTAGTGTGAAAGTTTTATTAATTAAAAACAAACTTAACAAGGCCCTAAAGTCTGTATTTTTGATAAACTTTGTATCGCTCTAGAGAACTAGCCTATAATTATAGGAAGATAAATACTACAAGAACCTAACATACCATAATAAAGAAAGTACTAACTTTTGCAAAAACTGAGTATTGGTTACTACACAGCTTTTGCTTGTTGCTGTAAATCAAATATTTTCAGTTTTTGGGCCATACGACTAATTTTTCTTGCTGCAGTATTTCTGTGTATAATTTTTTTATTAACACACTTATGTAAATTTGATTCAGCTTTTTTAAACATTTCAACCATTAGCTCCTTGTTTCCTAAAGCCAGAGCAGCCATAAATTTTTTTATGTAATTATGTGCTTTACTTTTTCGCATACGATTAACCATAGTGCGTTTCTTTATTACCTTAATCATTTTTTTAGCACTTGGGTGATTTGCCATATCTAAATAACCTATCTTATCCTTCTCTATGTAAACTCTATAAGTAAATTTCGATCAATGCAAGAATTTTATATATTTGTGATGTTTAACAAAAAGGTAGAAAAGAAAAATATAGTTTGAAAGGTTATTTTTCATTTGTGATTATACTTGAATTAGCACGAACACCATACATAATTGAAGGAATATTATGAGTGGTGTAGGGATGGGCACGTTATTGTTGTAAAGCCTCCTTAATTAGTAAATCGCTTGCTGTTGAAATTCTTGTTTCAAGTTCATTGGTAAATTCTTGTTTGGTTAGTCCAGGATAGATAGGAGGTAAAATTTGCAAGATAGCTTTACCAGGTCTTTTTTTTGAGGAGCAGATACTAGCTGGCCAGAATAAACCAGTATTGACTGCTATTGGTACTATAGGAATCGATAACTGACTATATAGGGCTGCAATACCTGATTTTATAGTGACTTTTTTTCCTGGTATTGCTCTTGAGCCTTGAGGAAAAATTATAACTGTTCTTCCTTCCTTTACATATAGGCTTGTTGTTCTTAATATATGTTTTAGAGCTTGAACTTTTTGGTTACGGTTGATAAATATCATTTTAAGTAGGATTAAGTATATGCCAAAAATTGGTAGATACCTTAACTCTTTTTTTAGAATGTATGCTGGGTCTTTAAATATGGTAAACAGTATTAACGTCTCCAAAGGAGACTGGTGTTCCGATGCAATAATATATGGAAAATTGTTAGGTAGGTTTTCGTAGCCACGTACTTCATAGCTTATTTTGTCTATAGTTTTACATAAAAATAATATTACTTTTATACCATGAACTGAACATTTTATTTTTAGTGACATCGGGAATATCAAGTATAATGGTAAAAGCGTTATAGCATGTAGTACTGTAAAAAGTGTTGATAATATATAAAACAGCATTATGACATCTAATGTCCTAGTATTTGCTTTATATAATATAATCTATAATTCTAAAGACAACCTATTTTTAATGTTTAAAATGGGTATTAGTTTTAAACTATCACTCTTCTTGTGGGAGATTGTTGTTGTAAATGTGGAAAATATGGATAAGTAGATCAATTTGACAGACATGAGTTATGCAGGTAAGTGTACACAGCTATTTTTTATATAATCTAAAGATAAAATTATGTAGATATGTTAAAAAATAACACATGTAGTTAGTGTTTATCTAAAGTTCTTTATACACGTATATAATCAATATACATTAATAAGTATTATAAACATCAGAAATTTACAATACTTACAGTGATAATATAGAAGTGTAAGTGAATGAACTTAGAATAAATGGTAATGATTGCTTCATAAATTGATGTTCTACTCTTTTAGGGCCAGAATCCTAGATTTTTTAGTAATGCACAATAGTAGAGTAGGGTGTGTGCTAAGACTTAAAGGTAGCCTGCAGGGTAGTAACATAAATGCCTAAATGAAAAAGTATTTATATAATGTCTCCTCTTAGTATAATTTTATATGGTATGAGGGGAGTAAAGCAGAGGTAAATTTAACTTATAGCGTTAAAAATGGGCATGTGTAAAAACTATAGTAGTCTATTGTTTGATATAGATTGACCATTTTGAGATAGTATTATTAGAGTGTCTGCCTTGGCATGATTTTGTCTATACTGGAGAGTAAATTGGCAGCTATATAAATGAAGGTACCAAACTGTTGTAACAGGTTCTTGTAAGGAAAGATAACCTTATAATTAATAAAAAGGCTGTGGTATAAGGACTATGAGAATGCTTAAAGATTTTTATGAGCATAATCGTTTGTAAGGTGAAGTGTTTAATAGGTGAAATATTGATAGAAGGAATATGTATTTTTAAGGACAATAATAAGGATTTTTGGGTTAATATTTTGATGCAGTAATCAACAGGTTTTATTGTTAGGTATTCCATGATCCATTTCCTTCAATAATTTTGTAGAATAAATGGTATTGCATTTATTTTATATAATGGGCGTTAGAGATACAGGTATCGTAAGAATATCATATATAGTACTATAAATGGGTACTGATGTTGTAAATCTTGAATTAATATTTGTTTCATGTAACACAGTAGGTTAGTTTTGATAACAAACAGTTATAAGGAAATCAATATCAGTTTTACCAATTGTTACTGTTCCTGATAAAAAATTGTCGTTATATTCTGAAGAAGTTGAAGAAGTAGATCAATCTATAAAAAAGTTAGTTGATGATATGTTTGAAACAATGCCCGCTAATTAGGGATTAGGGTTAGCTGCTGTTCAGGTTGGTATTCATAAACGTATTCTTGTTGTGAATGTTCTGAAGAATTTGGAACTTCTTTTGGAAATTCTGAGGATATTGAAAATAAAATAGAAGGTTATGAACTATATGGAGGACCTTACTGTATAATTAATCCTAAGATTGTTCGTTTATTTGAAGAGAAATTTAATTTAATAAAAAGATGTTTGTCTGTCCTGGTTATTTTGATTATGTAGTATGTCCTCAACTACTATTTAATATTTAAGATTAATAATGGTAATGAGTGTATAATTAGAGCTCAAGGGTGGTTTGCTAGGTGTTTAAAGCATGAATTGATCATTAGAAGAGGTAAAATTTTTATAATTGTTAATATTGATAAAGTAATGTTTTATAATGGTGGTCAGATACAGGTATAGTAAAAATATCATATATAGCGCTATAGATGAGTACTGATGAGGTCAGGTTGTGTAAGCTTGAATTAATGTTTGTTTTTATGTAACATAGTAGGTTAATGTTAATAACAAACAGTTATGAGGAAATCAATGTCAGTTTTACCAATTGTTACTGTTCCTGATAAAAAATTGTCGTTATATTCTGAAGAAGTTAAAGAAGTAGATCAATCTATAAAAAAGTTAGTTGATGATATGTTTGAAACAATGCACGCTAATCAGGGACTAGGGTTAGCTGCTGTTCAGGTTGGTATTCATAAACGTATTCTTGTTGTGAATGTTCCAGAAGAACTTGGAAATTCTGAGGATATTGAAAATAAAATAGAAGGTTATGAACTATATGGAGGACCTTACTGTATAATTAATCCTAAGATTATTGATTTATCTAAAGAGACAATTAATTTAAGAGAAGGGTGCTTGTCTGTTCCTGGTTATTTTGATTATGTAGTACGTTCTCAGTATGTTACTGTTCAATATCTGGATTATAATGGTAATGAGTGTATAATTAGAGCTCAAGGATGGCTTGCTAGATGTTTAGAACATGAAATTGATCATTTAAATGGGATTGTGTTTTTAAAGTACCTATCTAAGTTTAAACGTGATTTTGCAATAGAAAAAGTGAGAAAAAAAGAATAAATTGACCTATTATAATTGTTGGTGTTGATAGTGAGTGACTTAGACTTGTTGGAAGTATTAAAGTTTTATCATGAAAGTGGTGTTGATTGTACATTAGAAGATGTAGAGTGTAATATTCTTGCAAATAAAAATCTATCTTTACAAGGTAGTAATAGCACAGGATATGGTATGGAAGGGAAAAAGGTAAGTATTAAAGAAAATACAGAAAGGTACTATTTATTAAAAGCTCAAAATCTTGCTGAACAGTGTAATACCATAGAGCAGTTGAAAAGTGCTATAGAATCTTTTGATGGATGTGATATAAAAAATTTAGCGACAAATACTGTATTTGCTGATGGAAATCCTCAAGCAAAAGTAATGTTAATAGGAGAAGCTCCGGGGGCGAATGAAGATTTAAAAGGTATCCCGTTTTGTGGTGCTAGTGGTATGCTACTTGATAAAATGTTACAGGCAATAGGCTTTGACAGAACTACTGTGTATATTAGTAATGCTGTGTTTTGGCGTCCCCCTGGTAATAGAAGGCCAACAGATTTTGAAATAGCGGTATGTAAGCCTTTTGTAGAAAAACATATAGCTTTGATTATGCCTAGAATATTAGTATTGGTGGGAAGTACTGCATGTTATTCTGTGCTTGATTCTAAAAATCCTATATCCAAACTTAGAGGGAGATTTCATTCATATAGGAATCAATTTTTTCAACATAGTATTACTACAGCTATTATATTCCATCCATCATACTTATTGCGTCAACCAATGCAAAAACGTATTGCTTGGGAAGATTTAAAACAGATTAAGCGTTATTTTGATACTTTATAATGCGAAAATAGTGTGTTTTTTATACAAAATATGCTTGAGGGTATGCTAAAGTTTGGTTCGTATGAGAAGTGGGGGTTGTAGTTATTTAGTGTTTATGTTGAGAAACTGTTTAGAAAGTTTGTAATGGATCAAGGTTACAATGTAAGAATCTTTATACAAATACTCTCAAAAATCTGGGATTTAAATTGTGTTCTAAATAAATTTGTTTTGAACATATGTTGTAATGTGCTACAAGTAAGCTAGCAATTAGTTTGGTATGTACAGAGATACTGATAAATTCGGTTTTATACAATTTTTAAATCAAGACTACTTCAATAAACAGTTGTCAGCTATTATTAATTTGATTATTTAGAATATAAGTTAATGATATATGTGATATTTATTAAGATGAACAAGAACACTATGGGGATTTTTGATTATTTTGTTAGGAAATTTATGTGGATGCAGTAATTATGTGTATAAGGCGTAAAATATATTTCTACTGTGTTTGGTATGATTTATAGAATATTTTATGTGTAAGTGTTATCCTCTAAAAAGAATTATTTAGATTTATGTTGAGTAAGGATTGTTATTGCTTGAAACTGCAGATATGTTTTATGGTACATTAAATATTATTGTGAGTTATTGTATTGTTTGCTACATGAAAAAACTTAAAATGTTCTCTATGTTTTGTAAAGTTTTGTTGTGTAAGATCGATATCTGTCAACCATACTTGGCATTTTATATTTCTTATGGTTTCTAGTAATTTTTCTTGATGGTGTGCGTCTAAATGGGACATTACGTCATCTAGTAATAAGATTGGATATTCTTCAATGTTTTGTTTTGCTAAGACAGAAGATAAAATTAATGATAATAATAGAATTTTTTGTTCTCCGGTTGAGCAATGATTAGCTATTAAGTTTTTTTCTAAATGAAATATTTGAAAGTTATCATTATGGACTCCGAAATTTACTAGATTACTTAATGAATCTTTAGTTCTATTGTTCTTTAAATGTTCTTTGTATAGCTCAACAGAATTTTCTTGATTCAATAAATCAGATACTTGGCTTTGGATTTTTATAATTGCTTTAAAAAAAGCATGGGATCTACTGTTTTGGGATAAGATATTTTGTAATATTTGTAAAACATTGAATCTTATGCGTGCAATGTTCATTCCATTATCTGCAATGATACTCTCTAAACTGGATAACCAGAAATTGTCTATAGAGTTATTATGCAATAACTTGCTGCGTTCTTGTTTTGCCTTGTTGTATTTTATAATATATGTAGCGTATTTTGTGTCGAAGATATGTGCTATTCTGTCGAAAAATCTTAATCTTTCACTTTGTGATTTTAAGAAGATATGATCTAATTGTGGTATTAACCATATGACATTTGTAATTTTATGTAATGTAATGTAGCTTTGGTTCTTATTACTGATTAAAATAGTGCGTTTGTTATTATCTCGTGAAATTGCAATTGGATAAATACCATTTTGTGTGTGAATTTGATATGAAATGCTCCATGGAGAGTTAGATGCACTGTTTTGCATACTTTCTGTGTTCACTCCCCTGATACCAGTACCTTTTGATAGTAGAGAAATTGCTTCTAATATATTTGTTTTTCCTACACCATTTTTTCCAAGTAATACGACTGACTTACTAGAAGTATCTAACTCAAGGTTTAAGTAGTTACGAAAATTTACTAGCCGCAAATTGTGTATATAAGATTTTTCTACAGATGACATCTAATAATATTCCTTTTTTTACTTAGAATGGAAATTTTATACTTATATCAATTTTTTCTGCAAGGACTACTCACTTGTTATATGAAATAACTATGAAGATTTCATATTAATTTTTGGATGTGTAAAGCTGTATTGGTTGAATACTTATTGTCTTGTAGTTTTTTGTGAGTTCTGTAATTGATTTTATTCATCGTTTAAAAGCTTCTTATATAATAATAAAGTTTATATGTTCTTATAAGGAAGTGGAAAATAAACTGTCTGTAAGGTTTGGTTTGTGAACTATTTGTGAATATTATTTGTCTTCAGTTATAGTGTTAGTCTGTTACTTCTGAGGAAGTTGTCATATTGTAGGAGATCTATTAGTTGTTTTAAAAACTTTTAATTGTATGGACTTAACTTAAAGTATGTAGCAATAAATATAGGCTTGTCTTATAACAGATTTAAACACCATAGCATAATTGCTTTTTGAATATGTAATCTGTTTGCTGCTTCGTCAAATACATATGAATTTGGTCCATCTATTATTTCAGATGTTACTTCTTCTTCTCTGTGTGCAGGTAAACAATGCAAGAACATATAGTTGGGTTTAGCTTTTTTTAGAAGATCAGCATTAACTTGGTATTTAAAGAATTCAGTTTTGATTTTGTTTTCAAAGCCCATTGAAACCCAGGAGTCTGTAGTAATGATATCTGCATCTGGAATGATATTATAAGGATTTTTATCGTATGTAATATTATTGCCTTTCTCTTTTGCCTGTTTGAGTAATAAATCAAGATTTTCTGAGTATTCTAAAGTTGAAATGTTTAATTTAAAGTTTAATATTGTTGCAGCGTGTATCCAAGATACGAGCATGTTATTGAAGTCTCCAATCCAACTTACTGTAGAATTTTCTATAGGACCCATTTTTTCTTCGTAAGTCATAATGTCAGCTAGAACTTGGCATGGATGACTATGTTGTGTAAGACTATTAATTATTGGGACTGTGCTGTGCTTATCTAATTCAAGTAGAGAATTATGTTCTAGTATTCTTATTACTATTAAATCAACATATCTTGATAGAACTTTAGCTGTATCATAAATAGATTCACCTCTTGCTAGTTGAGTATCTTTTTCATTAAGAATAATAGCATTTCCACCTAATTGATTAACTCCAACTTCAAATGATATTCTTGTACGGGTTGATGGCTGAAGGAATATTAAAGCTACATTTTTATTTAGTAAATGCTTTCTATATAAGTTAGGATTTTTTTTAATTGTAGAGCCATGGTTTAAGATTGTCTTTAGCTCTTCCTTCGTATGTAAATTAAGATCTGTAAAAGAATAAGTATTTGATTTATTCATGACATTTTATAACCTAACTCTAGAATTTAACTCTTACTATTGATGTAAAAAACAGTATAACTACTAAAATTATTAGTAAGACTAATAAGATGTAATTTTTGCTTTTTTTATTACTTGAAGCCTTCACTGGAAAATGCCTTCTTATGTAAACGAGATAATAAGGAAAACGGCATTTCAACATAAAATATGTTTAATGTCAATAGTTTTTACTTGTGTATACTTGGTACTTTATATTTACTACTGCCCATCGATTTGTGAATTTTAAGTTTCTTATATAAAATGCTTACATATACACAAGTTTGAACTCAATGTATGGCTAGTAAAAAAACCTGATCTAAAAAGGTTAGATTACTGTGTTGAAGAAAAATACTCTTTGAGTGAATGCCATAGATCTTTGAGGAAACTAGATTGTTTAGAAGTATTTGATTTATATATTATTTCTGCATCATCGGATTCTACTTTTTTAAGATTAATAAAACCCATATTATCTAAAGTAGTATCGCTATTCTGTGTTTGTTTATCTGATGCTGTAGCTTGAGTAATGTTATTGGTGTCAAAGCTTTCAAGTTTATTCTTATTTGTAGTGGTTGTCTTCCTTCGGGTAGTTCTAGTTTTTTGTGTTGTGTCAGTGTTTTTTGTGCTTGTCATATTTAGTATACCCATAATTGTACTTACTAAAAATATTAATGTGATTTTATTAAATAAGAGATAATTTTGTTGTCGAAAAAACTTTTTCTAATTAATTTCGTGTTGTTTATATGTAAACATGTTTTTTATGGTATGTTGTTTTATATTAAAGATATAAGAGATTTAATCTGCATGATTAATTGTTGTTATATAGAATTCTACTATGCTTTAAGTCCAGTGAAAACAGCGCAAGTTTTATAATCCATTTGATTGTGGAATTGTGTGTACTAATAAGATTGTAAAGTGTAGAATTTATAGATTTTATATAGCATGTTTAAATAATGCGTGTTTTTACAATTATAGATGCTTATGGGCTACTCTTCAGGGCATACTATGCTTTACCAAATCTTAGAACATCTTATGGATTGCCTATTGGTGGGGTTTATGGTTTTATAAGTATTTTTTTAAAGTATATAGAAAAACATGAAACTGATTATTTAGTTGTTGTATTTGATACTGGTAGTAAAAATTTTCGTCATGATATGTATCCAGAATATAAAAGCAATCGTCCTAAACTTCCTGATGACTTAATATCACAATTTTCATTGTTAAGAGAAGCCGTCAGTGCTTTTAACATAGCTTCTGAGGAGGTGATAGGATATGAGGCGGATGATGTAATAGCGACTTTAAGTAAAAAATATTGCAAATTACAAGATATTAAAGTGACAATTGTAACATCAGATAAAGATTTATTACAACTTTTAAAATACGGCATTTGTATATTTGATCCGATGAAAAATAAATACATTGGAGAAGAGGATGTACAAAGTAAATTTGGCATATCATCGAGTCAGTTGTTGGATTTCTTATCTTTGACAGGAGATGCATCAGATAATATACCTGGGGTTCCAGGTATTGGAGTTAAAACAGCGGCGAGGTTGCTTAATGAGTTTAAGTCATTAGATGATTTGTTATTACGTGCACATGAAATTAAAACAAATAGATGTCGTGAATCAATAGTGCAGTATAGTAATCAGGCGATATTATCTCGTAAATTGGTAATTTTGCATGATAAGATAGATATATGTGGAGATATAGAAAAATATGTTTTTCAGGTTTCTAAGATACAGGAATTAGGAGAATTTTTTAAGAAATATGAATTGCATTCTTTAGAAATCAAAGTTAATAAGATTTTAAAAACAAGCACCTTATCTACTAAGCAAAATTCTAATGATAGTAGTGATACTATGGTTAATAACAAGGTTATACACTACTCTGCTGAGTCACTTAAGGTATTTATTGAAAACTGTAAAAGTGAAGGAATAATGGCCTTACATATAGAAGTAAACGATAATACTATTGATAGCATTTCTTTATCCTATAGGAAAGACGTTGTGCTCCATATTGATAAAGATCATATAGATAATGCATTAGGGCTTATTAAATCAGTACTTAGTTTAAATTATGTGTTAAAAGTAATATACGATGTAAAGACATTGTTGAAAATTATTCCTGATGTGAATATTATAGCTTTTGATGATATTATGATAATGTCATATGTTTTAAATCCAAGTATCCATAATCATTCATTACGAAATCTAATTAGTTATAATGTTAAGCAAGATGTTACTAACGTAGAAGCTACAACTTTATTATTGTTGCATAAGCTACTTAAGAAGGAGCTATTTACAAATCAATTGTATACTATCTATGAAAGGATTGAGAAACCGTTGATTCATGTGTTAGATAGCATGGAAAAGACGGGTATATTGATTAATATTGATATTTTAAAAACATTGTCATCTACTTTTTCAAAAAACATCAATATGCTAGAAAATGAAATATATGGACTTTCAGGAACAGAGTTTAATATTGCATCTTCAAAACAGTTAGGAAGTGTCTTATTTGATAAGATGGGTATAAAGAAGGGGAAGAAATTAAGTTCAGGTAATTATAGTACAGATGCTGAAGTTTTAAATGATCTTGTATTCAATGAAATTGAAATAGCGGATAAAGTATTAAAATGGCGTCATTTTACCAAGTTAAAAGGTACTTATACTGATGCTTTGGGGAAACAGATAGATAGTAATAGTGGAAGAATACATACTTTTTACTCTATGATATCAACTGCTACTGGTAGGTTGAGTTCAAGCAATCCAAATTTACAGAATATTCCAATTAGTAGTGAGGAAGGTAGTGCTATAAGAAGAGCATTTGTTGCAAAAAGAGGATACAAGCTAATTTCTGCTGATTATTCACAAATAGAACTACGAATAATGGCACATATAGCCAATGTACAGGCATTTAAAGATGCATTTTTTTTAGATCAAGATATACATTCAATAACAGCAAAACAGATATTTGGCACCCAAAATTTAGATAAAAACTTAAGAAGAAAGGCAAAATCAATAAATTTTGGTATCATTTATGGTATGAGTGCGTTTGGTCTAGCTAAACAGCTTGGTATTTCTAAGTCCGAAGCAAGTGCATATATTGATAACTATTTTAAGTCATATCCGGAAATTCAATCTTATATGGAGAATATTAAGATTTATGCAAGAACTCATGGTTATACTAGAACTATTTTTGGTAGAAAATGTTTTATAAAAGATATTAATAGCAGTAATGTTATGGCGAGAAATTTCTCTGAAAGGGCAGCTATTAATGCTCCTTTGCAAGGGACATCAGCTGATATAATAAAAATGTCAATGATTCACTTGTTTGATAGAGTTACAAATGGTTCACTTATACTGCAAGTGCATGATGAATTGCTATTTGAAGTTTTAGAAGAATATATAGATTACACAATAGAAATCATAACAGAAGTAATGGAAGGTGTGATTAGGTTGTCAGTACCATTAAAAGTTGATGTCTCTGTAGGAGATAATTGGGCTGATCTAATCCCATATAGTAAAAAGTAGTAGACTTTAGTTATGTGTTTGATGTTGACGCTAATTATTTAGGATCAGTTCCATTGGAGTTGATAGTACTGATTTAGGGTCATATAGTAAAAATAGGTTTAATATAATTGTGATAATACTATATTTTGTTAACTTAAAAAAATGTAATGTTATTGTTAAGATAGTGGTGATGTGGACTTAATATTCTAGTGTCATGAATTAAAGTTATATTGCTGTAATTTTCGTAAATTATAGATTAAGAGTATTTATTTGCATGTATTGTATTAAGGAGTGAGTTAAAAATATTTAGTCACTAATTTTATAAGAAGCTTGCTTTAAACATTTTTAGCTTAGATTATTAGGATAGTAATTGCAGTTGAATTGTAGTGTAATTTTTACTGGATTTGATGTGATTTCTTTATAGTATGTGTAATCTCAAATTCTATCAAGAAAGATCAAAAGTATTTATTGTTTTTCTCCATGCTTGAAAATTATATGGAATTCAATAGACTGTAAAGTATATGTTTCATTATCAAAATTCACGTGTTAACAAAAAAGAATAATTTTAGAAAAACAAAAGTTATAGAAGTATCTAGTTCTATACTATCAGCAGATTTTGCTAATTTAGGTAAATCAGTAGAAATGCTGGCAGATGCAAGTGTAGATTATATCCACATAGATGTTATGGATGGTAATTTTGTACCTAATATTACTATAGGACCTGTTGTTATTTCTGCAATAAGAAAGTATACAACTATTCCGTTTGATGTGCATCTCATGATTAATTCTCCTAGTAATTATATAGAAGCTTTTGTTGATGCGGGAGCAGATATGATTACTGTTCATGCGGAATCTGATATACACTTAGATCGTGTAATAAGGGAGGTTAAATCTTATAAAAGAAGTGCTGGGTTATCTCTTGTTCCAACATCTCACTATAATATTTTAGAGTATATTATTTTTGAACTTGATCTTGTGTTGATTATGACGGTCAATCCTGGTTTTGGGGGACAGCAATTTATTGCATCTCAGTTAGATAAAATTTCATGTGTTCGTAACATGATAGAGAAGTATTCATTAAAAACTAAAATAGCTGTAGATGGTGGTATTAATATTGGGAATGCTAAAAGTGTAGTCGAAGCTGGTGCAGATATTTTAGTTGTTGGGTCTGCAATTTTTAAGGCAGCTAATATGTTAGATTACGTACAGCAACTTAAGTCTTGTTTATAGGTTTTCTATATTTGAAACGTTAATATTTTCTGATGTTTGTTTTTTTAATTAGATTATAGATTTTCCCATTATTATTTTTTATTGTAATTGGTAAGATATGTGTTTAAGTCTGATACTGTATAGTTTTTTATGTTGATATTCTATTATTATTTTGACAGATCAGAATGTACAGGTAATATCTAGTATAATATTGCACGAAATAAGCTAACACAGGTATATAACTATAGTATATGTGAGTAACTTTATAGAATCTTAAATTTTTTATACTAATGTATTATATGATCTTAGTGAGCATCATATACATCACGAGCATGATTTGAATTATGAGTATAGATAATTTAGTATTGTAATATTTATTCAAATGTTTGTGGTTTATGAAATTATAGTTTTGTAAAGACAGGTTTTTTGTTACACTGATTTACTTAAGGAGTTTATCTAATATATTAATTAATTAGATATGTCTCATTTCAATAAGGTTTAATGTAATTTTATGCTGGTTTAATTAAAGTAAGTTGTGTGGTATGAAGTTTATTTATGTTGCTACTTGAAAAGATGTGGTGTATTGTTATGCGCTTTTTACGTTTACATTTAATGCCATTTTGGTTGTTGCAAACTATTGGTAGGTACGTAATTAGTGTAGTTTTTAATATAGGACATTCTTTTATTTTTTTTGTAAAGTTTATATATCATTGTTTTGTGCCTCCTTATTACTATGGTGTGGTATTAAAACAATTTATAGAAATATTCTTTTTCTCACTACCTATAGTTGGTATTACTGCAATATTTACTGGTGCAGTGTTAATTTTGCAGAATTCTCTAATAATACATAATGATGTTTCAAGTGATTTTGTTTCTGGAGTAGTAGTTGTTGCTATTGTAAGGGAATTAGGGCCAGTATTGATTGGTCTTATTATTGCAGGACGTGTAGGAGCAGCTATCGCTGCTGAACTAGGTACTATGCGTATTACTGAGCAAATAGATGCTTTGTTTACATTAGATACTCATCCATTTAAATATTTGATTGTTCCTCGTATTGTTTCTACAATGATTGCTATGCCTATGTTGATTGTATGTGCTGATTTAATTGGTGCTTACGGTGGGTATATTATTGGCTCATATCAGTTGGGATATACTTCTGAAATGTATATAAGGGGAGTGATGAAGTTTTTGCATGTTCGAGATATTACTTTAGGTTTAGTTAAAGCAACAGTGTTTGGTTTTATAGTATCCTTTATGGGGTGTTATAGCGGTTATTATTGTAGTGGTGGAGCTAGAGGTGTTGGATTGGCTACTACTTATGTTGTTGTTGTATCATCCATGTTTATCATCTTATTCAATTATATTATTACTGTATTTTATTCATAGTAGTTGATTTTATGAATTATATTTCTTTATCTGATTTATGTATAGATTTTCATGGACATCAAGTATTGAAAGGAATAAGTCTTGATATTGCATATGGGGAATCATTAGTTATTGTTGGGGAATCAGGTAGTGGGAAGTCTGTATTAGCAAAAACAATATTAGGTTTGATAGCTCCTACTTCTGGTAGGGTAATTGTTAGTGGTGTGGATATTAGACATAATAAAAGCTTGATTAAAAATTTTGGGGTTTTATTTCAAAATTGTGCGTTATTTGATAGTTTAACGGTATGTGAAAATATTTCTTTTAACTTACATTATAGATTTAATCGTGATAAACGATTGTCAAGGAAAATTGCTGCTTCTGGATTGAATTTGGTAGGATTGAGTACTGATGTATTGGATAGATATCCTATTGAGTTATCTGGTGGCATGAAAAAGAGAATAGCATTGGCTAGGGCTATTGTTAGTGAACCTAAAATTATGATTCTTGATGAACCTACTTCAGGGTTGGATCCAATAATGTCTGATGTTGTGAATGAAATTATAATAAGATGTCATAAAGAATTTAATTTAACAGTTGTGACTATTACTCATGATATTAGTAGTGCTTTTAAAATTGCGAGTAAAATAGCTGTGTTATATAACGGAAAAATTATTGCATGTGAATCTGTTCAGAATATAAAGCACGTAGATAATCAGTATGTAAAAGATTTTATATGTCGAAGTTGATACTTTTGATTTTAAATACAATGAGTGAGTTCTATATTAGGAGGGTGTTAACGTGTTAATTGTGCGTAAGATGGCTATAACACAATATATTCTGCCTGTCTTATTGAGTGAAATATTAGCACATGATGTATCGTTTTTAAAGACACTAGAATCTTTAAAAGCTGAGGATGTACTGTTGTTGAAAGATGAGCTTGGTTCAGTATTCTATTATTTAATCATGTCATTATATGATATATCTGGAATTCAAGGTAACTCTAGTAGTGTTATAAAAGAGACACTTAAAACAACGTTGCTGAGGGCAATTAGGCAATCTAGTATAGATGAAAGTCAGGTTGTAGGTTATCAAGCTACTGAAGTGAGAGAAATGTCCGGTAAGTTGAAACTTGCATATAAATCTATTTCTAAGAAAGTATGCACAACTTTATTAAATATGGTTGGTAATGAAACTTCTCAAGAAGAAACAGATCCGGAGGTTATACAGCAAAATAAAGTAAAGCACAGAACAGAGATGTTCAAGGTTGTAATACAGGCTATAGAGATATTGGCTAATAAAATAAATATAGCTGTTGCTGAGAAGAAGATTTCTGTTCAGCAGGTTTCTGAATTTTTATCTTTCTCAAATGGGTTTGGTGATGCTAACTTTCCTCAGGATATGATGAGTGCTTTAGTTAGATTGTATTTTCTAACCGATGAGTCTGAGTGTGCGGACGTATCATATTTGCTAGTAAAAACACTTTTAATGAGTTTCTCTCAATATAAGCTTGATGCTCAAGGTAGGAATGCTATGCATTATGCTGTGAATATGTGTAATATACTAAAGAAAGAAAATTTTTTGTGTGAAATAATACAATTATTAGTATATGAAAGAATTGAAATAGTTAGCGAACAAGACAATTGTGGTAATACTCCAATGCATTATGTAGTATGTGCCCCATATGTAAATTATATGGTTATACGATACTTTGCGAAAAATGCACCATTGATATTGACACAACAAAATTCTCATGGAGATACTCCATTACATCTTATGTCATATATATATTTTATAGGTTTTGCAAAGGTGCTTTCATATTATAACGTACGATATAGGGAGAGTGTAGATCAGCATCTAAAATCGGTTGTAACCGAAAAAATGGATATTCCTGAAATGCGAGATAAGGTTAGAATATCCAAAAAAAATAGGAAAGCATTGATGACAGAAATGGAAGCTTACGTGACTGAATATATACAGTCTTATCAATTATTGCTAACTATGGTGTCTTTTGAGCAGTTGTGTGAAGTCAAAAATAGTTTAGGGCATACTGTGTATGATATAATAAACGCTAATATGACAAACATATGTAGTAGAAACCTTGAAGCTTTAGTGCAAAATTTTTCTCAAGTGAGCAGTAGATTACCCATATATGATTCTAGAATTGATTCACAACATACTCTGTGTGTAAATTTATGTTTTTCAGATGAGTATAAAATTGTTGGGTGCAATAGGTATGGTCATGTATTATATAATCTTACAAAACGTATATATGACTTAATGTCTTGTAAATTTGCTGCAGTGTCTCATGCTAAAGCGACCTATGAGGCGATTAAGAATGAGTATGGTGCTTGTAAATTTTTGTTTTTACTTGTCTTTGTGCTATTTTTATCCTTATGTGTGCTAAATGTTGTTTTAGGATTCGAAGTCAAGTCTATTTTCGGTCTTGAGCAAAGTGTATATAGGTCTGTATTATTTTCAGTGATATCTAGTGTATTTTTTGCAGGTGTTAGTTTGTGTTGTTTTCTGTATGTTCAATATGCGAATCGTATCGATGATGAGATAATGAATCAAGAGGAACAAACTATACAAAGTATATTGTTATCACATTTAGAGATTGAAGAAATAGATGTTGCTAAGAAAATGATGTAAATTTAAATATGTTATCAGTCTTACTTGTCTTTAAATCCTCAATTTATTTGAATATAGCTGCAAAATATTTAACTGGTTTAATATCCTCTATGTAGAATACAATCTAGTAGTTTGTTTAGATGCATTTTATAGTTTGACTCTGCAAAAATATTTAAACATGATTTTGCTTGATTTACATAGATTGTTGCAATATCTATTGATTTTTCAATCGCATTATGAGATTTAATGTAGGATATAGCTTGTTCTAAGTTTGAATTTACAGATATTTGGTCCCAGAATTTTTTTTCTTTTGATGTTGCATTTTGATATGCAATAATAACAGGTAAGGTAGTTTTGCCTGTAAAAAGATCATTTCCTAGTTTTTTACCAAATTGTTCTTCTGAGGCTGTATAATCTAAAATATCGTCCATGATTTGAAAGGAAATACCAAAATTATTTCCAAAATTTTTTAATGCTTCTTTTTCCTTATTGGTTACTTGTGCTAGATTTGCAGCAGATTCACATGTTGCTCCAAATAAAGAGGCTGTTTTTGCAGAAATGATTTCTATGTATTTTTCCTTGGAAAGGTTTATATTGTGACTAGATATCATTTGTTGTACTTCTCCAACTATAATAGTATTAGATGTTTGAGATAGTGTAGATAATATATTCAGATCCTTACACTCTATAAGCCATTGAAAAGATACAGCGAGTAAGAAATCTCCTACTAGGATACTTGCTTTGTTTCCCCATATAAAATTGGATGTTTTTGTTCCTCTTCTTATCTCACTTTCATCGATAACATCATCATGTAGCAATGTGGCATTGTGTATGAATTCAATAGCTGCTGCAATTAGTATTTTATTTGCATTATTACAATTTAGCATCTTGCATATGATAAAAAAAATTATAGGACGTATCCTCTTTCCTCCAGATTTAATTAAGTGATGTATAATTTCTGTAATTAAAGCAATGTGTTTATCATTTTGGTGTGAAATTAGAAATTCCATTTCTTCTAAGTCTTGTTGTACTAGTGACTTTAGTTGTAGAAATGTATTATTAAAGTTATTTGTCATGTTTAATAGGTATCCAAATTTTTATAATTGCATGTATTGAGTTAGTATGTTGCATTAGGGCTTGAATATATATTATGAAGTTATGAATGCAAATAAAGACCATCTTAATAATAATCCAATGATTTATTCATTGCACACTCCCACATTCTGAAATTTTGTATATAAACATGGCTCACTAACCATATAACAAATACAACGTTGATTTGTTTAAGAGTTATAATAATTTATAAATTCAATGGGATGTGGATGTAACTGTAGATCTTTTACTTCTAGCATTTTAAGATTTATATATGAATCAATTTGATCATTAGTAAATACGTTCCCTACTAACAGAAATTCTCTATTATTATCTAAACATTCTAATGCTTCTTCGAGAGAGCTTGCTACAGAGGTTAATTGTTGTAGTTCTGTTTTATCTAGTGAGTATAAATTCTTATCTATTGCTGGTCCAGGATGAACTTTATTTTGTATACCATACAATCCAGCCATTAACTGTGCAGAAAAACACAGGTATGGATTTGCAAGTGGATCGGGAAAGCGTACTTCTATCCTTTTAGCATTAGTATCATTCTTTGATGCGTATGGTATACGGATAGCGGAGGATCTATTTTCATATGAATAAGTCAACCAAGTTGGTGCTTCAAAATGTGGTACTAACCTTTTGTAGCTGTTTGTTGAAGGATTTGCAAATGCGTTGATAGCTTTGCCATATTTAATAATCCCACCTATATAATATAAGCAGGTTTCTGATATGCTGCCATCAGGATTGACAAAAAGGTTAACATTATCTTTCCATAAGGACTGGTGGCAATGCATACCGCTACCATTATCTTGTATTACTGGTTTTGGCATAAAGGTTGTAGTTTTACCATAAGACGATGCAACTCCATGCACTATATACTTACACTTTTGCACATTGTCTGCGCTAGATAGTAATTCATCGTGCTGGAATCCGACTTCACACTGTGATGCAGCGACTTCATGGTGATGTATTAAGGGTATGATACCTACTTCTTTGAACATTGTTAACATTTCTGAGCGAATGTCATGTAATGAATCAGTAGGAGGAGTAGGCATGTAACCACCTTTAGCCTTTGGGCGGTGACTGTTAGAAAATTCTCTTTTTTGGTACGGAGTGTCGTGTTCTGCAGAATCTATCTTAAAGTAAGAATTATACATTCCTGTGTGAAATTGTACATTGTCAAATATAAAAAACTCTACTTCTGGTCCAAAATAACACTTATCAGCAATGCCTGTAGATAGCATGTATTTAGATGCTTTTTGTGCTGTGTATCGTGGGTCTTTAGAATATTGGGATTGATTATATGGATCTACTATATTGCACATTATGACTAATGTTGATTGGGTAGAAAATGGATCAATAAAGGCTGTACTTATATCCGGTAATAATATCATATCTGATTTTTCTATTGACTGCCATCCAGGAATCGATGAACTATCAAAATTAATCCCTGCTGACAAAACCTGTGCGTCTGTAGTCTCTGCACTGCGTGTTATGTGGTGCCATTTGCCATTAGAACCTGTAAACCTTAAATCAATAAAATTTATTGCATTTTTTTTTATGTAGTCTAAAGTATCCTCTATAGAAAGGAACATAATGAAATTACCCAGCTTAAAAACAGACAGGATATCAAGTTTTTTGTTGTTTTGCAATATGCATAATTTATAATTTGTGGTTTATTATAGAATTAACTTGTCCTGCTATGTATATTTACTTGAATTGTATTGCTATTCTATTAAGAAAAACCTTTACTTAATTTTAGGAAAATGGTTCAATATACATTGTAGATACTATAATATATCTTTGGTTGAGATCCCGTAGCTCAGTTCGGTAGAGCGTCTGACTTTTAATCAGTAGGTCGCGCGTTCGATTCGCGCCGGGATCACTGGTTTTTTAATAATCTGTTTCTAAAATGAAGTTCAAGTCTCAGTTCTTAAGCTTTTTGTATTCTCGAGGGTATTTTAATCAATGTACTAACGTTAGTGCCTTAGATCAATTAATGGCCCAACAATGTATATGTGTTTACATAGGATTTGATTGTACTGCTAAAAGTTTACATGTTGGTAGTTTGGTGCAGATTATGGTTTTAAGGTACCTGCAAAAATTTGGTCATAAACCGATAATATTGTTAGGAGATGGGACAACTAAAATAGGTGATCCTTCTGGTAAGGATAAGTCACGAGTAATGCTGTCTGCTAATGAGATTGAGGAGAATACATTAGGTATTTGTGAAGTATTAAAGAAGTTTATTGTATTTGGCAATGGAACACACGATGCGTTGTTAGTACGTAACGCTGAATGGTTAGATGATTTAAATTATATAGAGTTTTTAAGAGATATAGGTAAACATTTTTCCGTGAACAACATGTTGACTTTTGATAATGTAAGATTGCGTTTAGAAAGAGAACAGAATCTTAGCTTTTTAGAGTTTAATTACATGTTGTTACAGTCATATGATTTTGTGGAGTTAAATCGGCGTCATAATTGTTTGTTACAAATAGGTGGCTCTGATCAATGGGGTAATATTGTTAATGGTGTGGAATTGGGTAGGAAGTTGAGATTACCGGAACTTTTTGGTCTTACTACTAATTTAGTACTTACAAGCTCAGGTGAAAAAATGGGTAAAACTGCACAAGGGGCAGTGTGGTTGGATGGTAGTATGTATAATCCTGTTGATTATTGGCAATATTTTCGTAATGTTAAGGATGAGGATGTAGGTCGTTTTTTAAAGTTATTTACGGAGTTATCTCTTGATGAGATAAAAGAGTTGGAGCTTTTGCAGGGACATGAGATTAATGAAGCAAAGAAAATATTAGCTACTGAAGCTACTAAAATATGTCACGGAGAGCAAATTGCTCAAAGTATTGCTAATGATGCGCTTAAAGTTTTTGAACATAATGATGATTCAGGTTTATCACCTTTTTATGTGAGTAAATGTGATGTGGAGTTAGGATTACCTATAATAAAATTACTTCAAATGTCTGGAATGGAAAAAAGTAGTAGTAGTGCCAGAAGATTGATTAATGGTAGAGGATGCAAAATTAATGATGTGGTTTTGCTAGATATGAATTACAAGTTATCTTTAAAGGACTTTTGCAATACATATTATGTTAAGTTGAGTTGTGGTAAAAAGCGCCATTTAAAGATAATGTTAGGGGAGTGATTTTTGATTAGGTTTTATATTAAAGCACAGGGTGAAAAGAATTATGGTAAATTATGAAGAAATCTTTTTTAACCGAATTAAGCATATAAAAGATGAAGGTCGATATAGGGAATTTACTGGGTTTTCACGTATTCCTGGCCAATTTCCTTATGCTATTGAATGTAGTGTAAATAATATAGTTACTCTGTGGTGTAGCAATGATTATTTAGGTATGGGGCAAAATGAACATATGATTCTTGCTATCAAGAATTATGGTAGTAGTGTAGGTGCTGGGGGTACAAGGAATATTTCTGGGACTACAAAAGAAATTATTGAACTTGAAGAGTCATTAGCAGATTTACATAAGAAACCAGCTGCTCTAACTTTTGTATGTGGTTATGTTGCAAATCAGACTACTATCAGTACATTGCTTTCTGTAATTCCAGATATTGTAGTTTTTTCAGATGAAAAAAATCATTCTTCTATGATAGAAGGAATCAGAGGCAGTAATAGAGCAAAATATATATTCAAGCACAATGATGTTAGCCATCTTGAAGATTTATTGAAGTCTGTTGATATATCTGTGCCTAAAATTATAATATTTGAATCTTTATATTCTATGGATGGAGATGTAGCTCCAATTTCTAAGATTTGTGATTTAGCTGATAAATATAATGCAATAACTTATTTAGATGAAGTTCATGCAGTTGGTCTGTATGGAAATCGTGGTGGGGGTATATCAGAGCAGGAGAACATATCTGATAGAATTACAATCATTCAAGGAACGCTTTCCAAAGCTTTTGGGGTTATGGGAGGATATATTGCTGGATCAAAAAATTTAGTGGATGTTATTAGAAGTTTTGCTCCTGGCTTTATTTTTACTACAGCATTATCACCGCTTATTGCATCATCTGCTAGAATAAGTGTTGAACATTTGAAAAATAGTTCTATTGAGAGGGAAAAGCAACGTGAAGTTGTGAGTAAAGTAAAGGAGTCTTTCTCCAAGGCTGGGATTAATTTTGTTAAAACAGACACACATATCATTCCTATTATTATAGGTAATTCAATGGCTTGTAAGAATATTTCACAGGTGTTGCTTAAGGAATACAAGATATATATACAGTCTATTAATTATCCTACTGTACCTGTAGGTACGGAAAGATTAAGAATTACTCCAACACCTTGTCATACGGATGAAATGATCAGTGAATTAACTCAAGCTTTAGTTAGTGTTTTGCGAAGATTTAAAATAATGGGTTAATTAAAGCAAGTTAAAGTTCTTGCCAAGCATGAGAGATATGTATCAATCCTTTTGAAAGTGAAAGAAAATATAAATCAAATCTTATGTTGTATTCTTCAAATTTTGTATGATACGTAATAAAGTATTTTGCTACTCTGACAATAGATTTTTGTTGCTTGTTAGTGATAGGAATTTCTGATCCAAGTATACTGGTTTTGACTTCTATGAAAACTAAGTATTTGTTCTTAACAGCAATTATATCTGTTTCTCCTAGAACACATTTGTACCTATGTTTTATAATGTGATATCTTTTGCACTTTAAAACCCAGATTATTACTATTTCTCCCAAATAGCCTACAATGTTGTAAATGAAATGCTTATAATTCTTAATGTAAAACACTGTATAATGATAGAAATTATAAATAAGTTAATATACATAGTTTCTATGTAGAAGGAAACGTGTTTGTGATGCTTATGTAAGCTTACCCTAAAATAGATTTAGATATATGTTTTATAATGTGATATCTTTTGCACTTTAAAACCCAGATTATTACTATTTCTCCCAAGTATCTTGCAATATTAAAAATGAACAGTCTGTAGTTTTTATTGAGGATCGTGTATAATGAAAATTATCAGTAAAGCTACTATACAAAATTTTTTAATATAGGAAAAAATAATAATTATATATTTTTAGTGTTTATTGCATTATGGGAAAGTGTTTTTTCTTGAATAAGTATTAGAAATCACATAGGCTTAATGAGTTAATTTATAGTTTTGAGTAGTGGTTTTCCTTAGTGGTACAAATATAAATTTTTCTAAGTATAGGATATATGCTGTATCTTGTAGTGGTATTCTCATGCTTGT
Source organism: Ehrlichia muris subsp. eauclairensis (assembly GCF_051097115.1). NCBI lineage: Bacteria > Pseudomonadati > Pseudomonadota > Alphaproteobacteria > Rickettsiales > Anaplasmataceae > Ehrlichia > Ehrlichia muris. Next base: position 1,082,346 of record NZ_CP118226.1, on the reverse strand, counting down.
TTCAATATTGCTTGTTTTATTTAAAGGTATATACTTTGGTACAGATTTTGCAGGTGGTATCATAATCGAACTTCGTGCAGATCAAATAGATACTAGAGATGTTAATCTAAAACTGCAGGAGAATGGTTTTATAGGTTTCTCTGTTCAAGGTTTTAAAAATAATGATAAAGAGTTAATGATTCGTTTTAAGAATGAAAAAAATTCGAGACAATCTTATGTTGTTGAAAAGATAAAACGGGTATTAGAAGAAATACTAGGTGAAGTAACTTATTTAAAAATAGATTATGTTGGGCCGCAAGTTGGATATAAACAGATTTTTGAAGGGTTATGTGCAATAATATTTTCATTGTTAGGAATGTTTTTATATTTGTGGTTAAGGTTTCAGTGGAGTTTTGCATTAGGTGGTGTTTTAGCTCTAATACATGATGTTGTTTTAACATTGGGATTAATTAGCTTGTGTAATATTGAGTTTAATCTTTCTTCTACTGCAGCAATCTTAACAGTTATTGGTTATTCAGTTAATGATTCAGTAGTAATATATGATAGGATTAGGGAATTACTTAAGAAGAAAATACAAAGAAAGCTGCCTGATATCATTAATATGAGTATTAACGCTACTTTATCAAGAACAATATTGACGTCTGGTACGACTATGCTAGCATCTATTCCTTTAATGTTATTGTGTCAGGGTACAGTTAGAGAGTTGAGTATAATTGTATTTTTTGGTATAGCTGTTGGAACATATTCATCAGTATTTATAGCAACGACTTCTTTATCTAATAGTATCAGCAAAGCTTAGGGTATTGTAAGTGCTTATGATAACAACAACTTCTTTATGTAACATTGTTAACAAAGCTTTTGAATATTTTATTAGAACTTCTCCGATTAGTAATCGTAGTATTTTTCTGGTATAGTGATTGAGAGGCTTTGTCTAGGTGGTATAGTATTGCATATGAGATGTTTAGTTTTTTTGTGTTGTGATAAAACTTTCAATGCATAATTCCAGCAACAAGTTGTATTTTATCAAGCAATAGCTAAAATGTTATTTCATGTTCTGAGGGTAATATTTTAAAGGTCATCAGAGAATTTATTGCGGATTTCAACAACAGAACTTGTTACAATCAAATCTTACAAAAAGTGATCTTGTTGGTTGAATGGAGGCCAGGACCGGAATCGAACCGATATAAAAGGATTTGCAGTCCTCTGCATAAGCCATTCTGCCACCTAGCCTAATTGTTATAAATTTTTGCTATCTTTTCTATCATTGATATAGCATTACTTTTTGATCTCTGGAAGGAATTACGTCCTATAATAGATCCATCTCCTCCACCTAATTTTATTGACTGTATCTCTTGAAATAATTCTTCATCAGTTTTTGTTTCTCCACCTGAAAAGACAACTAATCTCCTTCCTGCAAAGCAAGATAATTTTATATATTCTATCCTTTTTTCTAAAGATGAAATGTCATAAGGTATAGAATCTCTTTCTATGTGACTTGTTGGTAACTTGACTTTTATGATATTTGCTCCAAGTGATGCTGCGATATGTGCAGCGTATGCTACTATATCTATTGCTGTTTCTCCTTGTTTTGAAATATCATTCCCTCGTGGGTATGACCATATTACAACTGCTAATCCTGCTGCTTTTGCTTCTGCAATAAGGTCTCTTGTTTCTCGAATCATAGAAAAGAAATTATGAGAACCTGGATAAATAGTTACTCCTATAGCTGAACATCCTAACTTTAACGCGTCTTTTATAGAAGAAGTTACCACTTGATCTAGACTATTTTTTGGAGAAAGCAACGTAGAGCTATTTAGTTTAAGTATAAGAGGGATAAGACCAGCATAAGTAGATGCTCCTGCTTCAAGCATACCAAGTGGAGCTGCATATGCACTAAACCCACCTTCAATAGCTAATTTAAAATGGTAATGTGGATCATAAGATTGAGGATTTTTTGAAAAGCTCTTAGTTGGTCCATGCTCCATGCCTTGGTCCACAGGTAATATCAATAACTTCCCACTACCAGCCACTTTACCATGTAACAGCATTCTTATCAGATTTGCTTTTACCCCTGGATTCTCGCTTTCGTAAAACCCCAAAATATCTTGAATACGATTACTGACTAGCACAAAGTCTCTATACGTTAAACAAATGTAATAATATTAGCAAGTTTTTTGTCTACTACAAGAAATAAAATGTGTTTAACAATATATTAATGACTGAAGGTATTCATAAGTGGCTTGCATACATGATAATTGATAGATAGATTATTAATATACCATAAGGGAGGTATTGTATAAGTTATGTGTCAGATTTGATATATTAGTAGTTCAACTTAGGTTTATTCGGAACAATTAGAAATAACATGTTTTGAGTATAAGTTATTTATCCTATTGTTTAGAATAGATGGTGCCTATAATTGGATTGACAATACATGTCTAATACTGTAATGGTGTATAAAAGATTTTTTTGATGTTAAGAATGCCAATAGAAGTATTGATGCCTGCTCTTTCTCCAACCATGAAAAGTGGGACTATAAGAAAGTGGTATAAGTCAGAAGGGGATGTAGTCAAGTCAGGTGATATAATAGCTGATATAGAAACTGATAAAGCTGTTATGGAATTTGAGTATACAGATGAAGATGGTATCATGGGCAAAGTTTTCTTTGAAGAAGGAAGCAAGAATGTACAAGTGAACCAATTGATAGCATTAATTGCTGTAGATGAACAAGATCTAGTTGGAATTCATTCATATAAGAAGAGTGATAATGTTCCTAAAGATGGGTCGGTTAAATCGCAGATTAATCAACAGGCTGTAAATACTGCGATGTTAAATAGTCCTTCTGATTCATGTGAAAGAATTAAAATTAGTCCTTTAGCCAAGAAGATTGCTTCCGACCTGTGTGTTGATATCAATTCAGTAAAAGGAACGGGTCCTTATGGAAGAATTATAAAAGCTGATATATTAGATATTGTAAATCAAAAGGGTAATGTGTCTAATTCTTTGGGAGAAAGTTCTTTTACTGAAATTAGTAGCATGCGTAGAGTAATAGCAGAACGTTTAGTACATTCTAAGCAAACGATTCCTCATTTTTATATTTCGGTAGATTGTTTGATGGATGATCTACTTAAACTAAGATTAGAAATTAATGCTGAAAATCTTGATAGTAAAGTTACAGTAAATGATTTCATTATTAAAGCTGTTGCTATGAGTATTAAGAAATTTCCTGAAATTAATGTATCTTGGTCTGATGATAAAATAGTTGTATTTCATAGTATTGATATTTCAGTTGCTGTATCTATTGATAATGGACTTATTACCCCAATTGTTTTCAATGCAGATAAAAAGTCTTTGTTAGAAATATCAAGTGAAGTTAAAGTATTAGCTACTAAAGCTAAGTCTGGCAAGTTGAAACCAGAGGAGTTCCAAGGTGGAGGTTTTACTGTTTCTAATCTTGGTATGTTTGGTATTAAGGAATTTTATGCAATTGTTAATCCTCCACAATCCTGTATAATGTCTGTTGGATGTTGCGAGAAAAAAGCAATAGTTGTTGGCGAACAAGTGTGTATTTCAAATGTTATGACAATAACATTGTCTGTAGATCATAGAGTGATTGATGGTGTGTTAGCAGCAAGATTTTTGAATTGCTTTAAGTCTTATTTAGAGAAACCGTTTTTAATGTTAATATAGACAATTTTGAGCCTATGCTACTTTTATTTGTTTCGTGTATTTATAACAGTTGTGAGCTGTTCTAGCTTTTTCTATGCTTAATCTACATTTTCTTTAGCTGTTAAATCTGTTTGAACAGTAATATTTATCTGCCCGTGTTTTTTTGTTATGTACCAATTCAGTGGTTAATATATGTTATCTACGTAATTTTCAGAGAAAATGGGTTAAATATAAAGCTTAGTTGGGTTTCTTTTAAGATTTGTGAAGTTTATTCATGGAATTCCTGAAGAATTAGCTATCTTAAATAAGGTGATATTATTACTGTGTCTAGAGTGTATTGTTTGAGTTATATTTATTAAACAGTAATTTTTGCTTTTTCATATAGTTAGAAGGTTAAGATAGTGTGTTGTTTTATTGGATAGTTACTCTGAGTATATAGTCAGTAGCGAAACTGCTATTATTACTTGAAAAAATCAGTAAGTTATGATATTATAAAGTAGGTAGTCTAATCTATCTTTTGGTTACGTGAAAAGTGTATTTCTGTAATGTTTCCTGTAGTTGGTGTTGTTATTGAGTGATGTTAGTGAATAATGATGAAATTACAAAAGCTATATCAAGGTCATCTGATAAATTTAGTAAAAAGAAAAAATCGAAGAGTAAAAAAATCAATGCTGAGTTGGAGCAACAAGAAGGAAAAGTAACTAGTGATGTATATGAAGCAAATATTGCTAGTCGACAGTTGACACAGCAGTCCTCTAATTTAGATCTTCAATCACAAAATTTGGAAAACAAGTATTTAAGAGAAGGTGCAAAGCCAAAAGTTTGTGGTAGTCAAGCTTCTTTTAGCATTGTAAGTTGTGCTAGAGAACTTGATGTTATAAGTTTGAAGGAGGAAGGTTCTAGTCAGGAAAGAGTATGTGGTAATATAGAAGAAGAGAAGGTTAAACCTAGTGCTGTACCAGAAGGTACAATGAGATTATCAGATAAACCTTTATGTAGGAGTATTAGGAAGAAATTAGTATTGAGAGACTTAAGTAGTACTAGTTCCTCTGTGACATCAGCAAGTTATGCTGACATGGTTAAAGTAAAGATGTTGGGTTTAAAGGAAGAAAGCTCTAGTACTGGTGTTGGCGCTGGACTATCAAGTACTAAGCTTACAACAAATCCCTGTGGAAGGATGGGGGGGGGGGGGACTTAACATTAGTGGAGATTTTGCCTGTAAAATATCTTGCAACTCCTGCTCCTGAGTTGTTCTTGGCTCCGCAATATTCTGCTAAAAAATGTATAATGAAGTTCCAGTCTACTGTAAAATGTTTTCTAAAGATGCATACGGAATATGCTCTTAGTTTTATGAATATGTTTAACGTGTGTGAGGATGAACAGGTTGTGCTTAAGAGTGACATGGAAAAGGCTTTGTTTACAGTAACTGAAAATCTACCCTTATGTGTGTTCATAATTAAACTGGGAATTCTTGAGCATCTACTAACTAGATTTTGTATGTTTAATATGTGTAATAGTCTAAGATATTGTGCAAGTCATTTTGATAATCAAAAATTTGTAGATAGTGTGATGGGTAAATTTCTTGCTGCAGATCATCATAAGTTAACGTTTCCATTGGTACAACTAGGTGCAACTTTTTGGGGTAATAATCAGCCTTTCCAACGCCAAGCTGTTTATAAACTGCATTCTAGTAAGTTTTATGTGAACTTACTAGACATATGTTATAAGTTTGCATGCATATCAAATGCACGTGAGAGATTTGCAAATGAGGTAGTAGATTTTGTGGTGTTATCTTGTATTACATGTTTTGGACAGATGTATAAGGTAAAACGGCTAGCTGCAAAGGAGTATGCAGAAAAACGACTTTATGCTGTAGCCTTTAATAGATTCTCTTCCAGGTTAAGGAATACATTTAGGCACTTATATTATCCACAGGAGAATCCTGTAGAAGAAATTTCTGGACTCAAAATTCCACGGAATATCATACAAATGTGTGATGAAAAGTTTTATGGTACAATTAAAAATCATGTGGAGGCAAATTCTATGGATTTTGGGGTTATTGTAAGTCATCTAGCAAGTTTTGCAAGAGAATTGCTGTTAGATGAAGAGGTGCTATCCCTTATACGACAAGATATAGATATGTATTATGAAGTAGTAGAAAAAAGATATTTAACAATGGGATGTGATTCATCTTATTCCTGCCAAAATCTAAGGTAATATTGGATATTTACAAATGTATGAAATGTGAATGTTTTAATAGCAATTATCAGAAGGTCTTCCATTGTTGATTTTTTGGCTACAGTTTATACAATCATGTACTGTAAAAAAGAATGAATGTTTATCTAAAGTTTTTTATAAAAGGTATAGCAAATATAGTGGCTATAAGCATTATAAACATCAAAAATTTACAATGCTTATAGAAGTTTACGTCAATAATATATAGTTCTTAATGGGGAAAGTAGGTAATATACTGTGTATAAGATGAGCTTTGATATATAAGGATTCTGTTTATTGGTCAGATGCTACCATGATTTTTTGCATATGTGGCATCATAATTTCTATAAAATGCTTCACTAATTCTTCTTGCTGATTTTGTGATAATGTTTTTTGCTCTGCATTAAGTGCAGAAGTAATTAAAGGTGTTAATACCTTATTTAATTCTGGAATTGCTGATTTAACTTCGTTTTTTATACATGCTTTCATCTTTGCATCTATCTTTGTTTTGCATCCTTTTTCAACATAACGCATAGCGCTATCTAAACTCTCATCTAAAGATAATTCTTCATTCATGTAATTGTCCCTAAATTTATGATTATTTTAGATTTTATTCTATATTTATTAATAAAATCATAATTCTTGTTGAGGGGGTGACTTTTTTGGTATAGTAATTACATTAATACGAGTCTTGAAAGATCTGCATTGTGTTTAGGTGTGTGTAAGTGCTTATTATTGTTTTATGTAGCAATATTGGATAGAAGGTCTTCCTTATGTTATGGATTGGTAAGTTTTTGTTTTACAAATTTATAAGAATAGATTTTTATTTTTCTGCAATTATGAGGTAACATAAATGTCAAGAGTAGCAATTATTGATTTTGGGTCGCAATTTACGCAATTGCTTGCTAGAAGAGTGAGAGAACTAAATATCTATTCTGAAATTTTTGCACATGATGTAGCATTCGACCGTATAAAAGACAGTAAAGCATTTATTTTGTCTGGAGGACCTAAGTCAGTCTTTAATTTAACAGAGATACCTAGAATTGTTCATGATATTATTGAATTAAATGAAAGAACTTCTGTTCCAGTGTTGGCAATATGTTATGGATTACAACTTGTGAGTAATTATTTCAAGTCAACAATTGCGCAGAGCTATGGTAAGGAATTTGGAAAAGCTACTTTAAATATTATAAAAGGGTCAGAAATAATAAAAGATGTGTGGCAAGTAGGAGAACAGGCTTGTGTGTGGATGAGCCATGCGGATAGTGTGTGTGATGTTCCATATGGATTTGAGGTCATAGCGTATAGTGTATTGAATAATATAATTGCGATGATAAGCAATGAAAAAAGAAAAATTTATGGGATGCAATTTCATCCTGAAGTGTATCATACTCGAGATGGTATGAAGTTACTTGCTAATTTTGTAAAGATAGCAGATTGTAAGAATAGTTGGACAATGGACTCTTTTCTAGATGATCAGCAAAATCTTATAAAGAAACAAGTAGGAAATAAAAAAGTAATAGCTGCGCTTAGTGGTGGCGTTGATTCTAGTGTTGCTGCAGCTTTGACTTATCGAGCAATAGGGGATCAATTGTGTTGTATCTTTATTGATAATGGGTTGCTGCGTTATAATGAAGCAGAAAAAGTAAGGCAGTTATTTATTAATCAATTTAAAATTCCTGTAACTGTTGTTGATAAATCATCGATATTTTTGAATAGACTTCAGTCTATTACTGATCCAGAACAAAAACGGAAGATAATAGGAAAAACATTTATCGAAGTGTTTGAAGAAGAAGCAAATAAAATAGGAGAGGTAGAATTTTTAATGCAAGGTACCATATATCCTGATGTTATAGAGTCTGGTGGTCCTGCTGAGAAAGAAAGTGTAACTATCAAATCACATCATAACGTTGGGGGGTTGCCTGATACAATGAAATTACAACTTGTTGAACCACTAAGATTTCTATTTAAAGATGAGGTTAGATTATTAGGAAAAAAGCTTGGTATATCGAATGAGATATTAACTCGTCATCCATTTCCAGGTCCTGGTTTAGCAATTAGGATCATAGGTGAAATTACTCAAGAAAAAGTAAGAATGTTACAAGTTGCTGATGAGATATATATCGATCTTATAAAAAAATATAACTTGTACGATATTATATGGCAGGCGTTTGTAGTGCTATTACCAGTAAGAACAGTAGGTGTAATGGGTGATAGTAGAACCTATGGTTATACTTGTGCTTTAAGAGCGGTTACTTCTAGTGATGGTATGACTGCAGAATGTTTCCCATTTGAGGTAGATTTGGAAACTAAATTAATCTTCTATGACTTTCTTAAGGATGTTAGTAATGCTATTGTAAATAATGTTCAAGGAATTAATAGAGTGGTATATGATACTACATCTAAACCCCCAGCTACAATTGAATGGGAATAGATAATTGAAGCACTTAAGAGTGTATTATGTGTTTTTATTTTATAACTCCTAGAGTTGTTTATTATATGTACGGTTTGCTGATGAGTATGTAAAATTTTATAAGAAAAACTAAAGTGATTTACTGAAGTGAGTGAACTAATAGAAAGATCTTAAATTTATTAAGACTAATCATATTTAGAAGTTTATATTAATTTGAAGAAATTATCTGTGCCATGTCTTATAGATTAAGAAAAGGTTAAATCTTATCAGTTTTTAATAATCAACATACTTAGTGGTTTATAATAGGACTGTTTTGTTGATATTGGGATTTTCATAGGAAAATGTCAATGAAGAATATATTAATTAATAGATTTGAGGAGATATAATAAAGTGTTAGTAGAAAGTTATGGTTGTTAGTCATAGTTTTAGGAGTGAGGTTAGAACTAAGTTATATTTTAGATTATGAGTATCTATATGTGAAAAAGTGGGTTTATTTTACGAAAAGTTAGTATTAATAACCTTATAAAATTTTATATGTGAATCTTTTAGGAAAGATGAGATTGTGAGTGTAATATATACAAATTTGCATTACTTCTGATAAGATTTAAAGTGTTTGGATTTTTAATTTTTATCTGTTTGTGTTATATAAGCAAAGTATACATCATTATTATTAAATTTAGGTGGAATTATGATCAAAGAAGCAGTATTAGAATTGGATGATCAAAGGATAAAATTGCCAGTGTTGTATGATACTAATGGGAATAAAGCTGTAGATATTACTTCTTTGTATAAAAACACAGGAGTGTTAACTTATGATCCAGGCTTTATGTCTACTGCTGCTTGTGAATCAAAGATTACGTTTATTGATGGAAATAAAGGTATATTATGTTATAGAGGACATAACATAGTAGATTTAGTAAATGGAAATAAGAGTTTTGTAGAAATAATATATTTGCTATTTTATGGTGTTTTTCCTGGTTCTGAGGATTTACAAAATTTTACATTACAGATTTCTCAAGAATATACACCTCCTCAGGTAGTGTATGATGTTATAAAGTCATTTTCACAAGATTCACATCCTATGGCTATATTAATGGCATGTTTTTCTGCCTTAGCATCATATTATCATGATCAAGAAGCTGATAAAGATGAATTAAAGTATGCTAAATTAGCTGTGGCTAAAATTGCAAGCATAGTAGCGCTGATTTATAGATATATAACGAATCAGGATTTTATTACAGCTGATACAAAATTGTCTTACAGTGAAAATTTCGTGCATATGATGTTTGATATTTCTTCCTATAAATTCACTCAGGTTGTTGCTAAAGCTTTGGATATTATCTTTGTATTGCATGCTGATCATGAGCAAAATGCTTCTACTGCTACTGTTAGGTTAGCTGGTTCTTCAGGAGCAGATTTATTTGCTTGTTTAGTAGCAGGAACAGCAACTTTATGGGGTCCAGCTCATGGTGGAGCAAATGAAGCTGTAATTAATATGTTAATGACAATTGAAAAACCAAGTAATGTAAAACAGTTTATTCAAAAAGTGAAGGATGGTAGTAAGACTACAAGATTAATGGGTTTTGGTCATAGAGTATATAAAAATTATGATCCACGTGCTAAAATTATGTGTGAAATTTGTAGAGAAGTGTTAAATGATTTAGGTATAGATGATCCATTATTAGAAGTAGCGGTAGAATTAGAAAACATTGCATTACAAGACAGCTATTTCATTGAGCGTAATTTATACCCTAATGTAGATTTTTATTCTGGAATTATTTTAAAATCTATCGGAATTCCAGTAAGGATGTTTACTACATTATTTGCACTGGCTAGAACGTCTGGTTGGTCTGCTCAATGGTATGAAATGGTGGCAAATAAAAATTATAAAATATGTCGTCCACGTCAGTTATATACTGGCCATATTACAAAAATCTAGTTTTTGTACTATTGTTATCAAATTTCTGTACTGGTATATAAGTATTAATTACGGACCTGATATAATGAATATATATTTAAAGATTATTATGTATCTGTTCAGTACATAATCCTAAATTTAGGAATGTGTGTGGTGGAAATATGTGTTAATTATATAAGCGTTATCTTAGGATATGAAATATAGATATGATGTTAAAAAAATTATGTACTATAATTGTAATGTTCATAAGTAGGATATTTAGATGTTTCACTATGGATAATTATCCTAAGATATTGATATGATATGAATTCGCTAGCAATGGTTTTATTGGTACTAATGACGATAATTGTTGATACATTAAATGATATATTCAGAAGGTATAAATTAGATATAGAGAATTGGTTTTCTAGTAAATTTGCTAGGTATAATCCGGTTTTAAATGTTTCGGTTGATTTGAGGATATCTGATTATAAAATTGCTCCTGTAGATACTAACATTTTTCCTGCAGGGTATAATAACTTTACGAAGCAATCACAAAGTTATACTTCTCAGTTGTTAAGAGAGTATATAGTTAATCACATAAATTGTAGGAAGGTTTTAATTGTAGCAGAGAATCATACGAGGAATTTAAAATATGTTGATAGTTTGATTGCTTTAAGAAATATAGTTAATAATGCAGACTTTATTGTTGAGGTAGGTATATGTAATATAAATCAAAATGTAGAACTTATTTCATCGACTGGACATGTGATAAATTGTTTATACCTTACTAATGATAATGGTGTACTTCAAGCTGGAGACGGATTCATAGCTGATCTTATTTTGCTTAACAATGATATGACTAGTGGAATTCCTAAAGTGCTACAAAATTTGAAATATCAAAGCATTATGCCATCTTTATTCTTGGGTTGGTTTAATAGAAGTAAATCTAATCATTTTTCTACTTATGAAGAGTTATCTAGGGAATTTTGTGAAAATCTTAATATTGACCCTTGGTTGATTTCAACATTGTTCTCTAGTTGTAATAATATTTGTTTTTTAAATGGTCAAGGTATTGATAGTATTGCTAATGAGGTAGATGTAATTATTAATAGAGTACGTAGTAAATTTCAATTATATAACATTAAAGAACAGCCATACGTATTTATAAAGGCAGATAATGGTACTTATGGTATGGGAATTGTGGTAGCTTATTGTGGAGATGACGTTTTAACACTTAATAAGAAGAACCGTAATAAAATGAAAAAAATCAAAGATAGTAAAGTTGTCAATAGTGTAATAATACAAGAAGGTATTACAACTAGAGAGCTCTTTAATGGTTATGTGGCTGAACCGTTAGTGTATTTTATAGGTCATACTCCTTCATGCTATTTGTATAGATATCATGCTGTGAAAGATAGATTTTCTAACTTGAATTCTGTAGGCTGTGATTTCATAGATGTAAGTTATAGACAACAAGACGTATTATGTTGGACTATAGTTAGTAAAATGGCTGCTTTGGCTGCAGCAATTGAAATGCATGATATATTAAATTACTAATATCAATAGCATTTAACCTTAAGAATATGGTTTGTTGATTAAATAGATCTATTGATTAACTTGGAAACTATAGTGCGTGGTGTAATGGCATGATATATGTGTTGCATAACTAATATGTATAACAAAATTTCTTAATGTTTTAAACATCAATTTTATCGAATGCTATATAGGTAAGGATATCTGCCTCCGAGGATTAGTCATATTTTTTGATTGTATCTTGCTTATATACAAAAATAGATAAAAGCCTAAACGCTTTAAATCTTATCAGTAGTAATGCAAGTTTGTATATATGTAGTTACATTAGGATTTCGTCTTGGAGGTGTAATGTTAATAGTATTAGTCTGTGCTATCTTATTTACTAATAATCATTGCTGTAAGATAATATTTAAATATCACTTCTTGATTTAGATCTGATTTCTTGCACTGTATTTCTATTTCTACTAATTTTCTTATTATATTGTTAACTTCGGAATGTGAGATTGCAGATATGTGTTTCTTTATTGTAGGGATTGATTTAAAAAATATAGGGGGATGTATAGATTTTAATGCCTGGTTTATTGGTTCACCGTTTTTTACGGTTCTTATTAAGTATTCTAACCTTGAAAAATATTTAATAAGAATTCTTATTAGGGCTATTGGTGTGAATTTGTTTTTAAGTAATATATCAGAGAATTTTGTGAAATTTTCTAGATTTTTTTCTGCAATGGATACACATAGATCTTCTGATACTGGGTCTAGTTCTGTCAATAAACTTTCTTGGATGTTTTGAGTTGTTAAGTTTTTATCATTACCTATATATAACATAAGTTTTTCAAGTTCCGGCTGTAGTGCATTGCAGTTTTGTGATAGAACATTGTGTAAGTACTGTAGTGTTATACTGTTGTAGTGTATTTTATTTTTCGTTAGAAAATCTGATATTATAAATGTAAGATTATCATTATCATCTTTATAACATCCTATAGAAGCAGCATTTCGTGAATTATCGTAATATTGTCTTAAGGTGGAATCAGTAGATAACTCTCCAGAAGTTATAATGACATAGTTGTTACCTATATTGTTGTTTAAAATGTGTTTTAGCTCCTGAGAGATAGATTTTTCGCCATTAACTAGTATAATCAATTTGTTTTCACAGAACATAGATATTGTGGTTAACTCTATAAATAATGTGCTAGGATTTTTGTTTACTGTAGGGAAATCAAGATTACTTATAGTAAAATCAGAATTTATATTAACATGGTTGATAATTTTTTCTTTATACATGTTAATTTTACCATAATCATTGCCATAAATAAGTATATTGTTCACAGATTGTGGTTTGTTAAAAAAGGAATATAATTTTGATGATGTAATTTTCACAACATTTATTTTACTAGAGTAAACTTAAAGATATCTCAGTAAGATATGTTTTGACAATCTATTTTAGCAGCATTTTCAAATATAACTTAATGTTCATACTTGTAGGAGTTCAGGTATTACAATGAGTATAAATCCAATATTTGTGTGAGATCTTAAATATGTTATTTTATGCTTAAATTAATAAATTTTTACATAATGTATATAGCATAGACAATATTGCTTACAAAATGTTTATAAATTATTAATTATCAGTAATGTAATTTTGTATTATCATCTTAATGATTGTAAATTAATAATATTATTTTGTTGGTGTAAGATGTGGTTTAAATTTGAATTGATGTTAGCACTACGTTATTTACAGTCTAGTAGTAGTAGATTTTTGTGTTCTATGATTACTATGTTGTCTGTAATAGGAATTACACTAGGAGTTGCTACATTAATTATAGTTATGTCTGTCATGAATGGGTTTGGAGAAAAATTGTTGAATTGTGTAGTAGGATTGAATGGTCATATAGCAATTTATTTTAATGATAATATTGATTGTGATTATCATGATATCACAAGGTTAATCAAGGAGATTCCTGGAGTGAAAGATGCTGTTTCTATTACTGAGAATCAAGCTATGATTAAGTCTAATAGTAATGTATCCGGAGTGATAGTTCGAGGTATAGAAAAGCAAGATATAGAACGTAATGATATAATAGCAAACAATATAGTTAGTGGTAGTATTTCTGAATTTAATGATGGTATTGCTATAGGTATAAAATTAGCTGAGATTTTACATGTGAATTATGGAGACAAACTTACTATTATATCATCAGAAAGTATATCTACAGTTATAGGAAACATACCGCGGATGAAAACCTATAAAGTTATTGCAATATTTGATGTTGGAATGTATGAATATGATAGTACATTAGTATATATGCCTTTACATGCGTCACAGTTGTTTTTCCGTTATGATAATAGAGTTAAAAGTATAGAAGTATCAGTTCTTGATATTAATAAGTCATCAGGAATACTGGACATAATAGAAAGTAAAACAAATATGAAGGGTGAAGATTGGAAAATGCAACAGGGCAGTTATTTTCATGCATTGAAAATTGAAAGTAATGTAATGTTTTTTATATTGACTTTAATTATAATAGTTGCAACATTTAACATTATTTCAAGCTTGTCTATATTAGTACAAGATAAAAAAGGGGCAATTGCTATAATGCGTACATTAGGTGTGACACGTTGTGGTATACTCAGGATATTTTGTATGTGTGGGTTTTTTATAGGTTTTATAGGGACAATATTAGGTTGCATAGTAGGGGTAGTAGTTTCTTTGAATATTGATAAAATTAAAAGTATATTAGAAAAAATTAGTAATAGTAATATTTTTGATCCTATAATTTACTTTTTTGATACCTTGCCTTCTGTTTTATTAGTAGAAGATGTGGTAAAAATATCATTGTTATCGTTGTTTCTATCTTTAACTGCAGCTATGCTTCCTGCTAGAAAAGCTGCTTGTCAAGATCCAGCAGATATTTTACGGCATGAGTAGGGGTTAATATGATAATGAGGGCAGTATGGGGGTGGTTTTTTATGATTTTGATAGCCACTTCTTGTTCTATATGTGCTGTTTTTTCTTATTTAGATGTAAAAAAAGACCTGGCTGAATTTAGTCAGCAGTATAGAAAAGTGATGGAAAATGATGTACGGTCTGTTTTAGTACAGGTAAATCAGAGTTTGCTTAATTCATATTTAAGCAAACAAAAGGAAAATTGTCCCGTGCAACGTATAATTACGTCAGAAGATAATGATATTATAAGCTGTTCTAGTGAAGAATGGCTTGCAAAGCTCTTGTTGTCTGTCATTAATTTAAAAGAGGCATTTTTAGGGGATATATCAGTAAAAAGTATAATTTACTCAATAAAGCCTATGTTACTTAAACTTGATGATAATAAAATTAGTGAGGCTGTGGCTGAGATTGAAAGGTTGGATAGCAAAAAATTGACTACATTCAGTAGATTGAAATTCTCATTCAAAAAAATAGCTCATGAGTTACATTATTTGCGTTCTAATATGGTCCAAAAAGTTTTTTTTAAATGGATTGTAGTAAAAAATCAGCAAGATGTACTGCTTCATAATTTAAAAGAAGTAGAGAGCTATCTTGATGCTAGTCTTTGGAGTGATGCATTAAACTTCTCTAAAAAGGAATTGTCATCTGTTGCAGAATTAGAACTATGGATACAACAGCTAGAAGATATAGTATCTATGGAAAAGAACATATTAGTAATATATGATCAGTTATCAAAATATATAATTAAGTTACCTGGTGTTTCATGATTACAAGCGTTTTAATCTTTGTTGTTGTTGCACTTATTGTAGGATTATGGGGAGTAGATTGCGATGGTATTATCAGAATAGATTGGTTGGGCTATGATATTGAAATAAATATCCTTTTTGCATTGTTTATCGTTGCTGTTATTTTCTTTCTTTTAATTCTGCTAGTACGAGTTATTTTTTGTCTTTCTCGATGTGTATATAGGTATGGAAGGAATTTGCAGAGTAAAAAAATGACCTTATTAGAACAAGGTTATATGTATTTAAATTGTGGAGATATTGAAAGAGCGGAAAAAAATATAATAAAGCTAGGGAATTTTAATCATCCATCTTTATTTTTATTAAAAGGAAGGATTTGTTTTGATAATAAAAGGTATACATTAGCTGAGAAATATTTTGCTCAATTTACAAAGGTTGTACCGGTGATAGATACATCATTGGGTGTATACTTGTTGAGTGTTATTATGCAAATACAAGATCAAATCCAACAGCTGAGTTTACTTAGGAAAATGCTAGAAATTTTTTACAAACAATCGTGGTCAACTATTTTTAAGTTAGAAATATATCGCATTTCTAGGGATTGGAGTAATGCGATTGAGGAAATGAAGAAGGTAATGAAATTAAGGATAAGTTTACCCTATAATATGCAAGAAATGCTTAGTATATTTTATTATGCTTTAGCAAAACAATATTATGATCTTCAAAAATATGATGGTGGTTTAAAGGTACTTGATAACATTAAGAATTGTTCACAGCATCATAGTACTGCTGTTACATTACTTAAAGCTCAGTTTTATATGGATACTCATAGAAAACGTAAAGCAGTGAGTATTCTTGAACACGAATACCGTATTAATCCGCATCCTGATATTGCAAATTTCTATTTAGACATCATGCAACATAATAGTCATGCTGTACATAAGTTATACGGCTTTAATACTGGATATTACTTTAGTATATATCTTATAGCACAGGATGCTATAAATTTAGGTGAGTATGATGCAGCGATGAAATATTTAAATCATAGTTTCAAGACTCAAACTTATATTTCTTTATACTTTTTAATGCTGAAGCTAAAAGTATTATCGCAAGATCATAGTGAGCTCTTGTATTGGGTGGATAAAATTACTAAAGATGCTATAGCAGATAAACGTTGGAACTGTGCAAAGTGTAAGTATACTTCTAAACGTTGGCATTATGAATGTGATCATTGTAAAGGTTTTAATACCATAATTTGGACTTAAGTTGTATGGTTATTGAAAATATTGTATTTTTTATAGTATCTTGGTGGGTTATTTTATTTTTAATATTACCTATAAAGGTTAAAGTTTCTGATAATCCAGTAGTTGGTGTTGCGAGCAGTGCTCCTATTGAATCTTATTTGTTCATTAAGTCAATAATTGCAACTGTCACATCGGCATTACTGACTGGATTGTATGTTTATTTAAAAATTAAAGGATACATAGATTTTGAATATATATATGATCTAATCACTTTTATATAAGGACATGGAACTGTAATCAAAGCTTCAGTTTGTATAACATGTACGTACTGAATTGGTTTAGTTAGGATGTTGCTTGAATGTATAAATACTAATTTTTTAGATTGAAATTGATGTCTTAGTACATTATAGTGTATTTTTTATTAAATGATATATCCATTGTTTGCAAATCAGTAAGGTATTTTGTAAATGAGAAAGTGTTATTATTAGGTGAGGAATTTTGAGTATTTATAAGTATAAGTGTTTAGGGGAATAACCTGTTATCTTATTTATTAAGATATAAAATACTTGACTGGTGCTGCTATAATGTATAACATTTTGCTGTTTTTTATGTTTCCTTTAAAAGCTTATGATTCAATATAGAGGTGGACATTTGGCATCTTGTTATGCTCAAGCATTGTTTAGTGTATCAGATAATGTAGACTCTATTTGTAAAAGTGTAAAGTTTGTTATGAATCTTTTTGAGATTTCTGATGATGTCTTTCTATTTTTATCTAGTCCTAGAGTATTAAGAGAGCACAAGATAGAGCTTATTAAAGTAATAGAAAATTATATTGACTCTATATTAGTCAGGTTTATGTTGGTTGTTATTGAAAATAATAGAGGGAATATATTACTGCAAGTTTTTGATACATTTCTTGATTTAGTAAAAAAACATAATAGAGAAGTGGATATCTCCGTTACTTCATGTGCTTTACTAACAAAGCAAGAAAAAGATGGTATATGTAATGTATTATTTGAGAAGTATGGGAAAGTTGTTAGTGTAACAAACAATATAGATCCTAATATTTTAGGTGGTTTTATTATTAGGGTGAATTTTGACGTGATAGATGTGTCATTAAATAGTTATTTACAAAGTTTACGAGAACTTAGTAAAATGGCTATACGTAGTATAAGTGAATAGTAAGGTATAATAATGAATAATACTATATCTCCAGGTGAAGTGTTAAAAGTTATTAAGGAGCGTATTGAGAATTTTGATAATCAAGTAAAGTCTGATAGTGTAGGTGAGGTTATATCTATTAAAGATGGTATAGCTTTAGTATATGGATTAGAAAAAGCGAAATTTGGAGAAGTGATAGTTTTTGCTAATGGTATTACAGGTATGGTATTAGGATTAGATTGTGATACTGCTAGTATAGTTGTATTTGGTGACGAAAGAAGTGTTGGGGAAGGTGATACTGCAAAATGTACAGGGAAATTGATGGATGTTCCTGTTGGATTAGAATTATTAGGAAGAGTAGTTGATGCATTAGGTAATCCTATTGATGGTCTTGGTAATATTGATAGTAATGTTAGATTGCCAGTAGAAATTAAGGCTCCAGGTATTATTGCAAGACAATCTGTTACTGAACCTTTGCAGACTGGTATTAAAATTATAGATATGTTAATACCAATAGGACGTGGACAACGTGAGTTAATTATAGGCGATAGAAAGACAGGAAAAACTGCAATAGCAATTGATACTATTATTAATCAGAAAGCACATAATGATACAGCTTCAGAAAAGAAGAAAGTCTACTGTGTTTATGTTGCAATAGGACAGAAAAATTCTTCTGTTGCAAGAATAGTTGACAAGTTACGTGTCAGTGGAGCTTTAGAATATACAATTGTTGTTGCTGCTGGAGCTTCGGATACTGTATCGTTGCAATATCTTGCACCATATGCTGCTTGTGCAATGGGAGAATTTTTCAGAGATAATGGCATGCACTGTTTGATTGTGTATGATGATCTATCAAAACATGCTGTTGCTTATAGACAAATGTCTTTATTATTAAGACGTCCTCCAGGTCGTGAAGCATATCCTGGTGATGTGTTTTTCTTACATTCTAGGTTATTAGAAAGAGCAGCTAAAATGTCTGATAAAGAGGGAGGTGGTTCATTGACTGCTTTACCAATAATTGAAACGCAGGCTGGGGATGTATCTGCTTATGTTCCAACTAATGTAATTTCGATTACTGATGGTCAAATTTTTCTTGAGTCTGAAATTTTTTATAAAGGATTCCGCCCAGCTGTAAATGTTGGGTTATCTGTTTCAAGGGTAGGTTCTGCTGCACAAACTAAATCTGTAAAAAAAGTTTCAGGTTCTGTGAAATTAAGTTTGGCACAGTATAGAGAGTTAGAAGATTTTGCAAAATTTGGATCTGATATTGATGTACATTCTAAAAAAGTATTAGATAGAGGTAGGAGAATGATGGAATTGTTGAAACAAAAACAATATTCTCCGTTATCTGTAGCGGAACAAGTTGCTGTGATATTTGCTGGTACAAGTGGTTGTTTAGATGGTATTAGCGTAAATAATGTAAGTAAATTTGAAGAAATACTTTTGAAAGAACTTAATGAAAATTATCCAGATGTTTTGGATGGTATATTAAATAATTTTACTGATGATGTAAAAGACTTGTTGTTAGATATTATAGGTAAGATTACTTCTAAGTTTTGAGTAGTTCTGTATTATTAGGTATGGCTTATGAATGACTATATAAATGCGAGATTTCCTATTACAAAAAGTGGATTTGAAAAACTTGAGTTAGAGTTAGAGTCATTAAAACATGAGAGACCTAAGATTATTAAGTCTATTTCCGAAGCACGAGAATTGGGGGATTTATCTGAAAATGCGGAATATCATGCTGCTCGTGAAAGGCAAGGATTAGTAGAAAGTAAAATAATGGAGTTAGAATCAAAAAAATCTAGGGCTGAAGTTATAGATGTTTCAAGTTTGTCTGGAGATACTGTTATGTTTGGGGCAACTGTGACTATGTCTATATATGATGAACAAACTGGTAATACTGATGAAGTAGTTTATCAGATTGTTGGTGAATATGAAGCTGATATTTCAAAACAAATGATTTCAATAAAATCTCCTTTAGTTGTATCTTTATTAGGGAAAAAAGAAGGTGATATTGTAGAAGTTAAAACTCCAAAAGGTGATTATAGAATATATAAGATTATAAAGATTGAATTTATATAAAGAAGGTGAGAGGATTAATGGGTATTATTGTATCAGAAAGTTCAAGTTTTATCTCTCCTATAGAGCATATTATTGAAGATGCCAAACAAGGTAAAGTGTTTATTCTAATTGATGATGAGCAGAGGGAAAATGAAGGTGATTTGGTAGTTTTGGCGGAGAAAATAACGAGTGATGTAATTAATTTTATGATAACTCATGGTAGTGGTATTGTATGTTTATCTATTACGGAAGATTTCATGTATAAATTGGGATTAGAATTTATGCCGAAGCGGCATGTTAATGATAATAGTGCATCTTTTGCAACTTCTATAGATGCTCGTTATGGTATTACAACTGGTGTTTCTGCTCATGATAGAGCCCATACTATACTTACAGTTGTCAATGAAAATGTTACAAAAGATGATTTTGTAACACCTGGACATATCTTTCCTATTGTTTCTAAAAAAGGTGGGGTATTGGAAAGGTCTGGTCATACAGAAGCAAGTGTTGAAATCGCAAAAATTGCAGGATCAGCTCCAATAGCTGTAGTGTGTGAATTAATGAATTCTGATGGAACAATGTCAAGAATGCCTGATATTATAGAATTTTCTCAGCGTCATAATATTAAAGTTACTAGTATAGATAAACTTATTCAATATGTAAAAGCAAATTGGTAATTGGGAGTACAATTTTTCTGTGGATATTATAGTTGAAAATCGTAAAGTAAGATTTAATTATTTTATTATTCAGGAATTTGATGCTGGTATTGTATTGATTGGCAGTGAGGTAAAGTCTTTGCGACAGAGAAAAGTAAGTATAGCTGAAGCATATGTTACTGAGAGAAATATGGAGTTATGGTTATGTAATCTGCATATTTCAGAGTATAATCACGCAAGTACTAGAAATCATAGTCCTACTAGGCCTAGGAAGCTGTTATTGAAGAAAAAGCAAATATATAAAATATCTGGAAATATGAAGAATGATGGTTTTACTGTTGTGCCATTGTTTTTATATTTTAATAATAAAGGATTAGCGAAAGTTAAGATTGTGATTGTAAAAGGCAAGAAGCTTCATGATAAAAGAGAAACTATCAAAACTAGGGATTGGAATAGACAAAAAAGTCGAGTATTACGTGGTGATTGATGTGGTATTAAGAATGTGAACGATTCATATATATGTATATGTAAAGCTTATCACTCTAAATTTTTAAAATGGGAAAGGAAAACAACATATAGTGGTTAGCGATGTAGAAGCTTCATGTCTAAAAAAGGGGTATAATATTTATGCTTTGTTTGTTTCTGTAGAATCTTATAAATTGAGTTGTGTTAGATTGTTTTATTTATTGTTTATAGTGAGTATGTTACAGATGTTTTGAAGTATCGTGTATTTTTTTATACAGTAATGCTTATTTAGAATCAATTTGTAGCATAAACGAAGTAGTTTGTGTTCTGCATAATTTGGAATTTATATATCAATATGTTTTATTATAAAGTACTCTCTATATAATGTCTTTGTTTGTTGTGTTGGATTAAGGAAAGAAAATGTCCTGCCAAAATGTAGTACAGTGAATCATTAAAGTTATTTGTAACTTTATCCTTTTAACAATAGGAAGTGATGTTGGTGGAGAGGATTGCAATGTATACTTTTAGTTTTTACAGTGTTCATATTTATTACAACATGTAATTTACTAGGTGTTTTACTTACATAGGGTTTATTGTTGCCATATTGCAGTAACATTTACAATATCTATGGTAGGTATTGAATTTAATATAGCAAGAGAGTTTTAAAAGGGGGTTCCTAGTATTATAGATTCGGTCCAAGATGGTTTTATTGAGGTTATTTATATACTGTGTAATTTTATAATCCCTCAAGGTTGTCTTCTTGCTAATTGTAACATAACACATGCTGTATTGTATTAATCTTTGTGTAAAGCAACTTAGATCTTACTCGTTAGCAAATTCTGCAGATACTAGAAATTTTTCTTCATTAGCATCAATTATTGGTTTATTAATATAGACTATGTGGTCAGCATTACAGACGGCTTTTAAATCATTTTCTAATGAACTAGGGAAATTACAATTCTGATTGCTACTGATGGTTAGTTTATTGATTTTATATTTAACAGATAATTGAGCATTTGCTTTTATTTTTCGTACTTGATTAAGAATTTCTATAAAGTCTTCTCCTAATAATGCATCTGACTCATTATACAAACCTGCATCTGCAATAGGCCAATTATTGTGGTTATGAATTGAATTGTTATTGCTATAAAGTGTGTTGTATATTTCTTCTGTAATATATGGCATAAAAGGTGCTAACATTTTGAGTAATTCTCTTAACACGAAGGATAGAGTATGTATTGCGCTTAGGGTTTCTTGGCGGTTAACCTTTCCATATGCTCTTTTCTTAGATAACTCGAGATAATTATCACAGAAATCTTGCCAAAAAAAAGATTCTATGTATTCAAGCGCTATACAATATTTAAAAGAGTTAAAACTTTCTGTTGCTTTAATGATGACTTTGTATAATTTTGACAGTATCCACTTATCCATTGTTTCTGTTATGTATCGTAAATCTACTTCCGAATACTGACTGACAAACATTGAAACAAATTTACTTGCATTCCAAAGCTTAGTAGTAAACCTCTTGCCTAATTTTAGAATTTCACTAGAAAATGTAGTGTCTGCTCCTAGTTTAGAGTTGGCAGCCCAGTAACGTACTACATCTGCTCCGTATTCTTCCAGAAGTTTATTTGGAATTAAAACATTTCCCTTTGATTTACTCATTTTTGTTTTATCTTCTGCAAGGCACCATCCACTAATCATAATGTTTTTCCACGGTATATCATTGTTGTGGTAATAGGCTTGTAGAATGGTATAAAATGCCCAAGACCTTATAATTTCATGACTTTGAGCTCGTAAATTGGCAGGTATTGTAGATGTATTATGGAATTGAATAGATAACGAGCTAGTAGCCCAAGTGTCCATTACATCAGTGTCTGCTTCTACTTCTGTATCTTGATATCCTTCAGGTAAATCGTTTATCGGATCTACTGGCAGTGTATTAATATCAGGCAAGATAACCTTTCCAGCTTCTTTTTTAGAATACCAAACTGGAAATGGTACTCCAAAGTATCTTTGACGTGATATACACCAATCCCAATTTAATCTTTCTATCCAAATTTCTATGTGTTTACGCATCGACTTTGGATGCCAGTTAATTTTTTGTACTTGTTGTAATAGTTCTTGCTTTATTTCTACTACTTTAATAAACCATTGATGGCTTAATAGTATTTCAATAGGTGCTCCTGATCTTTCTGCACATTTAACGTTATGAATAATTTCTTGTTTATGTCTTAGTAAATTATTCTGATCTAGTATTTCAAGGATTAATTCTCTAGCCTTTATTATCGATAACCCATGTAATTGGTTACATACGCTTTGTCCTTGGGTTGTATTGCTACTGAGATTATATATAATACCTGATTTACTAATGATAATTTTAGTATCTAGATTGTGCTTATTCCACCAGTATACATCCATTTCATCTCCGAATGTGCAACACATTACAAGACCAGTTCCTTTGTCTATTTTTACTTGGTCATCTGGCAATATTTTTACTTTATTGCCAAATATTGGTACTATTGCACTTTGCCCGAAAAGATGTTTGTATCTTGTGTCTGAAGGATGGAAAAATACAGCAACACAAGCTGGCATAAGTTCTGGACGAGTTGTTGCAATATTTATTGGAATACCTGTCTCTGTAGCAAATGTGATTGTATTCATAAAAGATGATATCTCATTTTCTTCAACTTCAGCACGTGCTATGGCTGTTTTGTCAATGCAATCCCAGAATATAGGTTGTAATTTTCTGTATAATTTTCCTTTGTTATATAAGTTTATGAATGATGCTTGAGATATTTTTTGTATGTTTTCACTTATTGTATGGTACTCTAAATCCCAATCATAGCTAATTCCGATGGATTGAAAAAGTTGTTTAAATTGTATTCTAAATTCGTGTGATACTTGTCTACATATTGTATTAAATTCTTTACGGCTAATATCTGTAGCACGTATTTTCTTTGTTTTTTCTACTAACCGTTCTGTTGGTAAACCATTATCATCGAATCCTATAGGATAAAATACATCTTTTCCAAGCATGCGCTGATATCTTGCAATAAAATCTGTATGACAATAACTAAAAACATGCCCTATATGTAATTGTCCAGATATTGTTGGAGGAGGAGTATCAATTACAAATTGATTGTTCCCTGAATTTTTCCATTTGTATAGTTTTGTCGTGTTCCAAATTGTGTTATATTTTGTCTCTATATTTTTGAATTCGTATTTATTATTGAAAATAGGCTGCATTATAAAATATTTTACTTACTTTTCTCTTCCAAGTATAGAGAATTGCTAGTCTTGAAACAATGATAATTTTATTAATATACTGATGTAATTTTTATACTAACTATATTAGTGTAATTGTACTATAGCAATGTATTGTTATTAGTTAAATTGACAAAAGAACATTATAACTACTTAATATTATTTTAATTGTAATAGTGATTTGCTCTGGAATTTGGTGAATACTATAATAGTTTTATCATTGAAGGTGAATTACATAGAAGCATTTATATTATCCAACACCATTGTTTGTATTGCATAAGTTTTGTTGATTGTTTTTTACTGAAGGAATTTTTGTATTTTATTGTGTAAGGTTAATGTATAGTTTAGTGATTTTCTGATCTTTATGAAATGCATAATTAATGCTGATGTTGTAAAATGATGTTCTTAATATTGGTTGATCAAATGTTCTGAGCTTACATTGTGGTATACCTCTAATACTTAACTTACTACAGTTGTTTTTTGACTTTAAGACCAATAAAGCTACGCTTTGCAAGTTTTTATGAAGGTCTTATAATGAATAGTTTTTATTTTTTAAGTATTGTTAAAAATTTATAATGATTAATTTAATAGAGCTTCCGCTTTTGATAGTGTGTATATTTTCAATAGTTTATCCACTTATTGTTAATATATCTTTTTGCTGGTCAAAAGTGCTTACAGTATTGATATTTGTGCTGACAAGTGCTTCTGTAGGATTATTGTTGTATATACACATTATTGATGATTTTTCATTCTGTAATGTGTACTACAATTCACATACAACTAAGCCTTTATTATATAAGATATTTGGTATTTGGGGTAATTATGAAGGCTCTATCTTATTATGGGTGTGGGTAATAAGTCTATATAGTTTTTTATTAGAAATTTTTCTTGATGAAGATGATTTCAAAAGAATATCTGTATCAATACAACATATGATTAACTTTGGTTTTTTGTTGGTTACTTTATTGGTAGCTAATCCTTTTATGAAGATGTCTACTATTGAATACGAAGGATTGGGTTTTAATCCTATATTACAAGATATTGGGTTAATGGTGCATCCTCCTATTTTATATTTAGGGTATGTAGGATTTAGCGTAGTATTCTCTTTTGCTATGGCTGGTGTTATTACTCAAAAAGATAGTGTAAGATGGGCAGTAGTTATAAACAGGTGGGCTCTGATTGCATGGTCTTTTTTAACTTTAGGAATAGGGTTAGGTAGTTGGTGGGCATATAGAGAGTTAGGTTGGGGTGGATTTTGGTTTTGGGATCCGGTTGAAAATGCCTCACTTATGCCATGGTTGTTAGGAACAGCTTTAATTCATTTGCTGCCTTTAGTTAAAAAATTTAATATGTTTTATAATTCCGCGGTTTTGTTATCAATTTGTTCGTTTGTGATGAGTCTAATTGGAACGTTTTTAGTAAGGTCTGGTGTTTTAATTTCTGTTCATGCTTTTACTAATGATCCAGAAAGTGGATTCTATATATTAGTGTTAATTGGTATGATAATTAGTAGTGGAATGATGAGTTTTATTTGTTTTTCAAAGAAACCTCAGGGAAAAAAATATAATTTTTTGTTTTTGTCAAAGGTTACAATGTTGCTGTTTAACAATGTTCTACTGTTAACAGCGTTTACTATAGTATTTATTGGAACTATATATCCTATAGTCTTAGAGTTTATTACTGGAGATGTTATTGCTATAGGTGCACCATATTATAATTCTTTGTTTAATTATTTAATATTTTGTACTTTGTTACTAATGATAGTCAGCTTAGGATTAGATAAGGAAAGAAATAAAATTTTGATAGAAAATTTTAAGTTTTCTGGACTTATTACTTTGTTAATTTTTCCTTTTATTATGGATAATAATTTTTTCATTATTTTAATACTTCTATTATCAGTTTTGTTATTTTTGTCGATATTAGAGGCATATTGTAGGAAGGTGAAAATATTTGTAGTACCGTTTTGTGATACTGTAAAATTAGCTAAATCTTGTTCTAAAAAGTATTATGCTATGCTAGTAGCGCATATAGGTGTTGCTGTTTTTATGTTTGGAGTAATTGCTTCTACTGTGTGGGGTGAAACCTATGAGCTTTATATGAAGGAAAATAGTTCCATTAATGTGAAAAATTTTCAAGTTATTTTATCTAGATTATCTTTTATAAGAAATGAGAATTACAATGCTATCCGTGGAAAATTTTTAATAGTAAAGTCTGGTGAAGTATTGGGTAAGATATTTCCTGAAAATAGGTTCTATATAGTTGAAGGAATAAGGAATACTGAAAGTGCTATATATAGGCAGTGGTTGTCTGATATTTATATCGTTATTGGTGATATAGATAAAGCAAGAGGCATAGCGGTGAAAGTATATTATAAACCTTGTATAAATTTAATATGGATGGGGTTCTTGCTAATAGCATTTGGTGGTATTGTAGGACTGTTTTCTGGTGGTATTGTTACAGGGAAATCTTTAATGCTTGAAGCGTCAAAAGCCAATAATCCTTCTTGTGTATAAAAAATATGCAGTTATATGGTTATGGATGTGAAAATTCAAGTATGTTGTTAGATTCTATTCTTTTAGGATAGCATGGAATTATAAGAATGATTAAGTTGTTTCTTCCTCAATAAAATTGTTTTATAAGTAATATAGCATAATTTTTATCGATGATAGATGATTTCTAGCACATGATGTATCACTGTAAGTAGAATATTCTTAAAAGTTTATGTGTAAAAGATATGGTAATAAAGCAGATAACAAGCTGTTTTATATGTAGTAATAGTATATAGCATAATAAGAACAGTTTTATTTGAATCAAGAATAATATTATGTGAACAGGTATGTATTAAGTTTTAATGATAACACAAATTAATAATTGCATGGTTACTTTTTATAGACAGAATAAGATTAAAAGTTTAAGTAATAAAGGTATGGAGGAATATGACCAAATTTATAATTTTGCCTAATAGAAGTGTTATAGTCTTCCATGGTATGGCTGCTAAGCAACTACTAAATCAAACTACAACGAATAACATTTTAAATCTGAGTCATAATAAAGCTATCTATTCTCTGCTTTTAAACTCTAGTGGTAGATATATGTATGATTTCTTTGTTGTTCAATACGGAAAATATGTATTGTTAGATTGCTGTAGTACACAGAAGGAAGAAATTATACAAAGGTTTTTGTTATATAAATTACAGTTAAAAATAACAATTAAGGAAAAAAAACACTATAAAGTTGGGGTGTTTATTGGGGAGCATCATGATAAAAGTGAATGTGGATATACTTATTGTGAAAGTGATGCTGTATTCTTTCAGGATCCTAGATTATCTAAACTAGGCTTGCGTGTAATATTCGATGAGTCTAATGAAATGTTTAGTGACGTAAAATATAGCGTTGGGAAATATGAAGATTATGAACTATTAAGGATTAGTAATACTGTGCCAGATTGTAGTAAGGATATGATAAAAGGTACTTCATTTCCTTTGCAGTTTAGGATGGGACAGTTGAATGCAATTGATTTCAATAAGGGTTGTTATATAGGACAAGAAACGGTAGCACGTATGTATCGTGCTGGAATAAAGAAAAATATATATACTGTAATTTCTGAGCATGAATCTTTTTGTGATACAAAAGTTATGTGTGATCAACAGGAAATAGGGAAATTATTATCTAATGTTGGTAATGTAGGGTTATGTTTATTGGATGTTAATTCAAGAAATGACCTGTGTAATTTAGAGATTGGTGGGGTTAAAGTGAAGGTGCTGCTTGGTTAACATGGTTTTTTATTATATTCTGCTTTTTGTAAATTACTTTTGTAGAGTGTATAACTATAGTGTTTTTATCAGTTAGCGAAAGTGCTGTTAGTTACTTTTACTATAAAGGTTAGCTAATTTTAAGATAAAATTGTTTTATTGCAAAAATTGTGTATGTTTACAAATATTCTTGAATATTTGGGCTAAATTGTTTTCATATTCTACTCTGAACTAACGTAACTTCTTATCAAATTTCTTTGTTGTAGGACACTTTGATAGAGTGTGTAACTTTAGTATCTTTATGAATTGATGAAATAAATGAGTTGCTCTTAATTATAGGCAGGCTCGCTGGTTTTGAAATAAGATTTGTAATTGTTCTGCTATAAGGGTTATGTGTATGTATAGAAATATCCTTTATTTCTTGGGTATTCCTATGGGCCTAGGTTATTTTCATTTCATAAGGAAGTAACTTACTAAATAGAGAATTATTATAATAAGTTTTATGACAATATACTTTTACTATTGAAATGTACTTTTACTGTAGTAAGAGCCCGCTATTCCATTTTTCCTATAGGGTAATCTCCAGTAAAACAAGCATCACAATATTGAGGTATGGTATTATTACGTTTTGTATTGCATATTGCCTTATACAGACCGTCTATACTTAGAAAGTATAGGCTATCGCAGCCAAGTGTGTCTTTAATTTCTGATTGCGACAACCTATTAGCTATTAATTTTGATTCTTCTGGAGTATCTATTCCGTAAAAACAAGAGTTTACGGTTGGTGGACTAGAGATCCTTAAATGTATTTGTTTAACCCCTGCTTTATGTAGTAATGTTATTATGCTTTTTAATGTTGTGCCTCTAACAAGGCTATCATCTATTAGGATTATTATTTTGTCTTTTAAAATAGAAGAATTAGCATTATGTTTTAGCTTTACTCCCATGCTACGAATGTAGTCATTAGGTTGGATAAAAGTTCTGCCTATGTAATGATTTCTAATTATTCCAAATTCAAAAGGTATTTTTGTGTATTCTGCAAATCCTAATGCAGCTGGTACTCCAGAGTCTGGTACTGGTACTATCATATGTGTATCTTTCGGAACAGGATATTCTGTTGCTAGTTCTTTGCCTATGTTTTTGCGTATTTCATATATAGACTTGTTACCTATTATACTATCTGGTCGTGCGAAATATACATATTCGAAAATACAAAAACTTGATTTTTGTTTTTTAAATGGGAAAGAACTTGTTAAGGAGTTGTTTTGGTCAATTGTAATGAATTCCCCTGGTAATATATCTCTTACAAATTGTGCTCCAGCTATATCTAAAGAGCAAGTTTCTGAAGCTACAATGTATGAATTGTCTAGTATACCTAGTACTAGCGGTCTAATGCCAGCTGGATCACGACAACATATTATGGTGCCATTTATTAATATTATTAGAGAATATGCTCCTTTGATAGTCTTTAACGCATCGATGATGTTGTTTAATAAAGTATCTTGTGTATTAATAGCAATTAGGTGTGCAATTACTTCTGTATCAATATCTGATGAAAATATACAACCTCTTTCAGTAAGGAGTTTTCTTATCTGTACTGCATTGGTAAGGTTACCATTATGAGCTATTGCTAATTTTCCAAATTTACAATCTAAAGTTATTGGTTGAACACCGATTTTACTCCCACTTGTGGAATAACGTATATGTCCAATTGCAGTTTTTCCTAATAGAGAATCTATTTTTGACTGTTGATTAAATATGCTGTTAACTTGTTTATTCGAATAGTGACAATAAAGCTTGTTGTTTTCTGATGTGACTATGCCAAATGATTCTTGTCCTCTATGTTGGAGTGCATGTAATCCTAAAATGCAATTGATAGCGGCGTGATTGTTATTTTGTATGGCAAATACTCCGCATTCTTCGTATATTTCGTTAAATTGCATGGTTAGTAAAAAATAGAACTTATTAGCTTATATTCTAGCACAGAAATACAGAAATTTTAATAAATTATTGTTGTAGTTATAGTATGGTAGTGTAAGTAATAGAATTTGTGTGATATAAGAGTATTTTATAGTATTAAATATGTTTTTAGCTATACAATTGAAAGCAAGGTAAAAAGATGTTTATTATGTTATGTGAATACTAATAGAAAATCATAATATTAAAATGTATTATGTTGAAATGTCTTCGTATTTTGGAAGATTTTTGAATTTATCCATAAATGTTAGGTGATTGTTTTCTAAAAGTAGTGTAATGTGTTCTGCTATATAGGATATAGTATTGCTTACGGCATTAAGATTATGAAAGCGAGATAAAACATAGCATGATAAGCCCATCTTTTGTCTAGGATGTCCAATGCCAAATCTTACTCTCCAATAATCTTTACCGAGTAAGCTGTCGATTGATTTCAGGCCATTGTGTCCAGCATTACCACCATTTTTTTTTACTCTTATAGTACAAAAGTCTATTTCTACTTCATCGTGAAGAATTATTATATTATTTAGTGGAATCTTATATAAACTAACTATGCTTAGAATAGGAGCTCCTGAGTTATTCATAAATGCCCAAGGTTTTACAAGAATAACTTTATGTGATCCAATATTACCAATTGATATTAGCACCTCATTTTTTTCTCTAAAATCTGGGAAATGAAATTGTTTTGCCACTGCGTCTACAATCATAAACCCAACGTTGTGGCGAGTTAGCTCATACTTTTTGCCGGGATTACCTAACCCAGCTAACAAGTGAAACATCAGGACCTTAACACAGATTAATGTTCTGATGATGGAGCAGTAGGTGTAGATTCCTGATTGCTTTCACCTTCTTTTTCCATACTTGTGCTAGAAATTGTTACTATTGCTGGATTGTGTTCCTTCATTACAACGTTTACTTCTGGAGGAAGATTTAAATCACTTACATGTATAGAGTGTCCTGCAGTTAAATCAGATAAGTCTATTTCTATATTTTGTAGTATAGCGTTGGGAGAACACTTTATAGATAAAGTGCGATGTAATATATTTAATACCCCACCTCTCTTGATACCTACACATTTTTGTTCATTTGTAAATATTAAAGGTACTTCTATTTTTATTTCTGTACTATAATCAATAAATTGAAAATCTACATGTTGTATTCTATCAGTTACTGGATGTTTTTGTACATCACGCATTAGTACATATTCTTTTTTATTATCTATTTCAAGTTCAATCAGATGTGTTGACAGTGCAGCAGACCTGTACTTACTTAAAAATTCTCTGCCGGATAAAGATATACTTAGAGATTCACGACCTTTACCATATATCACTGCTGGTATTTCTCCGCTGAGTCTTAGTGCGCGCGAAGGACCTGTACCTACATTTTCCCTTAAGCTTGCATCAATTTTAACTATACCTTGATCTGTCATTAAAAAATCCTTTTGAAAATTTTTTTGATTTAATACCTCTGAGTCTTATATTCTTACCATATTAGGATGATATTGCAATATAAAAATTACTATATTGTCTTATTAGATATTTGAATTTCTAATAAATGTCTTTTTATTTTATACCGATTAGTCGGGAGGTATAAGGTTTTTTGGATTAAATGTATTTGCGATTTTAGTAAGTGCTGCGGAAATAGCATTATGTAGTTTGTATATGATGCAAGGTCAATCATTTGAGTATTTGAATAATGAGGTATAGAGCGAGTAAGATTATAATATGAAGTAGCATCATGTAGTTTATATATAGTATAGGATGAATAAGATGAATTTTGTGTATAATTAAGTACTGAAGTAACATATTTTTGTATATGTAAACTGAGATTTTATTAGTGATGTGTATAGGTTTGTGCTTATGAGTACTAAAAGCTTATACTTAATGTATCAGTTCAAGGTTTTTTACAGCTTGTTGATGTGTATGATAATTTCTATGTGCAATATGTGAACGAATATAATATGGAAAATATATTCAATTGTGTGTCTGGATTTTGATTATGAAAATAGAAATTTATACTTGGATTGTAACCCGAAGTTTTCTGTGTATTATTAATTTAAATAACGACTTACGTGATTAGTACTAAATAATGCGATTCCTATAATGCGCAAGATAAAGTAATGTAAGCCAAATTTAATATGGTAAGATAAAGTGTTTTAATTCTTTTCTATGGGGATATAGAGTCATATCTTAGAAATTGTTATAGTGTCCTAGCTAATGTAATAGCTCTAACTTCTTTTGCGCCTGATTCTAGAAGTTTATGTGTACAAACTCTAGCTGTTATTCCAGTTGTAATTACATCATCAATAAGTAGTATAATCTTGTTATTAATTAGATGTTGATTTTGTACTATAAAGGATTTTGTAATGTTTTTTTCTCTCATTTTACTAGATAGACTATATTGTGGTATTGTATCTACAATTCTTTTTAATGCGAAAATTTCTAAAGGTATATTACAATGGTTACTTAAGGCTTTTGCAAGAAGTGTAGCTTGATTATATTTTCTTTGTCGTAGCCTTTTTTTATGTATGGGGACAGGTATTATAGTGGTGACGTTGTTAAATAAGTCTGGATTTTTATTGTACATCCACTTTCCATAGGTTTTTACATGTAATGTGTTGTCAGAGAATTTCAGGTTTAAAATCATGTTTTTACTATACTTATTATATGCGAATACGGATTCTAATTTTGTAAATCTTGGTGGATTAGTTATACACTTTCCACATATTGATACCTCATCTGGTAAACTGCATCCACATGCGATGCAATAGTTACCAGATAAAAAGTCTATGTTATCTTTGCATGTGTTGCATAAGTCATAATCATCAGGAATTACATATTCACAATTTGCACATGTATTAGGAAAAATTGTATTTAAGATCTTACTTAGCATCTAGTTATTGAGATAGATTAAAAAACTGTTTTATGAATTCTTCATATATGTTAGTAAGCTTATTTATGTCATCTACAGATGTATTTTCATTTATTTTATGTGCAGTGTCATTTTTTAATCCTAATTCAATTACAGGACAGAAATCTTTTATAAATCTTGCATCCGAGGTTCCCCCAGATGTACTTATTACTGTGTTTTCTCCAGTTACTTTCTTTATAGCTGTAGATAACATATCAGAATATTTATCTGGATAATTGATGAATGGTTCTCCAGATACTGATGTAAACAGTTGGTATTTTTGTGTTGTTTCGGCACAAATATTATTAATTATATTAAATATTGAATCGGAAGTGTGAATGTTATTGTATCTAATGTTGAGGTGAGCAGTAATTGTCTCTGGAATAACGTTACCTGCTGGATTACCGACGTCAACTGATGTAATTTCACAATTTGAAGGTTGAAAATATTCATTCCCATTGTCAAGGACTGTATTGTTTATTTTATATAAAATATCGATCATGCTATTTACTGGATTTTCTGCAAAATGTGGATAAGCAACATGTCCTTGTATTCCATTGCACACTATCTTGAAATTGATTGATCCTCTACGACCTATTTTTATAGTGTCTCCGACAAATGATTGACTAGTAGGTTCTCCAACCAAACAATAATCAATTTTTTTGTGATTATCAGTTAACCATTTTAATATTGCAGGTGTTCCATAATCACAATATTTCCCTTCTTCATCACCAGAAATCATGAGACTAATAGACCCATGTACTTGATTAAAATCCAATCTTGATATTGCTGCTATAAAGGCACATATGGCAGATTTCATATCAACAGCTCCACGTCCATAGATGATATTATCTTCTATATGTCCAGAAAAAGGATCAAATTTCCATTTTTCTAGGTCTCCTGTTGGTACTACATCTGTATGTCCTGCAAAACATAGATTTGGTGACTCAGTTCCTAGTTGTGCATATAAATTACGTACTTGTATTTCGTCATTTCCAAAAGTTAAAACATGACATATAAACCCGTACTGCGATAACGTGTTTGATAAAAAATCTATAGCACCATTATCTGTGGGAGTAATACTAGGAAAAGATATTAATGTTTGAGATAATGTTACTGGGTCAATGATCATGAATAAACCTATGCGATGAAGTGGTGCTCATTATACCTTGTTATAGTCAATTTTCAATACTTACATTGTAATGTGTTTGTGGTCCATAATACTTGATATGTTGCTATAGTTTTGTATGTAATTTATTCTTGAGTCAGAAATAATTGTTAAGTGATTCCATGTGGATTGGGTGGTCTATGTGATGAGATTATAGTGAATTCATTAATATGGTATAGTTTTAGTATGCTATTTTGTCTGTAATAGTCTATGATTTACTTTTTGTGTTAAATACTAATTGTTGTGATATTGTTTGTATAGTTAAAGATTGATATTTGTTGATATTAAAAATGCCTAATATTCTGTGAAATAAATGCTTTATTTTGACATAATAGTATTTATATAAAGGTTCTATAATATCTTATGATTATGATATTGTCTATGTAAAATATTTATAAAAAAGATACCAGAAAAATTATGACTTTGGATTTCAAAATTAAATAGTTATTTCTGATTGCAAATTATTCTTTATACTAAACTTATCAGGTAGAATAAGGCTATCATTATTTCAATAATTAAGCTGGAAATAGGTTATTCATCTTCTTTATTTTTCACGGCATCATAGTTTACCATTCTAAACCTATCTTTTAACAAGGAAATGGCATGACTGCTAAATCCATTATTGCTTAATGCTACAGCCCCTAACTGTAATCCTACTTCATAAGTTTCGGGAATTAAATAGTGGGCTCCAAGCTCTTTGTATATTTCAACATTGCTTAAATCAGGTAATCTTACAATGATTATTATGTGTGGGAAATTCTTTGCAACTAGGGAAATAATCTTTTTTATAGTAACTTCATTGTTAATGGCTATGATTATCATCCGAGCCCGTGATATTGCCATAGACTGTAAAGTATTTAATTTTGTTAAATCTCCAAGATATACAGGGAATCCTTCATCTATTCCATCTTTAACAATTTTGGGTTGAATATCAGATGCAATGTAACTTACATGTTCAGCAACTAGTACTTTTGCAACCATACGTCCCACTCTTCCGAAACCTACTACTATGACATGTTGATCAAGATCTTTTGTATCTAAAGTAAGCTCTTGAAAATTTAAAGATATTTTCTTTTTAGTGATTAATTTTGATATCCAGTCTCCTAATGTTGCTAACAATGGGGTGAAAGCCATGGTTACTGTTGTAATCATCATAAGGGTTTGTGCTAGATCATTGGACAGTACGTTTTTCTCTGCTGCAAGACCAAATAAAATGAAAGCAAATTCTCCGCCTTGAGATAACAACAACCCAGCTTGTAGGGCTGCTGCTAGTTGAAATCTGAAGAATCTGCATAACATAAAGATTATAAAAGACTTGAGTGCTATTAGAGATATAGAGGCTAATGTTATTATAGGTAGTTTATTCAGTACAAACTTGATATCAATTGACATTCCTACTGTCATAAAAAATAATCCTAATAATAGCCTTTTGAATGGCAGAACAACTTGTTCTACATCATGTCTATACTCAGTTTCTGCAACGAGGAGCCCTGAGACAAATGCTCCTAATGCCATTGATAAATTAAAATTCTCTGTGATAAAAGCTGCACCTAAAACGATCAATAATGTTGTTGCAATGAAAATCTCATTGCTTTTCATTGCTGCAATAGTATTAAATAAAGGCCTGAGTAATAATCTTCCTGTGATAAAGATTAGAGTGAGAGCAATTGCTGCTTTTATGAAAGAATATAATAATGATACAGGTATACTATGATGTGATTCTCCTGTTAATAATGGTAATAACACAATTAATGGGACAACTGCAAAGTCTTGTAGTAATAACACGGCTATTGACAATCTACCAACTTGGGTTGATTGATATCCCTTTTCTTGTAGTACTTGTAACACTATTGCTGTTGAGGAAAGGGCTAAAGCACCTCCTATTATAATAGACCCTTTGGAATCTACTCCGAACTTGTTTGAAATGTACCATATTGCTAGTGCTGTGACTATAACTTGTAGAGTCCCAAAACCAAATACATGCAATCGCATGGCAATTAATCTTTCAAATGTGAGCTCAATCCCTATTAAAAATAACAAAAAAACTACTCCAAACTCTCCAAGATTCTGTATGATTACAGATGATTCTACTAGATTTAGGCCGTGTGATCCTATGAGAGTACCTGCAACAAAGTATCCTAATACAGGACTAATATTCAATTTCCAGAACAGAACAACTATTACTATAGCTGCTGAAAGGAGAGTAATTATGTCTAGTAAGTACTTAGAATCATGCATAGAAATCTCTTAAAAATTAGGTGACAAACTTATAATCTTGAGACTTCCATTTTATGGAACAACCAATACTTGGTTTTTGATTTTCAGGTGATTTACCTGTCTGTGCAATGAATTTCATAGCATTGAATAGGTCTCTATCTTCTTGCTTACTATTCACTTGGTTTCTTCCTGAAGCATCAAATCTTCCTCTATAACACAACTCTAATTTGTTGTTGAATCCGAAAAAATCAGGCGTGCATACAGCACCATAACTTCTTGCAATTACTTGGTTTTCATCTATTAAATATGGGAAATCAATACCATGTTCTTGAGCAAAGTTGATCATGTTTTCGTATGAATCCTCTGGATAAGTGGTAGTATCATTTGGCATAATTGCTACACTATAGATATTATAATTATTTTTTAACACATTAACGTCATACACTAAATTGCTTATTATTGCCTTAACGTAAGGACAGTGATTACATATAAACATTATCAGTAGCCCACTACCTTTATGACAGCTACCCAAGTTATATAGATTGCCATCTATAGATTTTAATAAGAAGTCCCTTGCGATGAATTTTTTATTCACTGGAGGGGTATTGAGCGCTACCATAAACTACATCCCAAACTATAAATAACAGAGACTTGCATCCTGCTTTAATTGTAGAATACAATCTTTTAAAGTCAAATTTAATTATATTGATTTTGATTAAAATTACATAAAGGGTTTTACTACAACCATAATTACGATAACCATTATTAACAAAGTAATTAATTCATTAAGACACTTGAAGTATAGTGAAGATTTAGTGTTATTTTTTGCGACAAAGTCTCTTCTATGCTTAAATAACATAATGTGTATTATACACATTAGTATGACACATGTTACTTTTATCTTGAACCATAAGAAATAATATGCTTCTGTAATTAAGGATAAAATTGTACCAAGAACTATACTAGAGATCATAGCTGGGTTAATTATGTAGAATAGTAACCTTTTCTCCATGGTGTTAAGTAAATCATAGCTATCAGAATGTAGGGTAACTTGAGCATGATATACATATAATCTAGGTAGATATAACATACCAGCCATCCAGGTAATAATTGATATTATATGAAATGCTTCAATCCAGTGTTCGTAATCTATCATTATGAGAACCAGTATATGAAAACTCTTTTAAGTATGCATTATATGTTATCTTTTCCAGAATACAATTAGAATATTTATAATAGATATGTAAGTTTTTATCTTATTTTATAAGACCGTGACTTTTTAAGTAAATATATATGTAGGGACTATGCTTTGTAAAAGTGACTTTTAAATACTTAATTACTCCAATTTATAGTTGAGATTTGTAGGTAAGGATATATTGTTTGATTCTAGTATCTATGGCATGCAGTTTTTTATGTTATTGAAACATGAATAATATTTAATGTAAAAATATTTTAAAAATTTATTACATAAAAATGGGAAGAGATTTGAGTTGTCTAGAGTTTAGTAAGTCTTCAAAATATGATTTATTGTGGATTAATAAAATTCTTAACTCTTAACTTGTTATATAAAAATACCATAAATTATAGTAGTATAGACTTGTAAAATAAGGTACATTCTTTAAATAGGATAACTCTTAGATTTAATTGTAAAAACAAAAGAACCTAAAATAATTAGAAATAGGGAAGAAGTGATACTTTGGTAGCTATAATATTTATCGATAATTACGAATACATAAAGTACGTGCTGCTTCTAGTATGTCTTCAATTTGTGGTAATGCTAATTTTTCAAGGTTTGTAGCATAAGGCAATGGAACATCTTTTCCAGTTATTCTTATCATTGGAGCATCTAAATCGTCAAAGGCGTGTTCCATGATTAATGCAGCTATTTCAGACCCTATCCCTGAATATGGCCAACCTTCTTCTATGCTAATAACTCTATTTGTTTTTTTTATAGAGCGTAATATTGTTTTTGTGTCAAGAGGACGTAAAGTTCTTAGGTCTATGACCTCCGCATTTATACCTTCTTTTTCTAAAAGTTCTGCTGCTTCTAGTGCAAGTTTAACTTGTAGAGAAAATGCTGTTATTGTAATATCAGTGCCTTTCTTAACTATAGCAGCTTTACCAATTTCAATTATATAATCGGGTGTTAATACCTCATCTGATACTTCATGCTCATGCCCATATGCGATCTCATTTTCAAGGAATATGACAGGATTTAAATCTCTTATAGCAGCCTTTAATAAACCTTTGCAATCTGCTGCGAAATATGGAGATATTACTTTCAATCCTGGAATATGTGCATACCATGAAGCATAACATTGAGAGTGTTGTGCTCCTACTCTTGCAGCTGCGCCATTAGGACCTCTAAATACAATAGGGCAATTCAATTGTCCTCCAGACATGTAACTGGTTTTAGCTGCTGAGTTGATAATTTGATCTATTGCTTGCATAGCAAAGTTAAAAGTCATGAATTCCACGATAGGTTTTAATCCGGCAAATGCAGCGCCTACTCCTATTCCAGTAAACCCGTGTTCAGTGATTGGAGTATCTATGACGCGGTCAGATCCAAATTGGTTAAGTAATCCTTGAGTTACTTTGTATGCACCTTGATATTCCCCTACTTCTTCTCCCATGATGAATACTGTATGGTCACGTTCCATTTCTTCACGTATTGCTTCACATAATGCTTCTCGTACAGTTAAAATTTTCATAATTTAGCAATCTTGATAACAGTCTTGGATAATTATATGTAAAAAAGCACATATGCAAACACAATATTGTTAGCCTGTATGTATTTATTTAAGAAAAATAGACAAACAAGACGAATAGTGGCATGTATATGAATGCATGTCCTTACATTAGATAAATAATTTGCTATTACTTATAAATTCAATTTTTGTAGTGTGAATATTAATTGTGTAACTTTAATTTATTTAATGTTGTGGCAGTATATTTGTATAATATAAAATATGAAGTTTGCTATGTTATTTGTACTACAATCAGGGCTGAATGCATAAAAAAATTATATTAAAGTAGGAGAAATAACGTTGACGTTCATTTAAGTAATGCATATGAAGGTTAACGTATATTAGTTATATACATTTAAGATGTACTTAATAAAGTTGTAATAGTAAAAAAATTAAAAATTACATAATTTAAGAACGTCGTTTATGT
The DNA here is from genome assembly GCF_051097115.1 of Ehrlichia muris subsp. eauclairensis. NCBI lineage: Bacteria > Pseudomonadati > Pseudomonadota > Alphaproteobacteria > Rickettsiales > Anaplasmataceae > Ehrlichia > Ehrlichia muris. The sequence goes on along the minus strand of NZ_CP118226.1, from coordinate 1,042,872 downwards.
ATACAGATAAATTAACATATTATAAGGTTACTATACCTTATTTATTGCGGTGTTTTGTTGAATATTAGTAGTGCTTTCTGTAAGGTTATTGGGGACTTTGATATAATAGTATGATATAATTCCTATAAGTACTATCATACCAAGACACAAAATACCTGATATCACTACCTGATTAATTTTTGTTATGTCTGTATAATTTGCAAAAAACTTATTACTAAGTGCATAGTATACTAGAATGCTAGATATTGTGAATATACTAATGCCTATAAAAGCAAAAATCATATTTTTCTTATAGTGATTATGTATTGATTTGTTTGTTTGTGAAGGTTCTGTAGCTTTTCTCAATGTAGGTGTGCCTTGTTGTTCTGTTCTTGTATAATGACTTGTTTGGGTGGTGAAAGGTCCACGTTTCTTTTGTGGACTTGATTCTATAGTTGAGGAAGAGGCTCTTGTTATTGGTGTTATAGAGCGTGAAGTAGAAGGTTCTGTCTGATTAGGTGTTTCAGTTGTGGAATCTGGTAATATATGTATTGCTTTTTCTTTTGATCTGATTGCTTGGTTTATTTCTGATGGTTGTTTGTCAATATCATCACGACGTATTGTTGGTTTTGTATCCTGTGTGGATTCATCTTGTGTATCAATAATCTGAGAAGTTTGTATGCTTGGTAGAGTGCTTTTTAATATACTCTGGCTAGGAGTTATGTGTAAGTATATGTTGTATTTACTAAGTACTTGCTCAGTTTGTTTGTCAGTACGTTTTTTGAACAGCATTTGCGATAAAAAATTCTGCTGAGGTAGACTACATATATCAAATAACATCTTCTGGAGATTAGTATCAGGATGAAGATCTGAAAAGTGGCACTTTTTGAGGGGAGATGCTGTCGTTGGATTACTCGCAAATTCAGCGTCTGTCTCTTCTTTTAATAAAAGTTCTATTGATAGCATCAAGTCTTGTGCTTCACATAAATTACTGAAAAGTTTGATATAGCTGCGTACTTGTTTACAAAACTCTTCTTGTGTGTACTGATTAAATATTACTTCATAAATTGCTGTGTTGCTGTTTGTTGGGGATTGCTTATGATATTTTAAGGGACATTCTTGCAGGTTAGGTAGTGCATTTAATTTTTGATGATTTATCTGATATATTGAACCGAAATTAGGCTCATCGTATTGAATATTGCATAAATATTTAATGAATGGTGTAGATGATGTGATCGGTTTTATGTTGGATGTTATTAGGCATGCTGATATTGAAGCATTCGATGTTCTACTTTGTGGATTCTTAATATGAATTACAGCTAATTTAAGGTCTGTTGGTTGATTTCCAGGAAATATATTAGTTATTGGGGATGTGTAGTACAAGTTTAGAATAGAATGAAGTTGTGATGTATCCTTTATGATAGGCAAGTTAGTAGTTAGATGATAGTTTAATTTTTCTAGGTTAAATGCTATATTGAATGTAGCACTGAAAGATAATCTAAATGGGTTCGTCAAGTTTATTATGGAATGGTGCCTTAATTGATCCGCTATAATATTGTGGATAACAGATTTTAATGGCGTTACAGTCGTTATTGCATCAAAGGAAATTTGTGATAAAATCTTGTCTGGGTTTATTGTAATACTTCTTGTTGTATTGTTGGTGTGTATTTTAAAACTTAATAATTTTTTTGTTACTGGTGTTTCCTCCGCAGGTGAATTTGAGTGGTATGGGAAAATAAAGTTTGCTACAATATAAAATTGTAAAAAATTGCATAAAACTTGACAGATGGGATCTACTATGATGGGTTTGTGTTCTCCTATATGTTCTAATGTGTAGGATATTTCTAGAGATTCTTCTGATACTTCGTGTAAGATGCTGTGTGAAAATCCTGGAAGAATTGATCTTCCTAAACTTGTGATGACATTACTAACTTCTTGGTTGATAAAACTAGATTTTTGTTGTGTTTCTGTGGGTGTAAACATATGACCTAATAATAGATTATAGAAAAAATAAGTGCCCGAAAGAAGAGTCGAACTTCCACAATATAAAAATTACTAGCACCTGAAGCTAGCGCGTCTACCGTTCCGCCATTCGGGCATATAGTAGTTGATTTATTAACAATTGTACTATAGTATGTTGATTTTATCAAATTAAATCGTATGGTTGTAGATATATCTAAAATAGAACAGATACTTCTTGCTCATAATCAAGTTAATGAGAGTACTATAAATCACATTGTTAGTGATTGTTTATGTGTAGCAGATGGTGGGGAATTGTTTCTGGAAATGTGTGTGTCAGAAGCTCTTGGCTTTGAAAATGGAATTCTAAAATATGCAGATTTTAATTCACATCAGGGATTTGGTTTAAGATCGTTTTGTAAAGAATTGACCGCTTTTGTTTGTTCTTCTGAAATTACTGAGCAAGAAATAGTAAATGCTGCAGCTTTAGTAAAATCTATTAACAATAGTAATAATGGTGGAGTTATACATTTAAACAAAACAAAACCTCTACTATATCCTGACACCAACCCTTTACAAGATATGGCTTTTGATCTTAAAGTAAAACTTCTACGGCAAGTTGATGATTACTTGCATAGTAAAAGTCCATATGTAAAGCAGGTGAAAAGTTCTCTTAGTGGACAATGGCAAGTAGTTTATGTTATTTTGCCTAATGGTAACAAAGTTTATGATGTTAGGCCACTTGTAAGATTTAATGTGTCTGTTATCTTGGAAAAAAATGGCAGGAAAGAAAGTGGTTCTTCAGGTCATGGTGGTAGAGCTTCCTATGAGGAATTTATTGGTGACGGTAAATGGCAAATAGTTGCTGATGAAGCATTACGTCAAGCGTTAGTTAATTTAGAATCAGTTCCTACTCCTGCTGGTGAAATGACAGTGGTTTTGGGTCCCGGATGGCCAGGGGTGTTATTACATGAAGCTGTGGGTCATGGATTAGAAGGGGATTTTAATAGGAAACAAGTTTCTGCTTTCTCACATTCTATAGGTAAAAAAGTAGCCGCAAAGGGCGTGACTGTTGTTGATGATGGTACAATACCAGGGCGCAGAGGTTCTATTAATATAGATGATGAAGGTGTTCCATCAAGATACAATGTATTAATCCAGGATGGAATATTAGTGAGTTATATGCAAGATAAAATGAATGCTAACCTTATGGGTACTACTTCTACTGGAAATGGGCGTAGGCAAAGTTATCAAGATGTTGTGATGCCACGAATGACAAATACATATATGTTGCCTGGGAATTATTGTCCAGAAGAAATAATTGCAAGTGTTAAAAAAGGTATATATGCAGTTCACTTTTCTGGAGGACAGGTAGATATCACATCTGGAAAATTTGTCTTTTCAGCTTCTGAGGGTTATTTGATAGAAGATGGTAAAGTTACATATCCTGTCAAAGGTGCTACAATTATAGGTAATGGTCCTGATGTGTTAACAAAAGTGTCGATGATTGGAAATGACTTGAAACTTGATTCTGGGATTGGCACTTGTTCTAAAGATGGACAAGATATACCTGTTGGGGTAGGACAGCCAACTCTTAAAATAGATAGTATTGTTGTTGGTGGGACAGAAATCTAATTTTGGAAATTTATGAATCTGTTAAAAAATTACAGCTATGTGAGTTTGTATAATATTGAAGGTTGTATTATTAGTATGTTATATTGTGAAAGGCAAGTTTTTGTATTTTTCAGTATTTAAAATAACCTGATGTAGTTGATTTTTATTATTAAATAGTTGGTGATGGAAATTTTTAATATGAAGATATATATGAAATTATAGTTGTTGTGTTTAAATATATAACTCTGTTTAATCAGTTATGATTTTATCACAAGTAGTAGTTCTTACGGATATGTATAGTATATAGAAATGCTTTCATTGTATCCAAGTGCCAGCAAATAGATCATAGCTAGATATGACTAATTTATGTGATTAAAATTGTAGGGTATTTTTGTTGTTTGTAATGTAGGATTGTGTGCATGTTAATAATTCAGCAATAGAGTAGAAATTGTGTATATGAATGTGATAATGTTATGAATAAGTAATATAAGATTACATAAAACACCTAATCAAATAATGAGAATATAGTAAAAACCGTGTACATTACTAGCAATAATATTAAGGAGATAGAATAATGTTTATTTATTGTGTCTAAAGTGTATTATATCCCCATCTTGTACTACATAGTCTCTTCCTTCAAACCTGACCTTACCAGCCTCTTTACATTTTGCCTCTCCATTATATTTTATGTAGTCATTAAAACTAATGAGTTCTGCTTTTATAAATCCTTTTTCAAAATCAGTATGTATTACACCTGCAGCAGTACTAGCGGTAGAAAATCTTTTTATTGGCCAAGCGCGTGCTTCCTGTGGTCCCAAGGTAAAAAATGTGATCATGTCTAAGAGATCATACATTGTTTTGACTACAGATGTTGTACCGGATTCTTGTAAGTTAAATTCGGCTAGAAAAATTTGTTTTTCCTCCTCTGTTTCTAAGCTTGATACATCTGCCTCTAATTTTGCTGATATACAACAAAATTTATTGTGTTTTTTTTCTGCCATAAGCCTTACTTTTTCTGACAAAGCATTACCACTGGTAACGTTGGATTCTTCTACATTGCATACGTACATCATAGGTTTTGTTGTAATAAGTTGTAACTGTTTTAAATTATCGCCTAGATGTGTTGCACTTTTTGCTAAATTTCCAGCTTCTAAGATACTTAGTACTTCTAATATACTGTCTAACTTTTTTCTTGGTTCTTTATTACCTTTCACGGCCTTTTCCATTGCAGGTAAACGACGTTTTAAACTTTCAATATCAGCTAGAATTAACTCCATTTCTACAATCTCTGCGTCACTTATTGGATCTACAATTTGATTAACATGACTAATGTTTTGATCACCAAAACACCGTAGTACATGAATAATAGCATCTACCTCCCTTATATGACTTAAGAATTTATTTCCTAGCCCTTCACCCTGACTTGCTCCACTGACTAATCCAGCAATATCAACGCATTCTACTTGATTATATATGATTTTCTTAGAGGATGCTATTTTTGCTAATGTCTTTAGTCTGTGATCTTGTACTATTGCTTTGCCTACGTTTGGTTCTATTGTGCAGAATGGATAATTTGCAACCTCTGCTATCATAGTTTGTGTCAGTGCGTTAAATAAAGTTGATTTGCCTACATTAGGTAGTCCAACAATACCACAGTTTAATCCCATAATAATAATCAATAATCGTAAATTAAGATTGTATCATTAATTCCTTACTTGTGGTACTCATAAATTATGACAAGAAAATGTTTGTTAATATTTTTATACTGCATTTGTTGTAATTTGAAAAAGGGAAAGAACTATAGGATTGTTTGCATTGTAGGTTACAGCATGTTTATGCTTTTAAGTATCAACTTTTATAGATTTTTATTTATATATGAGAGGATATGAACCCTATAAGTTCTGGTTAGTATGTTACATATCGAATATAAAGTTATCAGTTTTATTTATACTGATAAAAATAATGCTATCGCTGGCTTTGTAAACAACATAGAACTACGGCTTGAGCAGCTACTCCTTCTTCTCTGCCAAGAAAGCCTAGTTTTTCTGTAGTTGTTGCTTTAATGTTAATGCATGATGGATCTGTCTTTATAAGCAATGCAATATGTTCTTGCATTTCTAATGCATAAGGCATAATTTTTGGCTGTTCACATATGATAGTTATGTCAGCATTTGAAATAGAATATCCTTTTTCTTGTGCTTTTCTTTGTGCTTCTATTAAAAAGTAGTCGGATTTGATATTTTTCCATTTATTATCTGTGTTTGGAAAGTGCTGACCTATACTTCCGCATCCCATTGCTCCTAGTATCGCATCTGTTAAGGCATGTAGTCCTACATCTCCATCTGAATGAGATATGATCTTCTTATGAAAATTGATTTTTATGCCGCATATTGTAATAAATGTATTGATGTTGTTATGGGAGGTATTGTCAAATTTGTGTACATCATACCCTATTCCAACCTTAAACATTGGCTTATTTATGTGTTGATCCATATAGAGAGTTCTATTTCAGTTAAAAATGAACTGGTATTCATTATACTGTATTTTGGCAAAGATGAATACGTTGTTATTTTAGAGTATTGTTCTTGTCATGATTTATATATTCTCTATACAAGATTGCTCTATGTAAATCTTCTATGGTTGTAATTTTAAAGTTGTTATAATCTCCTTCAGTCGTCATTATTGGAATGTTGTAATTTATCATGAGAGATGATTCATCTGGGAATTCTCTGTTAGGTTCAGTATTGTGTGCAATTCTATGATATAGTAATATATCGTTATATTTATATGCTTGGGGTGTTTGAACTGATTTTATGGTATTCCTATCTATGTTTTTGATAACAGTATTATCTTCATGTATCATGTGAATAGTATCGGTTATTGAGAGCACTGGGACAACTCCTGAATACTGCATGAGTATTGATTCCATTTTATCTAGCATTTTTAAATCCGCAAAAGGACGGCATGCGTCATGTATTATAACAAAGCGTGGATTGATGCTTTGAAGACTCTCTAATCCAATACGCACAGAGTCTTGCCTTCTTTTTCCTCCATAGACAGGTGGTAATAATTTGTTATTTTGTATTTTTTGTAAGCAGCTATTATATAGGTATTGATGATTCTTCCTAATGACTACTCTTACGTGACTAATCTTAGGATGTGAGATCATGTGATTGATTGTACTGGAAAGTATGTTGTCATTACCTATTGGATAATACTGTTTAGGAGTAGTACCTAACCTAAACCTATTGCCGTAACCAGCTGCAACAATTAACAGTATGAACTTATGCATATACTCAATGCTTTTTTATATGGTGTTTATAAACTCTCTTTCAAGATCATTTATTTTAGATAATATTATTATAATTACACAACATGAATGTTGTATAATTGAATTTATTTTATTAACATATATAAATATAATTCTTTACAGAGATTAATAATTAATCTATATTAAATAATATTTTAATTGTTATATCATCGCACACTTAAATATATTAATCATTTATAATCTTGAGTTATAAATTGTATAGTAGATGGGGATACTTACCGTGATTTCTAATAGACTCTTTAATACAGGGAAGTCTGTAGTTTCAGATAGTGGTAAAAAGTCATTAACAAGGCGATTATTTTTACTAAATTCTTGTATAAATGTTGTACTTGTAATTCAGATGTTGTCTTTGATGATATTATTTGATGTTGCGTGTTTACAAAAAAAGCCTCTATATGTTGTTTTAATTATGGTAATTTTAACAGCTATACCTTCTATTGCATTGATATGTTTATTCTATGGTAGGTATGTGGTAAGTAAAAAGAATGAAGTAAAGTTTAAAGCAATACCTGAAAATGTTGAGTCTCTTGCATCTTTACTTCAAAGATATAAATCGTGTAGGAATTTATTCAATGCTACAAATTACTTGGAGAAAAAAAATAAATTGGAATCCATAAAACAAGAAGATTTATTTACTAGTAATGGTGTTGATAATGTAAATAGTCTTCAAGTTAAGATTGAGAGAGGACTACAAAACTTGATAAAACGTTGTAGAGACAGAATACCTCAGATATATAGCGAATTGGAAAATATGGATATGTCTAGAATCACTGAACTAGCTGTACCCAATTCTAGTTTTTTTACTAAACATGATAAGATATTAAAGGGTTTATTGGAAGCAGGTAAGTTAATAAGTGAAAAGGAAAATGAAATTAATATTCTGTCAAAGAGCTATTGTGAACGAATATTACCTATAATAGCAAGTGTTATTGAAAGTGTGAAATTATATGAACCTTGTTCTCGAGAAAATAGCATAGTGTCTTTTTTCTATAAGGATAGGGATAAAAAGGAAGAGTTAAAGGCTGCTTTGATTAATGCTGAGACTATGTTTCAGAAGTTGATCAAACAAGAAATTGGCTATCCTACATTTGCGGTATTATATAATATTGTATGGTGCATAGAGTCTTTTATACTATATGTGCAACAAAAAGATATGGGAGTTAGCCGCCGACGAATACAGAAATTTGTGAAGAGTGTTACTTCTCATAGTCGTAATGTAGCTAATCAAGAGAATAATGGAACTTTGCTTGAAAAAAATATTTCGGAAAAGGATACGACACTTGTTGCACAGTTGTTCCAATTACAAGATGTAATGTTAAGACTGTGTATTGTGCAACTGGATAAACCATGTAGTGTTTTTACCACACCTTGTATAGATTATGATATTGCTGGTAATGTAGTTACATCTGATCCTGCTGTACAATGGTTGCAAAATGCATCAGTTTATGATTTAATAACCAGAACATGGTTATAATGTTTAGTTCTTTTTCTAATGTATATCCTAATCCTAAGGTGTAATATGCTAACTGATCAAAAATTCAATCATATAAATCAAGCTTTTGCTCGTTATTCTGAGATCTTTAGGCATCACAAATCAGTGTCGAAGTATAATATGTTGTTAGCTAGTTGTACATATTTGACTATATTAGTTAGTCTGGTTTCTATTGTGGTGCTGTATCACTATAATGAATTTTTTCGGCCAATATTTAATGGTAAGTACAAACTATTTGGTGCAGAAGTACCTGTTATTTTTTCAGTAGCATTAATTATTGCTATACCGTCTTTTCTGTTATTATGCTTCTTGATTTATAAGAGGTGTAAAGATAAGCACCTAACTAGTCAACTTATGGGTGAAGCTAATAACCTTATGAGCTCTGTTGCTGAAGTATGTCAATTTTTAAAGGATGAGTTAAATACGAGTAAGCATAATATTAATATGATGATGAATAGTTATGCAAACTTAGAAGGCCGGTATAATATTCTTGCGAATCAATGTAGTAATGGCCTTGATAACCTTAATGCTGAATGCTCAAGACTTGATGTATTACTTTCTAAAGCTACAGTTACTATGGATGGTAGGTTTACAGTACTGCAAGATGTGATTGAAGATATCAGACAGAAAGTATGTGAGGTGTCTGTTTGTTATAGTCATGTTAGAGATATGGAGAATGCGTTACAGAGGTGTATCAGCAATTCATTGAAAGCAGCCAATGTAACTTTAGAGCAAAAAGTACAATTACTTCGAGAGTTGCATATTGATTTCGCAACCCCGGTAACTAGTGTAGACGGGCTGAGATGTAGTATGCTAGTTGTTATGGATTCCATAAAAAATGACGTACCAAAATCAACAGGCTTAAGCTTATTCAACAAGGATCCAATGCGTCTCTGTATGTGGAAATTACATGATAGTTTGTCAAGTGCGTTATCAAGGATGGGTACACCATTGGTGGATGTAAATTGTATTTTTGAGTTAGTAGAGGTAATAAATGAATTTTTCAGTGCCTTTGATGGGAAAGTAAAAAATCGTAGTGGTCCTGATCTGCAAAAGTTGCTAGATATTAAATTGCACGCACAATTACTGCAGATACGTCTGCTGCGCTTTTTGCTTAAACAACGCTCTACTATGCTTGTAGAGGCGTGTAGTTCTGCTAAGGATTTTGTTGGAAGTAGTGCTGCTATGTCAGAAGAGATATATGATCCTAATGTTGATGATGCACGAGTAGCTGAGGCTGTATGTTCTGAGTTGGATGTTAGTGGTGATAATCAAGGAGTGAATAACTTATCTATGGGTGCAGATAGTAAAGGTGCTACTGGTGGTAACGTTCATCCATAGTTATAAATATCTCAATAATTGAAGTGGTGGGTGGTTATGTTAAAGTATAAACTGCTTATAAAAGCTTTTTGATGTTTCTTTGTATTTTAGTGATTATGCACTTTTCTATAATATACATAAAGTAATTTATTAGCTTATAAAGGCAGAATTCTGTTCTTTAATGAAACTTATAATATATCCGGGGTTAATTTTACTGAGTCAGATAAATTCTTTCTCCATATTTTTAAGTTCTCTCTAATTTCATCATTTTCTAGAGATAAGATGGATGCTGCCATTATAGCTGCATTATATCCTCCTGATGATCCTATAGACATTGTTGCTACAGGGATTCCTTTGGGCATTTGTACTATTGATAACAAGCTATCTATTCCGTTTAAGTTACTGCTTTTTATAGGTACTCCTATGACTGGTATGTGTGTTAAAGATGCTACTAATCCTGGTAAATGGGCTGCTCCTCCTGCTCCTGCTATAATGACTTTGAACCCATTGTTTTCTGCAGATTTTGCAAATGTATAAAGTCTTTCTGGTGTTCTATGAGCAGATATAATCATTACTTCATGGGTTATGTTGAGCTCTTTTAGAATTGATATTGAATTGTTCATTGTTGGAAAATCTGATTGACTTCCCATAATGACTGCGACGTTTGTAGTGTTTTTATTGGTTGACATGATATTTCTCTATAACATCTTGAATAGTTGATTTTAACTGGGGTATGTTATCTATATTAATTATTGGATCCATTCCATTATATAAAACTGCTATGTAAGGAATATGATGATTAAATGTTATGCCTTTGGTAGTTAGATGTGACAGTAATTTTTCCATGTAGTTTTGGGGTACATTATATGGAGTAAAATGTAGATTACCTTGCTTAGATAAGAAGGATCGTAGCTTAGTTTTATCTTTATCTAATGAAATAATGATTGGATTAATATTCTCATTATCGGCAATGACCTTGTTAATTACTGGCAGCTTTTTTATGCAGCTACTACACCAAGATGTGTAGATTACTATAACATTTACTTTTGAATCTTTTATCGTTAACATCTCAGACAATGCTGTATCTGAGTTGATTTCCTTGATTTGTAATAGTGTATCTGACATGTTATTCTTTATTCGATAGTAGGAGGATATCTTGTTGATAGTAAATGCAATGAATAAACAGATGATACAAGTGAAAAATACAAAGTGTTTATCATTCATAAATGTTACCTATTTATATCTTTATGTATTGCTTCTAACAAGTACTTGAAATTTTACTATATATTATATAGTTGCTTGCTGAAAGATAATTTTGATCTATAAAGGTTATTTTAAAATATACTTTAAAGTAGGTGAATATCATTTTATGACTTTATTAAGTTAAGTCAGCATGAGATTAGAGTGGTGGTGTGGAAAAAATTAATTAGATGATAGTTTTTATTTCTATGTTTAGTATATTTATAGAATATAACCTTGAACTTTTTATCTAATAATATAGAATAAAAAGCATTAAATTTTAAGTGATTTGTGATATGACTCAAACTCTTACTAAGTCGAAGATAGCAGAAGTTATTAATAGAGATGTAGGGTTGTCTCGTGAGGATGCTTCATCTATTGTTGGGGAAATTTTAGATGAAATGGTAAGTGCGTTAGCGAAAGATCGTATATTAAAAATATCCTCTTTTGGTACTTTTAAGTCTTATAAAAAGAAAGCACGTATGGGTCGTAATCCAAAAACTTCAGAGGAATTTGTTATTAAAGAACGTAATACTGTATCATTTTATCCGTCAATGCTTGTTAAGCATTCGATTAATAGTGATGATGATACAGAAGAAAGGTAAAGTTAATGAATGAGGGTAAGCTGTTACAAAGTGAATATAGTGGTAAGCTTAAAACAATAGGCGAAGTTGCAAGAGACTTGAATGTTGAGCAGTATGTGCTAAGGTTTTGGGAAGAAAAATTTCCTCAAGTTAATCCAATTAAACGTCGTGGTAGAAGGTTGTATTCACAAGTTGATATTGATACTTTAAAATATATTAAACATTTATTATATGATAAAGGATATAAAATTAAGGGTGTACAACAAGAACTAAATAAGAAAACTGCTAAGGTTAGTAAAAATAATAACAATATGGATCACAGTATTTATAAAGAAAGTTTGGGTAGGTTACTAGATGAGATACTGAACTTGAGAGATAATTTATTAGAGAAGCTAAACGGAATGTAGCGCAGCCTGGTTTAGCGTGTCAGTCTGGGGGACTGGAGGTCGTGGGTTCGAATCCCATCATTCCGACCATTTGTTTGATGTAGGTATTGGAAAGTAATTTTTATTCTATCTTTAAAAATTAATATTATTTAGTCTTTATGCTTGTATCCGTAAGTAGTGTGTGTAGGGTTATAAACTAAGTATATATTATGTATTTTAAGTTATCTTATATGAAAGTTTGTGGTAATTTTCTACTGGAGGATAATAGTAAAATCTATAAATAGTGATGTAGTATTTGATTTTTTTAATAATATTGTCAATACATGATATGTTGCTTTATCTATAAATTATAATAACTTGTTGAATGTGCAGGTAGCATTGAAAAATTCAATAATCTAGAATTTACTGTTTTTCCCCTCCTACTATAATAGTGTTAATGAGAAGAATAACAGCTGTATAATATCATAAAAAATATATGGGAGTACTGTTGTGTTGGGCGGAAAACGCGGATGGAGTGGGATTCGAACCCACGGTACGCTATTAACGTACGTCAGTTTTCAAGACTGGTGCCTTAAACCGCTCGGCCATCCATCCAATTTACTTTTAGCATAATATTTAAAATCGTGCAATATCTCTTTAATTTGATTATTTGAATTATGAATGGTGCTTAATATTAATAAATTAGTATTGTTAGCAGAAAAATAAAAATATCACATATCGACTATTTGTAATAATGAAATGTTTCTTTTTTACTTCAGAGAAAGTTCATTTAAAACAAAATTAACACACTAAATTGTATAATTAGAGCATGCTATTTTACTAATGGTTATTGTATGCTTCATTTAACAACAGAGATTAATAATATTGATTTCTCTAATAACTTACAGATTGATAATGGGGATAGGTTTGTTGTTACAAGTAATGATATGCAGCTTGATATTGGACAAGAGGCTGGTCATGGTTATCATATTTTATTCAGAAATAATGGTCATGTTATATCAGATTTTCATGGTGTACAAGCTGAGAACTTTATATTTGATGTAAAGAATCATAATTTAAGAGCCTCTTTCTTAGTTGATCTTATGGCATCTTTTGAAGAGTTGGATCAGACTAAACATCCAGACTTCTTGATTAACATGCACACTGCAAGTGATTGTGTTTCAGGTCATGATTCTGATTGTGTTTTGAATGGGTTACACAGTCATGCTACACATGCAGGAGGTGAGGTTGGACCTTTACCTGCAGGGATAAAATCTGCAATAGATCAAATCACATCTTCAGATGAGAGTATAACAGTTCAACCTTCTGTGTCAGAAGAACCTGCAATATTACCTACTGTTACAGATAATGCATCTGACAATTCAATGGTTTCTGAAAATGTTAATGTACCTGACAGTGCAATATTTGTACCTAGTGCTGATAATGTATCTGAAGGTACAGAAGATTCTGACAATACACAAGTAAGTTCTGAAACTCAGCCTAGATCACGCTTTCTGGAACTGAGGGATAAAATACGCGACCTCGACCCTGAGTCTTTTGCACGTGAAGAACAAGTAGCTGCTCAATTTGGTGGTAAATACTTTTATTTCTAAAAAAACAAAACACTAATTTAATTCTTTTAAATGTTATAAAACTGTAGAAAATATTTCTATTTTATACTGTGCTAATTAAAGGTTTAGCTTCTATTTTTATAGAAGCTAAGCCGAGTTGTCTTAGTCAAAATTGTTGTAATCTTATAGGTACAAAATATATACTATTTTTGATATTTATGTTGTGATACCAAGTGGTGAGTTAATCTTTTATTAAATCAATAAATAAACTTTTTATTTATTCTTGTCATTGTTACTATAGAAGTGCGAGGATTGGTTTTTAACTTGTAATATGTAATTCACTTTTATAAGTTTTTGCTTATTAGCCGTACCTTTTTATAATGTAATTGCTTAAAAATATGTAAGAAAAGCTGAGTTATTATATGCTTAAGGCTATTCTATACTATAAGATTAGCTATGCCATAAAGTTTTTAGGACTATAAAAGAGTAATATAATCTCACAAATGTACCAATTTATAAGAATGGATTTTTGTTTTTTCATGTAGTGATGTTAATGTTAGACGCAATAAAAATTTTATAAATTATTAATCACCTCATTACTATTTTAGCCTGTTGATAAGGTTAACTACTAAGAATGTCTATCATCAAATTGCAAGTATTACACCTGTAGTGAATATATAGCACCAATACGTACTAACAGCTTTTGTTACTAAAGTATAAGGTGCTATATAAATTCTTTAATTTCTAGCATGTATTTATTACTTAACATTAATTATCACGTTGAAAGTAGTGCACCTATAATGAATATAGTATAAATCACATACTTAGGAGATTTTGTTACTGTAATAAGATTATGGCCAGTATCCTACGATTTCTTTAATTTCTGATACGTGCTTGTTAGCAATAGATGCTGCCTTGTTGTTGCCTGATATGATTATGTTATAAAGTTGTTCTTTATCGTCAAGCAATTCTATTACCTTATTTCGTATTGGAGCAACGTTATGAATGAGTAATTCTGTTAAGTGTTCTTTGAATTGCTTTGTAGTAAAATTTTCGATATCAATACATGCTTGTTCTATATTAATGTTTAAAAGTGTAGCGTATATACTGACAAGGTTCTTTACTTCAGGTCTACTATCTAAATTAGTAAAATTGAACCCTACTACAGAATCAGTAGTTGCTTTGCTTATTTTTTTTGAAATCATGTCATTGCTATCATATAAATTAATGCGGGTATAATCTGATGCGTCAGATTTACTCATTTTTTTCTTCCCATCTCTTAAACTCATGATTTTTGCTGACTCTTGTATAATCAATGGTTCTGGGATTTGAAAGTATTGTGTATTGTATGTAGAGTTAAAACTTATTGCAATGTCTTTAGTTAGCTCTAGATGTTGCTTCTGGTCAATACCTACTGGTACAACGTTTGCTTTATATATTAATATATCAGCAGCCATTAGTACTGGATAGCTGTATAAACCTAAACAGGATGTTGATGAATTGTTGCGACTTTTTTCTTTAAATTGAGTCATTCTGTTTAATTGTCCCATTGGAGTTATACAACTAAATATCCAAAACAGTTCTACATGTGCATGGATGGACGATTGAGTAAATAAAACTGATTTGTCTGGGTCAATACCACATGCTAAGTATGTTGCTAACGTATTTATAGTATTTTGATTTAATTCAGTTGGATTATAACTTTTAGATGTTAAAGTATGTAAATCTGCAAGAAAGAAAAAGCACTGATGCGAATTTTGTAAAGACACCCAATTACGTATGGAACCTAAATAATTTCCAAGATGTATACTACCACTTGGTTGTATACCAGATAAAACAATAGGCATAGACATAAACCATCATCCTTTAGTGACTAAATGTTACATTATATAGTAATCATATAATTATGCATGTGTTTCTTTATACATAAAAATGCATTGATACGGGTTAGCACGGTAAGAATAGACACACACCATGATAAATTGTGCTAGTCACTCTTCTTAGATATTATTACTGAAGCTGCACGTAATAGCTTATCTTTTATTATGTATCCAGGTTGTACCACATGTAGAATAGTATTATCATCTTTTTCATTATCAGTCATTTGGGACACGGCTTTATGAAACTGGGGATTAAACTTTTCTCCAATAGGATCTATTCTAGTAATATTATGACGTTCTAGAGTATTTAGTAGTTCCTTGTAAGTCATCAGTACTCCTGTATGGATGCTATCATCTTCCTTTAAGTTTTTTAGAGATGTTTCTAAGTTATCACAGGAGCTTAATAAATCACGAGCAAAGTTAGAAATTGCATATACCGATGTATCATCTATATTCTTTTGCATGATACGTTTAACATTTTCTTTGTCAGCAACCGCTAAACGAAATTGGTTTTGAAAATGTGCTAATTGTTCTCTTAATTTATCTAATTCTGATAAATCTTCATGCAATTTCTCTTTCTTCTTTAACCCTGCTGTGAATTTTCTCTGCGGAGCTGCTTGAGGTTGATTAGATTGAATTTGCTCATCAAGTTTTTCGTCAGACTTGTTATGTTGTGGACTTTTTGTATTGCTATTGCCGTTATCACTCATAATTCTAAACTTGTTTATACACTCTAAGGAATATATAGTAACATTATAAGAAAATATCAAGAGTTATGAGTTTTATCAGTATGGTTTTTCTGTGTTGTTAATATTTTATGATGCATTACGATAAGAAATTTATGTCTCTGGCATTGAGGATTGCAAGGCGCGGTCTTGGCAATGTATTTCCAAATCCAACAGTTGGATGTATAGTGGTGAATCGTGGAATAATAGTAGGACGTGGATATACGCAGGTTGGTGGCAGGCCACATGCAGAAGTTATAGCATTAGATAATGCTGGACATCTAGCGAAAGGTTCTACTGTGTATGTAACTCTTGAGCCATGTTCTCACTATGGACAGACAGGACCTTGTGCATTGAAATTGATAGATGCTGGTGTAAAGCGAGTGGTAATAGCTGCTAGGGATCCTGATGTACGTGTGTCTGGAAATGGTATAAAATTATTACGTGATGCAGATATAAATGTAAAGTGTGACGTCATGTATGAGGAAGCACGAGAGTTGAATATTGGATTTTTCCATAGTAAAATCAAGAATAGACCTTTTATTACAGTAAAGTTAGCATCTACTTTAGATGGGAAAATAGCGTTAAAGAATGGGAATAGTAGATGGATTACAAATGAGCTGACTCGTAATTGGGTACATAAGCAACGGTCTATGTATGATGCGATTATGGTTGGTAGTAATACTGTTGTTCAGGACAATCCAATGCTTAACACTAGAATTCCTGGTTTAGAGTGTTGTTCCCCAATAAAAATAGTGATTGATCGTTTTGGGAAAGTTTGTGATTATCATAATATAATAAAAACTTCTAATGTTATTCCTACGTATATTTTGACAAGTGACCCTTCTAAAATAAAATTAGGTAAGGCTAGTTATCTAATAGTTGAGAGCGGGGATAATTTCTTAAAAAGTGCAATGAAGATGCTCTCTATGAAGATAGGTATTACTCGATTGTTTGTTGAAGGAGGTGGTATTTTAATTACAGAATTACTAAAAAATCAATTAATTGATAAAATTATATGGTGTAGATCAAATAAAATTTTTGGTAATGATGCGATATCGTCTATTGGTGATTTGAATATATTGACACTACAACATGATTATAGTTATAGAAAAATAAATACATTGTATTTTGGGGATGATATAGTGGATATTTTAGAATGTTATGAGTAAGTAAAATCCTGTGGATTAGTATGATGTTGATAATTGTTTAATGTCATAGGACATGAAGTCTATCAAAAGTTTGGTAATTTTGTATAATTTCGAGAAAAGTATATATTATGTTTGGGAGTCATATTGTAGGTTATTTAGAATGTTCTGAATGGGTAGTATTCTTTTCTTGTGATGTTAGTAGTTATTTAGAAAACACTTTAAGTATATAAAAATTTCAAAGCTTAGTAGCTGTAGTTCATAACTGTATATTGTGATTATTATTACTTTTTTTAAATATTTTTATAGAATTAATATAGTGCATATTTTTGATTGTGATTATATGTAGTAAAAATATTTATTGTCTTATAAATGGGCAAAATATTATAGGAAATATGTTGTTTAACGTTGTGTTTGTACGTTATCTAGTATATAGTTTATAGTGGTGTTATGATTAGTTAGTATTTAATTAATATATACGCCACATGTTATATAAAATGAGGATAAATATGTTACAGATATCTGAAAGGAATCTGCAAGGATCTCCTCAGATTGAATTACCTAATTCTTCTCAAGAGATTCAGTTGTCTGATATTGATAAAAGAGTCAGTGTTGATCCGTATGAGTTAGGGTTGCTATTGGCTGGGTTTTTTAGTGCAATGAATTCTTTCTCTTATAGTTGTTCGCAGTATCATCATTGTTATTATTATGATTGTTGTTATGATCCTAGTTGTTATTTTGATTATACTGCTAGTGATTGTTGTGTGCGTCCTAAAATGCAGGATAATTTACTACAAGAATATTCAGAGTCATAAAAGATAATTATTGGCTTTCTAAAGTTTATAGGAAAGTAGCTCTTCTATTGTATGTAGTGAGGTTGTTGGTTAGTTTTACTGTATGGTTATAACTTTTTTCATATGAAGTTACTTTCCTTGAGTTGTTTGGTGATTTTAGTCTTGAATTCTATAAGTTATTCTCTGTTTATGTTTTATGCTGTGTTAGGTATGTGTGGTCCTCTTTTACTGTTTTTTTATAAATTTGGGTGACTATAAGACTAGAGCTTGTGATTTGTTATGTAATGCAGTATAAATATTTGAGGTGACTTTTTAAATGATGCTGTGTTGTGTATGTAGTTTTTAATGTTTTAATGTGTATTTCTTAGGCATTGTTGTATTTTGAAATTGTGATTAAATCCTCATATTATGAAACTTATGTTACATGCTATTGTAACCTTTATTGAAAGTTTTTTATAATTATTTGAAGTGCTTTTTTCTTAATTAATCAATGTGACTTTGATATATCATGTGCCCAGTGGGTGAAGTAGTAGTAAACTTAAATTATAGCAGTTTTTGAATTTATTCTGTTTTTAGTAATTCAATACAGTTTTGATAGATAATATGTAAATACTAAAGAAAAAGACTTGGTGCAATTTTAGGGAAAGTTGTGTCCTGATATGATATAAATGTTTTTGAGTTTTTTCTTGATGATTTAGTACAGTTTTGATCAATACACAACAGGTGAAAAGAACTTGCTTCTGAATTCAAAAATTATATCTCAGTAGAAATATAGTAGTCTTTAAGTTTGTAACTTCCCTAATGGGCTCAATATAGTTTTGAATGAGCGAGAGAACAGAGGTTTGCTTTTGATTCCACTGTATTCCAGTTAATTATGAGTCTGTGAGTTTATTTTTTCTTGATGATTCAATGGAAGCTTTGATAAACGATATAAATAATGGGTGAGAATGAAAAGGACTTGATTTAAATTCTGGATGGAATTGCACTCCTATAAACCATGGGTGATATTTTAATTCTATAACTTCTATTAAGCTGTCATTGTTATTATTTGATTTACCTGTAAAAATTAATCCATGCTGTTCTAATAAATTCTTATATTGTAAATTGAATGTGTACCTATGCCTTCTTCTTTCATTGATTACTGATTGTTGATATATTGAAAAAATTTTGGAGTTTGAATCTAAATAACACGGACATGAACCTAATTTCATGCTTCCACCCAAGAAATTTTGCTGTAATTCTGGCAGTTGATGTATTACAGGGTTTTTACAATATAGATTAAATTCTGTAGAATTAGCATCTTCTAAATTAGCTACATTATTTGCGAATTCAATTATAGCAAGCTGCATTCCCATACAGATGCCTAAAAATGGAATCTTATTAACACGTGTATGAGTTATTGCTGTAATCTTTCCTTTAACTCCATCATCACCAAATCCTCCAGGTATTAATATGGAATCAACATTATCGAATACATGTATTTCATCGCTGTCTAATGAGCGTGAATCTATCCATTTAATGGATAGTTTTACCTTATTGTGAATTGATGCGTGTTCTAGAGCTTCAATTAATGATTTATAAGCATCAAGTAGTTTAATGTACTTTCCTATTATTGCTACGTTTATTGTCTTTGTTAATGTATGTGAAATGTTTAATATATTTTCCCATTTTCTTAAGTCTGGTTCAGGTGAATTAATGTTAAAATGGTTTAGTATTTGTGTGTCTAAATGATAATTGTGATAAGAAATGGGTAGTTCATATATGTTTTTGACATCTAATGCAGGAATAATATTTGTTGGTGAAACGTTACATAGATTTGCTATCTTATCTCTTTGTTCTTTTGATAAAGGGATTTTACTACGGTAGAGTATTATATCTGGTTGTATACCTACAGAACTTAATTCTTTTACAGAGTGTTGAGTAGGCTTTGTTTTCAATTCCATTGCTGCATCAATATATGGGACCAAAGTTAAATGGACAAATACAGTGTTATTTTTACTAAGTTTGTAGCCAATTTGTCTTATAGATTCAAGGAATGGCTGACTTTCAATATCTCCTACAGTACCGCCTATTTCACATATGACAAAATCTAATCCATCAACATTATGTAAAATAAAAGAATTAATAAGATCAGTAACATGTGGGATAATTTGTACTGTTTGTCCTAGATAATCCCCCCTTCTTTCTTTTTTTAATAAATTGTGATATACTTTACCAGTGGTTATATTATCATTTTTTGTTGTCTTGACTCCAGTAAAACGTTCGTAGTGCCCTAAGTCGAGATCTGTTTCTGCTCCATCATCAGTTACAAAAACCTCACCATGTTGAATTGGACTCATTGTTCCAGGATCTATATTAAGATAGGGATCTAATTTTCGCAGACAGATCTTAAATCCTCTGGCTTGTAATAATGCTCCTATGCTAGCTGCAGCTAACCCCTTACCTAAAGAAGATACGACACCTCCAGTAACAAAGATAAACCTAGTTGAAGTTTGATTCATATACCTTACTGATTAAATGGTATGCTATCCTCATTGTTATGTTCTGCAGCAGGTAGGTTATGTACCTTACTCATATCAACGATTTTTCTGACAATAGATTCCTTATGCACGCTTTTAGCATTTATACCAACCAATAGGATTGTATTAATAATAAAAGCAGTACCAATGATAACTGTAAGCTTAGTAATAAAGTTAGAGGATGACCCAGTTGTAAACATTGAGTCTAAACTACTTTGTGTACTTCCAAACCCACTTAAATTATCAGATTCTGGTGGTTGTAATAATATTAAAACCACTAATAAAAATACTAGTACTAATTGTATAACTGTGAAAACCATATAGAAACAATAACGATATTAAGTACATAATTGATTTATACATTGTTTGTTATTTTGAGTCAAGGATTGCAGAGATTATAGAAAATATAGTTTTTGACTAGTAATATTAATTCAGGAAGGTACGTTATGCATCGATGTATATGAATTGGTGTTTTTTAATGTTTCAGTCACATGTTTTACACTGTATCAGATGGATAATATCGTACAGTTTGCTGAGGTTCTTAGTGCTATATTAGTGCATATTATGAAAAATTCATAATCATTAGTACAGTTGCTGTACAAGTATTTTTGTTTATTATTACAATAAATTTACTATGTGTTAGAATTCAAAGATATGCAAATGGTTAGTTAGTATGGATAACCAAAAATATGTGAATATTTTTCTTGAAGCAATAACAGCGGAAAAACATATATCTCATAATACCTATCAGAGTTACAAAACTGATTTATTTGGACTTTGCGAATTTATTGATAGAGATAATCTTCTATTAACAGATACTAATATCAATGAGTTACAAAATTATGTCAGGTTTTTATATGAGAAAGGATATAAAGCAAATACTGTATCAAGAAAAATATCTGCTATTAAAAATTTATATAGATTTTTATATAAGGATAATATAATTGAAAATGATCCTACTTTATATCTAGATTTTCCTAAATTATCTCGTTCTCTTCCAAAAGCTTTAAGTTTTGAAGAAGTTAGTACATTACTTGATGTTGCTGCTTTAGATGTCTCTCCTGATGGAAGGAGGGTCAATGCTATTGTTAATATATTGTATTCTTCAGGTATGCGAATTTCTGAGTTAGTATGTTTAAAATTTCGTGAAGTAAAGGAGGCGTTAGATCATGGTAATACAGAAATATGTCATATGAAGATTCAAGGCAAAGGAAAGAGAGAGAGGATAATATTACTAAATCTCTTTGCCGTGACAAGTATACAGAAGTATATGGAGGTTTATGAATGTTTTGTTCCTAAGAGATGTAAACTATCACAATGGTTATTTCCTGGGACAAAATTTGATAACCATGTAACAAGGCAAAGGGTGGGTCAACTATTGAAAGATCTAGCAGTAAGTGCTGGTATTGATGCTACTCGCATGTCTCCTCATAAACTTCGACATTCTTTTGCGACCCATTTGTTGAATAATGGATCAAATATTATTTTTATACAAAAGATGTTAGGACATGCTAATCTAACAACCACGCAAATATATACTCATATTGCCAGTGAAAAACTAAAAAATGTATTACTAGAATTTCATCCGTTAAGTGATAAATAAAGGTTATATGTATTGAGTAATGGTAAAAATGGTTTATATGGCTTTGCTGGTGAAGTAGCTAGTTTTATTAAAGGCAACATATGACTTTAGAGCTAATATGTTTCAATAAATTAAGCTACAGTATTATACATATTACATAACTCTTGATATTTTTTGTAGTAATAAGCAATTTTTAGATTAATGATGAATGTGCTTTTTATTTAGGGTTGCAATCTGTATTAAGATAGGCAATATTAGCATTGCTGTTATTCTATCATTAAGTTTAAGTTATTTTTGATAGTGGAAACACGTTGTAAAATTTTCTAAGTTCATTTTAATATTAGTAATGCTATAGATTCTGAAAGTATAAAAATTTAAGTAAAGGGATGATAAAGGCATTGTCTTTTTATTAATGAAGATGTAGAGCGTATTTATATCTTAGATCCAGCTAATCAATGCTGTAGATTTTACTTTGTTGGAACTTTAGGTTTATGTAATGATGTATAAATCTCAAACCCAGTAAAAGGTTTAGATGAAGGGAATGATAAGGACGTTGTTTTGTATACATTGAACTTTATTTAATTACTATTATAACTCCTTAACGTGCCTGAGCATATCTCAACAACGCGACATGCTTTCTGAGCTAAACTGTGATTATGTGTAGCAAGAAATATGGCAATACTTTTTTCTTTTGCATACTCTTGTAATAAAGAAAATATTTCAAGTGCAGTGCTGTTATCTAAACTGCCAGTTGGTTCATCTGCTAAAATTATTAAGGGATAATTGATTAAACTTCTTGCTATTGCAACCCGTTGTCTTTCTCCGCCAGAAAGTTGTGATATTGACATTGAGAATTTATCTTGTAAGTTTACACGTTTTAAAATTTCCATGGCATTTTTTTTTGCAATGAATTTACTTTGACCTATAATAATTTGTGGCAGCATCACGTTTTCTAATACTGAAAACTCTTGTAGTAGATGATGAAATTGATAAATGAATCCTAAAAAATGACGACGTAAATAAGTTTTATCTTTATCGGAGGTTTTGTTTGTACACTCTATGTTGTTTATAAATATACTCCCTGAAGCTGGAGTGTCTAGTAATCCGGCAATGTGTAATAATGTACTTTTACCAGAACCTGATCTTCCTATTAAAGCAACGATTTCTCCTTTCTTTATTTGTAAAGTTGCATTTATTATAATGGGTATTTCATTATCTTTTCCAAAAGATTTGCTGATGTTAGATAAAGCAAATACTATAGACATGTCTTATCCTATTACAGTTCTATTTCACGATATTAACATGTATATATTGCTAAGACTATTAATAATGCCCATATATTCATAAATAGTGTGTTTAGGTTTATGTTGATATTTATGATGTGGTAGTCTTAAAAAACCACACTTATGCTTATAGATTAGTTAATGTAATTTATATGTATAAATAGCTTATTGATATGTGATGGTTTGATTACATTTTATATGTTATGAAGAATATTATTATAATTCAAAGTGTTGTTTTTAACTATTGTAGTGCCAGTTTATAGAAGAGTAATATATTGTATGAAGGTTTTAAAATATGTGAGCATTGTACGTGCCGTTAACAAAAAGTTACAATTAATAAAACATTCATTTAATGAGTACATGTGTTTGTATATGGTAGTATCAATATATATCTTTTTATTGTTTATTAAAGACATTGTTAATGTCAATGACGTTTTGTTAAAAGCTTGACATATTATGTTGTCTAGCAGTATACAGGTGAGGCTTTAAAAGAAGTGTTATTTGAGTATTTTTATGGTAGATCTTGAAAATAGTGGTTTTGATGAAAAGAGAAAGGAAACCCTTGAATTCCATTGTAAGGATTCAAAGCCTGGGAAAGTTTCCCTATTACCTACTAAACCTTTATTAACACAGAGGGATTTATCATTAGCATATTCTCCTGGTGTTGCAATACCTTGTTTAGAAATAGCTAGAGATCCTGATTTAGTATATGAGTATACTGCACGAGGAAATTATGTTGCTGTGATTTCAAATGGTACGGCTGTGCTTGGATTGGGTAATATAGGACCTTTGGCATCAAAACCTGTTATGGAAGGTAAGGCTGTTTTATTTAAGAGATTTGCTGATATTGATGCAGTGGATATAGAAGTTAGCACTTCTGATGTAGATGAGTTTATTAATGCTGTAAAGTATTTAGGATTAAGCTGGGGGGGCATAAATTTAGAAGATATAAAGGCTCCTGAGTGTTTTATTATTGAGAAAAGATTAAATGAAGTAATGGATATCCCGGTATTTCATGATGATCAACATGGTACTGCTATTATTGTAACTGCTGGACTTATTAATGCTCTTGATATTACAGGTAAAAGCTTTAAAGATGTTAAAATAGTCATAAATGGTGCTGGTGCTGCAGGTATTGCATGTCTTGAAATGATAAAATTGATAGGGGTTCCTGCTGATAATATAACTTTGTGTGACCAAAATGGGGTGATATATAAAGGTAGACAGCTTGGAATGAATGAATGGAAAGAAAAGCATGCAATTGAAACAAAAGATAGGTCTTTGAAAGATGCATTAGTGATGGCTGATGTGTTTCTTGGATTATCAGTTAAGGATGTTTTGAGTAGAGATATGCTGCTGTCTATGAGTAAAGATCCTGTCATTTTTGCTTTAGCAAATCCAGATCCTGAAATTAATCCTAATATTGCACGTGAGATTCGACCTGATGCCATTATAGCTACTGGCAGATCGGACTATAATAATCAGATTAATAATGTAATGGGATTTCCTTATATATTTCGAGGTGCGTTAGATGTGCGTGCTAAGTCAGTTAACAATGAAATGAAAGTAGCTGCAGCAAATGCAATTGCTATGTTAGCACGTGAATATGTTAGCGATGAAGTATCTGATGCTTATGGTGGTCGTAAAATGAATTATGGAATGGATTACATTATACCTACTCCATTTGATCCTAGGTTGATTACTGTAGTATCTCCTGCAGTTGCAAAAGCTGCTATTGATTCTGGAGTTGCTAGGAAAAACATAGAGAATTGGGATGAGTATACTAAGCAATTAGCATCGAGATTGTCATTAACTTCTAATGTACTTAATATGATGTATAGTGCTGTTAAATGTGATCCTAAAAGGGTTATTTTTTCAGAAGGGGAAGAAGAAAAAATAATTAAGGCTGCTGTACAGTGGCGTAATCAAGGATACGGATTGCCTATACTTGTAGGGCGTATTGATAAAGTGCGAGAAGCATTTGACCGTTTGGGTATTAAAGATGCAGAAGGTATAGAGGTTGCAAATGCAGCAATTTCTCAACGAAATGATGAATATACAGACTATTTATATAAGAGATTACAACGTAAAGGGTATTTATATAGGAGTTGTGTCAGAGATGTAAAGACAGACCGTAATGTTTTTGCGGCGTGTATGCTTGCATGTGGTGATGGTGATGTGTTGATTACTGGGATGACAAGAGGGTATTCTGCTTCTATTAATGATGTACAAAAAGTAATAGGTTCTCAGGGTGTTGTATTTGGCTTGTCAGTAATTGTAATGAAAGAACGTACTATATTTGTTGCAGATACTGCTATACATGAATCTCCAACTCCAGAGCAAATTGCTGAGATAGCAGTTCAAGCATCTATGCAAGCTAAGAAAATGGGATATGAACCTCGTGTTGGTCTTATTTCTTCCTCAAACTTTGGTAGTCATTCTCAGGAAGATGCTAAAAAGATGAGAAAAGCTATAAAAATTTTAGATAGTTATAATGTTGGCTTTGAGTATGATGGTGAAATGTCTGTTGATACTGCACTTAATTCAGAATTATTAACATTATATCCTTTTTGTAAATTAACTGGTGAAGCGAATATTTTAGTGATGCCGACTCTTCATAGTGCTAGTATATCTTCTAAGCTATTACAAAGAGCTGCTGGAGTGTCTGTAATAGGCCCTATTTTAATTGGTTTGGAAAAGCCTGTGCAAGTTGTACAAATGTCTTCTTCTGTTTCTGAAATTCTTAATCTTACTGTGCTTGCATCTTCAAATATATAGTAGTTTTAATCTTCCTTATAGGGTAGTTGCATGTATATGATATATAACTCTATTAATTATTTATTAAGTGTAGTTATTTATTACGTTATGCTTTTCCTGATATTTTTATACATGATTAATATTATTTGTGATAAACAAAGAGTAAATATTATTTTGGTTCGTTAATGAGATTGTTAATATATTCTGGTGGAGTTATTTTAATATTTCTATTGTTTTTAATAATTTCTCCGTTCTTTATTAATTGGAATTCTTACTATACATCGCATGTGCTTAAACAAATAGAAGATATATCAAGTGATATAACTGTAAAAGGGGTAGGGAACATTACTGGGAAATTTATTTTACCTAAAATTGTAATTAATAATTTATATATAGAAGGTCATAGCAAACTGTTAGATCGTAAATCAACAATATTGGTTAATCAGCTTGAATTAAAAATATCATTGTTATCTTTATTACTATTTTCTCCTAAAATTGATACGGTTACTGTAGATGGATTAAATATTTCATTGAGGAATCTTATAGATCTATTTTCTTCATCTCGACATGAAAGTTTTAATATAAGAACATTTAATATTGTTAATAGTGTTGTTAATACAAACTATGATGGTACATCTTTTAATAGTAAACCTATGTCAATTAAAAATGGTACTATAAACACAGTTAATGGTGCAAGAGTAATAAGTGGTTTATTAAGTATTGGTAAAAATGATTATAACTTAGTTGCTAACGTATCACCAGATGGGGAACATAATAGGATTAATGTGGATGTTTATTCTCAGTTAACAACAGTAACTTTGTCTGGTATGGCTAGTGATAGTAAATTTGATGGTATGATATTAGCTAATGGGAGTGACTTTTCACAGTTTATTCATGATATTTCTGAAACAAATAAGACTTCTATCTTTTCTTTTATTAATTCACATGAGAAATTCTCTTTGTCTAGTAATGTGAAATTGTCAGATAAAGCTTTTGCATTAAGTGATTTCAAAATATTTACTGACAGTGTGGAAGGTATAGGAAAAGTTGTTTGTTCAAGTTATCTGTCGTGTGATAGTAACATTGATTTTGCAAAAATTGATATAGATCGTTTATATGGTCTTAACCGTGAAGAGGGTGTATATAAAAGAGACTCTCGTATCCTTGATTACTTCAGTACATTGATACCTGAAAATTTAAACTATAACATTAAAGCTAGTGCTAGGAAAATAAAATATCATGGCAAGGTATCTACTAATTTAATAATAGATTTGGCGATATTACAAGGAAAAGTTAATGTTAATAAAATGACAGCAATATTACCTGGAAATAATAATGTATTATATATTGAAGGTAATGTTGATAGTAATGATTTAATTTCTAGTTTTCATGGGAAACTTAAGATAATTGGAGATGACTTTTATTCGTTTGCTAAGTGGTTATTTCCAATACAAGTTGATTCAAAACCTAGTAGTGGATTTTCTATACAGAGTGATTTATATATAGCTCCTAGGGTATTTTCTTTATCTCATATTGAGGTATTGACTGAGAATTTTGGGGATATGAAAGGACAATTAAAAATAAAACATGATAAGAAAAGTAGCTCTGTTATTGGTGATGTTGAGATATGTAATATTGATTTTAGTCAATATACAATAAATGAGGGATTAAATACAGAAAACTTTATGCTGATGAGATGGTTAAAGGACATAAAGTATAAAATAAATGTTGATACTAATATTAATAATTTTGTTATTCAAAAGCAGAAAGTTGATAATCTGAGCTTTTTAGTAAGTATAGTGCAAGGTAAGTTTGGCATTAATAAAATACGCTTTCATGGTGCTGATGGATCTGATCTTAATGGATTTATTAAAGCTTCTATTGGATCTCAAGATTTAAAGCCAAAGATATTAGTTAATCTTAAAGGTAATAAGTATAATACTGCTTTTATAAAATTTCCTTCTTTGATACGTAATATTTTTGATGAATCAAATAAAGTAAATAATATAAAATGGTCAAATGAAGATTTCAAGTTCTATGGATTGGAGCATGTAGATGGTAACATTGATATCAATATTAAAAATTTTGTTTCTAGAGATAGTACCTTAGTTAATTTTGTATTGTCATCTAGTTTGAAAGATAATTTGATGTCTATTAACAAGCTTATGTTTAAAGTAGATGATGGATTTGTGTCAGCTAGTGGTAAGGTAGGTATGGGATCTAATACTTCTTCATTGTCTGCTGTTATATCTATAGCTAATGTTGGGGTAAATAGCTTGCTTAAGTATATAAATGTTAATGGAGTTACTGGAAATGTGAGTATAAGTGGTAGCATTCAAACTCAAGGGAGAAATTTAGTTGATTGGGTTAATGCCTTAGATGGTAAGATGGAAATAGTTGCTAAGGGTGTGAGTGTTGCTGGGGTGGATTTTAACAAATTTATTGTAGAATTATTAGATGTTCAAAGTAAATCAGATGTTGCTGCATTAACTCAGATTGGATTATATAAAAATAATACAGTATTTAATTTTATTAATGCTGGAGCTAATATAAAGAGGGGTAATATTTTATCTGTTTTGCAGTTTGCAATTGATAATGCTAGTGGTGTAGCATCCGCAAATATTTCTTTATTGCAATTTGCTGTAGTATCTAAAGCTAGATTATCATTTATGCGTTCAGGGGCATCTTCTCCTTCTAATATAGATATGTCAGTGTATGGTCAATTATGGCAACCTAAGATAAGTTTTAACGTTAATGCTTTATATGAAGAGATTGTGATGGTAAATAATCGAGCTATATCAGCACATGATGAAGGTTGATTGTTATTCTGTATCCCGTTGGTGTATCGTTCTCATTTAGTATAGATGTGTTATTGCTGGTCAATTGTGGAACCTAAGATGAGCTTGACATTAATTTTGAAAGATTGATGGAGAGAATTAGTCCGATCTGTATTAGCACATGATGAAAATTAATTACATTGTTGTAAGGTTCGATGTTGTGTATACGTCCAGGAGGGATATATCTTCTCTAGTATAGATATGTTATTGTATAGTCAGTTTGTGAACCTAAGATAGGTTTGAGTTAATACTCAATATGGAGAGATTGTGGGTAGAAGTAATTAATCTATACAATTATAATGAAGAACTCATAAATTAAATAATTCTTTTGAAAAATACAATATGATTATTTCTTATGTATGCAATTAAGTAATGTTAAGAATAATTTGTGTAGAATAAAAATTTGATGTAAGTTAAGAGGTTATTAAACTTATATACGTTGAGTGTGAAATTAGCTTTAGACTATCATAATTGATCATGTGATGTTTTGTGAAAAAGCAAGGTAAATTAAAATTGTGTGGAGATCATTACTTTTCAGAAATTTTATTGATAGTGTTAATTATGGTAATGGTAGAACTATTTCTAATACTATGTTTTAGGTAAATTTGTCACTTGCTTATTGATATTGGGTAACCAGACAATATAAAAAAATGGATAAATAATATATTGACTGAATGCTAAGTTGTATTATTAAGTATATATTTTTGTTGATAATATTTTCCTGTGATTTAGTACGATCTAATCGTGTAATAATGTTATTTTGCCTGTGATATTAATTTCGCATAATATAATTATTTATAATGTACGTGTTTTTTCATATCTGTAAGAGTAAAATTTGGCAGTGAACTTTTGTTATAAAGTGATTATTGTTAATTCTAGAGTGTGAAAAGATGGTGAGTTCTGATGTTCGAGTTTTTATAACCCAATGTTTCCTAGTGTTTCTAGTCTAATGAAAACCTCAACTGATTGATATAAGTAGGAAGATTTTGAATATTATCAACTTCTGTGAGTCTTAAGTTTAGATAGTATAAACCTTGACAGTACTAATATCAACATGATTAGTGTAGCAAATTGGATAGTAATGAATTTATTCAAATATCTAGAATATATAGTTCCTTCACTTATGTGGTAGGGTAAATATGAATCAATTATGCCTTCTGTCATTATAGGTAAAGCATCAATAATTCTTCCATAACTATCTATTACAGCAGAAACACCACTGTTTGCTGCTCTTATGGTAGGTAGCCCATTTTCAATGCTTCTTACGCGATTAATTTCTAAATGTTGATAAGGTTGGGAACTTATACCAAACCAACCATCATTTGTAATGTTAATGATCCATTGCCCTTTCCTACACCTACTTGCAACTTCATTGCTAAAAATGGATTCATAGCATATTAAAGGTATAAAAGGACTTTGATTATTTAACGATATAGATTTTTCTTTGTTTGTTCCTGGGTTATAATTAAGCTTGTCTGCGATATCTTGAGGGATCAGATTTTTTAGTATGGATGGTATGAATTCCCCAAATGGAACAAGGTGCAGTTTATCGTAATAGTCGATTATTTGTCCGTTATCATTAATAACAAATAATGTGTTATAAAATTTATTGTCTGCAAATCTTGTGCCTCCAGCAATTAAGAATTTTGGGATGGTGAACTTAAGATAGTTTTGTATTGAACTATTGTTTGTACCAGTCAAGAATGGGAAGGAATTCTCTCCCCAAACTACATGTGTTCTTGAATTTAGACCATATTTGCTGGTTAAGCGTAGATATGTTTGAAATATATCATATTCTAATTCTTCATTTCCATTCCAATGACTTTCAGTGTTTCCTTGTACTATGCGTATGGCTACATCATGATTATATTTCTGTTCTTGATTGTTTAATAGTCGGTTGCTTCCATAAATAAACATGCTTACCAGTGTTAGTAATGCAATAATGCATGAAGAAATGCTTTTATCTCTTATACACACTCCAGCAGCTGTACTACAGAATATAGCAAGGAATTCCATACCATATGTTCCAAATAATGAAGCAGTTTGCAACATTTCTGTAGAGAAAGACCAAGAATAGGCAAACAGATTCCAAGGTGCTATGTATCCTAATAACATTCCAGCAATGGTGAAAGATAACGAGAATGTTATTAATCCAAGTAGTTTTTTGTAATTAACTGTATAACTAATTGCTGCGGCTGTGGCAAATAATAATGATAGAGATGCTGAAAGGACAAGGGTAAAAGGTATTAGTGGCCAAAAGATTTTGCTTTGAATGATTAATGGTACATTAACCCAATATGAACTGGCAGTGAAATACCCAAAACCAAACCACCACCCACAAAAAAAAGCTTGTTTTGTGCTTTGGGTTTGTGACAACACAACATAGAAGCCAGAAAATGCTATAAGCAAAGCGATGAACATGTGGAAAGGTGCCATAGATATAGCTCCCATCACTCCTAGCATCATTGCTAGTGTATAGTTGTATTTTTTATAAACATTATCTTCTATCAATTTGATTGCCCTGAATTAACCCCTAAATATACCAAAAAAGAATAGTATACTAACTATTGTAAATATTTTTTATGTTATGTAAAGCATAAGACTTTATTATTTAATGGTCAGTGTTTTTTATTAATAAATTAAAAAAGTTAATATACACACTATTTTAAGTGTTGATGAGATAAATGGTATATATAAATGTAATACTAAAATATTTAATAGCAGAAAATTTCTACTGTGACTAGAATTGGTTAATACTTACATACATCACTAATACGCAAGTTATGTATTATTTTTTAATACTGTAAATTGTTGAGTTGAATGTAGTAATTTACGATGTAGTAACATGGATTCTTTAAAATTTTGTGTTATTAAAAGACGAAATATCTCTACATGGTTTTGTTATAAGGAGTTTTACTTAGAAAAAGTGTAGCTGTTGAGTAATAAGTATTTTGAGTTATAAATAATTTTAAGGACCTTTTATAGGGCTAATTTTTTTGTGTGTTAGTTGTGTTGATAAACGAACATATTAAAGGTGAAAACCAGCAATTTATTGTATATCTTCATATAAATCAGTTAATTGTTATTATTTTACAATAAAGGCGCTTGCCTTTTTGATAATATTTTAGTAGGTTTGTCAATCATATATTATTGAATTTATGGGTATATGTGATGGTTAGTTCGTTACCTGTTTTGCAGATTGTTATACCTTTACTTTCTGCAATAGTATGTGCGTTATTGAAAGATGCTAGATTAGTTAAGGTAGTATCCACTGTTGTAGTATTAGTATCTTTCTCTATTGCAGTGATGCTGTTTTTTCAAGTATATCCTGATGGTGTTATTAAGTATAGCGTAGGTGGGTGGGTGGTGCCTTATGGCATAGAACTTAAAGTAAATATATTTAATTCGACAATGCTCCTTTTAGTTGGGTTTGTTGCTATGATGAGTATTCTATATGGTATATATCCTAATACCAAAGAAATAAACGTTAGTACTATACCAAGTTTTTATTCTATATTCTTGTTATGTTTTAGTGGCTTTTTAGGCATATTAGTTTCAAATGATGTTTTTAATATTTATGTTTTTCTAGAAATATCATCTATTTCTTCATATATTTTGGTTGCAATGGGTAAGGATAAGACAGCTTTAGTAGCTGCATTTGATTACTTGGTAATAGGTACTATTGGAGCAACGTTTTATTTAATAGGGGTGGGGTTTTTATATGCCATAACTGGAACCTTAAATGTTGGGGATTTATTTTTAATAATTCAAGGTAAATCTTTGGCAACAAATAAAGCGATACAAGTTGGATTGTTGTTCATAGCAGTAGGTTTGTTTATTAAAGCAGCTCTATTCCCGTTTCATAAATGGTTAATACAAGCCTATAGTTATGCTCCTACTTTTATTTCGGTGTTCTTTTCTGGTGTTTCTACTAAAGTAATGATCTATCTTGTAATGAAAGTAATATATGATATTTTTAAAGCTCAATTAGTTCTATTAACTTTACCTTTTAATATTGTGTTTATGGTTTTTGCTGTGTTATCAGTGATTTTTGCGTCTGTATTTGCAATGTTAAGTAATAATATGAAAAGAATCTTTGCATACTCTAGTGTAGCACATCTGGGGTGCATTATATTTGCTGTGGGTTTGAATACTTACTATGGTTTAATAGCTGCTGTAACTTATATAATCAATCATAGTATAGTGAAGTCAGCATTATTTATGGTAATGGGTAGTATTTCTTATAATTGTGGTAGTCTTGATCTTAAAGATTGTGTAAACGTGTGGAAAAATATGCCAAAGATTGCATTACCATTTGTTATTTTATGTATAAGCCTTATTGGAATGCCAATAACTTCAGGGTTTATTTCTAAGTGGTATATTTTTGATGCAGCGATTAAAGCTAATTCTTGGTTAGGTGTAGTTGTTTTGCTTGTAGGGTCTGGATTATCTGTGGTATATGTGTGGCATATAATTGAAGCAACATGTTTCAAGTCATCTGATAAACAAGTGAAGAAGTTGTTTGAAATTCCTAATGTTATGGTATTGTGTATTTGGGTAATGGCGATTTCCTCTATTATTCTGGGGTTATATCCAGTACCTTTAATGCTGATTTCTAATAGAATAGCAGAATCACTGCTGTATTAAATTTATGTGATTTTAAGGGTAAAGCTTGCGTATTTATACGCAATTTCTGAAAGTTGGTGCTAAATAATGTCTTTTTTAATAAGATTTATCTTTTCTTTGTGACTTATCTATTAAAGTATTTGGCAGATATAATTGTTTAAAATTTCTGTTATTGTGAATACTTAAATAATGACAATTGCTTCTGTTATTCTTGTAGCATATTATATAAATAACTTTAATGTGTATTCATGATAGTACTCAAGAAAATTAAGTGTACCTAAATGTTGTATTTATTAACTTTTAAAAAAGCTATACTAGACAATAGGTTGACATCTTTTATAAAAGGGAACTATTTGCTCCTTCCTTGTGTTTTGCTTTCAAATACTTGAGATACTGATTCAATGGCAAAAAGGCTACTTCCTTTACTATGTGCTACTACATAATTTCTTTTGTATGGTTTATAAGCAGATGAGCTACCACTACTAGTATTAGTATATGGTGTTGTTGATTTTTTGTATTTAGATTTATTTCTTATTTTGCGTTTTAATAAATAAGCTGTAACTGCAAATAGTACCAGTACTAATAGAGTAGCATAACTTGGATTGTCAATAATGTAAGACAATATATAATAAAAACAATTCATAACCCACTACCTTCACTACACACTACCTGCATGATAGCATTAAATGATTGTTTTGAATAGTGTTTATAAGTGATATAACGAAAATTTATGCATTATTAAGAGGAAGCTTTCTTGTTTATCCTTAATACAAGCGATGTACTAATTAATGTTTTAATTGATAGCAGATTTGTCTACTATTACTTGACAAATTTGTTAACTAGTTTTGTAAAAATGACATTAAGATTTAAATCTGAATTTGTATGTTCAATAAATCCTCCAGTAGGGATGTAATCTTGACTTGCGCCAAGTGCAATATCGATATGTCTTCTTCCTAGGAGATTAGAGAGTGATAAAGATGCTGAACTATCTGAAGGTAGTAGAATATTCTTCTGTATACACATTGTAACTGTGGGGTTATAGGTTGTATCAAGTGATATTGATGTTACTGTGCCTATTTTTACTCCAGATAATGTTATGTCATCTCCCATGTCTAGACCATCTACGCTTGGAAAATGTGCTTTTACTGTGTAACAATTATGTGAAGTAGTATTATAAGGTAATTTTTTGAATGCTATGATTCCAATAGATATTGCAGCTGCTAAAACAATGAGTCCTGCAAAAATTTCAATGACACTAGATCGATGCATGAGACTACCAATAATATTTAACGTTATCTTGTATTGTAGGAGCAAAAAATTTTGTTAGGATGATAAGCATAACGAGTACCAGTTAGATTTGGAAAGTGTAGATTTTTTGGAGATTTTGGTACCTGATTATCCGTATAATGCAACCACATATGCCATGGGGCAGAAATTTTTGTTGGATCTGCTTTACCATTATATATTACCCATCTTTTTTCGATTCCATTTGCTGTTGTAATATAGTAGCTATTACCTAAAATATCCTTACCAATTAATTTCTTATTTCTTTTTGTCAGGAACTGTAGATTACGGAGGAATTGCATGTCTTAACAATTGGTAATTTATTTTACATTAGTATAATAATTATGATAATACAATACAACTATTAACTATGGTATTTAGTTAATGTTTTTGTGTGATAATTATCTTAAGCAAGTAATAATTGTAAGTAATTATGAAATGTCCTTTCTGTAATAGTAATAATACTCAAGTTAAAGGTTCAAGATCTATAGAAGATGACATGTTAATTAGAAGACGGAGATCTTGTATTGTATGTCACTCTAGATTTACTACAACTGAAAAATTACTTCTTAGATCATTTATGGTTGTTAAAAAAAATGGCGAAACTGAATTATTCAATAAGCAAAAATTGCTTTCTTCGATTTTAATAGCTACGAAAAAGCGTCCTGTAAGTCATGAAGGGATAAATATGATGGTTAATAATATTCTTTATGAACTTGAAGGGAAAAAAGAGAATGCTATTCCGACTAATGTTATTGGGAAAATGGTTATGGATAATCTTTTTAAGTTAGATAAGGTAGCATATGTTAGATTTGCTTCTGTATATATGAATTTTAAAAATATAAATGATTTTAGCAATATAATTGCAAAAATAATTAATGAGAAAGCACCTTAATATATTCATAAGTAAAATTGTATTTATGATTAATTATTATTCTTGAATTGTTGATAAGCTTGTGTTATGTATTTTAAGCATTGTTTTATGATAACGTGTACTTTCACTGTGTTTTAGGGGGGTATAGCTCATTTGGTAGAGTATCTGCTTTGCACGCAGAAGGCGAGCGGTTCGAATCCGCTTACCTCCACATTCTGTTTCAAGCTTCTATACTTGGTAGGCTTACTCTTTTAGATTAGTATACCTACTGTGAATTTTTAATCATATACCTAATAAACTATATCAATTTATTGTAGTAATCCAAAATCATAGTTGTCGATGAATATATGATCATTTTCATCAATATAAATGTTGTTGTTTTGTTGTTCTTTACCATAGTTTTTGAATATATTGTTATATGCACTCCATACTTGGTCATAACTATAATTTTCTTTTACAGCTTGGTAAAAATTTAACAGCTCTTCATATGTAAGATCAAACGATATGGAATATTTACCATCATCTATGACATCACCTATCTTTATATGTTCCTGTGATAATGGGAAATATACGGTATCAGTGTTTTCTTCTATAGTAGGATTAGAAATATTATGTTCATTGGTATCAGGTGTTTCATCTGCTGAGTTTTCTGATGCTGCATTTTTATCATCAGTATCTTCCTCTATAATAGGATTAGAAATATTATGTTCATTGGTATCAGGTGTTTCATCTGCTGAGTTTTCTGATGCTGCATTTTTATCATCAGTATCTTCCTCTATAATAGGATTAGAAATATTATGTTCATTGGTATCAGGTGTTTTATCTGCTGAGTTTTCTGATGCTGCATTTTCATCTTTTGAATCTAAGACATTATGTTCTTGTGTTGTATCACTTTCTTCTTCATAAGTTATATGTTCTGTAAAGGTGTTTTGTATTTCATTTTGATGAAAATTTAATGATAAGTTGGTTGATAAGTATTCTGCTAGTTCTGTATTGGGTAAATCAAGGATATGATTTCCTTGTTTGTCAGATAAATATGTCTGAATGTGATTTTCTTTATCTAATTTCATAGTAATATACATATTGGTTGCATCTAATTTCTTTTGTACAATCTTAAAAAAGGGTTTAGCGAATCCTGATGTAGGCTCACCATATTTGCATGTTTCTTCAACATTGTTACAATATTCAAAATAAGAATTTCCATCAAAGAAAATATCCGTATTGTCATCCTTAGCAATTAGTAATATTTCTTTATCTTCTAATATTATACTGGCATAATTTTTATTATCTTCTTTGTATAAATTACTTTTGACGATTCTAAAAATGAATTTCTCATGCATATTTATATCTATATAATCATCATCATTTGGTTTGTCCTTTATTATTATAAAGTTAGCAGCATCTAAAATGCTTGATGCTGTATTGTAGTTGGTTACTAATGACTCCTCTTGTTGTATGTCTGTAAAAAAGTACTCTCCATTTTGTACTATGAGAAAAACTGGACTATTTTCTATTTCTTCTTGCATGAGACTATCTGAAATGTTGTATAAGTTAATACTACCATCATCATTAATTTGGTGCTTGTTGATGTCAGAATAATTTAATCTGAAACCATCATGTTCTAGGGAGGTGTAATATCCGTATTGTAAGGATTCTGAACTTAGTTTTCCAAATTCTTGACCAGAATATAAGTCTAAAAGTATAGCAGCAGATGTTTCTGTGTTTTTATCTGGTGTTTCTGATACTATTTTGAATAGTGGGCCATTTCCTCTTGTCTCTTGTATGTTATAATATTCTTTCAAGTCTATTTTTTCTGATGTTTTTAATATATTTTCCAGGCTTATCTTGAACTTATGATAACTCAGGTAATATGCTTCTCCGTCTTTATCACATATTACTAGGCGATAAAAATCTTTAGTTTCGTCGTTATAGTCAGTACGTTGTATGTGTTCTGCTTTAATATATCGGTATTCAGAAGGAATATTAAGGTAGTCGTCGTTTTGATAGCCATTGTATAGAACGTAAAATTTATCACCTACAAAGAAATAGCTTTTTGATGGCATAACTATTTCAGTATTATCTTTATCTATTACTTTGGCTTTATATATGTTGCCAGTGCAAAGATTGT
Source organism: Ehrlichia muris subsp. eauclairensis (assembly GCF_051097115.1). Classification (NCBI taxonomy): domain Bacteria; kingdom Pseudomonadati; phylum Pseudomonadota; class Alphaproteobacteria; order Rickettsiales; family Anaplasmataceae; genus Ehrlichia; species Ehrlichia muris. The sequence continues at coordinate 1,004,981 of NZ_CP118226.1, read as the reverse complement.
TTAGATCTCTTCCTACTTCTAATTTGAAAGAAAATTCTTGATTTGCTGGAATCGGTGTATTGTTGTTCATATTATTCTCTGAATAATTATTAAGATATTTCATATAATCATTATTAGTTTTTTATTACAAAAAAGTATTAATTGATAAACTCATTAATATTCTTGTACAAGAATATCAATATATTATATCTGAAGTATAATTAATTAGTTAATTTATTAACTTATTTATATTGACATTTTAATATATTACATGTATGATTCTGCTCTAAATTAATATTTTAATAAATGGATCTTATGACAGTTTTCTTAGAACATAATAATGGTCAAGTTAGTACTAGCAAAATGGTAAAACATAATGCTGTAAATACATCAAATCAAAATGGAAGCTCTTTTGATTATCAATATGGTACTAAGATTGGTGGTGTACAGGAACATGTAATTCCACCTCTCATGCAAGATGACATTAAGCATGGTGAGATGTATACGGCTCTTCCTGATAGTGATAAAACTTTACCTGTTGTGTCTGCTATAGGAACTGATACATATAAAGGTGATAGTATAGTTGCTATTGGTAATCCTAAGGACTTTAAATCTAATGTTTTTTCTAATACACATATTATAAGGAACGATCAATTGAAATTAACCCTAGAGATACATACCTTAGGAGGTTTGTCTAGTAAAAGATTGTATGAGATTGAGGAGGGATTTGATGATGCAATAGCAAAATTTCAGTCCAATTTTGGATTAGACCCTAATAAAAAAGAAACCACCTTTGAATTATATCTATTCGATGATAACGAACAGTATGAACATTATGGACGACTTTATAACTTAGGAATAAATGGAGCTGGTGGTGTGACTTTCTACGGGAATGCTGATATCCCATATCAAATTTATGTATATCAGTTTGGTAAAATATTAAATTTAAAACATGAATTAACTCATGCTTTGGAGAGTTATGCATCTGGACATATGTTATCTAGTCTTAAAGTCAATCATTCTATATTTGCAGAGGGATTAGCTGATTACATACAGGATGATAGTAGTTTTATTATGAGAGGGTTAAGGGACAAAGAGATAACATCAAGTGTGTTACAAAAGGATTCTTCTGGTGATATAGGTCAAGCAACTGATACTGCAGTGACTAAAGATCAGAATCTGAGGTATAGTATAGGACATGCGTTTGTAACATTTTTACAGGAGAATTATCCTGGAGTAATTTCAGAGTATTTAAAAGCGTTAAGAGAAGGTGATGCTGTTCGTGCTGGAGAGATGATTAGTATAAGTAAATATGCAGATTTTGAACCGTGGGTGCAGTCTAAAGACGTTTCTTTATATCTAGAGAATATGAATATATTGAAAGTAGACTTGGGCAAAAAAATATTTTCTTCTGAGAATGCTAGTGCTTTTGAAAATCGGGATGTGAAGAATGAATATTACTGTGAGAACATTTGTAATATGAATGGTGAAGTAGTAGGAGAAATATCACCTATAGTACATTATGCTGCTAAAAATGTCATACGTACTTGGAATATTGCAAGCTCTGATATGATAGAAGTAAAGCCAGAGTATAATTTTCTAAAGTTGGTTAGTACCACATCTGGTAAACCTGCATATGTGTATTGTGATGAAAATGGCAATGAATATTTCAATACTCAATCTTATATGGAATATGCATTTAACATACTGAAAAAATATGATGCAAATCTTCGTTCAAGTAGTGATGTTCTTGATATTAGGGGACGTTATTCAGATGCTGATAAAGTATTTGATAAGCTTCCTAATGCAGATTTATTGTTAGATCAGTTCTTAGATAGAGCAGGTTATAGTAATTATAAGCAAGTAATAATGAGTGATCCACAACAGGTTAGTAATATTAAAATGTATATAGTACAAAAAGCTTTTGAAGATTTTAGGGAAGCTGAAGTCAAAAAAGTGTTTAGTGGTGAATCTAGTGTTGATTCTATCATAAGGGATCTATTGATGGATCTAACTTATATTGATTTAAGTGATATTATAAAAGTAGATAATTCTGATATTGAAAGTATTGTGTCTAATCAAAATGTAATGTTGCGTACTGCTATATTAGGCAAAGGAAACGCAAGTGGAATATCTCTGTATGTAGATGATCAAAAAATTGGTGAGTTATCAACAGAAGGAGGTTATTGTATTAAGGATCTTGATACTGGTAGTATATATTTTGTGTTCCGCAATGTTGTTGGGATGATAGCAAATAATTATCCAGATAGAGCCTATATGATTGTGCTTGAGAAAGATGGTAAATTTACTACTGCTTTAGTTGATGATATACAAAAAACAGAACATGGAAATGTTGTCTTCGATAATCAGTTTAATCATCCTGGTATTAATCATTTGTATCCAGATTATCAAAAATTATTGTTACATGATGCTTCAGTTAAAGATTATTCGCATCTTGCAAATATGGAGTTTCCCCGTAATGATAAAGTAATAATACGAGGAGATCTGTTAGATGATAAAGGTACTGTAGCTATAAGTGACGATATTCATCAGGCAGTTATTAAGCATGATGATCAAATATTGCATAAGTTTAAAAGTATGTCTTTTTACATTAGTGAGCCAGCAACTGATAGTATGGGAACTTATGGAAGTGATTTTTTCATTGCTGACGAAGGAAAAAATCTTAGATTTCAACTTCCTAAAACGATTACCCATTTAAAATTAGTTAATGTTGGTGGAAATCAGAAGTTAGTGCCGTGTACCGCAGGTGGTGATGAGCATCCTAATGGTATGCCATCTGATTTAATAGATGAATATAGATATATTGATCCCATTTTTGTTCACACATTTGAGAAACAAAGTTACTCTAAAAACAGTGTCAGCATTGGTTTAGTAGATTTTGATAAATATCAGGAAGGATCGATGTTTAAGTTACAGTATTATTCTGATGATTATCATATTCATAAGGATGAACATGGAAATATAATTAGGCCTAATAATATATCGTATACAACGAAAGTGGACTTAGTCTATGATGATCAAGTTATTGGAATGCTGTCTGATAATGTAAATCAATTTCAGGGTGATGTTTTTATTGCTGTGAGCCTTAACTATAGTCACAATGATTTCCTTTCGTCTAAATATTTTCAGAAGGTCAGTATTGAAGCACTAGAAAATGGGATATATGGTGGAAGATATGATGTAGGGAGTGGTGATGAAGTAGCAAATCTTGGTACTGATACAGGTTATAGTGATAAAGCTGTTTTTTATTTTAGAGGAAATAATTCGTCTACTGATATGTCAAATAATACTATAAATAGGTCTACTATTTCGTCTTATGTAAATGAATTTTAGTGGATTTTTAAAAGAAATAGCAATATAATGCTGCTTATTTGTATTGTGTGATGAAGTAATTGTTAAATTGAGGTATTCTTTTGTCAGTTTCATGTATATATAGATAATAAGGATGTTTCTTACTTGACAAATGATTGATTTGTAATACACAACTTAGTGTTATAAATAATTTTACCTGTTGTAATTATATAAAAAAATTTTCAATAGATTTTCAAAGGTATTACATTTGTATGGATTCGATTTATGCATGTTAAATTGATTTTTGGGTAGACATTATTTTGTATGTGGGGTTTGTATAAGCGTTCTTTATTAGTTTCATGTATATATAAATAATAAAGATGTTTCTTGCTTGACAAATGATTGATTTGTAATACACAACTTAGTGTTACAGATAATGCTACTGTATTTACATTAGATTTTTTGACAGCATTATCATTCATATAGGGCTGCTTTTTTGTGATTATTTTTTAGGTTAACATTTTTTTTATTGTTGTAGAGTGCAGTGTTAATTTAGGTTTACTTCTATTAATACTTAGTATCGGTATTATAAATATAGATTCTCAAAAAGTGCATAGCTTGAAATCTGAGCATAGGGTACCAGATATATAATGCTAGTAGCTAACTAATATATTATTTTATAAATCTTTTTGTGGAAGTAAGACTGTAATTGTTCATTTAGTTTGTCTTAGAAATTGTATTTTAATTAATGAAATAATATTAAATTGTGCTCATTGTTTGTACTTTTCTATGGTTAGGATATGTATTTGTAATGTATAGATGTCATTAAATTACTAATATAGGTGCATATTATATCAAATATTGCATTTGCTCTATGATGTTATATAATTACAGAACTTATAAATATCTATGGATTAACAATATGATAAGATTGATTACTTGTCTTGGTATCGTTGCTGTTATTATGTTGGCTTTTAATTTCTTTACTAAAAGACAACAAGTTCAAAATCCAGTACAAGAAGTACGGGTGTATTCATCTCGTAAGGAAGAATTATTACATAGTTTGTTTGAACAATTTACTAAGGAAACTGGTATAAATGTTCAGTATATTAATGATGAAGCTGCTCAACTTATTAATAGAATGGAAAATGAAGGTAGTGCTACTTCAGCTGATGTATTTTTGACTGCAGATGCTGTTAATCTTATTCTTGCTAAGAAAAAGGGATTATTACAGCCTGTGCAATCTGAAGCACTAAGTCAAGCGATTCCTAGCAAGTATAGAGATAGTGAGGGGTTTTGGTTTGGATTAACTAAGCGTGCAAGGGTAATAGTATATAACAAAGATGTAATTGAAGAGAGTGAGTTGAGTACATATGAACATCTTGCAAATACGAAGTGGAAAGATAAAATTTTAATAAGATCTTCTAGTAGCCCATATAATCAGTCGTTAATTGCTTTTATGATAGCAAATAATGGTATAGAGAATGCTAAAATTTGGATTAAAGGATTAGTTTCGAATATGGCTAGGAAACCTAGCGGTGGAGATATAGATCAGCTTTATGCTGTTGCAGCAGATGAAGGTAGTATCGCTATAGTTAATAGTTATTATTTTGGGAGAATTGCAGCTTCTAACAAAAAAAGTGATCAAGCTGCAGTTAAAAAACTTGGTATCTTTTTTCCTAATCAGGAAACTACGGGTACTATGATTAATATTAGCGGTGGTGCTGTTACAAAGCATGCAAAGAACAAGCAAAATGCTATAAGGTTATTGGAGTTTTTGGCTAGTGTAAAGGCACAGAGGGTTTATGCTCAAGTTAATCAAGAGTATCCTGTTGTAGAAGGGGTAGAGATTTCAGACGTTTTGAAAACTTTTGGTGTATTTAAGGAGAGTAATTTACCTTTACAGGAACTAGAGGAGCATTTAACTGAATCTGTTAAAATTGCAGATGAATGTGGTTGGAGGTAGTTGATGTTGTCAGCTATAAGTTTGTTTTTCGATCATTAAATTTGGTTTTAGAGAAGTTTATTAGCTTCTATGCAAGTAGTGGATTTCTACCTATATTAAGATTATAATGTGTGACTATTAGTGGGAGCTTTTAAGCTTGCCTTTTTGGTGTAGCTAACTTCATAGTTTCTTATATTTTGTTATGAGTTATATTTCTTGCGATACTTGATTTAATAATAATACAAGTGCTGTGTTATTGTGCTTGTAATTTAGTTAAAAGTTGTTTTTATATATTATATTTTTTATGTTAAGCTAATCTGTACTAGAATCTTTTATGCTATATCTGTATTTACTAGAAACTACTTGGGTTAATGTTTCTAATAGTAATCTTTTTGTGATTGTTAGAAACTATATTCTAGTATGCTTAAATTAAATCCAGGAACTTATGTTAATATTTCTTAGTATTTTAGATAGTCAAATCTCGATTTTTTAAACCATGATTCTTACGTGTTAGGAGTTACGTTATTTCCATTTTTGTGAATTGTTTGATTTAGTCTTAAAAGAATTATCTTGTTGAAAGTTTTTACATGCTTTGACATCAATCCCCTAAATCCAGACAATAACTTACTGCAAGCACCATACATCACTAGTTTACTATAAAAAAAAGCATCAGAATGATAACTCTTATTAGCCAAGACATACACCATAAAAACACACCTTGATAAGTGTAATGCAGATATATCTAAATCGAATAAAGAACACTTACAGGGTTGAGAATGTACTAAGCTGCTCCTATGTTAATAATACCTTTCTTTATAAACCAAGACACTCTATCAGTTGCTTGTGCACCAACACTTAGCCAGTATTTTAGCCTATCAACCTTAACTTTAACAAACAGCTCATGTTCTTTAGGAAGCATTGGATTATAGAAGCCCAAAGATTCAATAAATTTCCCATCTCTTGCAACTCTGGAATCAGCAACAACTACCCTATAAAAAGGACGCTTTTTAGCTCCAAACCTTGCTAACCTTATCTTTACAGACATGAGAATATAACCTTTAAAACATCTTAAAACATTTTAAAATGATACACATAATAAAGTGGGTAGTCAAATTTAAAAATGTGTTTTTAAACATTTAAATTTTACCTTTAAGTTTTTTGATAAAAACAAGAAATTTGCAATATGTTGTTAAAAACAATATGATAATTAATCAAGGTTGCTCAAATTATTGAAAAATGTAAAGGTTTTCTTTGTAAAAGAATGTGTAATAGGAGGATGTTTTAGTTATATGAATTTAAAAAGAGCTGTATTATCAACAATCATGTGTAATACTTTGGTATGGTATGATTATGTGTTATTTGGAAATTTAGTGAGTGTAATCAGTAAATTATTTTTTCCAGCGGAAGATAGATATTTTAGTCTTATTATGACATTTAGCATTTTTGCAGTTGGATTTTTAATGCGTCCTTTCGGAGCAAGTATTTTTGGGTACATTGGGGATAAGTATGGAAGGAAAGCTGCATTGACTTTATCAATCATAGCTATATCTGTTCCTATTACTTTTATTTCAATATTACCAACCTATGAAAAGATAGGAATATTGTCTCCCATATTACTTATTATTTGTAGATTGATGCAGGGGATATCTTTAGGTGGAGAGGCTGGTAATGCTACTTTCTTAATAGAGCATTCTAAGAAAGGAAAAAACATTGGCTTTTTTGGTAGTTTTGAGACTTTAAGTGCTGTACTTGGTTCTATTATTGCATTGTTTATGATCTTATTATCCCAGTATTTTACAGGGGAAAATTTTGAAGTATGGGGTTGGAGAATACCTTTTGTAATTGGTCTGTTATTGGGCCTAGTTAGTGTTTATATTAGGCGTATTACTGGTGAAAGTCCTGCATATGATACTCATAAGGAAAGTAATAATCTTTCACAGTCTCCTTTCTTAGAGTTATTCAAGAAATATAAGCGTCCTTTGGTGTTGGCAACATGTATTGATTGTATAGAAAATTGTTCATTTCATATTTTTATGGTATTCTTTATTACGTTTATTAAAGAGTTCTCAAATATTCACCTAAGTTTCAACGCTAGTAGCATAAGCATTATTGAAAGTTTTAATATAATGATTTGTGGTATTTTGAATGTATTTTTTGGATATATTTCGGATTATGTAGGACGTAGGAAAGTAATGTTAATTGCGTCTATATCATTATTTTGGGTTGCAATACCAGTATTTTGGTTATTAAGTCAGGATAGCTATATTGATTTAATTATAGCATATTTAATTTTTGTCATTCCATTTTCTGCAACTTTAGGTCCGGCAAGTGGGGCAATGTCTGAGTTATTCCCTACAAAGGTTAGATATACTGGTTTTGGATTATCGCGTAATATTGCTTCAGCTATATCTGGTGGTATGGCTCCTGTAGTGTGTACATGGCTTATCAGAGCAACAGGACTCACGTTTATTCCTGGAGTATATGTTATGTTTTGGGCAGTAGTTGCAATTGTGGCATTATGTCAGATTAGGAAAAAAGATGTGTATGCTGATTGGTAATCTGCTATTTAATATATGATAAAATTATGTCCTGACATAAGGTGAAGGTATGTGTATTGTCAAGTTTTCTGTATTTTGTAACTTATGTGTACGTTAGAATATATGTAGTAGGTGTCTAATTAGTCCTGAATTCGGTATAATGCTGGTACAGCTGTTGGTTAAATAAGCTTATATTTGTACATACAAATATGTCATTAGTTTAGTGTATAGCTAGAAAAGTCTTTTAAAATATAGAATTATTCCTCTAATTTTCTTGCTTCATCTATTAGCATAATTGGGATACCATTACGTATTGGAAATGCTAATTTAGCTTTTTGACTAATTAGTTCGTTGGTATCCTTGTTATATTGTAACTTGTCTCTAGTTAGTGGACAAACGAGTATCTCAAGTATTTTACGGTCAAACATATTAACAATATAATAAGATTGTATACCATATTATAGCATTTATTGTAAAAATATGAACTGTAGTTTTTTTTATATAAGAAGTATGTATATTTTTGTGTTTTTATTCTTTAGTAGTAAATTATTATGATTAATACAGTCTTTACAGTTAAGTAAGATACAAATAGTATATATATGAGTATTTAGAAATAGATTATTGTTAAGCGATTTTATTTTTAAATGTGTAAAAAAGTACTTTGTGTATGTAAATTTAGATGACCTAAGAATAATCCTTTTAATGTTTTACTGTTATATTTTGTCTTTATAATACATTGTACCATGTGGTCTGATAAAAGCTAGTGTACATTATTGTATAAAATTAACAGTGCCGGTTTCGTTGTTGTTGATATCTAATAATTCTGCTATTCTAGTAAGAATAGTTTTAACTTTCGGATTATCTACTATATTATGATAATTAACGTTATCTAAGAAATTATTAGAAATCATTTTGGGGCCAATAGCATTAACTTTTATCTTTGGAAATAGTTCTACTGCTGTAAATTTTGTTAAATCTAGTAGTGATTTTTTTGACATTGTATATATAAAATGTTTTGTGCTGTCTTTTACCACCATTACATCAATCATGTTAATAACATTTCCTATAGTAATACATTTTTTTGCAAAATATTGAGTTAAAAATAGGGGAGCACGTATATGGAGATTGTAATGATTAGTAAAATCTTCAATAGAAGTATTCATTAATGTGTTTTTATAGAATACTGAAGCATTGTTGATAATACAATTACAATGAGGTATGAGTTGAAAAGTTTTTTCTATGAGAAAATTTAACGAGTCAAATTCTGTTAAATCAGCTTGTATAAGAATACATTTTCTGTCACAGAACTTTTCAATGATATTTTTTGTCTGTAATGCATGTTCTTTAGAAGTATTGTAGTGAATGGCTATGTCATATCCATTGATAGCTAAAAATATTGATATTGCTCTGCCTAATCTACGTGCTCCACCTGTAATTAATGCTCCTTTTTGGTGAATTGTTTTTAACATGTTGTGATAAGATTGGAAAAACAGAAACCATGGTGAGCTAACCATTGTAATTTGTTACTATAGAATTTACGCAGGTCGCCAATGTTGTATTTGAGCATGGTAATTCTTTCAATTCCAATTCCAAATGCGAATCCACTGTATTGATCTGGATCAATATTTACATTTGTTAAGACATTATGGTGAACTATTCCACATCCTAAAATTTCAATCCAATCTCTGTTACTGCTCTTTATATCAACTTCTGCTGATGGTTCAGTAAATGGAAAATAACTATTACGGAATCTTATTTGAATATTTTCTCCAAAAAACTTTTTTAGGAAGTAATGTACACAATATTTTAAATGTCCCATGTTAACATTTTTATCAATGTATAGTCCTTCAATTTGATGAAACATTGGACTGTGAGTTGAATCCCAATCATTTCTGTAAACTTTTCCAGGTGCAATAACCTTGATAGGATAATTTCCTTTATTGGATTTCATTACTCTAATTTGTACGGAGGACGTATGTGTACGTAATACAACTCTTCTTTGGTTTACTAATGTTTTTAGATAGAAAGTATCATTTTCTTCTCTTGCTGGGTGGTATTTATGTGTATTAAGTGCATCAAAAACATGAAATTCATCTTCAAGTTCTGGTCCATCAGATAGTTTAAATCCTAAAGATGAAAAAATATGTTTCACTTCATGTAAAGTTTTAGAAATAGGATGCAATCTAGCTATTTGTTTTGGACGGATTGGCAAACTAATATCAACAGTATCTTGCATTAGTTGAGTATTAACTTGTATTTTGTGCAATTTTTCTTTTTGCGAATTAATTAGAGATTTTAGCTCGGCACATATAGCATTTATGCTGCTTCCAATAGACTTTCTCTCTTCCATATTGCTAACTGCAGCAATATTTCTTAAACATGTAGTTATAATCCCTGATTTACCAAAGTAATAAAGCCTTACACTCTCTAATTCTTCGAGGGAAGAACTAGACAATATCCTGTTAGTAGCCTCTGTTTGTAAGCTATATATATTACTGTACGACACGATGTTTAGTTAAAGCTTCTTTAGTAAGATTTACAATTTGTTTAAAGTTATCCTGATGGTTGACTGCCATATCTGCCAGAATTTTCCTATTCAATGTTATGTTTGCTAAGGACATACCATGAATGAAATCTGAATATAGGAGACCATACTGTCTTGCAGCTGCATTAATACGCATAATCCAAAGACTCCTGAAAAACCTCTTACGATTGCGCCTGTCACGATAAGCATATTGCAGAGCTTTTTCTACTCTTTGTAAAGCTATCCTGTAGCAATTCTTAGAGCGCCCCCTATAGCCTTTTGCTAGCTTAATAACTTTCTTATGCCGTGCTCTCGTAGTAACACCACGCTTAACTCTAGCCATTTTTAACCTCTATCTATTAACACTTCTATCTGCTATAAGGCATGAAAAGCTTAACTATACGTGAATCAGAAGAATTCATTATAGCAGTACCACGCTGAACGCGAATGCTTCTTTTACTTCTTTTAGTCATACCATGTCTCTTTCCAGATTGAGTGGACTTTATTTTCCCTGTTGCTGTGACACTAAATCTCTTTTTGATAGAAGATTTAGTTTTTAATTTTGGCATCTTTATCCTAAAATTTTTGTAGAAAACTAAATGTTAATCTGTTTATTTTAGTAGTGTCAAGTACATTTTCTAAATTTTACTCTGATAATTTATACATTATCTTATTAATAATTTTTTATAATATATGTATTAAAATCTGTACGAAACATCTGTACGAAAAAACATCTCAGTCTGAATTAAATAATTTACTGCATATTTATTATACGATTGTTAGTTTTCCAAGATATTACATAAGTTATTGCAAAATTTATGGTAATAATTTATAAGTGTATGTATTACATTAGCAGTAATGTATTATTAATATTTATATCTTATTTATTTTTGTAAATAATATGGTTATTTAACTGTATTGAGAATTTGGAGAGATCTGTATGTCAAATAGTAATGTTCCTTTAGCTCATAACCATAAGGAATCTTCTTCTACATTAGAAGACTCTGGCCCTCTAATGCCTAGGGCTGTTGCGGTGTGGTTAGTAGATAATACTATATTGACTTTTGAGCAAATAGCGAAATTTTGTAACTTACATCTATTAGAAGTTAAAGGTATTGCTGATGGTGAAGTTGCCAAAGGAGTAGTTGGATGTAATCCAATTACAATGGGGCAAGTTACAAAAGAAGAAATTGAATGTTGTCAAAATGATCCTACTAGAATACCTAGATTGATTAACTATAGAAATTTTAAGAAAAGTAAGAAAAGGGCTGTCAGGTATACACCTGTAGCACGTCGTAGAGACAAGCCTGATGCTGTTGCATGGATTTTAAAATATTGTCCTGAAATGCAAGATGTATGTATAGCTAAGTTGATAGGGACTACAAAATCAACTATTACGGCTATTAGAAATAAAGAACACTGGAACTCAACTAATATTAAACCTAGGGATCCTGTATTACTTGGTTTATGTACTCAAGTAGATTTGGATGAAGCAATTATGAAAGCTCAGATAGTTGCTGAAAGGGAAAGAAGAGTAAAAAATATTAGGACTAATGATTTTTCTGTACCCTAATTCAGTCTAGAGCTATTACGTTAATAGGTGTTTACTTAATGAGGGGTGGGGGATAACTCTTATAATTTTAATGACTTCTTCTTAAGTGTTGTTATGTATACTGTTGTGTAGTTAAGTTTATTACGTTTGCTAAGATACCAAAGTGTTATAATTTTATAATCGGTACAGTTTATTAGGCTTTTTTGTCTTATGTTTTGATTAAGATATATTTCTGTTCATCTTATGTATTGCCGAGTAGTGTTAATTGTTAAATAAAATTACCATAGAATTTAAAGAATTAGTGTTGCATCTATTAAGATTCAAATGTTAATTTTTAATATTGCATGGATAAGCATATGGATAATTTGTAGATTTTTTGTATTGGTTTAAATTATAGGTATATAGTGTTAAGTGGAAAAAGAAAAAGAACAAAATATGTTAGTAGAAAGAGTTCTAGTAAGAATACAGTGGTTCAGCTAGAGGCGGATGTATTAGACAAAGAAGAGGGTGAAGTAGTAAAAGTAGAGCTACAAGAGGAAATAATAGAAGGGAGAGTAGATGATCAATCAGTACAGGAAGTAAAAGTACTGGATTTAAGTGAATTGAAGAAGAAAACTATAGAAGATCTGTTAAAAATAGCAGAAGATCTTGGAGTAGTAAGTAATGGGAGAATGCTGAAACAAGAGATAATCTTCCAATTAATGAAAAAAGTAGTCAGTGATGGAGGTGCAGCAATAGGAGGAGGGGTAGTAGAAATATTATCTGATGGTTTTGGATTCTTAAGATCTCCTGAAGCAAATTATGCTGCAAGTGGTGATGATGTATATATTTCTGCAGGACAAATAAAAAAGTTTAATTTAAGAACAGGTGATATAGTAAGTGGAGAAATAAGAGCTCCGAGCGAAAAAGAAAGATATTTTACATTAGTAAAAGCACATAGCATAAACTTTACGGATATGGCAAAGTTACAAAGATATGTGCACTTTGATGATTTAATTCCTTTATATCCAGAAGAAAGAATATTATTAGAATGTAATGATCCTATTAGCTTGCATAAAAAAGATATAAGCATGAGGGTAATAGATATAGTTGCTCCTTTAGGTAAAGGACAGAGGGCCCTGATAGTTGCTCCACCAAGAGCTGGAAAAACAATAATATTGCAACAAATAGCACATTCAATATCTGTAAATCACCCAGATATAGAATTAATAGTGTTACTTATAGGTGAAAGACCAGAAGAAGTGACAGACATGTGTAGATCGGTAAAAGGTGAAGTAGTAAGTTCTACATTTGATGAGCCTGGGTATAGACATGTACAACTTGCAGAAATTGTGATTGAAAAGGCAAAAAGAATGGTAGAACATAAAAAGAATGTTGTGATATTGCTTGATTCAATTACAAGATTAGCAAGAGCATATAACTCAGTGATACCATCCTCAGGAAAAGTACTAACTGGTGGGGTAGATTCTAATGCTTTGCAGAGACCAAAAAGATTTTTTGGAGCAGCAAGAAATATAGAGAATGGAGGATCATTAACAATAATAGCAACAGCACTGATTGAAACTGGATCAAAAATGGATGAAGTGATATTTGAAGAGTTTAAGGGAACAGGAAATTGTGAAATAATATTAGATAGAAAAATATCTGATAAAAGAGTATATCCAGCAATAGACATTTCAAAATCTGGTACAAGAAAAGAAGATATGTTAATAGATAATGTATGTTTAAAGAAGGTGTGGTTATTAAGAAGGTTGTTATCATCAATGGGTTCTGTTGAAGCAATGGAATTCTTGAGAGATAAATTATCCATAACTAAAGATAACAATGAATTCTTTGATATGATGAATAGTTGATCTGTAATATACCGGTATGTTGGCATATAAGTAAAGACTATTTATTAGTTGAAAAATAAGTTTTATATGTAATTCTGCTATTTCAAATGTTGATTTAATTATGTATTTTTAATACTGTAGTAGTAGTTGAAAGTGGATTTTAAGTAGGAGAGTTATCAGATAAAGTTGATACTATAGAGAAAGTGAAGTTATTTATATTGCCAGGAGTTTTGTAATGTTACTGTGTGTTTTATTAGTTTAATATTGTATTATGTGTTTCTGTAGTTGCTAAGTAAAAAAAAGAGCTTTCCTTGTGGGATGTCGGTTGTAAAGGTTGGGTTTATAAGTGGGTTTTACATTATTGCAAAAGTGCTAGTATTGAGGTTGGTTTTTATTTTCAATGAAAGGAAATATAAGCTATTATTAATATTTTGTTCTAGTAAGTAAGATAGTTGTAAATCTCTCTAGTTAAGCATTTTTGTATTTTATATTGTGAAGTTTGTAAGAGTATAGAAGTTAAGTATCATGTAATTTTCCTTAATCTCACAAGCTTACTTCTAACTTAAGAGGAAACATGTATTTTTTGTAGGTAAAAAGATTTATCTTATTACATTTATATGACTAATAACCTTATGGTTAAGGTGTAGATTATTATATTTAGAATGATGTAAATCTAGCTATTAAGCGAACTGTTGTCGGATGATAATACTGCTTCGTGTATCATTTCTGATAGTGTTGGATGGGGAAATATAGACGATATAATATCCTGATCAGTAGCTTCCACTTGTTTCCCAATAACATATCCATTGATCATTTCTGTAACTTCTGCTCCAATCATATGTGCGCCTAATAACTCTCCAGTGGATTTGTCTATAATGACTTTAACAAAACCTTCCGTTTCATCTATGGCTACTGCTTTTCCGCTACAGTTGGCATTAAATTTTCCAATCTTAGTAGTATATCCCTGATTTTGTGCTTGATTTTCAGTTAGCCCAACACTAGCTATTTGTGGTATTGAAAATATACAACTAGGTATGTTGTTTTTGTTTATAGAATGTACTTTATATTGAGAATTTGTGATTTTATTTTCTTTTACAGCAATACTTTCTACACATAGCACTGCTTCATGGCTTGCCTTATGAGCTAGACATGGAGGTCCAGCAACATCACCTATAGCATAAACTCCTGGTTCATTTGTATAGCAATATTGATCAGTTATAATAAATCCAGCACTGTCTGTTTTAATTTGTGTGTTCTCAAGACCAATATTATTGGAATTGGGCTGTACTCCTGCTGCCAGTATAATTTTATCTACTTGTAAATGTATTCTATCTGAAACTTGAATTTTAGCATAATTGTTAAACTTTTCTAATTTTGTTATTGAACTTTTTGTGTGAATTTTAATTCCTTTGTTGCTTAAAATATTATGCATACATTCAGATATTTCATGATCTTCAAGTGGAAGTATATTATCTTTTAACTCTACCATTGTAACTTGAGTCCCAAATGTATTGTAAAAGCTTGCAAATTCTACTCCTATAGCTCCGCTGCCAATAATCAATAAAGATTCAGGTAGCTTATCAGGTATCATAGCGTTTTTAGCATTCCAAATTATGTTATTATCAAAATCTATACCTGGTATGCTCTTAGCTTTGGATCCTGTTGCAAGAATGATGTAAGTTGATGTAATGTTAATTGTCTTATTTGAAAGATCTGTAATTTTTACTGTGCTATTACCGAGTAATTTTGCAGTTCCATGGTAAACTTTTATGTTGTTTTTTTTCATTAATACACTAATGCCGTTGGATAACTTTTCGACAACATTGCGTGAACGTTCTATTACTTTATTAAAATCAAATTTTACATCTTTTATTGTAATGCCAAAAATATCTGCTTTTCTAATGTTATGGTAGATTGATGCAGATTGTAGTAATGACTTTGTTGGAATGCATCCCCAATTTAAACAGATTCCACCTAATGTATTTTCTTGTTCGACTATTGCAACATCGTATCCTAGTTGCGCGGCTCTTATAGCTGCTATATACCCTCCAGGTCCGCTTCCAATTATGAGAAATTCATGTTTAGTCATGCTTTTATTTTTTAGATAATAGTATGTAATAATAGTAAAGTGTTAGGATATTTGCAAGTTTAACATTTTGAGAGGGTACAAGGTTGCATTTATTAATAGGTTGTAATTTTTAATTAATGTTATGTTGGTAATATTTTAATAAAAAATTAACTAAAGTTGTTGATTTATTAAATATTTGTAATATTATTAAACATAATTAATTTTTTACGTTTATTTATGAGAACTTTGCAGAAACCAGTAGAGATGATTGTCAATGATACATCTCGTAATCAAGAGGTTACTCAGAATAAAATTAGTGTTTTAAATGCATATAGTGTTAATTTTGTTCAGGTAGATAGTGCTATTTTTTCTGCATATTATGTAAAGCGTAATTTTGTGGGATATGATTTAATATGTGAAATTCGTCATGGTAATTCTATCTATCATGTTAAGGTTAATGATGATTCTATATTAGATCGTGCGGTAAAAAATTACTTGCCAGGAATGTTACTTGTAAAAGGTGTGGATAATGATTTTTTAATTATAGCACTTTCTGAAGGTGTACTTAGAGAATGCAAGATAAAAAGTACCGTATCATTAAAAATATATAAGGTGCGTTATTTCCCTAATATAACATTGTTTGATATGGGTAAAATACCTTTAAGTAACTCTGTTAATTCTCTAAAAGAAGAAGTTAAGTATCCTGTTGTCTTGTATCAAAGTCGGGTAGATACTGTTGTTATTATTGGAAGGGTTGATAATGATGATAGGGCGAAATTGCCAGATAGATTTTATGTAATGTGGCGTATGCAATATCATGATGGTAAGTTTCAACTTATTAAGCCTATGACCAGAGGGATCAAGTTTAATAGCAAATATTTGTTTAAATATTCTGGTTATATAGGATATGGTAAATATAGTGATAAGTTAATTATGGTGTCAGACTTTAAAAGGCACCTGAATTTGCTCTATGTAGGAAAGTATCTTAATAGTGGTCAGAGGTTTTTTTCCAGTCTATACGAAATTTCTGTTGATTATAATCTAAATTTAAATATAGGAGAATGTCTTATAAACCATCGTTATGGGTGTAATTTGGCTGACAATGCTAGGTATGATATTCCAATGAGTGGAATTGATGTAATTAGTGCTGTTCGCAATGGAGAAGATACTTATGTAGCTTATGTTGGAGTAGTACCTGATGGGAAGTTCAAGAATGATGATCAATTAGTTGTTGTTCATAGTAAGGCAGGTAATCAGCTTTCTATATATGACTTTATGCAGATTAAAGAACATATTACGTCATTATATGTGAAGCATGTTGGAAATAGTATAATAATCACGATTGTAGGGTTAGATAATATAATCAAGTATGGGATACCAGAGTTACAATTAAGAAGTGGAAATATTACACATATTGATGTCATACAATTCTCACGTCATGAAGTTACAAATATTGCTGATTTTGTGGATGTTGTTACTCAAGATGTATTACTTGAAGATGCATACGCTAAAGTTCGTACTGTGGAAGCTAAGAAGACTGATAATAATTATATGACACATATGTCTTTCAGTATTAGGGAGGTGCAATCTAGAGATATTTTTACTACTAGGCAGAGTCATATTTCTACTGATAGTATTAATATGCCTGTGTACGAAGTTACTACACCTACTAATTACATGACTACATATGATTTGCTGAAAATATCTGAGGGATTACAAAAAGTGGTTTCAGGTTTAAGTAGTACTGCCAAAGTTAATGTAGAGCATATGACTACAGGATCATTACCATATGTATCTGGTGATTCTAAAAAAGAGACTAAAAAATCTACATTGTATTATGGCTCTCATGTGATACCTAGTACAACACGATCAGTAATTTTGAATACTGATAGTAGTACTAAGAGTTCTGTAGGAAATAATACTGCGGATTTTGTAGATAGGGGATTGATGTCAACTAATCATAACCATCATGTGTCAAGTGTTACTAGAATTCCGGGACAGTCTACGACAGTTAAGAGAGCAAAGTTCACAACAGGTAAGAAGAAATATATAGGTAATGCTTCAGATGTTGAATACGGGGTATTAAACAAAAAAACAAAACATGAAATAAGAAGTACTACTCGATCCAGTCTTAGAAGCAAAAGTACTCTAAGAAGGCATGTATTTTATGATGAAGATCTTGAAACAACTAATGATTATGCTGTAACAGGTAGATTGAGCTTTACAACTACTAGTATAAGTAGATCAGACAGCTTTTTTTTGACAAATGATAGTATTAGTAGAAACAAAACATATTCTGTAAATTACAACTCTAGTAACCATGGATTGTTGGTTGGGGCAATATTTATTGTAGGTCTTATCATTATGCTTTTTGTTGGGGTATTTTACAATAAATTTGGTTGTAATAGATTGAGACGGAGTTTGACAAGGTGTATGGATAGAAGTTCTAGAGGCTGTAATATTCCAGAGCTACAAGTATTTGAATTGAGGGATAGGCAAGAGATTGTAGGAGTTCAAATTCCTAATAGGATGGCATATTGAAACTATTATAAATATATTACTTATAAGTCACAAGATAAAGATCGTAGTGTGTGATTGGTATAAGTATTTGTAAGATATTTATATAATATAAATGATGTGTTTGATTTTGAATATTGGGTGTTAGTATTGTTATGTTTTATATGTATATAAATAAGCTTTTTGTGATGGAGAAGATCATTTGGGAACATGATGTGATAGAAAACTTGCAGGGTAAATTCAATGTAAGGTAATTCTAGAGATGGTGTAGTCAATAAAGAATATATGTGAGTTATGTTGTTTAAATAAAATATCCTAGTTGTAGTGGATTATATTATATTCTTTTTATTATATCACGTAAAAATAGTGTTAATTCAAAGGTCTAGTTATGTTTTTTCGCATTTTTTATTAATATATCTTTATTTATTACTGTTAATAGTAGAGAGAAGATTCTTCTTTGTGTGAATTATTAAAGCTAATGTTAGTACTATAAATTTTGTGTGAAAATAATGTCATTTTTTTCTGAAGTGTCTAAGAATAAAGTAGTCATATCTGTAGGAGATAATGGGGCTGTAATTCTGAATATCGTTAATGATGCAATACGTGATAAGTATTTTATTAAAAACGAAGAGGATATGGACTTCTCAAAAGTTGTATCATGTATAGTTGAGTGTAAAAAATCTCGAGTATATCTTGTATTAAATCATTCTGATCAAATTTATACTGAACACGTAATCCCTGCTTATAGCCGCATTATTGCTAGGTCTTTGGTTAAAATGAATCTTAGTAAAGTTATAGGTGATTGTGAAGTAGGTGCTGCATTTTTATTAACAAAGCCGGATGCTTTGAATAAAAGCTGGCATTATATGGTTGCAACAAGTCGGCTAAACAACCTGTCTAAGAAGCTACTGGAAATTATTACTGATAATTTGTGTAATTTTTATGGGATATTGTTATTACCAATAGAATTATCATATCTTTGTGATAAATTACTTAAACTTCAAGGTAAGGACAATGAAGGATGGGTTATATTGATAGCGTATACCAAAACAAATGATTTTAGGCAAGTTGTTCTATATCAAGGTAAGATAGTACATGTAAGTACTATTGTTATGGCTGAAGATGAGATGCTGCCAAGTATTATTGCAGGTAAAGTCTATCAGGAGATATCTGATACGATTTTATATCTTGCTAAATTTGGGTATAGTAAAGAGTCAGTTATCAATTTGTATATCATAGCTTCTAGTGATATCAAAACTAGTTTATTGTTGTTTGATTTTAAGAATATAGATAAGAGTATTTTTACTCCGTATGAGCTATCAAAAGTCTTAGTGTTGAAACAATCTTCAAGTATTATGAGTGAATTTTGTGATACTGTAGTATTGTGTAGTATTACAGAAGAGAAGCCATTGAAGATTTTTCATACGAAGAGTACCAGGTTGTTCTATAGAATTTTCTTCTTTAATAAATATTTTATACCTTCTTTATTATGTTTTGTTGTACTGATGTCTTTGCTAAATATAACTTATATGTTTAATATAAATAATAGTTATGATGAGAGAATTAACCTACTACTTCGTAAAGAAGAATTAGTGTCTCGAGTTGAAAAAATGGATCAAGATGCTCAAGTGAGACAAATTAGTGAAATGTATGAAACAATAGATGTTTATAAACTTCTTTCAGCAGATGATTTTTTTTCTTTTGACTTGATTTTGCAATTGCGAAAGATCGATTTACAAGGCTTTAAAATCAATTACTTATCATTCGATACAAATAGTGGTGGTATAACAGTAAAACTATTATTGAAGTTTGTAGGGGACAAACAGTTTTTATATTATTTTAACGACTTAAAAGATAAAATTATAAAAGAATTTGAAGCTTATAAGGTAGAAGTAATAGATATTGCACCCAATATTTCCGATAGTCAGAAAATTGTTGTGGTGAAACTAGAGAAGTAATGTAATGAATAGTAAACTGTTAAAAAGATACTGTATAATAAAAGTATCGGTATGTATAATGTTGTTATTTATCCTGTCTATGACATTACATTATTTATATGAATCTAATGCTTATATGGTACAACATAATTCACGTATTGTTGATGAAATTCAAAAATTGAATTTTAAAATCATGAACGTTCACAAACACGAAGCAATGCTGAATGATAGTGGAATTTTATGGCAAGAGATATCAACTTCAAATATATATAGTACTTTCTACGAAGAAAATTTAGGAACATTGATAAGCAATTTGTTTAAGAAGTACTATCTTTTTAATTTTCAGATAAACATATCTAGTCCTAAAGTAGTTAGTGATATATATCATAAACAACATGTAGATGTAATTAAGCGTCATATTGAAATTAGGTTCTCATCTATTAGTGATGAGCAGGTATTTTTATTCCTTAATGCGATATATCATGATATTTCTGGATATGTCAAAGTTATTAGGGTGAGTATTGAGAAAAAGACTGATATTACAAATGAAGTATTACAAGCTGCATTGAAAGGTGAAACTATACCTATTGTACGTGGTAGTATTGTATTTGAATTATATAATATAGTAGGTAGGTTTGTTAATGAAGATTAGTGTAATACTCTCAATAATGGTTTTATATATAATGATGTTTAGTACTCGATGTGAAGCTAGGAAGCATGGTTGTCTTGGGTTGATATACGCATTAAATCATTGTACAGATTATACTTGTGAGATGGATTTTTTGACTGATAAAATTCAGTATACAGTTTTTGGATTAAGAAATAATAGTTGTAAGTTGATGGAAAAAGATGATTCAGGACTTACATTATGTTATATACCACAAGAAAAATTGAAAGTAATGTCTGAATATTTAGTAAGAGTCATTACTAGTAATTTGAGTTTTAATACTAATAAAATTGAAAATGTGTTGTTTGAAGTGTGTAACTTTTATTCTATAATACAGGAAAGTTTGATACCAGAAAATGAAGAAGTTACCGAACAAAATGTATCGGAAATAAAACGTGCTGCGGAATTAAAAAGGAGGAATATTAACATTAGTAAAATTAAGAGTATATTTTTTCCAGATGTGGATGTTTTAAAATTGCACACCATATATGCTCAGAGTCAAAATATGGAGTAGGATTTAGTATTATGTATACATCTGTACATTATAAAACACATTTAAAAATGTAATGGTTAATATAGAGTTAAAGTAAGTTATTTTGTGATGTAAGTTACGTCAGAATTAAGTAATCATCATATCATGCTGAAACTTGTCTATAATTTAGATATACGCTGTATATTTGGAATATGTTTAAATCTATAATAGTGTTTTGAAATAACCGAGAAATTAATATTATAGAATATACTGTAATATATCTAGTTTAATAGTTATGTTTGAACTTGTCTTATATCTATTATATATCTAAGATATATTTAATTTATAATAGTACTTTGACATAGGTGAGTTAATATAGGTATAGATAAAATATATTAATTTTATGGCCTTAATTTACATGCGCATATTATAGAGCGTAATTTATATGCTTGACTGATAAAGCTACTAATGATATTGATCACATGTGAGTATGTTGACTTTTTATGAAAATAACAATTCTTGGGTGCGGTTCATCTGGAGGTGTACCAATTGTAGGCTGTAAGTGTGATGCTTGCAGTTCAAGTGTAAGGTATAACAGACGGATGAGGTCTTCAATATTAGTTGAAAGCAAAGATACACAGCTGCTTGTTGATACTACTCCTGATTTAAGGTTTCAGGCATTACAAAATAATTTATCATCTGTTGATGCAGTATTGTATACTCATTTCCATTCTGATCATTGTGATGGTATTTCTGATCTTCAGCCATTTGTTCCTAAGCATGGTTTGAATAGTATACCTATATACAGTGATATGAATACTTTATGTTTATTGACTGCTAGTAACTCATATTTCTTTATTCCTAGTGCATATACTTCTACCTGGAAGAGGTGCCACTATTTAACAGTGAATGTAATATATCACTATAAAGAATTTACTATTAAAGATTTTCGTATATTAGCTATAAGACAGTTACATGGTATTAGTGATTCTAATGGATTTATATTCAATGATAAAGTTGCTTATTGTACTGATGTTCAATCTTTTCCAGAAGAGTCTTGTAAATTTTTATATAACAAGAAAATTTTGATACTAGGTTGCTTAAAGTATGATGCAAGTTTTGCACATTCTCATGTAGATTTATGTTTAGATTGGATAAAAGAATTTAAGCCAGAAATTGCTGTTTTGACTCATATGAGTCATTATCTTGAGTACTATTCTTTGGTTGATTATGTGAGAAGTCATTCTAAAGATAATATAATAGTTGGTTATGATGGATTGCAACTTAATGTTTAACATTGTAAGGTAAAGTGGAAATAAGCTATACATGTATGTAAGGTATGTGATTAGGTAGTGGTATCGATCATAATAAAATGAAGGTTTCAGCTGTGTGTCGTACTTGGTGATTAGAATTGTATTTCTTTTGGTATTTTTGTTAGTTTATAGTTTTATATAATATTGTAAATGAGCATTTTGTATGTTTTGATATAATACCCTTCTATCCATTTTATAATGTAAATATATTAAAGAGACAAATGCTATGTAACCTGATATAAAATTGATCTTTGAATATCCCAATAAGATATAGTTTATATGACTTCATAACAAAGAAATTTCTTTTATGTTGTAACTCAGGCTACAATGAATTTTGTGATATTGATGCTTGTAATTATGTTCGATGATTAAAAATATAGCTAAGGAGTTGTGTACATAAATCTGATTTGCTTCACTAGATGATACTTTGTTCCTTCATTTAAACTTAGTAGTGATTTTTCAAGATTATATTGTATATTAACGATATGCCATAAGTTTTGGTGGTAGCTGTATCTTTTGATTTAGTAGATTATTTTTAGAATTTGTTATGGTTTGTAGTTATAGTCTATGTGAGGTGTTTTAGTCCTATTTTATATGATACTTTATTGCTTCATGTAAACTTAGTGGTAATTTTTCAGGGTTATATTGTATATCAACGATATGCCATAAGTTTTAGTGGTAGCTGTATCTTTTGATTTAGTAGATTATTTTTAGAATTTGTTATGGTTTGTAGTTATAGTCTATGTAAGGTGTTTTAGTCCTATTTTATATTATATCTTACTGCTTCATGTAAACTTAGTGGTAATTTTTCAGGGTTATATTGTATATCAACGATATGCCATAAGTTTTAGTGGTAGCTGTATCTTTTGGTTTAGTAGATTATTTTTAGAATTTGTTGTGGCTTGTAGTTATAGTCTATGCAAGTGTTGTGTTCCTATTTTATATTGTATCTTACTGCTTCATTTAAATTTAGTAGTAATTTTTCAAGATTATATGGTATATCAATGATATATCATAAATTTTGAGTAGTGGTTGTGTGTGTTTTTATCTAGTAGATTATTTTAAAATTTGTTATGACTTGTAGTTATAGTCTATGTAAGGTGTTTTAGTCCTATTTTATATGATACTTTATTGCTTCATTTAAACTTAGTGGTAATTTTTCAAGTTTGTATTGTGTATCTGACGATATTCCATAGGTTTTTGGTGGTGGCTGTATTTTTTTCTCTATTCCATAAATTATTCCTTGCAAAACTGATGTTATCGCTTGGTTATAATTACAGTCTGCGCCAGGGACTCTATGTTCTATTCTACATTTTGTTGGATCTGTGCTGGTGCTTGGTATACGTATGGAGGCACTTCTGTTATTTCCTCCCCAGCTTATAGTTGTTGGAGTATCTATATCAGCATGTATGTATCTTAAGTAAGAGTTGTGATTTGGAGCAAAGAAAATCATATGTTTTTTCATTAGAGAACATAACCCTCCTATGCTGTACGATAAATAATCACTCATTTTATTATGTTGATTAGAAAATAAATTATTGTGATTAGAATCAAGTAAATTTATGTGTATATGAAATGCACTGCCTGGTTTGTCTAAATATGGTTTTGCAGAAAAATTAATACTTCCTCCAAAATGTTTTATACTGTCTGCTAAAATTTCTTTTATAAGATTAAGTTCAAGAATAAAATTAGGAATTTTAGTAGTTGTAGATGTTTGTATCTCGTATTGTAAATTGTCTTGTTCTTTTGTTATATTACAGTTAAAAGGATATATCCTTTCCTTAATGTTGGTAACTAGTGAACTGATATCGTTTGAATTTATATTATCAAAATAGAATTCTAGTTCTATCCCTATTAGAGGGGTAATGTTAAATTTAGTACTGAGATAATCTAATGTATAGTTTAACATATAAGGCTAGTGAACTTTAATAGATCTTGTTGCTTTTTTGGTAATGTGTAGTGCAAGTAAATTAAGAAGCCACGTTATTATAAACAGTGTAAGCCCTAAAGCATATGCTGATGAAGTTTGAATACTATTAAAGTTTTGATCTCCAGTTAAAATTGTGGCGATTTGCACTGTAATAGTAGTTACAGTATGTAATGGATTAAAACTTAAATGTGCCGTTATACCGGCTGCCATTAATACAATCATTGTTTCTCCAATTACTCTTGAAATTGATAATATAATTGAGCTAATGATATTGGGTAATGCATATGGGATGATAATGTTCCAAACAGTATCTGCTCTTGATGCTCCAAGTGCCATGGATCCGTACCGTAAAGTCTTGGGGACAGAATGTATAGCGTTCTCTATCAGGGAAGTAATGAATGGGAGAATCATGATTCCTATTACTAGTCCAGCTACTAGTGCATTTTCCGATTGAGCATTAAGATTGTAATACTTTGCCAAACTTCTAATCGATGGGGATAAAAATACTACGGCAAAATACCCATACACTACTGTAGGAATACCTGCTAATATTTCGAGTATTGTGTTGGTTATATATCTGATTTTCTTGCTTGCATATTCACTTATATAAATTGCAGAAAATAACCCTAGAGGTGCGGCTATGGTTATTGCAACAATAACTATAAGGAGTGTACCGCTTAATAATGGTAATATTCCAAATGAGCCGACTGGTTTTCCATCTATGATGTTTGAATCAGGTTGCCAGTTAGTTCCAAATAAAAAATCAATTAATGGTATTTTACTGAAAAACAATGCTGATTCATAAGTTAAGCATAGTACTATACATATTACAACAAGGGATAGTAACCCTACTGAAGAAAACATGATGAGCTTCAGTAATAAGAATTCTTTATCTATGTATGCTGCTATTAATATTAAAATTAGTATGATAAATGTTACTAAGATGAATGCTATATTCAGATGTTGTGTATAAAGTGAATAACAGACAATGAATGGATAGATAATGTTTAGGGAAGTTATCATGTTGAACTTATCTTCGAAAGTAAGTTTTGCTTTATGATAATTTCCTATTAATAATGCAATAGACAATAGTACTGTAACGAATATCATGTTATTTATAAATAAAATTCACAAACTTATTATATGTATAGTTTAATAATTATACCTCTGTCATATAAGTCAATTTATTTTATCACTTTTATAGTGCTTTGTAATATCAAATGTATACTTTTATGATGTAACTTATATTTTATAAAGAATGAATTTATGATAAAAAATAACTTAGTTAGCAATCTTCGAAAATTATTTATAGATTTTTTTACAAAGAATGGTCACCAAGTCTTTCCATCTTCTCCACTAATGGTAACAGATGATCCATCTTTATTGTTTACTAATGCTGGTATGGTGCAGTTTAAACAGATGTTTATTGACCCTAATAATGCGAGTATAGATACAGCTGTATCAAGTCAAAAATGCCTAAGGGTAGGTGGTAAGCATAATGATTTAGAGAATGTTGGATATACAAATAGACATCATACTTTTTTTGAAATGCTTGGTAATTTTAGTTTTGGGCACTATTTTAAGGAAGGTGCCATAGAATTTGCTTGGAATTTTATTACTAAAGAGCTCTCTTTGAACAAGAATAAGCTGTATTTTACAGTATATCACGATGATCAAGAAGCATTTGATTTATGGAAAAAAATCAGTGGTGTTTCTGATAATAGAATAATCAAAATAAAAACTAATGATAATTTTTGGAGTATGGGAAATACAGGACCATGTGGTCCTTGTTCAGAGATTTTCTATGATTATGGGGATAATGTAAAAGGAGGATTACCTGGTACTTTGGAAGAAGATGGTGCAAGGTTTACGGAGATCTGGAATTTAGTTTTTATGCAATATGATAGAAAGTTAGATGGTGAACTGTGTGCGTTACCAAAAAAATGTATAGATACTGGTATGGGACTTGAAAGAATTACAGCTGTCATGCAAGGGGTATATGATAACTATGATATAAGCTTGTTTAAAGATTTAATAGAGGCATCAAAAAAGCAATCAGGTGATAGTACAAATGAACTTGCTCATAGGGTTATTGCAGATCATGTACGTTCAGCAGCATTTCTAATAGCAGAAGGCTTAACGCCAGGTAATGAGGGAAGAGATTACATTTTACGTCGTATAATTAGAAGAGCAGCTCGGTATGTATATATGTTAAAATATGATGGAGCTTTAATGTATCAAATTTTTCCGACTTTAATTGATGAAAAAAGTTGTGGATATATGGCAGATTATTATCCTGAGTTACTTCATGCTAAGGATCTAATAATATCAGTTTTAAAAATAGAAGAAGAGAATTTTAGAGATACTTTAGTTAGGGCATTGCCATTACTTGAGAAAGAGTTAGTGAATTTGTCTTCAGGTGATGTTTTATCAGGTGATATTGCTTTTAAATTGTATGATACTTATGGGTTTCCGGTAGATATTACTTTAGATGTTATAAAAGAAAAAGGAGTAAAATTTGATGAACAGGGCTTTTATGATAACATGAGCAAACAAAAAGAAAGATCTAGGCTTAACCATTCCATAAAATCTGATCAACAGTTAAAAGGGAAATTTTGGACAGATATTAAACAGTATTGTGGTGATACAAAGTTTATCGGATATGAATGTTGTAATGCTATAGCTAAAGTTGTATCAATAGTTCATGGGAATGATAAGAGTACTGAAGTAGCTCATGTTGAGGATAAAGTTGATATATTGTTAGACATAACACCGTTTTATGCTGAATCTGGAGGGCAAAAAGGAGATATAGGAACATTAAGGGTTGTTGTGAGACATGAAAAAGAGTTACTTGATAATAATAGTGTTGCTGAAGTGATAAACACAAAAAAGATATTGGATACTCTTTATGTTCATGAGTGTGTTATCAAAAAGGGTTCCATAATGGTAGGGGATATAATTTCTGCAGAAGTTGATGATGAAAGAAGAAAAAATTTATGTGCTAATCATTCGGCAACGCATTTATTACATTATGTCTTAAAGTCAGAAATAGATAATAGCATCATGCAGAAAGGGTCATTGGTAAGTGATGATAAATTACGTTTTGATTTTAGTTATGGTATGGCATTAACAAATGAACAGCTTACTTTGATTGAAGATAAGATGTATTTTTTAATACGTGAAAATAGTCCTGTTGTTACTGATATATGTGATTTAAAAGATGCAATCGCTGAAGGGGCTGTTGCATTATTTACTGAAAAATATGAAGAATATGGAGTAAGAGTAGTTAATATAAAAAATTCGAAAGAATTATGTTGTGGTACTCATGTGAAATACACTGGTGAGATAGGGTGTTTTAAGATAATCTCAGAAGCTAGTATTGCTTGTGGAATACGTAGAATAGAAGCTGTTACAGGTCAGTATGCGATAGATTGTTTTAGACAACAAGAGAAGATGTTGTATTCAATTGCTGAGAATATTAAGACTCCTATAGATAATGTATTAGTACAAATAGATAAGCTTAATAAAAGTAATCAAGAACTAAAGCAGAAATTATCAGATGTCTATTTTAGTATGATTAAGTTACAAGGTATTAGTGCTGAGAAAATAGGGAATATTGATTTCTTATATAGTAGTTTGAGTGATGTACCGATTGACATAGTTAGGAAGTTTATTAATAGGTATCTGACTGAGAGTGGGATTATATTGTTTTCTAATGTTGTGGATCACAATGTGATATATACTATAGGTGTTGGAAGTAGTTTACATGGTAAAGTTAAAGCTGTAGATTTTGTAAAAATAATAGGTAGTATAATGAAAAGCAAAGGTGGAGGCAATGCTCAATTAGCGCAAATTAGTGGAGAATATGTGAAAGAAGTGGATATTATATCTCATGTAAAAACTAAATTAATTAGTATTCTTAATGATTAGATAATGCAAATTTTACATGGCTTCATATTCTTTTTATTGCGAAGACAGGCTTACAGTTTTTTGATTTTGAGGTATTTTCTTGTATTAGAAATGGAATGGATGTTGTGAGTATGATAAGGTTAATATTTTTTAATAATATGTTACAATGAGAAATATGAAATTTGTCTTGTAAGGTTTTTAGATAATAAGATTCTGTAGGCAAAAAGTTAAAAATTTTGTAATATTCTATAAATAGAGATAATGTATAAGATTTTGTTGATGCAGAATACCTATATGTGAGGTTCTTTATAAATTACGTAAGCATGATTTGTTGTGACGAGTACGAGTTTATAGAAGTATTGATAGTAAAAACTCGATGAGTTAGTTAGAAGAATACTCCTTGCTTCAGTCAATGCTAGAAATACTTGTAATATCAAATTATGTAAAAATAAATTAGTAGTTGTATATTAGTGTCTTTTTGTTTCATCTACTCTATCTTTCTTTATAGGGTAATCCTCATTATAGCCATATGGAACGGCATAAAATAGTAAGTGATTACATTAGCCAGCAAATGTTTTTAATATGGGTAACAAGTTAGGATCACCATAACCAAATGTTTTGACTATAACTACAAAACAAGCCTATTACTTACCACTAGCCAAAATCTTAACATAATAGAAGCATATGTTAATACCAAACAGACATTGATTACTCATCAGATTGCAAAAGATGGACAGAAGTAAGAACTATACAATACAGATAAAAAGTATATTAATTAATTTTTTGTTTTATTATTCATAGCTTCTAACATTGTTCTTCCTATGACTGCTGGAGTTTCAGAAATAATAATACCTGCATTTTTCATAGCTGCTATTTTACTCTCAGCACTGCCTGAAGTACCTGAGGAAATTGCTCCAGCATGACCCATGCGTTTTCCTGGGGGTGCAGTTTTTCCAGCAATGAACCCAACTATAGGTTTATTGGTTCCTGATAACTTTATAAATTCTGCAACCTCTTCCTCTTCTGACCCTCCAATCTCTCCAATCATGATAATACCATGTGTATCTGGATCGTTTATGAATAGTTTCATGCAATCTGTGAAAGACATTCCATGGATAGGATCTCCACCTATGCCAATACATGTTGATTGTCCTAATCCAACTTCTGTGGTTTGTGCTACTGCTTCATATGTAAGTGTGCCAGAGCGTGAAATGACACCTATATGACCGCGTTTATGTATGTATCCAGGCATAATACCAATTTTACATTCTTCTGGAGTGATGATACCAGGGCAGTTAGGGCCTATTAATATACTTGCGGAGTTAAGTAAAGCACGTTTTACTTGTACCATATCTAAAATAGGTATGCCTTCTGTAATACAAACAATAAGCTCTATTTCAGCTTCAATTGCTTCTAATATTGCATCAGCTGCGTAAGGGGCTGGAACGTAAATAACAGTAGCATTGGCTCCTACCTCTAGTTTAGCTTGCTTTACAGTATTGAAAACTGGTAAGTTTAAATGATATGTTCCACCTTTTCCAGGAGTTACTCCACCTACCATGTTTGTTCCATAAGCAATAGCTTGTTCTGAATGGAATGTACCATGAGCACCAGTAAAACCCTGGCATATAACTTTTGTATTACTATCTACTAAAATGGACATGTTGCCTCTATTTCTTTACTATATTGACTATATTGTAGGCTGCTTCGCTTAAATCATTTGCTGTAATAATATTTAGATTTGAATCATCTAATAGTTTTTTTCCTAATTCAAAATTTGTTCCGGATAACCTTACAACTAATGGAACCTTTATTCCAATTTCTTGTATAGCAGCAATAATACCACCAGCAATTATATCACAGCGCATTATACCACCAAATATATTAACCAATATCCCTTCAACCTTACTATCTGATAGAATGATCTTGAATGCTTCAGTAACAGTTTGTTGATTTGCTCCTCCACCTACATCTAAGAAATTTGCCGGTTCAGCACCATAGTATTTTATAATATCCATAGTTGCCATAGCAAGCCCTGCACCATTTACCATGCATCCAATATTACCATCCATCTTTATATAGCTTAAGCCATACTTTGAAGCTTCTATCTCTTCTTTGATTTCTTCGTCATAGTCACGTAGTTCCTGTATATCAGGATGACGATATAATGCATTATCATCAAAATTCATTTTAGCATCGAGAGCAATAAAATCTCCTGATGATGTTTCTACCAAAGGATTAATTTCTATTTGGTTTGCATCAGTGCTTAACATGGCTTTGTATATTTTTCCAGCTATATCAGAAATTTTTCTTGTTTGATCTAAACTTAGATTACTGTCAAAACATAAATTACGTCCGTGAAAGCTCTGGAATTCAAATATTGGGTCGATATCACATACAATAACTTTCTCTGGAGAAGTCGAAGCTACTTCTTCTATGTCAACACCACCTTCAGTTGAAAATATTATGCTTACTTGACCTTGCTTACGATTTACAATAGCACTTATATAATATTCTTTCTTGATATCACAGCCTGCCTCTAAGTAGACTTTTCTTACTTTTTGCCCATCTTTTGAAGTCTGATGAGTAACCAAAGTTGACCCTAACATATTTTTTACAGACATCTTAGTTTCATCTAATGTACGAGATACTACAACCCCACCGGCTTTACCTCTACCACCAGCATGAATCTGAGCTTTTACAACAACTATCTTTGAATTTAACTGACTGACAGCATCATCAACTTCACTCAATGAATGTACTATAACTCCTTTCGGAATGTTAACACCGAACTTACTTAGTATATGCTTTGCCTGATACTCATGAATATTCATATTAATATACCTTACTTGTACTATGACTATAATTTATATATAGAGAATATAAGACACTATAATTAGAACTCTATACTCGTTTATTAGTGCTGTCATCAGCTTGAGAAGGCCTCTTTACCTGAAAATGTCTTGCACTAACTTGAAACTTAGTAAACTGTGGCTCATAAGGTATCTTGTGCAATTTCTTCCTTCTCCTTTCACAATCATCCTTTTTCCTTGCACGTTTTTCTGATGGTTTTTCATGATGAGTAATTTTCATCTGTCTAGGCTTTCCCTCACGTTGTAATTTCTTTTTGAGGGTGCGTATACCTTGTTCTATATCTCCATGGTAAACTATAACTTCAACCAAAGAAAGTCCTCCTATATAGATAAATCGAGCAGTAATAATACCAATAACAGATTAATTGTGTCAAATTGTTTTTAAGAAGTTATAATTGTAAAAACATTATATATATACTTTAGATAGTAAATGAACCCTGTATTTATGACATGTGCTATTGTTTTTCTAATATGCTGATAATGCGATTTTTATTATCTTCTAAATCTTTGTCTGATAAAGGTATAAAACCTAATCCAATCAGGTATCCATTCTTGCCAATGGACTCTTCTCTTAAGATTATCTTAATAAACTCTTTTAAGCCAGGAGAAAGGTTAATGTGCTCTTGTTTTATATATATATATATAGGTCTTGATAAAACATATTCTCCTGAGGAAATTGTATCATAAGTAGGTTCTATCCCTGCTATTTTGTTTGCGTGAATTTTATCTTGATTTTTAACTAAAAAACTAAAACTTAATATGCCAAAGGCATCATGGTTTTTTGCTATTTTTTGTATGATAATATTTTCATTTGCAGCAACTTCAATGTACTTACCATCATTACGCATGACACCACATACGTGTCGTCTTTTTGTGAGCTCAGGGTACACATCGATAAAATTTTGGGTAGTTATGCAAACATCTTGCATTATTTCTTCTATTAGTATGTTGTAAGTTCCAGTGTTTTTGTATGGCCCATAAACTTCAATATCAATATTAGGGAATCTACTGTTGATTTCAGACCAATATCTGAAATTGTTTAATGGTATTGTTTCAGTATATTCATTTGATGTAGAATATTTACTTAAGGCTTTAAATAGGTCTTTTTTAGTGAAATCAAGCTTGTCGATGTCCTTAGAACTTGCAAATACTATGCCATCATAACCTATAATGAGTTCTGTAATATTCTTGATGTTATTACTTTCACATAATTTAAGTTCTGCATCTTTGATTTTTCTGGATGACATTACTATATCTGGTGTATTTTTTCCTGCACCTTGACAAAACATACTGAACCCCATGCCACTACCGACTGACTCTATTATAGGGGTTTCATAATCTGAAAATCTTCCAAATTCTTCTGCTATGGCAGAGATAAATGGAAATGCTGTGGATGACCCGACAACACGTATTTGTTGTGCATGAGAATTAAATGCTAATATTATTAGCAATAAAAACAGCAAAAGAAATCTACCCATCATGTATACCCATAAATTCATATTAGAGTGTGTACTATTCTCTTTAATTAATTATTAAATTAGAGGTATTGTTTAATTATAGATAATAACTCATCTGCTTGATTTTTTTCTGCTTGCAAGTCCGGATAAAAATATGTAAGGTATTTCCCTTTTGTGTCGAGAATGTACATTATAGTAGAGTGAGAAATTTGATTATCTTTATCTGGTTGCCCAACATATATGTTATAATTTTGTATTATTTGCTTAATATCTTCAGTATTGCCTGTTAGCATTTGAATTCGTGAATCAAAATGGTCATGAAATTTTTTTAACTTTTCTACAGTATCATTTATTGGATCAATTGTAATAAAAATGACTTGTAATTTATCTGCATCATTACCAAGTTGTGAGAGAACTTCAGATGCTAAGCCTAATTCTGCAGGGCATATACTTTCACATGAAGAAAACCCAAATAAAACTAACATGTATTTCCCTTGAAAGTCATGGCTATTTACCGTATGCCCGTCTTGGTTTGTTAAAGTAAAACTAGTGTCAGTATAAGATCCATCTGGTGTGACGTTAGTAGAATCATGGTGCCTTACTTGAAAGATACCTTGTTTTGTTATATAAGAGTATCCTAAGAAAATTGCTGCAACTAGCAAACAAACATTAAGTATAAATTTAATAACTTTCATTATATGCTCCGATACATAATAAGTTTTATTATAGAGTATTGACCTATATGCTATACCAAGGTGATATTATGTCAAGTTACTAAAAATCTTTTATAGTGTATTACTAACTTTACTTTGCTAATATTCTAGCTTCAATGGAGTACATAGATTGTTGTATTTCGCGATGTAATTTGTAAGTAATCTTTTTCTGTTTCTTTATATAAAAGATAAAAAATAAAGATTTGTTGATATATATCATAAATAAGCTTTGCAAAAAGCCTTTTATATTAGGCTTAAGTTTACGTGTTTCTTAGTTTATTAGGATTAATACAATATAGCAGTACTGCTATATATATAAGCTAATGGGTAGATTTTTTTGTTGCTAATAATATTAGCATTTAATTCTAATGCGCAACAAATACGTATTGTTGGATCATATAGCATTTCCATTCATCTACGCTATAGCAGAAGAATTTGGAGGATTTTCAGATTATGAAACCCCTATAATAGAGTCAATCGGTAGTGGCATGGGGTTCAGTATGTTTTGTCAAGGTGCAGGAGAAGATACACCAGATATAGTCAATATCATCCAGAAAGATCAATGTTCATAGGTAGTTAATTTTTGTACCGAGGTTATATAGTTACACGCTTGTAATATAAGCCCTTGAATTACTTGTTCGGTGGTTTGTATCTCACGTACCATTCCTACACTTTGTCCAGCCATAAGAGACCCATTGGTGATATCCCCATCTATTACTGCTTTTCGTAACGCTCCTGCCCAGAATTTTTCTATGGTAAGTTGTCCATCTTCTTTTGAAATTTTTCCTTGATTATATAAATTAATGACATCTTTTTGTAATTCTAAAAATTTCATGCTAGCATCATTTGCTATAGCTCGTACTGGTATAACTGAAAAATCTTTACTTAATTGTGAAGATGATATTGCATCCCTAGAAGAAGATTTAATAAATATTTCCTTGAAGTTTTTGTGTACACGTGATTCATGTGTGCACACAAAAAGTGTTCCAATCTGGCATCCACTTGCTCCCATTATTAAATAATGTGCTATCATTTCGCCTCTTCCAATCCCTCCGGCAATAAAAATAGGTACTTTTTTAAGGTGTTCTTCTTGTCTAAAGTAGGGTAATATTTCTTGTATAAGTACAGAAGTACTGACAGGCCCTATGTGTCCACCTGCTTCCATCCCCTCTACTATTAATGCGTCTACTCCTGCTCTTACTAACCTTTTTGCAATTGATAAAGATGATGCAAAACACATTATTTTTATATTTGCATCTTTAATACGATTTATAATTTTACTATTGGGTATACCACCTGCTAATACTATATGTGTGGTGTTTTGTTCAATACATACTTCAATTAATTCATTTAAAGTAGGATGCATTATGATTAAATTTACACCAAAAGCATTATTTGTTAACTGTTGAGTGAGTTCTATTTCTTTTCTTAGTTCTTCAGAACTAATAGAACCACATGCTAAAACACCGAACCCTCCAGCATTTGATATTGCAGATACTAGGTAAGGATCTGAGACCCAACTCATTGCCCCACCCATAATAGCAAATTTACTTCCTAGAAACTCTATACCTACTTTCCATAATTCTGATAGCATGACAACTCTTATATTATACGATTAAAAATATTATCCTTATCTATAAATTTATGCTTTAGTGCTGCTAGTATATGTATAATTATTAAAGTAGACAACATATATGCGCATATGTTATGGCTCTGTTGTGCAGCGTTAGCTATGTGTTTGTTGGAGTCAATTAATAATGGCACGTTAAATAAAAAAATGTCTATTGCTTTCCCTGAAGCTGAGGACATAACATAACCAGATATAGCCATTCCTATGACAGTAATATATAAACTTGTATGTGTAATTTTAGAGATTAAGGCCAAAAAATGTGAAAAGTTTTTAGGATATGGAGGGATAATTGAATTAAGCCTACATATTAGGCGTAATATTAATAGAAATAACAGTATTATCCCTATTGATTTGTGTAGGGAATAAAATTTTCCTATAGGATAATTGTCGGGGAATACTTCCATTTTTAAGCAAAACCCCATAATCAGCATTAATATGATTGGTATGCCAGTTAACCAGTGCATTATCCTGAGAGAAATATGATATTGAGACTTTTCTGCCATTTTTTTATAAAAACGTTTAAGGTTCCTATATATCACATATAGAGAAATTTTATCAATAAAATATTTTATAAGGTTTTAAGTGACTGATAGAGGTTGTTTATGTATAATAAATACATAACTGAGTAATATAATTAACCTCAAAATAGTGTCGTTTGCGAATCTTTTAAAAAACGTTTTTCTGTGTGTATTAGTTGGGATGTTTATAGCCCCAATAGTTTCATTGATTTCTATTATATTTACTGAAGATAAAACAATAGATTTATTAACGTCTATTTTGCCTGAATATGCTTTTAATACTATTATTTTGATGGTGGGAGTGGGAATAATAGCGCTTGTTATTGGTATATCAGCAGCTTGGTTTGTAACTTATTATTCATTCTTTGGACGTAGGTTTTTTGAAATAGCTCTTTTTTTACCACTTTCAATACCAGGGTATATCGTTGCGTATGTTTATGTAAATATTTTTGAATTTTCGGGTTCTGTACAAGTCTTTTTGCGAGAAACTTTTCATTGGAGTAAAGGAGATTATTATTTTCCTAATGTTAAGTCCTTGGAATGGGGGATTATTATTATAGGATTTAATCTATATCCCTATGTATATATGTTAGTTAGAACAAGTTTAATAGCTATTCGTAGTACTGTTGCAGTTGCTACCACGTTATGTCCTTTTAGGGGTAAAATTTTAGCTTCCATTGCTTTGCCCGTAGTTCGTCCAGCTATTGCTGCTGGTATATCATTTGTATTAATGGAAGTAATATCTGATTTTGGCACACCACAATTTCTTGCAATAGATACTTTTACTAGAGGAATATATAGGAATTGGTTTTTATTACATGATAAATATTCTGCTTGTTTATTTGCTTTTGTTGCATTGTTTTTTATATTTTTGCTTATCATATTAGAAAAGTTATTTCGTGGTAAAGGAATATCTTATTCAACAATAAAGATGAATACAGAATATTATCATACTTGGAAAGTTGAAAATAAATTGGAACTTGTATTAATATATTGTGTTTGTTTAGTGCCAGTGTTAATAGGTTTTGTAATACCTATGGTGCCTTTATTGTACTGGACTATTGAAAAAATTGGAACATTAGTAGCTAATGGTCGGTTTTATATATCTATCTTCAATAGTGTTAGTATAGCGTTTGTAACAGCTATTATTACTGTTGTTATATCAGTTATTATGTCATACATAATCAGAAAAAGGGAATCGTTATCTTATATAATAAAGTTTATTGTGATGGGTTATGCTGTACCTAATACTATTGTTGCTGTAAGTGTTATGGTATTACTAGGGAGTCTATCACATTTTGTTACCTCATATTTTTCATTTGCTCTGATTGGAACAACATTCGGGTTAATGTATTCCTATGTATTTAGGTTTCTTGCTATATCTTTAGGTCCTATAGAATCTGGGTTAAATAAGATTCCAAAAGAAATAGATTGGTCATCTTTGTTAATGGGACATAGTGTAATTTCTACGTGCTTTAATATTCATATTCCAATGATTAGGAAGAGTATATTAGTTGGGTTTTTATTAGTGTTTGTTGATGTTATAAAGGAACTAGCAGCAACACTAATTATTAGGCCTTTTAACTTTGACACTATGGCTACTAGAATGTATGAACTTATCAGTGATGAAAGATACACTGATGCGGCTCCATATGCTCTAGTTATAGTACTTATTGGACTGATATCAGTAGTTATATTATGTAAAATGTTTCAATATGATAGATCTAAATATAATAAAGCTATGTAATCAATAATATTTGTACAAGTATGTGACATGTAGGTTCTGTTTTTCTATTGTGTTGTAAAATCTAGAAGATTTATCTATTACAATAGAAATATTAAGTTATTTTTAAATAACTGCTGCATGCTTATAAGTTTGCATTTTGTACTATAAAATTTTATATTGCAAATGAAATGTAGATTAATATTTTCTATTGTTTTTCAATACTTATCTTTTTTCTTTATTACACTTAAGTATTTTTTCTATAGGTTGATATAATAATATTCTATATAGATATGTTTGTATAATCAAACTATAAGGACCTTAGGTTTAACATTGTTACCTTTCATTAAAAGCTTTTTCAAAAGTGCTAGTTATTGGAGTGAATAAGTAGTTCAACAAAGTACGAGATTGGGTAATTATAAAAACTTCTGCTGGCATTCCAGGATACAACTTTAAATTTTTTAGCTTTGTAGATTGTTCTTTTGGTATTATTACTTGTATCTTATAGTAACGCATTCCATTGGCTTCACTTAAAGCATCAGCTGATACTTGTACTACTATTCCATTAGCTAATCCAATTTTACGTATGTTATAAGCACTAAGGCGTACTTTTGCTTTTAGTCCCCGATAATGTTCATATGATATCATATTTTTATCTTTCATCTGTGCTGATAAAATCTGTTCAATATGTTTTGTTTGTATTTTTGCATCTATAACTAGATCATCATTTAATGGAACAACGTTTGTAATGGGTGCTCCAGGAGGTATGACACCACCTTCTGTATGATATTTTAATCCTGTTATCATGCCTGTTTGAGGAGATCTTATTATAGTTCTGTCTAATATATCTTGTGCAGTTTTCATCTTTTCTTTTAAGTCTGTGACGGC
This sequence comes from Ehrlichia muris subsp. eauclairensis, assembly GCF_051097115.1. NCBI lineage: Bacteria > Pseudomonadati > Pseudomonadota > Alphaproteobacteria > Rickettsiales > Anaplasmataceae > Ehrlichia > Ehrlichia muris. Next base: position 966,685 of record NZ_CP118226.1, on the reverse strand, counting down.
GGATGTTACATCTTTGAGTTCAAAATTAATTTTATTTTGTACATTGTTAGTGATGTTGATTATTTCTAATTTATTTTCTCCTATTTTTTGATTTACTGATGCAATAGTAGATTTAATTTGACCGATTTTTCCTTTAGATTCGGCATATTGACGTTCAAGTGCAATAATATATGGTTTACTAATGTACCCATCCTCTAAAAGATTTTTTTTTGTTTCTAGTTCTTCTTTGATCAATTTATGTTGGGTTATTGCTGCAGTTAATTGAGCAGATAATCCTGATAATTCTTGATGTAGCTGTTTTATGCGTTGTTGTAGAATATCTATTTGTCCGGATACGTTTTTTTTATGTGATTCAAATAATTGTTGCTGATTTTTTATTATTTGCAGTCTTGTTTTTTCATCTGATAGATCCTTTATAGTATCTGGAAAGGTTAGAGATTGATTATTATATTTTATGGCGATTAACCTAGCTTCTGTTGCCAGTAAATCAAGCATCCGCTCTTTTATGATATCTAGATTAGCCTTAGCTGTAGTGTTGTGTAAATATATTATAGGCTGATTTTTTTGAACTAGTTCCCCTTCTTTTACTAGGATTTTATTAATGATACCACCTTCTAAGTGCTGTACAATTTGTTTTTCTGATGAAGGGACTACTTCTCCTTGTGCAATTACTGAGCCATCGAGTGGTGCGACTGCAGACCATATTCCAAATATGCCAAAGAATAGTAAGATAATGATAAAGCCAGTGAATAGCGGACCCCACGATATTTTTAGTACTTCATTTATTGAATCTTTCTTACTGTACTTGAATAAAAAGTTTATTATGTTGTCTGTGATAAGTAGTGATTTGGTTAATATATTTGATGTTTGTTCTTTTGTGTTGTTCTCTAGATGTAGTGTGTGATGACCTAAAAGCTTTGGTAATGATAACCCTGCTTTTATGAAATTTCTGAATTTTTGATACATAATATATAATACGATAAGTGTAACATTTAATTTATAACATATTTGGTGAATATTATAATGCACTATTTATCAGATAAATATCTTAAAATATCTTTACTTGTTCCAATATTTTACGTTGCGTGTATGAGGTTATTTATAATATTATCTGTTGTACCGTATTTCTAAGTTAATATATTTTCTTTTAATATTTTCCTTTATTACAGTCTGTTAGTATTAATTATTGACAAGTTTAATATAAAATATTATTGGTTCTGTCAAAATATAATGTAATACTGTGATATAGTAAAAACTGATGGCAATTTTTTGGTAATGAGTACTCTAGAAACACATTTTATCAATTAATAATAAGTATGTTTTTTGAGATTTTTGTTATAAGTAGAGTTTTTATGCTTTGCAGATTGTGTAATGTGGCTATTTCTGCAATAATATTAACATTATTTGTTGAAAAGATGTGCTACGGCAGCTAATATGATTCGTTATCAAATTTGATTTTAAATATATTAAATTTTTCAGTCTTATTGGATACATAGGATTTTAATTTATGTATCTGTATTACATTATTAATTCGTCTTTCTAAGAAAAGAATAGTATCAGCGTGATTATTAGAGAAATCATTGATAAAATACATAATAGTGCTTGTGTATACAACAGCCAGTGTGATTCTTTTAGTGTAATAGTTAAAGTTGGTTGATTTATCACCAATTAAATACCAAATGTGGTCTACTAGTTTATATAAAGATTTAGAAAAAAAACACATGTTATATGATGCTTCAGATGATATGTGTTTTAGTAACTCTCTATAATTTGGTAATGAAGTATAATATATTAAGCACAGATGAACTGTATATTGTATTTTTTCACGTATTTTCAAATTATTAACGTTTTTTGTTTCATAAAATTTTGTGCTTATAAAGTTCATTAAATTTTCATTTATGCTATTTAATACGTCATATATTCCATTATGAAATTTACAAAATTCTTCGCTTAAATTAAGATCAATACAAGCTTTTAATAATGTATTATCGGATATCCCATGAAATGGTATTAACGCTATTGTTGTTTTTATTATTGATGATTGATTATCCATTATATTTTAATTCAAGAAAACCCACATCATACATATACAATGTTAAAATTGTTGTGACAAGCTTAGAGTTTATATTGTTGTAATATTAGAAAAAACTTATTAAAGTAAGTACTTATTATTGATAAGTAGTAAATTGTCCAATGTATGTTTTATAATTAGAAATGGTTTTGGGTTATAGGAACTAATTATTAGTGAAATAGATAAGCTTTAATGTATGTGTTTTTCTGTTTTGATTATGGTATTGAAGTTATTTCTAACAAAGACTTGATAGTTATGGAATATATAAGACATAGCTTGTATATTCTAAGTGTACTTCATGAGTAAGTTGTATTTTTATTATGTTTAGAGCATTGAATTCTATATTATCTATGAATTATTGAAACAGTGGGATTGTAGAAATTGTTGCCAAGTAAATGTTTATCCTAGTATAAGGGTACTAGCTTATATACTCTAGTTGTACTTCAATGAATGGTTTGTTTTTAATATCGTGTTTTAAAGCATTAAAAACTATATTTTCTACATGTTGTCGTATATTGTTTATTTTTTTATAAGAAAGTTCACTGTTTATTTTGGATGAGATTTTTTTGATAATTGCTCCACTATCAAAATGGTCTAACACTCCTGGAGCGAAAATTCTTGGCTCTTTTAATAGTTCTTTTTTATTATTTAAAACTAATGTTACTACAATTATTCCTGAATCTTTCATCCTTTTCCGCATAGATATGACATTACCTTGAGGATGGTGTAAGAAATTTCCATCAACCCCAAAATACCCAGCTTTTACAGAATTAATTTTTTGTTTTTTTGTGATGCTTATTACATCTCCCGGGTGAACTATTATTGCTTTATCTACGTTACACTGCTTTGCAACGTTAGCATGTTCGTACATATGTATATATTCTCCGTGTACAGGAATGGATAGTTTGGGTCTTACTAATGAATACATAGTAGACACTTCATTTCTGGAAGGATGTCCTGATACATGTACATGTTCCATAAATTCTGTAATAACATTAATTCCCATATTGACGAATTTATTGAATACATTATATATACGCTTTTCATTTCCTGGAATTATTTTGGAAGAAAAAATGATTGTATCTCCATCTTCTAATGTGGTTAATGCGTGAGAATTGTTAGCAAGTTTAGTAGTTGCTGCTAATGCTTCACCTTGACAACCAGTACAAAGGAATAAAACTTGATCCCTCGGAAGTTTATTTGCTTGGTTGATGTTAATGAACTCTTGTATGTCTTGTAGATAACCGCTGTCTTGTGCAGCCTGTATAATCCTTATAAGAGATTTTCCTAGTATTGTTACTTTCCTACCTAATCTTTCTGCAATGTGTGTTATAGTATGAATTCGTGCAATGTTGGAAGCAAATAAAGATACGGCAACTTTTTGATTGCAGTTTTTTATTATATTAAACAAACTTTCTTCTAAGTCACCTTCGGATCCTGATTTGTTTTTAGTAAATATGTTAGTTGAGTCACATACAAGTGCTAAAACTCCTTCATCTCCTAATTCTTTTAACCTTTGTGTGTTTGATACAGGACCAATCATTGGGTTATCATCTAACTTCCAATCTCCTGTGTGTACTACTACTCCTTTGTCAGTATGTAATGCAATTGCATTCATTTCTGGTATTGAGTGTGTCAAATTTATAAATTCAAGAGTAAAAGGACCAAGATTTAATCTTTTTGTAATATCAATTTCTGTTATGTTGATTCCAAATGAATATTCTTTCAATTTTGCTTGTAGTAAAGCGGCGGTAAATTTCGTTGCATATATTGGACATTGTAAATCATTCCAGAGATACTGTATACCCCCTATATGGTCTTCATGAGCATGTGTTAATACTATACCAAGTAGATTCTTCCTATTTTTTTTTATAAAGCTGATATCAGCAACAATCATGTCTATTCCTGGCATATTGTCATCAGCAAAACCTGCTCCGAAATCAATGATTATCCATTTACCATTCAAATGATATAAATTGACATTCATGCCTATCTGTCCGACTCCACCTAAGGGTACGAACAACAAATCATCAGTATTCATTTATCAAGTACGTTGTAAAAATTCAACTAACAGCATATCTTATTTATTGGTTAAAGGAAAGCATTAGAATAATTGATTATTAATTAAATGATAAATTATTGTATATTTTAGGTCATTAATCACATCTAGAAAGGGATATTTAAGTTAATAAAAGTAAATTCAGGAAAATATATAATGTATTTACAAATTAAAAATAAGAAACTTACTAATACATTAGAGCAGGTACGTATGGTTTGCTTGTTAATATATATTGTAGGAGCAGTATTGTTTTTATTAAAACATTATAATGTGATAGATAGCAATTTAAATAAAATATCTAATTGGTTGGTTGGTTTATCAGTAATCATGTTTTTGGTATTATCTTGCATTAAATTTATTAATTGTGTTAAAAAACCTGAAAGTAATGAAGTGCAATTATTAAAAAATGATCATAACTCTTGTTTTGTACAAGATACAAAAAATTGTAAGAGAATTAATGGTATAACAATATTTAGGTATATGAGTAATGTAATATTTGCTGGTGTTTGTGTTGTTACTAGTTTTCTGCTGTTATCTAGTCTGTATGTTCAAGAAACATTGTTTTTAACTGTATACAGTGTAGTGTTAATGACTGGTTCATCTTTGGCAGGGTTATATTTTATTGCCAGGTTTTTAGGTGCAGGTTTGGGTGTATGTAGTCACGTTATTGATAATATGAATACTCGACGTACTAAATGTGGAGCTATTGATTTTATTGTTAGTGAAGTTTATAGTCAATTATCTGTATCATCATCTAAAGGTTATGTAAATGAAATTGTTCTCAGTTAGAGGGAATATATTTTCTTGTCATGTTAATTTGATTATCTTTAATGCTGATTCATTATTTACTCAGTCTAAAAAAAATGTTTGATTGTGTGTTAGCTTCTTGTTGAGGAGATGTGCATGCAGTATGTCATCAAAATTTGGAATAGGGTGTTTCTACAGTAGGGAGTCTTTGATATGATAAGTTTATTATTATTGGTGTCTCAGACAATTGATCTAGTGTCCTTGGTATAGGTAGATGTTCCTTTTGTAGCAAGATAGAGAAATACCAATTTGGGATGTACACTGAATGTATAATATAGTACGTTTTGGGATCGGAAATTGAAGCAACAACGTTCTAGATATTTAGATGGTGTTTGTTAAATGTTATCTAATGTTGCAACATGATCCTGATTTAGTGGTACATGTTGATAATTACTTGCACTTAAGACAATTCAATGTGTTGACATTGAAAGATGTGGCAATGTTTATGGAGATAATAATGTACATTTTTGTGTATTTAAGGCAATTATGTAAATTGCGATAAGGCTATAGTATGGATTGTCAATATCTACCTTTCAGATGTATGTAAAAACTGATTTGTCGGGATTTAACGCTAGAAAATTAAGTAGTAAGGTGTAGATTTTTATATTTTTAGGTCATTTTTATAAAAATAAGAAGATGTGCTTGATGCATAAATTGGGTATTTAAAACTTATTCTATATGATTTTAACACATAATCTTTGTGGTCATGTCCTATAAAAGGAGAAGAAATTTTTGGTAATTTTTTCCTGATAACGTTTTTATCGTTTTGTCAGAGCGTGTGAATCTGTGCAAATGTTAGGAAGGTCTAAGAGAGGAGAAAGCATGTTCCTATGCAAATAATATTGCTAATAGTTATGCTTGTACTTCATTCTGTGCATGAAAGATTATTCAAAAAATATTAAATAAGAATTGTAAGTATAGTGAAGAGTAAATTCAATTTTGATACTGTAAGAGTTTAAAGGTATTAAAATGCTATAGTTATGTCCTGTCATCATATAGTGAAAAAAGTCAAATAATTTTGTATTTATCATGAGATAATAATAAAACTGGATGTAAGAAGCACTACTGTATTTGTTTGTGTTATTTAAAATATAGAACAGAATTGAATATAATGATTGCAAATAATTTTTAACAGTATATCTATAAAGAGTACTTGAGTTGTTGATGATATTTTGTATTATTAAGTTTATTAGTTTTTGGAAAATCGTTAAATTTCTATTGACTAAGGTTCATGATTCTTTTATAAGTAACCCATGCTTCTATTAAAATTAAGATATATGGTGTTACTTGTATCTATTTATTATAATAAACTGTAAGGTTATTACATTATGCCAACAATAAATCAATTAGTTCGCAAGCCGCGGAAATCTCGTGCTTCATTAAATAAGGCACCTGCGCTTCAGCACAATCCACAAAAAAGAGCAGTGTGTGTAAAAGTATATACTACTACTCCTAAGAAGCCAAACTCAGCTTTACGTAAGGTTGCTCGTGTAAAAATTGCTGGTTATGGTAGTGAGGTTATAGCTTATATACCTGGTGAAGGGCATAATTTGCAAGAACACTCAGTTATCTTGATTAGGGGTGGGCGTGTAAAAGATTTGCCTGGGGTTCGATATCACATTATACGTGGAGCATTGGATTCTCGAGGGGTGCAAAATAGAAAGAAAGCACGTTCAAAATATGGTGTGAAGAAAAGTTAATTAATGTGGTAATATATGTCTCGTCGTCGTAGAGCAAGTAAAAGAGTTATTTCTCCTGATTCAAAGTATAATAGTGTGTTATTAGCACGTTTCATTAATGTTATTATGCGTTCTGGCGAAAGATCTATAGCTGAGAAGATAGTATACGGGGCTTTGAGTAAAGCGGAGTCTCATCTTGGTGAGAGTGCGATGTCGATTTTTAGTGCTGCTCTAAATAATGTAATGCCGCAGATGGAAGTTCGCTCTCGTAGGATAGGTGGTGTAACATATCAAGTGCCTGTAGAAGTAAAGGAAGACAGGGCAGTTTCATTAGCTTTACGTTGGATTTTTAAAGCAGCAACAACAGCACGGAAACGTAGCAATAAAATGTATATGGATTGTTTATGTAATGAGTTATTAGAAGCTTATAATAAACGTGGTGGTGCATATAAAATGAGAGAAGAAAAGTATAAGATGGCAGAGGCAAATAAAGCGTTTTCTCATTTTCGCTTTAATTAATATGTAATTTTTGGAGATAAGTTGTGAGCGTAGATAACGAGTTATCTAAGTGTAGGAATATAGGGATTATGGCACATATAGATGCCGGGAAGACTACTACTACCGAGCGTATACTTTTTTATACTGGAAAACAAAATAGGATTGGTGAAGTTCATGAAGGTGCTGCATCTATGGATTGGATGGAGCAAGAAAAAGAAAGAGGGATTACGATAACTTCTGCAGCTACTACATGTTTTTGGAATGGTCACAGGATTAACATTATTGATACTCCTGGTCACGTTGATTTTACTATAGAAGTAGAAAGGTCTTTGCGTGTTTTAGATGGTGCTGTTGCTGTCTTTGATGGAGTTGCGGGTGTTGAGCCTCAATCAGAAACGGTATGGCGTCAAGCTGATAAATATAATGTACCCAGAATTTGTTTTATGAATAAAATGGATAGAATGGGGGCAGATTTTTATCGATGTGTTGATATGGTTGTTGAGCGTCTTGGTGCTACTCCGTTAGTATTGCAATTGCCGATAGGAACTGAAAAGGATTTTGTTGGGGTTATTGATCTATTAGAGATGAGATCAATTATATGGGATGAAGATTCTTTAGGGGCGAATTTCCACTATGGAGAAATTCCTAAAGATATGCTTGATAAAGCTCAGGAGTATAGAAACAAGCTCTTGGAGACTGCTGTTGAGCTTAATGATGAGGCGATGAACTTGTATTTTGAAGGCAAGGAAATATCTGTTTCTTTGCTAAAAAGTTGTATTCGTGCAGGAGTAATTCAGTCAAAATTTGTACCTATTTTGTGTGGTTCTGCTTTTAAAAATAGGGGTGTACAGCCTTTATTAGATGCTGTTGTTGATTTTTTGCCTGCACCTAATGATATTCCTATGATGGAAGCTCTTGATGTAAAAACCTCTAATACTATAAATATAAAATCTTCTATTAGTGGTAAGTTTGTTGCATTAGCTTTCAAAGTAATGACTGATAAATTTGTTGGTAGTTTAACCTTTATAAGAATTTATTCAGGTAAATTGTCAAGTAAGACTACAGTGCTAAATGCAGTTAAAGATTCCACAGAATTTATAGGTAGAATTTTGTTAATGCATGCTAATAATAGAGAAGATATAACTGAAGCAAGAGCTGGTGATATTGTTGCTTTAGCAGGGCTCAAGAAAACAGTAACTGGCGATACATTGTGTTCATTAGATCAGCCTGTTATTTTAGAGCGCATGGAATTCCCTGAACCGGTTATGGAAATTGCAGTAGAACCAAAATCTACAGCAGATCAAGAAAAAATGGGTATAGCTTTAAGTAGATTAGTTGCAGAAGATCCATCACTTGGTATGTGTGTGAATCCTGAAAGTGGACAAACTATTTTGAAAGGAATGGGTGAATTGCATCTTGAAGTTATTCTAGATAGGATGCGTCGTGAATTTAATGTTGAGGCTAACATAGGTGCTCCACAAGTTGCTTATAGGGAAACCATTACTAAATCTGTTGAAATTGAATATATCCACAAGAAGCAAACAGGCGGTGCTGGGCAATTTGCAAAGGTCAATATATTATTTGAACCATTGTCTCCTGGGTCTGGGTTTCAATTTGAAAGTAAAATTACTGGTGGGGCAGTACCCAAAGAATATATACCTGGTGTTCAAAATGGATTAGAGAGTATTAGGGGGAGTGGTATGTTAGCAGGGTTTCCTGTTATTGATTTTAAAGCAACTTTAGTTGATGGTGCATTTCATGAAGTGGATTCTAGTCCTTTAGCATTTGAACTAGCTGCGAAAGGTGCTTTTAGGGATATGGTAAATAAAGCTGGGGCAGTATTACTTGAACCTGTTATGAAAGTTGAAATAATCACTCCTGATGAGTATATGGGGGATGTTATAGGTGATATTAATAGTAGAAGAGGTAGAGTTGCTGAAATGCAAGATCGTCACAATACTAAGGTAATATTGGCATTTATTCCTTTGGCAAAAATGTTTGGATATGTTAAGGATTTACGCTCTATGTCTCAGGGTAGAGCGCAGTATAGCATGTATTTTTCTTGTTATGAGCAAGTATCTGATAATATAGTAGCGAATGAAATAAAAACTAAGTAATGGGTATAGTGTTATGGTAGAGGAAAGGAAACCACATATAAATGTAGGGACAATAGGGCATGTTGATCACGGCAAGACAACATTGACAGCAGCGTTAACAACAGTGTTAGCGAAGAGATTAAGTGGAGAAGGTAATAAGAGTGTAAAATATGATGAAATAGATAAAGCACCAGAAGAGAAAGCAAGAGGTATAACCATTTCAACGGCACATGTAGAATATGAAACAGAAAGTAGACATTATGCTCATGTAGATTGTCCAGGACATGCTGATTATATAAAAAATATGATAACAGGTGCTGCGCAGATGGATGCAGCAATATTAGTAGTATCTGCAACTGATGGAGCAATGCCTCAAACAAGAGAACATATACTATTAGCAAAACAAGTTGGAGTAAAAGACATAGTAGTATGGATGAATAAATGTGATGTTGTAGATGATGAAGAGATGTTATCATTAGTTGAAATGGAGATAAGAGAATTATTGTCAAAATATGGATATCCAGGGGATGATATAGATGTTGTCAGAGGGTCTGCAGTTAAGGCATTAGAAGAAGAGACAGGCTCAGGTGTGTGGAGTGAAAAGATTATGGAATTGATGAATGCCTTAGAAAAGATAAGTTTACCGACAAGAGAAAAAGATAAGCCATTTTTAATGTCAATAGAGGATGTATTTTCAATACCTGGAAGGGGTACAGTAGTAACAGGAAGGATAGAAAGAGGAGTAATCAAAGTAGGGGATAAAATAGAGATAGTAGGATTACGTGATGTACAAAGCACAGTATGTACAGGAGTTGAAATGTTTCATAAAGCATTAGATGCAGGTGAAGCAGGTGATAATGCTGGTATATTATTAAGAGGGATAAAGAAGGAAGATGTAGAAAGGGGGCAAGTATTAAGTGCGCCTGGTCAGATACATTCATATAAAAAATTCAAGGCAGAGGTATATATATTAAAGAAAGAAGAAGGTGGTAGACATACGCCATTTTTCTCAAATTATCAGCCACAATTTTATGTTAGAACGACTGATGTAACAGGAAGTATAAAATTACCTGATGGAGTTGAGATGGTAATGCCTGGAGATAATATAAATATCGAAGTAAGTTTAGATAAGCCTGTTGCTATTGATAAGGGATTGAGATTTGCAATTCGTGAAGGTGGTAGAACTGTAGGCTCTGGTATTATTACTGAAATTTTGGAGTAGTAATATAATATATATAGGAGTGTAGCTCAATTGGTTAGAGCGTCAGTCTCCAAAACTGAAGGTTATGGGTTCAATTCCTGTCACTCCTGCCGTTTAGTTTAAGTGATATGACATGTAGGTAATTTGATAATGAGTAATATTGCTAAATTTTTACTTGGGGTAAAACAAGAGGCTTTGCAAGTTTCTTGGGCTTCTAAAAATGAAATTGTGGGATTTTTATTTATAGTAATATTAATAATTACTTTTATGTCTGTTTTATTTTGTTGTGTAGATTTTTTATTTTTGAAATTGATCAAGATAGTACTTGGGGTAATTTATGAAATATGAGTGGTATATTATTCAGGTATCATCTGGTAGCGAAGAGAAAGTTTGTCAAACTATTTTAGAGAATTCTCGAGTGTTAGGTCTCGAGGAAAGTTTTCGTGAAGTATTTATTCCGTATGAAGAAGTTGCTCGAGTAAAACACAATAAAAAGGTATTGGTAAAAAGGAAGTTGTCACCGGGATATGTGTTTTTGTATATGAATTTGCATGAAAGTTCAATTAGTTTTGTTAGGAATATACCTAGGGTGTTGAACTTTCTGAACAATGATTTTGGTGTTCCTAAAGTTATTCCAGAAAGTGAAATGGAGTCTATGCGTAAGAAAATGTGTCAAACTGTAGTAGATGATACTAGCGTCGTTAATTTTGAAATTGGTGATGAAGTTGTGATTAATGATGGGTTGTTTCAAGATTTCAATGGCAAAGTTGAATACATTAATGATGATAAAAAAATAGCAGGGGTCAGTGTAATGATATTTGGTAGATTGACTAAGATAGAATTTAAGTTAGAACATATACAAAAAGTGGAGGGGTAATTGTGAGTGTTGTTTTAGTATCTAAGATAAATTTGATGATAGAAGCTGGGAAAGCTAATCCTGGACCTAAAATTGCTTCTGTCTTAGGGCCTCGTGGTATACCAATGCCTAAATTTTGTAAAGAGTTCAATGACATTACAAGTGGTCAGGGTAAACAATATAAAATTGGTGATCTGGTTACTGCTAGAATATCCATTTATAATGACAAGTCTTACAGTTTTACAATAAGCGATTCTCCTGTGTCTTATTTATTAAAGAAAGCTGCTGCAATTGAAAAAGGTTCAGTGAATCCTGGAAAAGATAATATTGGAAAAGTTAAGATGTCAGATGTTTATGAGATAGCTAAGCGTAAAATGTCTGATATGAATGCTGATACTGTAGAAGCTGCAGCTAAAATGGTTATTGGTACAGCATCTTCTATGGGTATTATTGTAGTAGAAGAGTAAATGTGATAGTGGATATAGTAGAGGAATTATATGAATTCATTGATTAGTAATGAAGTTTATGATGTTGAATCAGGTTTAAAGAAGGTTATAGAGTCTGCTAAAGCTAATTTTCGTGAGTCTGTGGATGTTGCAATAAATCTTAATATTAATAGTTCGAAGTCTGATGAGCAAGTTAGGGGGTGTGTTGTATTACCTAAAGGATTAGGAAGAGAAATAAGAGTTGCAGTGTTTGCTAAAGGTGGATATTTAGAAATGGCTAAAGAAGCTATGGCTGATATTGTAGGTGACGAAGAATTGATTGAAGAAGTAAAGAAAAAACAATGTAAGTTAGATGTAGATTGGTGCCTTGCTACTCCAGATTTTATGGCGTCGGTTTCTTCTATCGCTAAAATTTTAGGTCCTAAGGGGTTAATGCCGAACCCTAAATTTAATACTGTAACTTTTGAGCTTGCTAAGGCTATTAAAATAATAAAATCTGGTCAAATTAAATTTAAATCTGATAAGACTGGTATTGTTCATGCAAAGATTGGAAATATTAAATTTTCTATAGAAGATTTATTGGAAAATTTTAATGCAGTAATTAGTGCAGTAAAGCAATGTAAGCCTGCGTCTATTAAGGGTTTATACTTTAAAGATGTGTTTGTTGTTTCAACTATGGGGAAATCTGTTAAAGTAGAAAGTTTAAATAATTAGTATTGGGGTGGAGACGGTGAAGCGTAGCGATAAAGAATTGCATTTAAATAAAGTAGAAGGATTATTTGGTAAATTTAAATATTTTATAGTTGCTAATTTCCAAGGTATGGTGGCTGATGATTTCTTTTCTCTGAGGAAAGAATTAAAAATGGCTAATAGTGGTTTGATGGTAGTAAAAAATAGTTTATCTCGTATTGCTTTAAAAAAAATGGGTAGAGAAGAGTTAGCTGCTAAATTTTTAGGCCCTGTATTTATTGTGTATTCGGATGATATAATAGTAATTTCAAAAATTCTTGCAAAATTTATGAAAAACAGTAAAAGCAAGATAAGTTTATCATGTGGATACGATAGCAATGAAGTATTAGATAGCGAAAAGATCTTATACTTTGCTAGTTTACCATCTCTAAGAGAATTACATGCACAAATAATGAGTATGATATCTTATAATATTCCGGTAAGATTGGCTTTGTGCTTAAAAGCTCTTGGCGATAAAGAGTGATACTATATTTTAAATTTTATACTTTTTTATTTTTTATAATTGGGGTTAATTATTATGAGTAGTGTTGATATAGATAGTTTAGTAGAGCAAATTTGTAGCTTAGATTTGTGTAGGGCAGCAGAATTAGTAGATAAGATGGAGCAGAAATTAGGATTCCCTAAAGGTGGTTTGTTAACAGCTGTTCCAGCTGCAGGTGGTAATCAAGCTGAAAGTGGTGCTGCAGCAGAAGAGAAGACAGATTTTTCTGTAATTTTTGATAGCTATGCTGCAGATAAGAAGATTGCTGTTATAAAAGCAGTAAGAGAATGTACTAATTTGGGATTAAAAGAAGCAAAAGAATTTGTTGAAAAAGAAGGTTCAAAAGAATTGGTAGAAGGTAAGAAATATAAGAAAGAAGAAGCTGAAGAAATCAAAAAGAAGCTTGAGGATGCTGGAGCAAAAATTAGTATTAAATAGTTTTTCACGTAGCTTTTATTTGTAATTTATTAATCTTGAGGGATTTAATGTCTTCTTCTGTAATTTCTACTAAATATGTATTAAATTCTTTTAATTCAGTACCTAGATTGTCTTATGCAAAGTCAATAGATATAAAAGATTCTTTAACTGATTTAATAAAAATACAGAGGGATTCATACAATGCATTTATTGGGGTAGATCAAAGTGCTGAAAGTGGAATAAAGAATATTTTTCAGTCTATGTTTCCTATACAAGATTTGTTAGGTAGGGCTGTTCTTGAATTTGTAAGTTATAGTATTGGTGAACCACAGTATGACGAGTATGAGTGTATAAAAAGAGGTATTACCTTTTCTGTTCCTATACGTATAGTTTTGCGTTTTATAGTATGGAAGGTGCAGGAGGTATCTTTTAAAGAAGTAAAATATGTAGTAGATGAAGAGACTTCAGAAAAAAGTATAAAGTACATGAAAGAGCAGGAAGTTTCCATAGGGGATCTTCCTACTATGACTTCTCATGGAACATTTATTATAAATGGGATAGAGAGAGTAATAGTATCGCAAATGCATCGTTCTCCAGGTGTATTTTTTGATAGTGATAAAGGAAAAACTTATAGTTCTGGGAAATTAATTTATTCAGCTAGAATTATTCCCTATAGGGGTTCATGGCTAGATTTTGAATTTGATATAAAAGATATACTTTACTTTCGTATTGATAGAAAGAGGAAATTACCAATTTTTTTGCTTTTAAGAGCTTTAGGTTTATCTAATAATGATATTCTAGATACTTTCTATGACAAGGTACATTACGTAAGATGTGAAAAAGGATGGATAGTTCGATTTGTTGCTGATAGGTTCAGGGGTGTTAGGTTGTCTCATGATCTTATGGATTCAGATGGAAATGTATTAATAAAGGCCAATACGAGAATTACTTTAAGAATGGCTAAAAAATTGGCTAATGATGGGCTTGTAGAATATTTAGTTCCATTTGATGGAATTCAAGGATTATTTATTGCTAATGACTTGTTAGATCCAAGTGGTAATGCTTTGATTATATCTGCGGGAGAGAATATTACTAGTGAGCATATAAATAAGTTAGAATTATTTAATATAGATGAGATCTTTGTTCTAAATATAGATTTTTTAACGGTTGGTCCATATGTTTTAAATACGTTATTTTTAGATAAGAATGTATCTTATGAAGAGGCACTTTTTGAAATATATAAAGTTTTACGTTCTGGTGAGTCGCCTAGTTTAGATACTATAAAAGCTTTTTTTGATGGATTGTTTTTTGATAAAGAAAGATATGATCTATCTACGGTTGGAAGAATAAAGTTAAATGATCATCTTGGATTGAATGTTAGTGAAGATATTACGGTATTAACTAAAGATGATATAATTCATGTTATAAAGAAGCTGGTGTTGCTAAGAGATGGTGAAGGTTCTGTTGATGATATAGATCATCTTGGTAATCGTAGGGTAAGGTCTGTTGGTGAATTTATTGAAAACCAATTTAGGATTGGGATATTGAGACTTGAAAGAATGATCATGGATTACATGTCTTCAGTAAATTTTGATAATGCAATGCCATGTGATTTTGTAAATCCTAAGATTTTAGCTACGGTTTTAAAAGACTTTTTTAGTTCTTCTCAGCTTTCTCAGTTTATGGATCAAACTAATCCATTGTCTGAGGTTACTCATAAACGTAGGTTATCTGCTTTGGGTCCAGGTGGTTTAACTAGAGAAAGGGCAGGATTTGAGGTGAGAGATGTACACCCGACACATTATGGAAGAATTTGTCCAATTGAAACTCCAGAAGGTCAAAATATTGGATTGATCAGTAGTTTAGCTATCTACGCTCGTATTAATAAACATGGGTTTATTGAAAGTCCATACCGAAAAGTGGATAAAGGAGTTGTTACTGACAAGGTAGAGTACTTATTAGCTATGCAGGAGAGTAATTATTATATAGCCGATGCTAGTGCTACTCTTGATGAAAATAATCAGTTCGTTGATGATATGCTTTATTGTAGGCATGATGGAAATTTTGTTATGGTTAAGAGGGAGGAAGTTGATTATATAGATGTTTCGCCAAAACAAATTGTTTCAGTTGCTGCATCTTTAATACCCTTCTTGGAAAATAATGATGCGAATCGTGCTTTGATGGGTTCTAATATGCAACGTCAGGCAGTGCCACTGTTAAAAGCGGATGCTCCTTTGATTGGTACTGGTATGGAATTGATAGTTGCCGCTGGATCAGGAACAGTTGTTTTAGCTAAACGTGGAGGTATTGTCCATAGAGTAGATGGATTATATATAGTTATTCGTGCGTTTGATCAGGAAAAAAATGAGTATTTAGGTGTTGATATTTATAATTTAAGGAAATTCCAGCGTTCTAATCATAATACTTGTATTAATCAACGACCTTTAGTTAAACCTGGAGATTATGTAAAAGCAAATGATGTTATAGCTGATGGATCAGCAATCGATCAAGGTGAGCTTGCTTTAGGTAAGAATGTGTTAGTTGCTTTCATGTCTTGGCAAGGGTATAACTTTGAAGATTCAATAGTTATTTCAAGTGAGGTTGTAAAAAAAGATGTATTTACTTCAATACATATAGAGGAATTTGAATGTGTAGTGAGAGATACAACACTTGGTCCAGAAAAGATTATGAGATCTGTTCCTGATATCAATGAAGATAGTTTATCTCATTTGGATGATGTAGGAATTGTTAATGTTGGTGCTGAAGTTTCTGCTGGGGATATTTTGGTTGGTAAAGTTACTCCTAGACCTCCAGTTTCTCTACCTCCGGAGACAAAATTATTAGTTACTATTTTTGGTGAAAAAGTATTTGACTGTGTAGATTCTTCACTGTATTTACCACTTGATGTTGAAGGGACGGTAGTTGATGTGCATGTTTTTGTACGTCGTGGGGTTGAAGAGAATGATAGATCTCTCCTAATCAAGCAAAATGAGATTAATGGATTTATAAAAGAAAGGGATTATGAAATTGATGTAGTTAGTGAATATTTTTATGATGAATTGAAGAGAGTTTTAGTAAATTCTGGGATGCAGTATAATAATCAGGATATGAATGATTATTTGGTATCTACTCCAAAAAAGGATTGGTGGGATATTAATTTGTCTAATGAGTATGTATTATCTCAAGTTAAAGACTTAAAGGAAAAGTTTGATTCGATGATTCAAAATGCTCATAGTAAATTCGATCAGAAGATAGACAAGTTAAATTATGGATATGATTTACCACAGGGTGTTTTATGTGTAGTTAAAGTTTTTGTTGCAGTAAAACATAATCTGCAACCGGGAGATAAAATGGCTGGTAGACATGGTAATAAAGGGGTAATTTCCCGCATCGTGCCTGTTGAAGATATGCCATACTTAGAAGATGGAACTCCTGTTGATATTATACTTAATTCTTTGGGCGTCCCTTCTCGTATGAATGTTGGGCAGATATTAGAAACACATTTAGGATGGGCTTCTGTTAATTTAGGAAAAAAGATAGGGCATATATTGGATAATATTGATGAGTTGACAATATCTCATTTGAGGAACTTTTTAGATCAGGTATATGATGGACAAGATTTAAAATATAATATTCAATCTATGAGCGATGATGATCTTTTGGTGTTTGCAGAGAGGTTACGTGATGGTGTACCAATGGCTGCTCCAGTGTTTGAAGGGCCAAAAGATAGTCAAATTTCTAACTTATTAAAGTTAGCTGATTTAGATGTTTCAGGGCAGGTGGATCTTTATGATGGAAGGATTGGTGAAAAATTTGATCGTAAAGTTACTGTGGGATATATATACATGTTGAAATTGCATCACTTGGTGGATGATAAGATACATGCAAGATCTGTTGGGCCATATGGATTAGTAACTCAGCAACCGTTAGGTGGAAAATCTCATTTTGGTGGTCAGCGTTTTGGGGAAATGGAATGTTGGGCATTACAGGCTTACGGAGCTGCTTATACTTTACAAGAAATGCTTACAGTAAAATCTGATGATATTGTTGGAAGAGTTAAGATCTATGAATCTATAATTAAAGGTGATAGTAATTTTGAGTGCGGAATACCAGAGTCCTTTAATGTCATGGTGAAAGAGTTAAGATCATTGTGTTTAGATGTTGCTTTAAAGCAAGATAAGGATTTCTTAAATAATGAAGTGAAAGATTAATAATTAAAGGGTAGTAGTATGAAGATGTTGGATTTGTATGGCTATACTAGTATTGCACAGTCGTTTGATAAGATTTGCATATCTATAGCTAGCCCTGAAAGCATTAGAGCAATGTCATATGGTGAAATTAAAGATATTTCTACTACTAATTATCGTACTTTTAAAGTGGAAAAAGGTGGACTTTTTTGTCCTAAGATTTTTGGGCCAGTGAATGATGATGAATGCTTGTGCGGTAAATATCGAAAAAAACGTTATAGAGGCGTCATTTGTGAGAAATGTGGAGTTGAAGTTACTTCATCAAAGGTACGTAGAGAAAGGATGGGGCACATAGAACTTGTATCTCCTGTAGCACATGTTTGGTTTCTAAAGTCTCTGCCTTCTCGTATAGGAGCGTTACTTGATATGCCGCTTAAGTTGATAGAAAATATCTTATATAGCGGTGATTTTGTAGTTATTGATCCAATTGCAACACCATTATCTAAAGGTGAAGTTATTAGTGAAAGTGCTTACAATCAAGCAAAGGATAATTACGGAGAAGATAGTTTTCTTGCGTTAACTGGAGCTGAGGCTATTAGGGAATTATTAGTCCGGTTGGATTTGCATGCAATTAATGCAAGTCTTAGAGTAGAATTGGAATCTACAACTTCAGAGATGAAGCGCAAGAAAATAGTAAAAAGATTGCGCATTGTTGAAAATTTTATAAATTCTGGGAATAAACCTGAATGGATGATATTAACAGTTATACCAATTTTACCACCTGATTTAAGGCCGCTTGTTTCTTTGGAGAATGGAAGGCCAGCAGTTTCTGATTTAAATCATCACTATCGAACAATCATTAATCGTAATAATAGATTGGGTAAATTGTTAAAGTTGAATCCACCTGCAATTATGATCCGTAATGAGAAAAGAATGCTGCAAGAAGCAGTAGATGCCCTTTTTGATAGTACACGTCGTAGCTATATTTCTAATAAAGCAGGGAGTGTAGGGTATAAGAAATCATTAAGTGATATGTTGAAAGGTAAGCAGGGGCGTTTTAGACAGAATTTGCTGGGAAAAAGGGTAGATTATTCTGGTAGGTCAGTAATAGTTGTTGGTCCTAACTTAAAATTACATCAATGTGGATTACCTAAAAAAATGGCTCTAGAATTATTTAAGCCGTTTATTTGTTCGAAATTAAAAATGTATGGTATTGTGCCAACAGTGAAATTAGCAAATAAGATGATACAAAACGAAAAGCCAGAAGTTTGGGATATTTTGGATGAAGTGATACATGAACATCCGATATTATTAAATAGAGCACCTACTTTACATAGATTAGGCATACAGGCATTTGATCCAGTTTTAATAGAAGGTAAGGCAATACAGTTACACCCTTTAGTATGTAGTGCTTTTAATGCTGATTTTGATGGAGATCAAATGGCAGTGCATATTCCATTATCACTAGAAGCTCAGCTTGAGGCTAGAATATTGATGATGTCTACTAATAATATTTTGAGTCCTTCTAATGGTAAGCCGATAATTGTTCCTTCAAAAGATATAGTACTTGGAATATATTACTTAACGTTACAGGATCAGGTTCAACCTGAAGATGAAGTTTTATTCTTTGGTGATTTTAGTCATGTAGAATACGCTTTACATAATAAGGATGTGCATATATGTACTAAAATTAAATATAGAATGACTTATTGTAATTATGATGTATCAGATGAAGAGCCTTCATATTGTTCTAAAATAATTGAAACAACTCCTGGTAGATTGATATTGTGGCAGATATTTCCGCAACATAAAAATTTAACTTTTGATCTAGTAAATCAGGTTTTAACTGTAAAGGAAATTACATCTATAGTTGATTTAGTGTATCGGAGTTGTGGTCAAAGTGAAACTGTTGAGTTTTCAGATAAATTCATGTCTCTTGGATTCAAATATGCTTCACAGTCTGGTATTTCATTTGGATGCAAAGATATGATTATTCCAGATACAAAGACAATGCATGTAGATAATGCTAGTGAAAAAATTAAGGAATTTGCTGTGCAATATCAGGATGGCTTGATTACAAGAAGTGAAAGATATAATAAAGTAATAGATGAATGGTCTAAGTGTACTGATTTGATAGCTAAGGATATGATGAAAGCTATTTCTGTGTATGATGTAGAAAGTAAATTAAATTCTATTTATATGATGGCTCATTCTGGTGCTAGGGGATCTGCATCACAGATGAAACAATTAGCAGGAATGAGAGGGTTAATGGCTAAACCTTCAGGTGAAATTATTGAAACTCCTATAATATCTAACTTCCGTGAAGGATTGAATGTATTTGAATATTTTAATTCAACTCATGGGGCAAGAAAAGGTTTAGCAGATACCGCTTTGAAAACTGCAAATTCTGGATATTTAACTCGTAGGCTTGTTGATGTTGCTCAAGATTGTATAGTTGTTGAATATGATTGTAAAACACACAATGGATTTGCTATAAGATCTGTTGTTGAAGGTGGAACTGTAGTTGAGACGTTAGATAATATTATACTTGGAAGAGTTGCTGCTGTTGATGTTTATAATCCTATTACTGAAGAATTGCTTGTTAAAGCTGGAGAGTTAGTAGATGAAGCTAAAGTTGAGAAAATAAAGATAGCTGGATTAGATGCTGTAAAAGTAAGATCTCCTCTTACTTGTGAAGCTAAAAAGGGTATTTGTGCTTTATGTTATGGTAGAGATCTTGCTATTGGTGATGTTGTATCAATAGGTGAAGCTGTTGGTGTAATAGCAGCTCAGTCTGTTGGTGAACCTGGTACTCAATTGACTATGCGTACTTTCCATGTAGGTGGTACTGCGATGAGAGGTGTTGAAACTTCAAACTTAATAGCATTATTGGATGCTAAGGTAAAATTAGTAAACAGTAATGTTGTTGAAGATAAATATGGTAATAAGATTATTATGAGTAGGTCTTGTGAAGTAGTCTTGCTTGATAGTGTGGGTAACGAAAAGATGCGTAATAGTATACCTTACGGTGCAAGACTTTATGTTAATGATGGTCAATTAGTAAAAATTACAGAAAAAATTGCTGAATGGGATCCTTATACAATGCCTATTATTACAGAAAAAACAGGTATCATTAAGTATATGGATTTAATAGATGGTGTTTCTATTAATGAAGTATTAGATGAATCTACTGGTATTTCTAATAGGGTAGTAGTTGATTGGAAATTACATTTACAAGGTGCTAACCTCAGGCCTAGATTAGTTTTAATTGATGACAATGATAATGTAATAACACTATCTAATGGATTAGAAGCAAATTATTTGATACCAATAGGGGCAGTACTAAATGTTCAAGATGGGCAAAAAGTTCATGCTGGGGATGTAATAACAAGAATTCCGAGAGAATCTATAAAAACTAGAGATATTACAGGGGGGTTACCGAGGGTAATTGAGTTATTTGAAGCGCGTCGTCCAAAAGAACATGCTATAGTAAGTGATGTTGATGGTTATGTTGAATTTGGAAAAGATTATTATAGGTCTAAAAGGCGTATATTTATTAGGCCAGTAGATAGTAGTTTGGCGCCTGTTGAGTATTTAGTGCCTAAAGGTAAACATACTATTGTAAATGAAGGGGATTTTGTGCACAAAGGGGATTTGTTGATGGATGGTGATCCTGATCCTCATGATATATTACGTGTTTTAGGGATCGAGGCACTAGCAAATTATATGATCTCTGAAATTCAGCAAGTTTATAGGTTACAGGGTGTACGTATTGATAATAAACACATAGAGATAATTTTAAGACAGATGTTACAAAAAGTTGAGATATTTGAACCAGGGGATACTATGTATTTAGTTGGAGAGAATGTAGATATGGAAGAAGTCATAAAGACTAATGATAATATGGTAAAAATAGGTAAATCTCCTGCTAAGTATGCTCCAATACTTCAAGGGATTACTAGAGCAAGTCTTGATACTAATTCATTTGTTTCTGCTGCATCATTCCAGGAGACTACCAAAGTATTAACAGAAGCAGCATTTTCTGGTAAGGAAGACTCTTTATATGGGTTAAAAGAGAATGTGATAGTAGGTCGACTGATACCTGCAGGTACAGGATTTTTAATGAATAAAATCAAGAAGCTATCTTTATTAAATAAAGAAGATTATTCTATGTATTATAATAATGAATATCAGGATCCAGCATTACTCCAACGTGATGATAATGTTTTGAATCAAGGATTGCCTAAAGATACAAACAGTATTGTTGACTATTAAACAATATAAAAGTACTTATGTTTTAGTAGATGGTTCTTCCTTTTAGATGTGGGGGGATTTAAATCTCATGTTTGTGGTGTGGTTGCTTAATTGAATAATGTTAGAGTACGTTGGTTTAATCCCTGCTATGCTTTCTCTAGAATTTATGTTTTATATTACAACTTTACATTTAAGTGTAGCTTTATAAAAAGGCATAATAGGTTTATTTGTGTAAATGTTAAATGTTAGATAAAATATTAAATCGAGAGCTCATTAAGTTGAGGGTTGACAATCTATATAGAGAACCTTCTGCTATCACTAAATCTGAAACAGGTAATGTAATTTATCAAAATGATAAAAAATTAGTTTCTTTTTCTTGTAATGATTATTTAGGTTTAATAGGACATCCGTTATTAAAAGAATCGGCTATAAATGCAATAAATAATTATGGTGTAGGAGCTGGTGCTTCACGTATGATTACAGGTAGTAATGTCATTTATCAATGCTTAGAAAATAAATTGGCAAAATTGTATCATACAGAAATGGCTTTGGTATTTAGTAGTGGTTATCTGACAAATGTGGGGGTTATTTCTGCTTTGGTACATAGGCATGATATGATCATTGCTGATAAATTAGTACATTCTTCTATTATTGATGGTATTAAGCTTTCCTCTGCCAAGCATTATAGGTTTGAGCATAATGATTATAAGCATTGTGAGGATATGTTAAAGGAATATAGAGGCTTGCATAAGCACTGTTTTATTGTAGTTGAGCAAGTGTATAGTATGAATGGTGATATTGCTCCAATTGATCAGCTAAGAAAATTAGCAGAGAAGTATAATGCATGGCTTATTACAGATTGTGCTCATGGGTTTGGATTAATACCTCGTGCTAGTTCAGATATATATATTGGTACTTTATCCAAGGCAGTTGGGGTTTTGGGTGGGTATGTATGTGCATCAAAAGTTGTTATAAAGTATATACAAAATAAGGCTAGAACTTTTATGTATACAACTGCTCTACCTCCAATGGTGATTGCAGCTGCAAGCTCTGCATTAGACATTATAGGCGAATCTATTAATGATACTCCTATTAAGCTGGCTAAATTTTTTTGTAAGAATCTAAATCTTACTGAGCCTAGTAGCCATATAGTGCCATTGATTATGAAAGATATAGATAGTGTTTTATATGCGCAACAAATTTTAAGAGAAGAGGGGTTTCTTGTTGTGGCGATACGCCCTCCTACTGTACCCACTCCAAGACTTAGGTTTGTATTTAGTGTGAATCACAGCTTATCAGATATAGAAAAATTATGTGAAGTTATAAAACGAAATGGGTTAGTATAAACATTGTTATATGTAAAAAGTATTAGATTATGGGGATGTAATTGTTTGATATGTAATGTCTTCTTATCTAGATTCTATTGTATAGCGTATTGGTACTACCATCTAATGTTAGAAACTTTAGTTAACATATAATATGAATGATAAGTAAAGGCGGATTAAGATGCCTATTATATAAAATATTTGCTATAGGTTTGTATTAGAGAGTTTTGTATAACATATTCTGTTTGGTTAATGTTATCCATTATATTAGAATATTTTCTGCGAGCTAAGAATAGAGTGTTGAAAATTTGTTTACATTGTATGGATAATCTATATGATTGAAAGTGTATTGGGGCCGTAGCTCAGTAGGATAGAGCATTAGATTCCTAATCTGGAGGTCGTGCGTTCAAATCGCACCGGTCCCATGAGGTATATAGTGGTATGTCTATAGATGATAGAAGTTTATAGTTTGTTATTTGTTGACAGTTTAGTAGCTGCTCTTATTTTACCCTTAAATAAAATATTTGTGTTTAAAGTAATGGCTTATTTTGGGGGATATAGTTATGTTTTGATGATTTTAATATCGGCATTAGGAGCAGTTGTAGGAGGAATTGTTAATTGGATATTAGGTAGAATGATAATTTTTGCACGTATAGAATATCATAAGGTGCAGGATGATTATGGGAAACTAGGTGTTTATATAAAATTGATCTTGATGTTATTAACGTTGCTATGTTCTTGGATTCCAGTATGGGGGGGCATAATTAATATATTGTCTGGATATTTTAGAATAAAAATATTAAACCTGGCAGTATTACTTTTTTTTTCTTATTTTGTATATCTTACTTATTGTATAATAGTATTATAGATAAACTAATGTATGAAATATAATCAAAATTGAAGATTTGACTTAGTAGTGCTAGGAAAAAAAGCTTATATATTAGATTGAAATTGGTAAGGTTTGATATAACTCAAATTTTCTCTTATATGGTTTTTAGAAAATGTTCTATAGCATTACAGTACTTCTGACTTAAAATTAAAACTCTAGCTAATCTATGGTCAATATGTTATTCAGTTTTTTCAGATCCTTAAGCATACTATTATCTAATAATATTTTTGAATCATGTGCTTCTGTTTCTATAGAACTAAACTGACCTAAAGGAGAAAATCAATTTTATTACAAATTGCTGAGCTGTGACTGCTTTATTGCAATTGCAGATTCGATTTGTTCTCTAGTTAACAATATATTATTGTTTTAAATAATACTAAAATTACTATCCATGTTGGGTATTGTAAGATTTACTTTACTGAAAGTAGTGATCTTACTTGTATTTTTTATACCTTGTCTTAAAGAAACAATTACATTTTGTTTGTATAACAAATTACCATTAGTATTGAAGTTCATACAAAGTCTTTAATACTTCACATAGTATCTCGCTAGCTAACATTTAGGTATTTGTCTAAAAACTGTATTTAGTATTTGACAGAAATGCTTAAGTTGTGCTAAAAGTAAGGCTTAATTCATAAAAAAGTTGTCATATAAGAAGATAAAGTCTTTAATAAAAACTCTTTATTATCTTTCTCAGATAAATTAATTAATAGGATCACTTGTTGCAGTATATGTATGCTTCTGTAATTTAAATCTTTGACAGTATCTTTGTGAGAATAAAGAAAATACCTTTTTATTATTGTAACTTTCAAGTAAGAATATGACTTCTTTTTACGATTGAAACTCATATTACCATTAAATCTAACAAGATACTAATTTAACATTATGGATAAAATTACTACTAAACAATTTATTCAGTTGATTTGTATTTTTTATCTCTGGTATATTGATACACATATTCTCAGTTGAGAACTATCTTTAGTGCTACTATCACTTGCGTAAATATTTTATTACTTAATCCTATTGTAAGTTGACTCTTATGTTGCCATTATTATAGTCTTGTGATGAAATAAACTGTGTTATAAATTTTAGTAATCAAATCTGATTACTATGGTTACTTATGTTAGTACAGTTTTGATGAAACGACATGTATTTGAACATAGGAAGGCTTAAAGATTTGTTTCACTAATGTATTAATAATATTGTTTCTATCTATTTATTATTCACTATAAAGTTTAGTAATCTGTGATACTGGAGCAAATGTGTTTCTATGGTGTATAGTTTTACCATATTTATATAAGGATTCTAAGTGATGTTTAGTTCCATATCCTTTATTTTTGTTCCAGTCATATTGTGGGTACTGTACATGCAACGTTTCCATTAACCTATCTCTTGTAACTTTTGCAATTATAGATGCTGCAGCAATTGATATACTAATATTATCTCCGTCTATAATAGCTTTTGTATTCCATGGTAGATCTGGTGGAACCTTATTTCCATCTACTATTACGTAGTCTATATTAGAATTTAAACCGCTAAGGGCTCTTTGCATTGCAATATGTGTGGCATTTAGTATGTTGTGCTGATCAATTTCATGTATGTCAGCAAGCCCTATACTCCATTTTATTATAGGGGTGATTATGTTGTAAATTTCTAACCTTTTCTTTGGAGTAAGCTTTTTTGAGTCCTTGATATTATATGTAATATGATTGTCATGTTTCAGAAAAAAAACAGCAGCTGATACTACAGGACCGGCCAATGAGCCGTATCCTACTTCATCAACTCCTACTATAATGCAATTCTTGTTGTTTATTGATTTTGATATTTTATTTTCTATAGAAAAATCTGGCATAGAGTTTATTTTATAATTTACCTAAGGATTAGTGATATTTTGAATTGAAATAATAAGTATATTTATACTTGAGATTTATTGATAAAGAAAGTTTTTTAACATGAGGGAATTATATGAGTAGTGGGTATGTATTTTAGGGAGAATTTTAATTCAGTATATATTAAAGGTTAAGAGCATTATTTATAGTTGTCAGAATAAATGATGATAGATCTTATCATTGAGTACAATTATAAATACCTTATAAAATCAAAAGTTTCTATAGATCTCTTTTGGCATGGTAACCATTGATTGATTTAATGTTGATAAATTTATACCATAGTTTAATTGGAATATTAGGGAAGTCTGCGACTTCTAGTAAAGTGAACCCTGTAGTAAACAGATATAGCAGTAATCTTACTGTTGTTTGGGTGATGATATGTTGTATGAAGCAAACACATCTAAGATTGCGATAGAGAAGTCATAGTTCTAGCCAATATGTAGTATATTAGGTTGATTAAATTAATTATTCTTTTTAGACAATTTGGTGCTGTGTAGGTAAGAGTACATTATTGAAAAATATTTTTTTAATGGTGCTTTAGAATCTTAAAAAGACTGAACAGTATACATAGTATTATTGAAGAGAAAATGGAATCTTTATTGTCAAATACAGAATCAAGCATTTGTTAAGATGGGACTGATCATGGATTAGCTAAAATTTGGATTGAAATTGCATGTTAAATCAAGGAAGACTTGAAGTTAAAGTATCTAAAGCAAGTTCTCAAAATATTGTCTGAGATAAAAGGGAGGGATTTTATGAATATGCGTTACAAAGTAAATGTTGAACATATAGTGTTAAGAAAGTAATACTCAGTTTTCAGAAAATCAGTGATAGTAAGTATGAATATTTTGAAAAATTATAAACAACAAAGAACAGATAGTGTAAGCAGTAATTCAAATATTAGATGTTCCTTTAAAATCTTATGCCTATAGATGTTATTGACTAGCTGATAAGTAATATAAATGTTTTGTCACATAATAAAAATGTAATATGCAATTTTTAAGAATCAGTTATAATAATAATAATAATTCAAGGTATAATACTTCTAAAGAGTCCTGAACCTGTAAATATTATTAGTCAAGTGATAACTTAGTATCAGCGTTCTATTCACTAAGTAGAGAGAAACTAGTATTAATCTGCAGTAGATTTATCTTTCTATTATTGAAGGTGCTGTTACTGCGTAGTAATTTGTAATTATCTATGTTTGTAGATATTTTGTAGTTTTGTATTATTAAAATTTAGTCATTTCTGTATTATAAGTTTATTTCATGGGTTAATGCTTTGTGTTTGTGAAATTTTTATCTTGGATATAGCTATGGAATAAAGAACATATTGTATATTTGTTGTGCAGTGGGGGTTTTTATTGTTATATGCTTGCAAGCTTATTGTCAATATCTGTTGCACCAGACATTGAATCTTCATCTATAGCTAAAACTCTTATTTTATATGAGCTAGAGGATTCTATGGCATTTATGCTGACTGTTCCAGGGGTAAGTGTGATAGAATTTACGACTATTGATATGCCTAAATCAGTAGTTTGTTTGGTCTGTATGACTCTAAAAATTGCTGAATCTATTTTTGACCTAAAATTCCATACTTTTTTTGTTATATATATGTTAGATAGTATAACCTGTTGTATGATCCAAAAGAAGTAACGTAGGAAATTAAGCATACAAGGAAAAAATTGTTTTTTTATGTAGTAAATGTCATGGTCATTTAGCGGTGTAACATTCTTCAACATTCTTGTCATAACTAATGTAGTTATACAACTTACAATACCTAGTGTTATGAAAAATAAATCAAAGTACCCTGATAAGGCAAACCAAAATGTGAACAATGTAAAAAACGTCTTCACTGTTTCATATTATTAAAGTGTTTTAAACTATAAGCAATGTCAGTATAAAAAATACTATAATTATTTATTGCTAAATCATGATAGTGTTTTATTATAACATAACTTGATTCTAAGCTTCATTGTATAATAGTTTTTTTGATAGTATGCAAGTGATTTATGTTATTAATATAATATTAATGTTCTGTATGACTGGAATTTTATTACATCATTTTTATAATATTAATGATGATAAAGTTGTAGAATTCGGTTTGTTAGACAATGTTGAATTTGTAAAAAATAGTAGTTATTTTCCTAGAAATGCAAAGCAAAAAATAAAATTATTTCCAATAGATGATGGATCTATATCTGTTGTAGATTTACAAGATTGGTATTCCCGTTTATTAGAACAAGAAGACAGGTTAAAAAATAAAGAGATTTTGTTGAGAACTGTTGAGCAACATAATAATGAGCAGGTGTTGTATTTAGAAGAGATGAAAAGAAAGTTAGTATCATTAATTAATATTGATGACCAAAATTATGATGAAAAAGTATATAGCTTAGTGAAAATATATGAAAGTATGCCTGTAAAATTGGCTGCTGAAATATTTGGATTATTAGATATGAACTTACTCATGTTAATAACTAATTATATTGATAAGAGTACTTTGTCAGATATATTATTACATGTTGATCCAAATATGATTGAAAAGATTAAAGAATTATCTACAGACATATCTAAGCAATGTGATTGTAATAATAATATTATTAAGAGTAGAGTTTAATATTACTGATATATGAATAACATATGATTTATGATAACTAGTAAGTTGGTTATATAGTGCTTATTAACTTAATACTAGCTTGTATCTTTAATTAAAGTGTGTCTACACATATCTAAGTAATGTGATTGTAATAGTGATATTACTAAAAATGGATTTAGGTGTTGTAGTGGTATTAATTAACATGTGATTTGGATAATTAGTAGCCGGTTTGTAGTACTAATTAGTTAATATTGCTTCTGGTATAAAGGATATATAAGTAAAAGTTACTTATATATATTCATTATTGAAAATGTTATTTTTTGTATTTCACAAAAGTTTTTTGTATTGTCAACTGGATATTAAACTTGGATAGTTTCATAAATAATGTTGTGTATAAGAAATGTAGTTGTGGGATATAGGATGTGTTGGGTTATAGAACTTTTTACATAGTTTGTTATTGATATGTGTCACATATCTTAAGATATAAAGATTTATTATTTTGATAAGTGTTGTTTTCGTGTTTATGAGAGGAATGGTATCTATAGCTCTATTAGATTGATTTATGTGCTTTATAGATATATTAAGCTTTATGCTTGAATTTTATCATAGATAAGATATTTCACTTTAAGCATTGGAATAATGTTAATACGTGTTTTTAATTATTAAAGTATTAGTAGTAGTGTATAAAATTTATAAGAAAAGTTTATAGCGTATTGGTTAATCCTTAGTGTCAATAATATATTGATTTTGTGTAGGTTACGCAACTATATGTAATGAGTAAAACATGAAGAACATTGTATTTGTTCTACTATATCAGAGATTATTGTAGTAAGGTATTTATTATTTGTTATCGAGTATATTATGCAATTGTATTAGACCTCTTATGGTCAGGTCTGCTTCAATATTGTTAATAGCAGTTTTATGTTCAAAAAATAAATGGGAGTTTCCTCCTGTTGCTACTACGTGTAATCCTTTTCCTTCTTCATTGGTTATTTTTTCAATCATTCCATTGATCATACTGATGTATCCCCAATATATTCCTGATTCCATTGCATGGTATATGTTGTTTTGTATTACTTTATCTTGTTTTGATACTAATACCTCTGGTAATAATGCGGTATATTGACGCATACTTTTTGCTAGAATATGTGCTCCAGGTGCTATGACTTGTCCGTATATACATTTGTCACTACTTAATAAATTAAATACTGTTGCAGTTCCCATACCTATTATTAGTAAGTCTTGGTTGGGATACAAGTTACTTGCTGCGATTATATCTGCTAATCTGTCTGAGCCTAGTGCTTTGTTTTGTAGGTTTATCTTGATATTAAAAAGGTCTGCATGATGATTATCCAAGATTATAGGATCTGTATTAAAGTAATTTCTACTTAATTCTATAATTGATGTTGTTATACTTGGAACTACACTTGATATAATAATGTTATTGATATTCTGGTAATTAATATTTAGTTGATTTATTGTGGAATTTAAATAGATGAAATATTCATCAGCTGTTCTTCTTGGTTGAGAAGAGATAGTTATTGTTTTTACTATTCTATTGTTTACACAGATTGCGAATTTTATATTTGTATTACCTACATCTATTGTGACAAACATATTTAAACCTATTAGTAATTATGACCTATTGCATGACGTACTGTTGGAAATCCGTCTGCAGCTAGAAGATCGGCTAATTCTAAACTTATCTTATTGGCTATATTGAGTCCGTTATAAACTATGGCAGTATATAACTGTATTAGTGATGCACCTGCTTTTATTTTTTCATATGCATGATACCCAGTACTTACCCCACCACAACCTATTAGTAGGAGCTTCCCTTGGGAAGCTTGATATATTTCAGATAGTACTTCTGTTGATAGATCAAACAGTGGTTTTCCACTTAATCCGCCATGTATCTTTATATTTGTATTTAGTAGTTTATTGTGTTGTGATGAAGTGTTACTTATTATTAAACCACTGATTTTATATTTTATTGCTAGGTCTACAATATCCTGTTTTTTATCATCACTGATGTCTGGTGAAATTTTTAACATTATAGGAACAGATTCTGCATAATCTGTTAGCTTTCGAATCTCAGATATAGCTGTCAATAATTCTGATAAAAGTTCTTTTTTTTGAAATTCATGTAATCCTGGAGTATTAGGAGATGATATGTTGATTGTAATGTAATTACTTAGACCATATACTTTCTTCACTAAGTCAAAATAGTCTTGAATGGGATCACTGGATTTTTTATTAAATCCTATATTAATACCAAATATGCAATGATTAAGCTTGATGTTGTTTACCTTATTAATTAGGAAATCTACTCCTTTATTATTAAATCCTAAACTATTAATTATTGCTTTTTCACTGATTAATCTATGTATACGTGGTTTCTTATTCCCGTGTTGAGGGTATTTTGTTACTGTTCCTACTTCGACAAATCCAAAACCAGCTGATAATAAGGGCTGTATTACTTCTGCATTTTTATCAAACCCAGCTGCAACTCCTATGGGAGTTCTTAGAAGCTTATTGAAGACTTGTATATTAAGAGATCTTGGAATTTCGATTTTGTTTACAGGAATCAAGTTATTTTTTAGTGCAAAAATTACTAATTGATGTGCAATTTCTGGTGGTATACAGAATAACGGATTGGTGAATATCTGTTGTAGTAACACAGTATTTAATGATTAATTTATACGCATATGCACTGATTATATCAGTTTTTTATAAAAATACTACTTGTATAACTAATAAATGTGTATAACAACTCTTAAGATAATGAAATATATAGAATTATACTATAAATTGCTTATACTAAAAGTTGAGAGGAATATAATATGAATATCTTATCTGTTGATAATGTTCAAGATTTACGAA
Organism: Ehrlichia muris subsp. eauclairensis; assembly: GCF_051097115.1. NCBI lineage: Bacteria > Pseudomonadati > Pseudomonadota > Alphaproteobacteria > Rickettsiales > Anaplasmataceae > Ehrlichia > Ehrlichia muris. The sequence continues at coordinate 935,302 of NZ_CP118226.1, read as the reverse complement.
ATTTGCATGCTATATCTCATCCTATTGAAAAGGTAGATCAAGAAATTATAGCGCTAGCTAATGACATGATGAAAGTTATGGAATATAGCAAGACTGTAGGTTTATCTGCAGTTCAACTTGGTAATCATAGTAGAATGTTTATCATCAATATGTTTAGTGGATTGTTTGATGTTGCACAGGATATGAAGGTTTTATCTGGGCATCATTCATTACATGGTAAAAATATGATATGTATAAATCCTGAAGTCCTCAGCTTTTCTGCTGAAACTGTTGATTTATTTGAGGGTTGTTCATCTGCTAAATCATATGGACTAATTAATATTACAAGACCAAAACATATGGATTTAAGGTATACAGATTTATTGGGGAATGAATGTATAGTAAGAGTCTATGGTTGGCTTTCTAGATGCATGCAGCATGAACTTGATCATTTGAATGGAATATTATTAGCTAATGTTGTAGATAATATAAAAAATAACTGTGTACATAGTATCTCTCAGGAGGATCATAGTGTAGTACATATAGTGCTTGTAAATAAAAAATAACATTCTTCAATTCATAAAGAGTAGTATCTTTAACAGAAACAATGAGTTATTTAAAATACATTATGATTACAGTGTTGAGATGTAATTAATAGAATATTGATGTGTGTACAGTCGAAGTAAGGTTAGTGGATATGATTACCGTATAATAGGTTATTGATCTAATTAATTAGATTATCGTTTTATATTAATATAGAGTCTATGTTAATTATGGTTTTTAATGTTGCACAGACTTCTATTTGAGAGGGTATACTTGTTGATTATGATTTGCAAGGTAGTTATGTGGTTTTCATTTTGTTATATATAAAAGGAAATACTTAATTGTATAATATTGTTGTAATTATGAAAATCACTGCCTGCTTTCTTAAGCTGTTACAGCCTATTTGTTGTTTTTGAGTACCTGTACTAAGTTCTACTAATAGCATAATCTTGGTAAAAAATGTGATTCTAGTGCATTAACTAAAGTTATTATTGGATTTATAATAACTCTTTTGTTATATCATGAGAAAGTGATTCTTATAAAGATAAATATTATTTGGTTGTTATAAAATATTGGATGAATTTAGTAGTAGTATAATAATTCGTAGAATATTGCATCTACAAAAAATTGTTAATTTCGGAGCTTTAGTTAATGATACTATCTAGTAAGATTAATCAAGTTTCTACTAGTGAAGTTTCAAGCTGATAAAAATTTAATACTTGAAGTGTATTATTATTTTTCTTGTTAATTATTTATATTAAAAATTAGGTGGAAATATAATTGAACATCTTATCTGTTGATATTTTGCTTAATATTAACAAGACTAAGAAATGAATGATGATTAAAATTATCTCAAATGCGACTTAATTATTTATTACAATATGGTTATCTTACAAGATGTGGTAGTTTCATATAAAAGCAAATTATGCATTACTTTTATTTTCTGAGTGTAAAGGAATAATATTACTAAGGTATGATTTCCCTTTTTTTATTGCTTCCATTACATTAGTAGGAGCAGTTCCTCCATAACTAGTTTTACTAGCCACTGAATTTTCTACTGATAATATTGAAAAGACATCTTCAGTTATGGAAGGAATGATTGTTTGTATTTGTTCTAGAGTTAATTCATCTAATTTACAGTGATTTTGTTCAGCTAATTTAACTATTTGACCGGTAATTTGATGAGATTCTCTAAATGAAAGGTGAAGATTTTTTACTAGCCAATCTGCGAGATCTGTTGCTGTTGAATAGTCATGTTCTGCAGCTTTTAGCATATTGTTTTTATTAATAGTGATGTTATTTAACATGCTATTCATTGCTTCTATACACAACATTAAATTGTTTGCTGCGTCAAATAAGGGTTCTTTGTCTTCTTGCATGTCTTTGCTATATGCTAGTGGGAGTCCTTTCATAACAACTAGTATTTGGTTTAGTGATGCGAAAATCCTTCCTGTCTTCCCTCTGATAAGCTCTGCTGCATCTGGATTTTTCTTTTGTGGCATTATTGAACTTCCAGTTGTGATGTTATCAGAAAGTATTATAAATTTAAAATTATAACTGCACCAGAGTATAATCTCTTCCGCTAGTCTTGATAAATGCATTATGCATATTGAAGCATTTGATAAAAATTCAATAACATAATCTCTATCTGATACTGTGTCTATAGAATTTTCTGTTGGAGTATCAAACCTTAATTCTTGTGAAATAAAATGTCTATCTATTGGAAAAGATGTTCCTGCTAGTGCTGCAGATCCAGCGGGACATTGGTTCATACGTTTATATAGATCTTGCCAGCGTGAGCGATCTCTTTTTAACATTTCAAAATATGCCATTAAATGATGACCTAATGTTACAGGTTGAGCAATTTGTAAATGTGTAAATCCTGGCATAATAGTATTATAATGAGCTTCAGCTATATTAAGTATAGTTTGTTGTAATTCATGTAACTGAGTCTCTAATTTTACTATTGATTTCCGTATCCAGAGTTTAAAATCTGTTGCAACTTGGTCGTTGCGAGATCTTGCAGTGTGCAATTTTCCTGCAATACTACCTATCATTTTTTTTAAGCTATGTTCTATATTCATGTGTATATCTTCTAGATCTGTACTAAACTCAAAAGTACCAGATGAGATTTGGTTATGTATTACCTCTAATCCATGAATAATAAGTTGTCCTTCATATTTGCTGATAATTTTTTGGTTAACTAGCATTTTGCAATGTGCTATTGATGCAGCTATATCTTCTTCATATAACGTTTTATCGAACGATATTGATTCGTTAATCTTTTTCATAATATCACTAGGAGATGTACTAAATCTTCCTCCCCATAAAGGATTCTTCATATGATTGCTTGTTATTATGACTTATTGTTATATTATCTTGAAAACAACTAGAAATTACAATGATATTTAGTTTTTTTATGTGATTAATGTGTGTTTTGTTGTAAAAACATTGTTATAAAAAGAATTTAGTAATGTATTTGATGCATATAACAATTAAATAATGATTTTAATATCTTTAATATTTTTACATTGAGGAAAGTAGTATTGTCCATAAATTCTGTTTATGAGTATGTAAGGTGTTTATATTATAAGATGAAATATGGAGAGATGGTTCTTTAAATGTGGTACATATTCAAGCTGATTGCTGGATTGAAAAATTTATATATGATCTTGAATACAAATATTTTAATTTGTATGTTCTATTATGAGCGTGGTTTTATATAAGAGTTTTTGTATTGGTAATTTTATTGCTATTGTTTATACATATTTAGTGTTTTTTGTTTGGTAAATAGTGATATATATTTACGTCTGTTAATATGTAGGAGAGATGTTGTGAGTGTAATTATTGATGGACCTAGTTTTAGTTCTGGTAGTTCTGTGAATATTTTGGTTGTATTACTTCATGGGAGAGGAGCGACTGGTAATAGTATACTATCATCAGTAGGGCATTCTATGGGTAAACTCTTACCTGATGCTTACTTTATAGCTCCTAATGCTCATATAAAATATGGAGATACAGGATATGCATGGTTTAGCGGACGTGATTTTTTTGAAGATGTAATATTTTCTGATATGGAAAAAGCAGCCTTGATTGTAAATAATTTTATAGATCTACAATTAAAAAGTCTTGGTCTAAGTGATGATAAATTAGTTTTGATGGGATTTTCTCAGGGAGCAATGTTAGCAGTACATATAGCATTGTTAAGGCAGAAAAAATGTGCTTCTGTAATATCTTATTCAGGAGCTATAATATGTCCAAATTACTTGAAACATAGAATAAATGTAAAACCTGATATTTGTGTGATTCACGGAACAGAAGACGAAGTAGTACCATTCTCATTTTTTGATGGTGCTGTTGAATTTTTATTGAATAATGATGTACCTTTAGAAAGTCATGCAATTTCTGGATTAGATCATAGTGTCAGTAATACTGGTATAGAGATAGGTGCAAGATTTATAGCAAATAGGCTCTCTTCCTGATTAGTTTTTAGATAAGTTTTCGACATGTAAATTCGTGTACCTTAATTTATGTTAATAGTGATATTTCTTATATAGATCTATATAGAATTACACTATACGTTGTTAGTTTTTTTAATAAAAACAATAAGTAAATAATATCAAAAATACTACAAAGATAGTGTATATTGTTACTAAATGAAAGCACATCATAATATTATTTTATATGTTAAGAGATATAATTAATGATCTATGACAGAAGAATTATTATACTGATATACTGAAAAAAAAGTTATAGGTATCAGGTATATTGTTCTATATTATCCTAAATCTAGTATGATACTGGTTTATATTTTTAATCAAGTGAAATAATAAAGTGTGTGAGGTGTGGGGTTATGACTAAATATATTTTATCGATAGATGGTGGTGGGGTTAGAGGTATAGTAGCAGCAACTATACTGCAGGAGATAGAGAAGAAAATAAATAAACCATTATATAAGGTGTTTGACTTGGTATCAGGTAGTTCAGTTGGTAGTCTTATAGGTGGTGCACTGTGCCTTAAGAAAGCTGATGGTACACCTAAGTACGACACAAGTGATTTATTAGATTTGATGTTAAAATATTCTGGAAAGATTTTCTCTAATTCTATTACAAGGGGTATTTTTTCGTTAATTGTTGGTCCTAAATATTCCGATAGAAATTTGAATTCAGTGCTAAAAGGAATATTTGGAGATGCTGTAATGAAAGACTTGGTAGCAAATTTTATTGTTCCAAGTTATGATTTGTATTCTAGTCAAACAATAATGTTTAGAAGTTGGATAGATAAATATCGTAATATAAAAGTGTCTGATATTGCAAGAGGTGCTGTGGCTGCTCCTACTTATTTTGCTCCTAAAAAGATAGTTGTGGATAATAAAAAGAAATTATTGATTGATAGTTCTATTGTATGTAATAATCCTATTATAGCAGCATATGCTGCAGCGCAAGTGTTGTATCCAAATGAGAAATTATGTTGCTTGTCTGTGGGATGTGGTACTGTGAATAAAAATTTTTCGGATCTGCAAAATTCGTTATTGTATTGGGCTGATAAGATAATGTTTGTTATCATTGATGCTGGCTTAGATGCTATAGATTATCAAATGTCTAGAATTATAAAAGAAGAAGATACATATTGTAGAATCTCTGGTAATATAGCATATTCTAAATGTGATTTTAGTGATGCTTCTCCAGAAAATATACAAAATGTCAAGAGAGATGCTCAAAAGATTATACAGGAGAATGAAAGTAGTATAAATGATTTTTGTGATATGCTTTTAAGTGATGAGAGAATTAAACGTCTATAGTTTTATGTGTTAGAGACTAAGTTAAAGTGTGTATTATATGCGTTTAATTTGTAGTGCATATATTATAATGAGTTTCAATAGGGTGTTGTATACTAAAAATATTTTCTCTAATTAAGAATTTGCTGCTTACTAAATAGGTAGTGTAGCTGATGATTGGTGAATGGAGGACATATTTTACTATGTGGTGACTTCGCTTTTTCAGAATTTTTTATTCCCAAGAAGTATTGTTAATTCTGCTATAAATCAGGAAATACATGATAGAATATAGCAGCTATGATTTAGTTGAATGTTCTTATTATATACTGTAAAGAACCAGTGTATTGTTTTTTTATGAATATTGCTGATTTGTGATAAGAATATTATACAATAATTTGGATAATTTGATTGGATAAAGTATAAGAAGCCTTATTATGTGGATGTAGTGATAATCTGTTTATGTTAGTTAGTGTTAAAGGTAAAATATGATTAAGGAAGATCCTATTGAATTATTTGATTTATGGTATAATGAGGTATTGGAAATTCCTTCTGAACATAAAAATCCTGCGGCAATGGTACTTGCTACATGCAGTGAAGCTTTAAAACCTTCAGCAAGGGTTGTGTTATTAAAAAAGTATAGCGATCAAGGTTTTGTGTTTTTTACAAATATGAATAGCCGTAAAGGGAAAGAAATGACAGCAAATCCTTTTGTTGCTCTTGTTTTTGATTGGAGTCATATTTCTAAGCAAGTTAGGATTGAAGGTGAAATAAAAATGCTATCTTGTCAAGATGCAGATGCATATTATGCATCTAGGCCTCGTGGTAGTCAAATAGGGGCTTGGGGTTCCAAACAGTCAAGCATTTTAGAGAGTAGGAAAGATTTTATTGAATTAATAGAAAAAATGAAGATAGAGTTTCATGAAAAACCAATACCTAGGCCAGATTATTGGGGTGGGATAGTAGTTGTTCCAGTATTAATGGAATTTTGGCAAGAAGGATTAGATAGAATTCACACCAGGTATCAGTATACTAGAGATAATAGTATGTGTGACTGGAATGTTGTAGAACTATATCCGTAGAAAAACTAATGTTTATATGATTTGTATTTGTAAGGTAATAATGTGAGATATAAGATTTATATGTAATGATTAATTACTTTTTCTTTAGTGAAATTTTGGATACAAATAAGATTCATATAGATATCAGTGTAGGTAAGTTATGTGTGAAAGTTATATAGCTGTGGCCGTAGTAGAATTAATGATAATCTGTTAGTGTTAATGTTGTTTTTGGTTTATTTTGGAAGACTTAAATAGTGGAGTTTTGTGTTGATGTACAGAATAGTTTGTTGTACTGCATAAGAAGGTGTATTAAGTAATGACTTGTTAATATTTTTTCCTATATTTATTATTAATATTAGTTATTTTAACTGTGTTGTTAGACATAGTAGTGCTTAATTACTTTCTTCTAAAAGAATGTTGTACTCTGCTTCTGTATAAAGTGAAAACGAAATTGAGTGTATCAGTTTTATTTCGCCCTCTAAAATCTTATGCAGTAATTTGTGTCTGTTGATTCTAGTTATTTCTAAAAAATCGTTAGATACTAGTTGTACTTTTAAATGTGAAATACTATAAGCAGATTGAAAAATATGATCTCTATGCTTCAAAGATTCATCTATTATTTCAAGCTTGAGTACATTTAACTCTGATATAATTTTATTTTTTATTTTTTGAATGATGTTCATTGACTTTTGTACTATTTACCGTGTTATTGTAATGTTTTTACTTTACTTGACAATGCTTTTTTACGTGGAAAAAATTCTAAAAGGTGGTAGAATTACCTTGCTGTTAAATAAGTTAATTTTTTAATTTTTTATTATTGTAGGGAATAATGTTATGGGATTTTATAAATATATATGTTTCTGCTTTTTTTTATTGCCATTCAGTGTAATATTATCTGTAGCTGCTGTTGATATGTCTGATCAATGTATTAATCACCCGTCTGGTATAAATCCTTTTTTTAAAACAGGGAAATATAATAAATGTGATGATTTACCTAATCCTCCTGTGCTTAATGAATTTGATAGGGCTGTATTGGATATTTGTGGTGATTGGGGTAGTACTCCAAAAGCAAAAGATTTTAAAAATATGTTAAATAAAAAAGAGTATAAAAAATATGTTGATGAGATATATCAAGGATTAAATCATCAAGTGTTCACTCCGAATGCAGATCTTGATAAGTTTAAAAATGAGCTAACAGAGTTATGGTTTAATAGGGATGGATTTACTCATATAATGTGTGGGCAACCTAGACGAGGTAGGTTAAGTGGCATGCATTTCTTTGGACGTTACATGCAAGCTCAAGAAAATAGATGGGCTGGTAGACATTATGATAGTGTCCCTGATGAAATTAGTGATAAAGTATTTACTATTGGAGTTGTATTTAAAAATCATAGAGGAGAATTAGTAGTTGACCATAGAAAGGGTTATGATTTTTTACATGCTAATGAGATTATACTACATGCTACAAATGCTTATAAAGGATTTGCTAAGAGCCCAATATTAGAGCTAAGGAGAGCTAAACACTGTCTTTATGATAGTGAAGGTGTGACTTATGTATTTGTAGCTCGTAAAGGTTCTATTGTTACATTTTTTGCAGATTTAACACCAAATTGTCCAAAGGGTGAAACAGAGTGTAGCTGTATACAATAAGAATCAATTTGTGCTACTGTGGCAGCTAATGTATATCAATATGGTTACATGTAACTGTGTGGTAGCACATTATTATTAAATTTCTTATACGAATTGTTTTTGTATTGCTTAGAAAATGTGAATATTTTCAACTTTTAACTGTGCTAAAGTAGCTTGTTATAATTTTTTTGTATATGTCAAATATGCAACCTTAGGCATTTTGTTTCTTGAGTTTTTGTTGTTTTTACTAAATGGTAATAGCTTTTGTATGATAATAGATTATATTCTGTTTCTTAATGTTAGTTTTGTTCTGTTATTTGAGATCTTGTATAATAGCCTTGTTATTAGAAATTATTGATATGACTTGTATTATAAATAAACATTGTAGTTCCTTATGTTTTACGGTTGAACGCATTGATAAATAAATATTTCTGTTGTACGGATTTTGTGAATATTATGTATTTTTAAGTTAAAAGGATGACTATCTCGCAATATAACGATGTTGATTATTAATTTACATACTAAATTTTGTATTTTTGAAGTAATTTTGGAGATGATGTTATGAGAATTTGTAAATATGTATGGTTTTGGGTTATTTTTTTTCCAGTTAGTGTAATTGCTTGTTCATGTCTTCATGTTTCTGATGAAGCTGTAAAAAAACAAGTAGATTCTACTGGATGTCTCAGAAATGAATCTATCATGAATCCTTTTTTTAAAGTTACTGACGATGGTGACTGTGACTTGCCTGTTGCTCCTGAAATGAATAAGTTTGATAGGGCTGTACTAAATGTTTGTGGAAATTGGGGTAATACTCCTAGAGCAGACTTTTTTAAACTTATTTTAGATAATATAGAATATAAAGAATATGTTGATAAGCTTTATGAAGGTTTAAATCATCAAGTATTTACTCCGAATGCAAGTTTGACACAATTTAAAGATGAACTAACGGAGTTATGGTTTAATCAACAAGCTTTTGCTCATATTATGTGTGGGCAGCCTAAAATACTTAAATTAGATGGTATGCATTTTTTTGGTCGTTATATTCAGGCTCAGGAAAATCATTGGGCTGGTAGGCACTATGATAGCGCTGTTGTTGATGAAGTAAGTGATAAAGTTTATACAATTGGAGTAATATTTAGAAATTCTAACAGTCAACTAACTATCGATCATAGAAAAGGTTGTGATTTTACACATGCTGATGAAATTATATTGAATGCAACAAAAGCATATAAGGAATTTTCTAAGCATACAAAGTTAAGTGATAATGCTACAAAAAAATGTCTTTATAACAATAATGGTGTGACTTATACATTTGTAGCGAAAAAAGATGCTATCTTTACTTTTTATTCGACTTTGGCACCAGAATGTGATCCTGGGGAAACAGAATGTAATTGTGTAAAATAAGGAAATTTTGCTGTTACATAGTAAAGTGTACTTATTATTACTAAAATAATAAATCACATATGTAGAATGGTATAGTTAGGTAACATTCTGAACTTTAACTGTATAATTTAGGTTATTGTTTTTTTAATGTCTAGTAATTTTTAAAATAGTTATGTACTGAGTGTTTTGATATTAACAGGTTATATGTAAGTGCTGTGTTTTTTATTCAGTCATTACTATAAAGTGTACATAAATTGCTTAGTAATGGATAACGTATAACTTATTTAATTTTTACTCATTCAAATTATATCAGCATATTATTGTCAAATTTTAATATCCTGAGTTATTGTTTTTAGGATATTTGTGGATTTGAAATATAAATCTGAGTATGCTTAATGAAAAATGCAGTAAGTGTGTAAATACTATATTAATTTATGATTACAAGGTGTACATAAGTTGCTTAATGATGGATAACATGTATAACTTATTTAATTTTTACTCATTCAAATTGTGTCAGCATATTATTGTCAAATTTTAATATCCTGAGTTATTATTTTTAGAATATTTGTGGATTTGAAATATAAATCTGAGTATGCTTAATGAAAAATGCAGTAAGTGCGTAAATACTATTACTATACAATGGTACTAGACATTTACTATGTGATTAATTATATCCATTTGATTCCTTACTTATTTTAAACAATCATTTTGTAATGTTCTGATTACAATAATTTTTATTACTACAATTTTGCTTTTTGATTTGTTGTTATAAATTATTATTGTATATCTATTTATTAAATATAAATTAAGTATTGGGTAGGATAATCTAGTTTTAGAGATGGTTAAATGTTTGGTAACTCTTACTAAAAACGTATTTGTATTATTTGATAGATTAACTGTGAAAATTGCTTATTAATTGGTAATTATGAGTCAAATATTTGTTCATCTTAGGTCTCATAGTGATTACTCCTTGCTTCATGGGATGGTAAAGATAGATTCTTTAGTGAATTTATGTGTACAATACAATATGCCTGCGTTGGCATTGACGGATTCAGGGAATCTGTTTGGATCTTTAGAATTTTCTGATTGTGCATCTAATTCAGGTGTGCAGCCTATTATAGGCTGTAACATAATGGTAAGTTATGGTGATGATAATATTGGAGAACTGGTATTATTAGTAAAAGATCAAGTAGGATATAATAATATTGTTAATCTTGTTAGTAATTCATTTAAAGATAATCAATCTAACAAAGTTAATAGAATAGATTTAGAAGCACTTGTTGAGTTGAAAGATGGTATTATTGTTCTAACAGGAGGTCATGATGGATTTTTAGCTCAACTTTTGTTGGGGAATGTAATTGACTATGGCATTATAGATAAGTTGTTGCTTGCTTTTAAAGGAAATCTTTATGTTGAGCTCCAGCGTCATGGAGTAGAAGAAGAACAATTCATAGAGAGAACACTTATTAATTTTGCTTATGAAAAAGATCTACCATTGGTTGCTACGAATGATGTGTTATTTGCAGAAAGAAATGATTTTTTAGCACATGATGTTTTATCTTGCATATCAGATGGTAATTATATTGCTCAAGAAGATAGGAAGATGTTTACGGAAGAGCATTATTTTAAGTCTTCTGATGAGATGTATGAATTGTTCAAGGATATTCCCGAAGCAGTTTCCAATACTGTGTTAATAGCACAGCGTTGTTCTTTTATGCTGGAAACTAGAAAGCCTATATTACCTCACTTTCCATGTTCGAGTGGTAAAAATGAAAGTCAGGAATTAGTAAGTCAGGCTATTGATGGTTTGGATAGTCGTTTAATAGGTAAAAATTTATCTGAAGAGGAAGTTTCTAAGTATTATGAAAGATTGCATTATGAATTGGATATTATTATTTCGATGGATTATGCTGGATATTTTTTAATAGTATCCGATTTTATATGTTGGAGTAAAAGAAATGATATAATGGTAGGTCCTGGTAGAGGATCTGGAGCTGGTTCTCTTGTTGCTTGGTCTTTGCAAATTACTGATCTTGATCCTATAGAATTTGGGTTGATTTTTGAAAGGTTTTTGAACCCTGATCGTATTTCGATGCCGGATTTTGATATTGATTTTTGTCAAGAAAAGAGAGATTACGTTATAGAGTATGTAAGGAAAAAATATGGTTATGTTGCTCACATCATAACTTTTGGTAAGTTACAGGCTAAAGCTGTACTTCGTGATGTAGGTAGAGTTATGCAGATGCCTTATTTTCAGGTAGATAGAATCTGTAAAATGATTCCTCATAATCCAGTTAGGCCTGTTACTTTATCCGAAGCAATAGAGATGGATAAAAACTTACAGAAAGAACGAGATGGTGATGAAACAGTTGCTAAATTGTTAGAAATATCATTGAAGCTTGAAGGGCTCTATAGGCATGTTTCAATACATGCTGCAGGTATTGTAATTTGTGATAGAAAGTTAGAAGAGCTACTGCCTTTGTATTACGATAGCACATCTTTTCTTCCTATTACTCAATATAATATGAAATATACTGAAAAAGCAGGATTGGTGAAGTTCGATTTTTTAGGGTTGCGGACGTTAACTGTAATAAATCAGATTTGTCATCTAGTTAATAGAAGAGGTAAGAGTGTTGATATATCACGTATTCCGTTAAATGATAAAAAAACATATGAAATGTTGTCTACAGGTGATTCTGTTGGGGTATTCCAGCTTGAAAGTTCAGGCATGAGAGAAGTAATTAGCAAACTAAAGCCAGATAGTCTAAACGATATTATAGCATTAATTTCTCTGTATAGACCAGGTCCTATGGATAACATATCTACATACATAGCACGTAAGCATGGACTTGAGAGGCCAGATTATATACACCCAATTTTAGAAGATGTTCTTAAAGAGACTTTTGGAGTTATAATTTACCAAGAGCAAGTAATGGAAATTGCTAGGATAATGGCAGGATATAGTTTAGGTGAAGCAGATTTGTTAAGACGTGCAATGGGAAAGAAGATCAAAGAGGAAATGGATAATCAACGTAGAACTTTTATAAATGGTGCTATTAGCAATGGGATAGAGGAAGAAAAAGCGAGTTATATTTTTGATTTAGTAGCGAAGTTTGCAGGTTATGGTTTTAATAAATCGCATGCTGCAGCTTATGCTTTAATTAGTTATCAAACAGCTTATTTAAAAGCTAATTATACACTAGAATTTTTTACTGCTTCTATGAATTTGGATATAGCAGATAAAGATAAGTTAGAAATGTTGTGTCATCAAGCAAAGTTGCATGGTATTGAAATATTGCCTCCGGATATTAACTTTTCTAAGGTATTCTTTACTATTGAAGGGACATCATCTATTAGATATGCTCTTGGAGCTCTTAAAAATGTAGGACAGCATTCAGCAAAGGAAATAGTAGATGATGTTGCTTATAAAGACATATGGGATTTTATTGATAGAGTAAGTACCAAGTGTGTACATAAGAGAATATTGGAGAGTATTATTAAGGCAGGAGTTCTAGATAGTATTCATAGCAATAGAAAACAGCTTTTTGAATCAGTTTTTCTATTTTTGGATATTATTGAGTATAATAAATACAATTCTAATTTTAATCAGTTTAGTTTATTTAATGATAGGAATCATTATAAGTTATCAGAAACTGATGATTGGACTAAGGAAGAAAAATTACATAATGAATTTTCGTCTATAGGCTTTTATCTGAACCATCATCCTATGGAGAATTATAGATATCTTTTAAAAAAATTAAATATAGGGTTTATTAATTATGATGATATATCTTTGTATAATAATAAAATTGCAGGCATAATTTCTAATGTTAAAGTTCGTTCTACGAATAGAGATAAATTTGCAGTTGTAACTCTTTCTGATCCTCATAATATTCATGAAATAGTTTTTTATAATGGTAGTATAATAGAAGACAACAAAGATTTATTTACTAGTGGTGCATCTGTAATTATTGAAATGGATAATGCTTTTTATAGTACTTCAGTAAGATTACTTGGTAAGAATATTTATAGTTTTGAAAGCAAAATTTCTTCTATTATAAGAAGTATGGTTATATATGCTAATGCTGAGGATAGTATTATAATAAAAGAGCTATCCAGTTTATTAAAAGATAGGGGGCCCACTGTTGTATTAATTGATCTAGTACTTGTAAGTAATCATGTTACAATTCGGTTACCAAATAGCTTTTTAATTACTCCTTTAGTCTTTGTAGAAATTTTTAAGTTAAATTGGGTAAGAGATATTGAGATTAATAGTGTTTTAATTTAATGTTATCTCATGTTTTATGGTAGTTATATATTAAGGAAATTGTTATTTTTTATTCTTAAGTGTGTTTATGGTTTTGCAAAAAAGCTACATTTTTAAAAGTAGTGTATTTTAATTAACTAATAGAAGAGAAAGATATATTAGTTGATAATTGTGATGTTTAGAAATGTGTTATATTATCCAAATATATAGCTGGTGGTGCTTCTTGTTGATGATTGGATAAGTTGTAAGTATAGGTGTATTTATATGTACCTTAGATTTTTAATAATGTTTAGATACTTTTACATGTAATGAATATCTGGTCATGTTAAAATATATCTAATACTATTGTAATCCTTTTTTGATAATGTGGTTTATAGAAATAGGGATTGATAAATTTGATGATAATTATGTTCTGCTAGCCTTGTGTTACTATAGTGGGAGTAGTAGTTATGGTGATTGTATCCGAAAGAACATATCGTATATGTGGTCATGTAAATATAGTAAAGGATAGTTTACTTTCGCATGTAGCATTAATTTTAGCGTCTCAGGTAGTAGGGGTGACTAAAATTTATGATATTGCCTTTAATACTGATATAATACTAACTATCAAATCTTTGAATTTGCTTGGTGTTAAAGTTAGATATAATAAAAATAATAGGATTTGCAGTATAGAAGGGATGGGTGTAGGAGCTTTCCTTTGTCCAAAAGATGTGTTGTATTTTAATGATCCATCTATTTATATGATGATGGGGTGTTTATCTAATTGTCCTTTTACGTCTTTTTTATCTGGATATACTAATTCAAATATTGATAATGTAATGAAGCCATTATTGTTAATGGGGGCTAGATTTATTTCAAATGACAATAAATTACCAGCTGCTTTAGTAGGCTGTATAGACATGTTACCTATAAAATATGAGACTAGAGAGGATGAGGTAAAAACAGCAATAATGTTTGCTGCATTAAATACGTACGGTACTACAACTATAGTTAGTACTCCTAGTCAAGGTCAAGCTAGTATTATGCATATGCTACGATATTTTAACGTTGAAGTGGAATGTTCTACAGATAAAGGTTTGATAAATACAGTTAATATATCTGGTCAACGTGAATTATATTCCAAGAATGTATGTATTCCTAATGATTTTTTCTGTATGTTGTCTTTTATAATTGTAGCTTTAATTTTAAAGGGATCAGAAATCACTATATTGAATGTTTTATTGAACAATAGAATGAAAAATCTTCATCAAATTTTGGTAAAAATGGGTGCAAATCTTTTTTTTATCAATAAGAGAAGGAATGCAGTTGGAGAAGAGATTGTGGATCTTGCGGTTAAAGATAGTGTCTTGCAAGGAGTCGAGTGTCTATCGAATGAAAATTTTGATATCGATGAATACTTATTTATGGTGATACTGGCTGCATATTCTGATGGTATGACGGTTTTGAATGGTGTGTTTATGGATAAAAGATTGAGAGCTGTTATTGATGAACTAATAAAATGTGGAGTAAGGGTAACAGTAGAGGTAAATTGCATAATTATTTATGGATGTTCTAGCAATGTTCTCGATTGGGATTCAGTAGATGCATGCTACGATTTTAAAATGACAATATTATTTTTGGTTATAGGCATGATTTCTAATAGTTTTCTTGAGATAAAAAATGTTAGAAAAACAGGTGATTTACTCGCAATAATTGGATTATTTAATAAACATGGAGCTAAAATCAGAATTGCTTAATTTGTTATTTTAAAATTAATGTTAAAAAATATGTTGACATTAAGCATATATTAATGGATAATTCAACCCATGGCTAAGTGCCATAAATGATGAAGTTGTTTGAATAGTTTAAAGTTTATAGAATAGAAGTAAAGGCGGCGATGCATAGTAGCTATATTTATTTATCATGCATTGACGCATTTATGTTTGTTTGCATGAGTCCAAGCCATAGTATATATGGTTTGTCAAACTTGAGAGTTTGATCCTGGCTCAGAACGAACGCTGGCGGCAAGCCTAACACATGCAAGTCGAACGGATAACTGCCTATAGCTTTTTTGTTATAGGCAGTTATTAGTGGCAGACGGGTGAGTAATGCATAGGAATCTACCTAGTAGTATGGAATAGCCATTAGAAATGATGGGTAATACTGTATAATCCCTGCGGGGGAAAGAT
The DNA here is from genome assembly GCF_051097115.1 of Ehrlichia muris subsp. eauclairensis. Classification (NCBI taxonomy): domain Bacteria; kingdom Pseudomonadati; phylum Pseudomonadota; class Alphaproteobacteria; order Rickettsiales; family Anaplasmataceae; genus Ehrlichia; species Ehrlichia muris. Next base: position 919,498 of record NZ_CP118226.1, on the reverse strand, counting down.
TTATCGCTATTAGATGAGCCTATGTTAGATTAGTTAGTTGGTAAGGTAATGGCTTACCAAGACTATGATCTATAGCTGGTCTGAGAGGACGATCAGCCACACTGGAACTGAGATACGGTCCAGACTCCTACGGGAGGCAGCAGTGGGGAATATTGGACAATGGGCGAAAGCCTGATCCAGCTATGCCGCGTGAGTGAAGAAGGCCTTCGGGTTGTAAAGCTCTTTCAATAGGGAAGATAATGACGGTACCTATAGAAGAAGTCCCGGCAAACTCTGTGCCAGCAGCCGCGGTAATACGGAGGGGGCAAGCGTTGTTCGGAATTATTGGGCGTAAAGGGCACGTAGGTGGACTAGTAAGTTAAAAGTGAAATACCAGAGCTTAACTTTGGAGCGGCTTTTAATACTGCTAGACTAGAGGTCGAAAGAGGATAGCGGAATTCCTAGTGTAGAGGTGAAATTCGTAGATATTAGGAGGAACACCAGTGGCGAAAGCGGCTGTCTGGTTCGATACTGACACTGAGGTGCGAAAGCGTGGGGAGCAAACAGGATTAGATACCCTGGTAGTCCACGCTGTAAACGATGAGTGCTAAATGTGAGGATTTTATCTTTGTATTGTAGCTAACGCGTTAAGCACTCCGCCTGGGGACTACGGTCGCAAGACTAAAACTCAAAGGAATTGACGGGGACCCGCACAAGCGGTGGAGCATGTGGTTTAATTCGATGCAACGCGAAAAACCTTACCACTTTTTGACATGAAGGTCGTATCCCCCCTAACAGGGGGAGTCAGTTCGGCTGGACCTTACACAGGTGCTGCATGGCTGTCGTCAGCTCGTGTCGTGAGATGTTGGGTTAAGTCCCGCAACGAGCGCAACCCTCGTCCTTAGTTACCAACAGGTAATGCTGGGCACTCTAAGGAAACTGCCAGTGATAAACTGGAGGAAGGTGGGGATGATGTCAAGTCAGCACGGCCCTTATAAGGTGGGCTACACACGTGCTACAATGGCAACTACAATAGGTCGCGAGACCGCAAGGTTTAGCTAATCCATAAAAGTTGTCTCAGTTCGGATTGTTCTCTGCAACTCGAGAGCATGAAGTCGGAATCGCTAGTAATCGTGGATCATCATGCCACGGTGAATACGTTCTCGGGTCTTGTACACACTGCCCGTCACGCCATGGGAATTGGCTTAACTCGAAGCTGGTGTGCTAACCGAAAGGAAGCAGCCATTTAAGGTTGGGTTAGTGACTAGGGTGAAGTCGTAACAAGGTAGCTGTAGGTGAACCTGCGGCTGGATTACCTCCTTTTAGGCTTTCTTATCCGATGTTATTTTTTAGTAATGTTTTGATAAGGTGCTACGCCGTCTTTATTTCTATTTTGTCTGATTGTTTTATCTGAATGATTAAAAGTTATAATTGATTTTTATAGTTAGGCATAGATTTCTTTAAAATTTGTTTTATTTTTGTAAAATTTGATAATGTCAAAAATTAGGCCTTTATCACCGCATTTACAGATATACAAGGTTGTATATAAGCTTTCTATTATGCATCGGTTTACTGGCATAATATTACTTTTAGGTTTATTAATTCTTGCTTGGGGGCTCATTGCTTCGTTCTTGTGTCCTCAGATGGTTTGTGGAGTTTATAATTTTCTTTGTAGTTCTTATATTTCATTATATTGCTTTAAGTTATTAGCTTTTATTTGGTTGAACGTGTTGTGTTACCACTATTTAAATGGTATAAGGCATATTTTATGGGATTTAGGACTAGGTTTAACTAAATCTGCAGTAAAAATTACAGGAGTAGTAGTTGTTTGTTTATGCCTATTCTCATCTTTTATACTTTATAGTTTTTTCCTAAGTTAATGGTATAAAGTTATGGTTAGTCATTCAGTGTATCATTGGTTGTTTCAAAGAATTACAGCTTGTATTTTACTTCCTTTATCCTTATGGTTTTTATTTAAGTTTCTTGGTGTTGTTTCTTTAACACTTAAGTCTTTTCCAGAGTGTCGTTTATCTATTTCAGATGTAAGTAGTACTGATCTTATTGTTTTGTTGTGCTTTTTTATATTTGCATTTTATCATGCAGTCTTGGGCATGCAGGTTATATTAGAAGATTATATACACTCTGTTGTGTTAAGGGCATTTGTATTTCTTGTTATTAAGGGGATTGTAGTTTTAACTACATTGTTTTTAGTATTTATAATTTTATATAACGTGTTTTTAAAATACTAATGCTTTTTTATTTTCTATGCCTTTGATGAATAAGAAAATTTCTAGTTAATAGTTTTTTATATAAGCTAAGGTGTTTTTCAGTTGATAAGTATGTTCTATATGTGGTGCTTGTAGTTCTGTTTTCTTTATTAAATATTTTTGATATTAATTTTTTTACTATTATATAATATGATGTATTTAAATATATAATTATTGTAGTAGTGTTGATTAAAGGATATGTTGAATAATTTTTCTCGTGCTCTTAGGAATGGTATTAGATTTATACCGTTTTCCCCTTCGAAGGTCTTTGGTGTTGTACGTCAAGCATATGGTTATTTTGGTGTTGTGCCACTTCTTAGATTGTTGCCTGATTTTGGGATTAATCAAAAAGTTATATGCAGAGCACAACTTCCAGTTTTACATAGAAATCAAACATGTAAATATGTGTCAAGTAAATGTCATAAGTTGGGTTTAGAGATTCATGGAGATTATCTAATATTTAAGGGAAAAAGATATCCAGTTGTTCCATTAACAGGTCCTGATAAAGGACCAGTTGTAAATGTGCAAGGACATAGGTTATATGCTATAAATACTGCTGGAATTAATCATTATAAGGATTTTGAATCTAAATCAGAAGAAAACAAAGTGTTGGTTGTAGCTCATGATGGTAGAAAATGTGTTGATCCTGTTGTGAAAGGTGGTAATAGAGATGTTTTCTTGAGTACAAAACAGCAGGTTTACCCTTTCTCTTTTTCTGTTAGATCTTATGAAACTGGACAGACAGACTTGTTTCTTTCTTTCCTTATGTTACCATTAAATGTAGCTGGATTAGCTGTTGGGTGTATAGGTAGGTTAAGTGCTTCAGTATTACTTGGTATGGCACGATGTGTTAATAGTTTGAGTGGATATCTTGCTAAAAAAGTAGATAAAAAAATAATACATGGAAGTTCTGGGGTTTTATCAGATACTAAAAAGCCGTATTTTCTCACATCATTAATATTTTTATTATCTATTGTTGGAAATAGTTTGACATGTTGTTCTGCTGTTCTTAAAAATGCTAGTAATTTGAGTGAAGCTGTAATAAGGTTGCCTAGCGCAATAACAAATGGTATACATAACGGTAATATGAGATGTTTACCAATGACGGCAGGGATAGCTGCTATTAATCAGTCAGCAAAATCATTATTTTCAGGCCTTAAAGATTCAGGTGTAGATTTGGTTAAAACATGTGTACTATGTAAAGCTAGATTGTGTGGAGATGAAGGAACTTTAAGACAGCATATAAGTGCGGAACATGGGCTTATTCCGGCTCAGAAAGAAAACAAAGAAGAATCATCACAGGAAGAAAAACAGAGTCAGAAGAGAAAGATTAGCCGTCAAGATTTGAGCCAAATAGCTCAACTTGGTAGTGAATTAAGTAAGGAACTTTTATGTGGTACAAAGGAAGATATCAGTCGAGAAATAAGTAAGCACAAAAAAACATCTACTAAAGCTGTATAGTAGTCACATATTATACAATAATTAAGGAAAAGTTGAATTTGTGAACATTATTTGCTGTTACTGATTTACAAGAATAAATTTACTATATATATGATCATTAGAAAATATTTATAAGTGAGATATTGTCAGATAAAACATTTATTAAAATGAATAGTATATAATATTGACACTGTAATAAAATATTCTCACTTTTTGAACTTAGAATATGTTTGTTGCGTTATAGCTGCAAGAGTAAAACTGTTTTATAATTGTCAATAAAATGTGTAAAATTGTAGTATATAAATGGTGCTACTAAATTATTTAATAAAAGTTGAAAATTATAAATCGGTAGCATGAAATGGAATTTTCGAAGTTAAAGATTTTTTATTAAGGATCAGTGTTTATGATGTTGTAGTTATGAAATACAGGGTTGTTACCTTTTCCTATTTGTGGCACTGTCTTTATAGTATTGAGGATATATTGAATGCCTAGATTTACACTCTCTTGTATTGAAATTTTTTGTGACATGAAACTTGCGATGGCTGAGGATAAGGTACAGCCTGTGCCGTGCAACTCATCATTAAATGTTCTTTTATGTTGGAAGTTCAAAATTTGATCTTTTTCTGTAAGTAAAATATTATTTATAATTTCTTGATTCATATGTCCGCCTTTAATCAAAACATATTTTGTCCCTAATGATTTTATTATTTGACTTGCTTTTATCATATCATTTTGATCTTTTATATCGATTTGAGCTAATGCTTCTGCTTCTGGTATATTTGGTGTAATTATTGTTGCTCTTGGAATTATATGTTCTATAAAATCAGAAATTGCATTATTGTCCATTAGTCTGAAATTTGATGCTGATACCATTACTGGATCTACAACAATGGGGATATCTGGTAAAGATAGTGCTACTGCCTTTATTGCTTCATAAGATGGTAACATGCCAATTTTTATGGTATCTATATTGATGTCAGATAAAACGGCTTCTATTTGTTGCTGAATAATGTGTTGTGGTATGTTATATACGCTGTAAACTTGGGTTGTGTTTTGTGCTGTTACTGATGTAATACAGCTTGCAGCATAACACCCTAGTGCAGATATAGTTTTTATATCTGCTTGAATACCAGCACCGCCTCCTGAATCAGAACCAGCTATGGTTAATACTTTACCTTTGTATTGATACTCAATCATTTTTCTCTATTATGGACTTTACAAATGGTATAGTAACACCATTATTATAATGAGGTAAGTCCCTAACTATGCATTTTACTATATTACTTAAATTTTGAAAGGAACGCTCTGTGTTATTGAGAATATAATTTATAACTTTTAACTCTATGTGTATTTGTTTATCGGTAAATAATTTTATAAGCATAATTTTTAATAATTCTTCATCTGGATTGGCTAGTTTTGCGCTCATAGTGTGTAATATACGAGATTTTAGATCTTTTATATGATAATTGAGTAGTTTTGGAGCTATGGAGCAAGTCATGAGTAATAACTTTTTGTTTTCTTTTATATAATTATAATAATGTAATATCGATAGTTCGTTATCTATGTTATCTATATCTTCAATGATAAAAGCATTACTATTTGATATTATGTTTCCTATGTCGTTTTTGGTGTTGATTAAATATTGATCAATAAACATAGCATTCTTAAGTTTTTGCCATATATGAGCAAGATGGGTTTTGCCTGATCCTGATTTTCCATATAGAATAAAGGAATTCCATTCTTGATTCATCAGCATATTGTATGTTGTTTTATTTTGCTCTAACAGTATGTAGTCGTGATAGTGATATGAATAACTATCTTCGAGATTAAATAATGTTAGCTGCATTGATTAATTACCGTGATTGTGAGTTTGTTTTAACATTATAATAGTAATATTGTTGCTACTGCCATGCTAGTAAATTTACATATTATATAAAGGAATTTGTAAAGGTAATCTAATAATCTGGATTGGTAATCTAGACTATAAAGGATTTCTTAGTATGTTATTGTATAAATATGTAGGTAATACAGTCTACTAAACTCATATGATTTGCAATACTCTGTATAAATGTATAATCATAAATTCGTAAAAATACGTTGACATATATTGATAAAATTATGATACTAAAACCTATGCGGTTTTGTATTTGCAAAGCTGGGATATTTGTATCATGTTATATTAAAGAGTGTTTTTAGTACTCGTGTGTTGTTTTAAGTTGTTTATAAATAAGGATATATGGTAATACAGAGAAAATATAGAGCAAGTCGTAGATTAGGTGTAAGTCTTTGGGGTAGGTCTAAAGATCCATTTAATACAAGAAATTATCCACCTGGTCAGCATGGTAATATGGGCTATAAGAAGCCATCTGATTTTGGTAAGCAGTTTGCAGCGCATAAGAAATTTAAGTTTTATTATGCTATAAGTAGTAAACAGATGCGTAATATTTTCTTAAAAGCTTATAAGAGGAGGGGTGATACTGGAGACAATTTTGTTGGATTGTTGGAATCTAGGTTATCGACTGTTTTATATAATTCTGGACTTGTTCCAACTGTTTTTTCTGCAAGGCAACTAATATCTCATAAGCATGTTTTAGTTAATGGTAAGGCAGTTAATATATCAAGCTATATTGTAAAAGTAGGTGATGTGGTTACATTGAAAGAAAAAGCAAAAAGTTTACCTGCAGTTATTTTTGCATTACAGGCTCAAGAGCAGAAGGTACCCGACTACTTAGAAGTTGATACTCAAGAAAAATCTATAAGATATTTAAGAGTTCCTAAGTATTGTGAGGTACCATACCCAGCAACTATGGAAGTTAATTTGGTTATAGAGTTCTATTCTAGGTAATATATAATGCAATGCGCCCACGTGGCGGAATCGGTAGACGCTGCGGACTTAAAATCCGTTGATCGTAAGATCGTGGGAGTTCAAGTCTCCCCATGGGCACCAAGGATTATGATTTTGTAATATTCTTTTGTATTTTAGGTTGGGGGTTGATTTATAATTACACGTTCTACCTGCTACTAGGTTTTGTTTTTTATAAGCCAAACAAAATTAAATTAGGTGTATTTATAGCGGTTTGTGCTGGTTTATTTGTGGGTATTCAGTATTCTGGTCAGATTAACATTGATAGAAAGATTTTTCTTGTAAGTCTTGCTAAGTTATATTTTGCTTTTTTTATAATTCAGGGAAGTTGTAAAAGAAAAATAGAACATAGGTATTTTTTGTGTGCATGATTACTATGTTAATATTGGTAATCGTATAAGTAGATTGTATTTATGTAATCTTGGGAGCACATATACACATAAGTCTATTCTTAATTCCAAGTAAGTACTTAATATCTTGTCAATTCAGTGGTTTTTGTAACAACTCTTTTAATTCTATGCTTATTACAGGAATATCCTTTTTATCCTGCTTTGTATAGCTTATTAATGTGGGAAGAGTATAATGTTTTATTAAATCTTTTGTTTTTTATAATAAACTTGGGGTTGTTGAGTTAAAATCTGTGGATTATAGGTATAGGTGAATTGACCTAAGAAATATTAGAAGAATTTATTTTTCTAAACATATATAACAAAGACTAAACTCTTATTTCTGTAATTTTTGAGATATGATATAGTTAGTAAGCTAATGCTAAGGTATACAAAAACATTTATTTTTCATGTAAATGTGTTACAAAAACGAGAATCTTTTATTTCTATAAACTTATTATTGATAAGTATGAGGTGTGGTTTATACAAATATGATAGAGTTTTCCATGAGAATCAAGGCAATGAATAAAAAAATCTTTATATAATAGTCTATGCAAAAAATGCTGAGATAGTATAATGTCTAAAAATGCATATGCATGAACTAATGAACTGTCAATTTTCTAAGTTAGTTAATAAATATATAACACATGGTATTATTATACTGGTGTGTGTATTGATAGTGTTTATTATCAAGCCTGTACTTGCTCCATGTTGTACTGCTGCAGTAATGGCTTATCTACTTAACCCATTAGTAGATAAGTTACAAAGATGTAAATTATCAAGGCGACTTTCTGTAAGTATAATTTTACTATCTTCGTTATGTATAATTGTAGCATTTTTGGTGAGTTTTATCCCTATTGCTTATTCGCAGTTGTTGTCACTTGTAAAGTTTCTTATAGAACAAATACCGTTAATTCATAAAGATAGTATAATTTCTCTTCTTCAAAAATATAATATAGTTGACTATGAAGAAATATCAAATGCAATAAAGTTGCCACGATCATCTTTTGAAAATTTATTGCATTACGAAAATATAAAACCTCTTATGGGTATTCTTGAAAGTTTGTTAAAAAACTTAGATGATATATTCTTCGGTGCGATAAATTCTAGTATAAGCATTAGTTATACAGTTTCTATAATATTAGTTACTCCTCTGTTGCTATTCTATATATTGTGTAATTGGCCATCAATTATTGAACATACAAATGCATTGGTTCCTATCAAATATCAAAGTGCTGCTAAGCTATATGCAGAAAAGATAGATCATGTGATTTCAGCTTATATTAGGGGTCAATTGAGTGTATGTTTTATTATGGCTGTGTACTATATTATGTGTTTCAGTTTGATAAAATTAAAGTATTTTTTAATCATAGGATTTATATCAGGCATCATGACTTTTATTCCATATGTAGGACCTATTTTTTGTGCAATATTGGGTTTGATTACAACAATGCTACAGTTTAATAGTTGGACGGTATGTGGAATAGTATTAGCGATGTTTGTTATTGGACAGTTGGTTGAATCAAATATCATTACTCCGCTATTAATAGGAAAACGAGTAGATATACATCCTATATGGATAATCATAGGTATGATAACATGTGGATCGCAAATTGGATTTACAGGCATATTATTGTCAATTCCTATAACAGTGATAGTTGGCGTATTCGTCAAAGCATTTATAACTCATTACATGAGTAGTAAATTTTATAATGATACTTAACTGAAAAACTGTATGCAATAAATATAGAGAAGTTGAAATATTGTAAATACTTAAAGTACTATTATTTTATAAAGATATGTGATTGATTATATAATATTAGGATTATTGATAGTAAAGTATATGAAGAGAGAAAATTTGAAACTTTCAAAATGTTAGTAAGGTTAATTTCTTGCCTTTTTCAGTTTTGGGTTTTTATACAATGGTTATTCAGTTTCATTTTTGAGTTTTTGTTTCAGTAAATAAATTGCGTATTGATTATGGTTGAAATACAAGATTGTTATCTTTGGGATTTATGATATTGTTTTGTAGCGGAGAACACATAAAATATTGCTTTGTCTTGGATGGTATTCAATTGGTATATTGAGCTAAGTTGTTTATTTTAGTAAGTAAGTTGAGTATTGTATAGTTTAAAAATAGAAGCATTGCCTTTTTGTATTTGTATATTGTCTTGTAGTATTGGGAAAATGTAGGATGTTATCTCTTTATACTGACATTTTTATTACGTGGAACTTGTGTTATGAGTGATAAAACTGTGTAATTTGTCAGATGAAATATTTTTGTGATAAGATTTAGGTTTTTTCTATTGGTAAAAGTATTGTATATATAAGTGAAGTGATGATTATAGTTTCAAGTAAAAAGGTGTTTATATGAAGTGGAATGATATTGATAGTATTGCTGTTTCTTTGGAGAACCATTATCCAGAACATGATATATTTAATACTAGATTCGTGGATTTGCGTTTAATGGTATTAGGATTGCCGGGTTTTGATGATGATAATAATGGATGTAACGAAAAAATTCTTGAATCTATACAGTTGGCTTGGAATGAAGAACGTGAAAGTAAATAAAAGATTTTTTTCATTAGTGTGCAATAGGATGAGGTAGTTATTTATTGTATATAAAAGTTAATTCTTGTTTAAAATTTGGAATTACTGTAATTTTCAGAGTAGTGTTATCTTTTAAAACCATTGTCCCATGATATGGTTCAGTAATCTGCTTGAATATCTCGTATTGTTGTTGATTTATTAAATCAAATTTCTCTTTGTCTAAAAGGTTACTATCCTCATATATTTTTTGTAAGATACTTGAGTAATTTGGATGAGTATCTAACCATGAGGAGTTTAATTGCCAAAATTTTGTAAAGATTCTATTGTAAAATATAATTGATCCATCTCGGTTGTATATTGCAACAGCATTGGGAAGGTTATTTAGTAAATTTCTCTGTAAAGTAGTATAATTTTTTAACTCCTGAGCAAAATAATTAAGTCGTGTTATATCTTCTCCATATCCAATAAATTCAGTTGAGTTGTTAATTGGAATTTCTACCATATTGTATAACTTTCTTTCATTGTTAATTATAGCATATTGTATTTTTTGACTTGTTTTATTATTCTTTTGACTAGTAGGTTGTATGTTACGGTCTATATCTATGTTGAGATTATGTTGTATGAGTTCTGAGTAAAATAGGTTCTGAGTCTTAATTTTGGAGTCTTTCCCTCTTTTCCATAATGGATATGGTAAATTGTTTAGTATATCAGTGTAGTTTAATAAATTCTCTTTTAATTTTGTGTTTTCATATTGTAGACTTGTTATTGATAATTTGTAATTTGTTATATTTTGAACCCAGAGTAATACTCCTATTATTTGTCCGTTATTGTCAGTTATACTTTGTCCATAGCAAGAACAATAAATTTCTGTGTCTTGTCCTTTTAAATCTATAGTGAAGGATTTGTTAACTTTTTTGGTTTCGGTAAATTTTTTTTGTAATTCTTTTGATTCTTCAAAAAAGTCTGCGAACTCATCAAAAGAATAAAATACGGTGTTGAGTAAGATTTGTAAATTGGGAGAGAATTTTTCTATGCGTCGCTTTTCATCCCAAAGGTAGAATCCATCTCCTAAAGTCGATAGTAGACTGTTAATAAGGTTATTGTTGTGTTTTAAGGCACAAATATTAACGTTGGCACGATAATAAGCATTAATTAATAAACTTAAAACAAATATCAACAAAAAAATGGTAATATAAGTAAACATAATAATATATCTTCTTGACTTGTTATAATTCTAGTAAATTCCTACACAAAAGATGTGTATAAAGACAAATTACCAAGCATTTTGAACCCTAATCTTCTATATAGATTTACAGAAGGCTTCATGCATTGGGCTACGGCATAAGAACAATTGTATTGATTCTTTGCTATTTTTATTCTTTCTAGTACCATTTGACTTGCTATCCCTTTATTACGATATTCTGGGAGTACACCATCACTATAAAATCCAACTACTTTATCTTGTACATACATTCCACATATACCAACTTTAACGTTATCACACTTTGTTAAAAAAAATTTTAATCTTGAATTATTAATATCATGGTGATTAGCTAAACCTCTTAAGAAAGTTGCAACTTCATTTTTGTGGCTAAAAAATACCCTTAAAGCAATATTATCTAGTTCCAATAATTTTTCTTGACTATTTACAATATCTAACGTGATATCTGGTCCTTTTATAGATGGCATAATGTAATCTTTGATATTTGCAAGAGCTTTTTTAGGAAGACTTACACTTATTAACCCTAGTTTTTCAAGCGCTAGTTTTAATTTTTTCATATGTGAATCTACTGGCCATGTTGCATCGATGTTCCTTTTTTTTAAAAATTTTAAAACTTCTATTATGGCTTGTTCATTACATTCGTTTGTTGTACTATCGTGAAAAGCAAAATTCAGTAGAGAGCTGCGGCTATCGTTGATAGTAAGTGTGATATTCTGAAAATAGTAAATTTCTAAATTAGATGTTTGCATTGTATGTATCATGTAATTTTTTAAGTTACTTGTTACTAAGGAAGAAATGTGTTTATTTTCCACTCTAAGTACCCATTTTAGCAATAATAAATATAGTACATATAGAAGACATAATACCTGCAAGCACATCGTCTAGTATTATGCCGGAGGTACCAGGTATTTGTTCAATAATATTTATTGGCCATATTTTTGTTATGTCAAACATTCTAAAAAATATGAAACTTATAGTAAATATTTTAATGTAAAATAGTGTATATAAAACATTGAATGTTTGAGGTACATATTGATAATATCTGAAAAAAATTATAGGAATAGTAAATGCTATTAATTGTCCTATGACTTCATCTATTACAATCTCTTTGGGATCGACTACGTGAGGATGATCGAGTAAGTATTTTGGAATTGCAAGGGATCCTATAACAGTTATTAACATAGTAATCAGTATACCAAATAAACTACTGAATATAACGGCAGGTAAAAATAATACTGCAGCAAAGCTAGCAACAGTTCCTGGAGCTTTAGCTATATTCCCGCACCCAAACCATGTAGCCACCATTGTATATAATTGCATACTACCTCTACATGAAAAAAAGAATAAATTAACCCTACAATAAAATACTTAAAAGCTATACATGTTAAGCAATTACCCTAACTTCCTATACAAGAATATTGATATCTATATCTACTGGTGTCTTAACCAATGATCGTTGACATGATACTTGTGACAAGGAGAATTATTACCTACCGAATTAATACATGGACTCTTAATTCTACGTTCTCTTTTTGAAAAAGTACCACAGCTAGATATAGTACACATTAGTATAATAATAAGAAGAATTTTTAATAGTCTCATGTGATGTAACCTTGCAGCATGAAAAATCCATAACTATGCTAATCTAGCATTTACTTATTGTATAGTTGATAGTGTTAATAGTCAAGATTGCCGTATTGAAAAAATATTAAATTAATTGAATTAAAAATGGATATTTTGTGTTAATACATTATTAATAAATAAAAAGAGATTGAATATTTCAATTTGACAAAGGACTAATCAAAGTTTAGTCTAGTTATCTTTAAGGCAGTGATTATAAGGTCCCGTAGCTCAGTTGGTAGAGCAATTGACTCTTAATCAGTGGGTCGTGTGTTCGAGTCACACCGGGATCACTTCTTGAAGGTTGTTAATATTTATAATATATAGTTAAGTGATCGTTATAAATAGGGCTAGTATAATAAAAGTACTTATATATTATTAGGTCTACATTTTACTTGATTATAAAATCTTGAGAATTATCTTGTAAGTGTCTATAATCTGGTGCTTGATTATTTTTGATATTGTATAGACGGTTTATTTAGGCGGATATGGCGGAATTGGTAGACGTGCTAGGTTTAGGTCCTAGTAAGGAAACTTGTGGGGGTTCGAGTCCCTCTATCCGCACTTTAGGTATCAGTAAGGGTGTTGTGATATGCTGAATAATTATGTAGTTAGAGAAGTTTTAAATGATAAGTTGAAGTGGGAATATGAGTTTGTTGTTGATAAGAAGTATTTTTTAGATCAGGTAGAGTCTAGATTGTTAGAGATTGCTATGAATGTAAAGATGCCTGGATTTAGGGTAGGAAAGGCTTTGGTTGATTTAGTAAAGACAGAATATTTAAATGAAGCTGTAAGTGATGTAGTTCGGAAGACTATTGAAAGTACATCTTCTGATTTTGTAAAAAGTAATAAATTTGGGGAAATAATATCATCAAATATTGATGTTGTTTCTTATCCTAGCTATTACTCTGACAATGGAAAAGAAGAAGATTTAATCTATAAACTGAGTTTTGAAGTTATGCCTGAAGCTCCGTTAATGAATATAGATAATATAGTTTTAAGTGATATAGAAGTTGATATTCAAGAACATGATGTCAATGAATTCATAGAAAATTTAAAAAAGCAAAGACCTAATTTTGTTATAGCAAATGATCCAGAATATATGGTTCAAATAGGGGATAAATTAATTGTTGATTATCAAAATAAAGTTAAAGGTAAAATCCTGAGAGGTGGAACTGCTAAGGATTTTGTGTTAGTAACAGGTAAGGGTATAGCTTTAAAAGAGTTTGAAGATCAACTAGTAGGCATGAAGGTTGGAGAATCTAAAACCTTTGCTCTAACATTTCCTGATAATTATGGTGTAGTACATCTTGCTGGAAAAATTACAGATATGTCAGTTACTGTTAAAAGCATATATGTTGTAAAAGATATGCAAGACAATGAAACTGTAGCAAAAGACTATGGTTTTAAGGATGTAGGTGAAATGGAAGATTTTGCTAAGAAAAGAGTCAAGCAGCAATTTGATCAAATGATTCTTACTATAGTGAAAAAAGAGTTATTTGATTATATGGATAACACCTATACCATGGATGTACCAGAATGTGTTGTCACTCAAGAAATTGCAAAAATAAAAAAGGAAATACATGATTCTGGGGAAGATATACAAATTGATGTGGAAAAAGAGGCAATTAAGCGAGTGAAGCTTGGTATGTTGCTTATAAAGATGTCTCGTCATAATAATATTACTATTAAAAATGAAGATATTTTCAACTTTATACAGACCAATTATGCTGATTATGGAGTAGATATTAATAGTGTATTAAAAATCCTTCAGTCTAATAAAAATTTTGCTAATTATATTAGTGGGAAAGTACTTGAAGATAAGGTTATTGACTATATAATAAGGCTGGTTAAAAAGGACAAGAAGGTTATGACAACTAAAGACATAAGCCTTATGTTTGAGAATATATAGTTGTAAAATTATATTAAATATATTAATTTAGACAGCGTTTATTAATGGTTATAAAGAAGAGGAGATGGCTATGACTTTAGTACCCATGGTGGTTGAACAAACTAGTCGAGGTGAGCGTGCATATGATATATATTCACGGTTATTAAAAGAAAGGATAATCTTTATAACTGGGCCGATAGAAGACCAGATGGCAAGTTTAATAGTTGCGCAACTTATATTTTTAGAATCTGAAAACCCAGAAAAGGAGATATGTATGTATATTAATTCTCCAGGTGGTGTTGTTACAGCTGGATTGTCAATATATGATACTATGCAGTATATAAAACCCAAGGTTTCTACATTATGCTTAGGGCAAGCTGCTTCTATGGGGTCTTTATTGCTAGCTGCTGGAGAACCAGGTATGCGTTATGCACTTCCTAATTCAAGAATTATGATACATCAGCCTTCAGGTGGTTTTCAAGGGCAGGCAACTGATATAGAAATACATGCTAAGGAGATCTTGGATATTAAAGGTAGGCTTAATGATATTTATGTAAAGCATACAGGAAGAGATTTGTCAGAAGTTGTTGCGAATATGGAACGTGATAATTTTATGCGAGCTGAAAAAGCTAAAGATTTTGGTATTGTTGATAAAGTTATTGAAAAACGTCTTGATATTGAAGTGGAATAATTAGGATTGGGGAGATATGGCAGATAATGAAAAAAATTCTTGTAGCTGTTCTTTCTGTGGAAAGATTCATAGTGAGGTACGCAAGTTAATTGCTGGGCCATCAGTTTTTATTTGTAATGAGTGTATTGATTTATGTAGTGGTATACTACAGGAAGAGAGTAGATCTTATAAAAAAATGGATACTCTTGATTTAAGACCGAAAGAAATAAAGAAGGTTCTCGATGAATATGTTATAGGGCAAGAGCACTCAAAAAAAGTTTTATCAGTTGCTGTATATAATCACTATAAACGTTTGTCAAATTCAAGTGTTATTAGCGAAGTTGAGATTTCTAAGTCAAATGTTTTGTTAATTGGTCCTACTGGATCTGGAAAAACATTATTAGCTCGTACTTTAGCTAGGGTTTTACAGGTTCCTTTTGCAATGGCTGATGCTACTACTTTAACAGAAGCAGGGTATGTTGGGGAAGATGTAGAAAATATATTATTAAAGTTGTTGCAAGCAGCTAATTTTAACGTTGATGCAGCACAACGTGGTATAATTTATATTGATGAAGTAGATAAAATATCTAGGAAATCTGAAAATACTTCTATTACTCGTGATGTATCTGGTGAAGGTGTACAGCAAGCTTTATTAAAGGTCATTGAAGGTACAGTTTCCTCTGTACCACCTCAAGGTGGTAGGAAGCATCCGCATCAAGAATTTATACAAATAAATACTGATAATATTTTATTTATATTTGGTGGTGCGTTTGATGGTTTAGATAAAATTATAGAATCCCGTCATAGGGGTAGTAGTATGGGATTTGAAGCAAATGTACAAAAAGTGTCAAAGAATAAAGATATTTTTTGTTATACTGAGCCAGAGGATTTAGTGAGATTTGGGTTAATTCCGGAGTTTGTTGGTAGGATCCCTGTTATTACATCTTTAGGTGAGCTGGATGAGGCAACTTTATGCCGTATTTTAGTTGAGCCAAAGAATTCCCTGGTAAAACAATATAAAAAACTTTTTGAAATGGATAATATTAACCTTCAGTTTGATGATAGTGCGTTGTCAGTAATTGCAAAAAAGGCTGCTATAAGAAAAACTGGAGCTAGAGGATTAAGAGCTATTTTAGAAGCATTGTTACTTGATTTAATGTTTGAAAGTCCTGGAAATTCTAATGTTAATCAAGTAGTAATTAGTAAGGAGATGGTTGAAGAGTTAATGGTAAGCTCGCACTTGTTTTTAAAACATTAAAGGTATTATATGAAAAATAAAACTTTACTACCAGTACTCACATTACGTGATACTATAGTATTTCCTCAATTAGTAATACCGTTATTTGTTGGAAGGGAAAGGTCTGTTAATGCTTTAGAATATGCTGCTCAACACAATGATTGCAAGATTTTATTATTGACCCAAATTGATGGTTCTGTCGATAATCCCACTGCCGATGATCTATATAAAGTAGGGACAATAGCAGAAGTTGTACAGTTGTTACGACTTCCTGATGGTGCTGTTAAAATTCTAATTAAAGGAGAAAGTAGAGCGAAGGTACTGGAGATTGTTGAAGATAATATGTTTTTTAAAGCACAGGTATCTGTTGTATGTGAGGATGTAGGCTCAGTAATTGACGATAAGCTTGAGGCATTAAAAAGATCAGTATTAAGTGAGTTTGATAGTTGGAATAAATTGAGCAAAAAAATACAAACAGAAGCTGCAGCATCAATTTATGATATGAAAGAGTTAAGTCATTTAGCTGATATTATAGCATCACATCTGAGTATAAAGATTTCAGATAAGCAGATAGTTCTTGAAACGTTCAACGTTACTAAAAGATTAGAGAAGATATATGATTTCTTGAAATTAGAAATTAGTGTGTTAAATGTTCAGAAAAAAATTCGCAATCGTGTTAAGTCACAATTTGAGACAACTCAGAGAGTTTATTATTTAAATGAGCAACTAAAGGCTATACAGAAGGAACTAGAAGAAAGTGATAGTTCTAGTGTTGATGTAGATTCTGCTAGTGAATTTGAAAAAAAAATAAGCTCTACACCACTTTCTAGTGAAGCTAAAGAACGTCTTATGGCTGATTTAAAGAGATATAAAAAGATGAATTTTATGTCTCCAGAGGCTAATATAATATCTAGCTATCTTCATTGGGTTCTTGATTTACCATGGGGTAAATATTCGAATTCAAAAATTAATATGAGTAATTCTATAAAAATATTAGATAATAATCATTATGGAATGGATAAAATAAAAGAAAGAATATTAGAATTTTTAGCTGTTTTAAAACGTCTTAAAAAACCTAAAGGTCCTATATTATGTTTAGTTGGACCTCCTGGTGTAGGTAAGACTTCGCTTGCTAGGTCAATTGCTGAGGCAACAGGTAGGAGTTTTATACATATGTCTTTAGGTGGAATACATGATGAATCAGAAATAAGAGGGCATCGTAGAACTTATGTAGGGGCTATGCCAGGTAAAATTATTAAAGAAATAAAGAAATCAAAAACATGTAATCCTTTGTTTCTTCTGGATGAAATAGATAAAATAGGTTCTGATTTTCGAGGAGATCCTACTGCTGCATTACTTGAGGTATTAGATCCTGAGCATAATAAACATTTTGTTGATCACTATATAGAGGTAGAATTTGACCTTTCAAATGTTATGTTTATTGCGACAGCAAATACTTTGAATTTAAGTAAGCCATTAATTGATCGTATGGAGATAATCAATATATCTGGATATACAGAAAATGAAAAATTAGAAATCGCTAAAGCGCATTTGATACCGAAGTTGTATAAGGATCATGGATTACAAGAGAAAGAATGGAACATTTCTGATGATGCAATATATCATCTTATAAGACTATATACTAGGGAAAGTGGAGTACGAAGCCTTAAGAGAGAGATTGCTAATCTTATGAGGAAGGCAGTAAAAGAAATATTAATTAACAAGGAAGTAAGAAGTATCTCTGTAGATATGGATAATATTGAAAAATATGCAGGTGTACGGAAATTTACTTTTGGTATGATAGAAAAAGAAAATCTGGTAGGTATGGTGACAGGATTAGCTTATACTGATTCAGGCGGGGATATACTGACAATAGAGTCGGTGTTAATGTCTGGTAAAGGTGAAGTTAAGTATACTGGTAAGCTGGGTGAAATAATGCAAGAGTCTGTCAAAGCTGCATATAGCTATGTGCGTTCTAGATGCTTAAGTTTCGGTATAAATCCTAAGAAATTTTTAGAAAATGATATACATGTTCATGTTCCTGAAGGTGCAGTACCTAAAGATGGGCCATCAGCAGGTATAGCTATGTGTACTTCAATTGTATCATTAATGACTAATATTTCAGTGAAGAATACTGTTGCTATGACTGGTGAGGTAACTTTGCGAGGAAGAGTGCTTCCTATTGGTGGTTTGCGTGAAAAACTATTAGCTGCGTTGAGAAGTGGGATAAAAACAGTTATATTACCGTCTAGAAATGAAAAGGATATTGTAGAAATTCCAGATAATATTAAGGAAGGGTTAGAATTAATTTTTGTTTCCAATGTTGATGAAGTAATTAGTGCAGCATTGACTTGCCAGATTGTTGATATTATAAAGCAAGATCATATTGTAACACAAGATATGGTGGAGATTGATGATGTAGATGCAGTACAGCATTAGCATGTATATAATGCTATAAAAGCTTTTAAAAGTTAGTTAGTTTGGTTATTATTTATAGTGTAGTAACACATAGTTTTTTATGATTTAGGCTATATTTTGAATCTGTTGGTTGGTTTAGTGGGTGGTTTCTTTGGTACATTAGTGGTTTTTTTATAAGTTAATATTAGCAATATAGAGTGGTTTTTAATAAAATAAGTTATGTCTTTGGATTACTTGTACAGGTATAAGGGCTATGGTAAAAGTTGAGTTTATGATAGAAAATATAGATGTTGATTAAGCATGATGTGATATATGTTAAGATTATTTAATAGTATTTCAATAATGTTTTAAGTATTATAGCATTAATTTTTTGTTGTAAATTGCTGTTGTATATGATACATAAAAACATCATTTATGTTTCTTAGTAACTATGGGGCTGTAGCTCAGTTGGTTGGAGCGGATCGCTCATAACGATATGGCCGTAGGTTCAAGTCCTACCAGCCCTACTTTGGTAAGTTATTTTGTTCGATTGTTTTGTACTGTTATGTTTAGAACTAAAGTTTAGTGCAATTTAGTCTGTTTTTTTGTAAGTTGTATCCTTGGTTTTATCTTGAACAAATATGATCTAAATTTTGTATCTATATTGTATTGTGGCATAGTGTTTCTTGTAAATAATTAAAGAGCTCACTGGTTAGTATTGCCTTATTTATATATTTGATATAAATAATGCTGTATATAATTGAATAGATTTTGCTATGAAAATAATATTTATGGGTTCTCCTGAGTTTTCTATATCAGCATTATCGTGTCTTATTGAAGAGAAAAATCACGAGATTATTGCTGTATATACGAGAGTTCCTAAACTTGCTGGAAGAAGAGGTAAAATACTGACTAAAACACCTATTCATGTTATTGCTGAGCAAAATAATATAGAGGTTAATACTCCAAAATCTTTAAAGCATGATTATGAGCAGGAAAAAATTTTAGCGTTAAATCCAGATGTTATTGTAGTAGTTGCATATGGGTTAATTATTCCACAGGGTGTATTATCAATACCTAAATACGGATGTATAAATATACATCCGTCATTATTGCCAAGGTGGCGTGGTGCAGCACCTATACATTATGCAATTCTATCAGGTGATGAAAAAACTGGAGTTACCATTATGCAAATGAATGAGCTATTCGATGAAGGAGATATTTTATTACAAAGAGATATTCCTATAGATGAACAAGATAATATTGAAACTTTAAGCAAAAAACTATCTAACCTAGGGAGTTCAATGTTAGTTGAAGTACTAGACAATATTGATAATTTAGTTCCTATTAAGCAGAATGACAATGATGCGACGTATACTAATAAGATAACAGATTTCCATATAGATTGTAATGAAACAGCCCAGGTTATATGTAGGCAAATTAGAGCTTTGTACCCTAAAGCATTTTTGTTTTTTAATGGCAAAAGACTCAGAATATTGAAGGCTAATTATTATTCTGGTGACGATGTTCAGGATTTGAAACCTGGAACAGTTATTGATTCTTATATGAATATTAAATGTAAAAACAGTGTTTTGGTTCCACTTGTAGTACAACTTGAAGGAAGGAATCCGTGTAATATTAATGATTTTATACACGGTCATAGTGTTTTAAATAGTTCTATTACTTAATCTATATAAATTTAATTTAAGCACATGTATTAATAGAATGTTACATATTCATACGATGTATTAGTCGTAATTTCTATATGTATTTATTCTTCCAAAGAATTTTACCTATTGATAATTTCTGTTGCTAAGATATGAGAGTACTATGTAGTGTTATAGTAATGTGTATGCCAGTTAAGCTTAATTGACAGTGCTGCCTTTATGAAATATATTAGAGATATTGAGGGGGTTCAAGAGAAGCATAATATGGGGTACGTAGTTTCAACTTTTTATCGTTTTGTACATTTATCTAATTATTATGATATTCAACCTGTATTAAGGGAGTTTTGTATACAACATGGTATAAAAGGTACTATAATTTTAGCTGAACAGGGAATTAATGCTACAATAGCAGCAGATGAGCAAAGTTCTTTAGATCAGTTCTTCTCTTTTCTGAATCTGGATGATAGATTAAAAAATATACAATATCATAAAAGTTTTGCTATACATAATCCTTTTTCTAAAATGAAAGTTAAATTAAGAAAGGAATTGGTATGTTTTGGTATTGAAGATCTTGGTAATTCTGTATGTGGGGAGTATGTGGTTTCACAAGATTGGGATGATTTAATTTCTAGACCTAATGTTTATACTATAGACACTAGAAATACCTATGAAATCAATTTTGGAAAGTTTAAGAATGCAATAAATCCTCAAACTAAATGTTTCCGTGATTTTCCGGAATGGGCTGTTTCTTGGGCATCTGATAAGGTAGAGCAAGATCCTGTTATAGCAATGTATTGTACAGGTGGTATTAGATGTGAGAAATCTACAGCTTTTATGAAAGATTTAGGTTTTAGTAGA
This sequence comes from Ehrlichia muris subsp. eauclairensis, assembly GCF_051097115.1. Classification (NCBI taxonomy): domain Bacteria; kingdom Pseudomonadati; phylum Pseudomonadota; class Alphaproteobacteria; order Rickettsiales; family Anaplasmataceae; genus Ehrlichia; species Ehrlichia muris. The sequence continues at coordinate 898,451 of NZ_CP118226.1, read as the reverse complement.
GTGTATCATTTAAAGGGAGGAATATTGGAATATTTTAAAAATACTCAAAATAAGAATAATCTTTGGGAAGGTGATTGTTTTACTTTTGATGATAGAATTGTAGTTGATGATAAATTAATTCCTGCCAGTGTAAAATGTGTATCATGTAATGTTTATGTTGCTCCAGAAGAGATGAAGTCGGTAACTCGAGGGCATGTATTGTGTTTTAATTGTAAGGGAGTGTAAAAATATAAGGTTGCTACCTGGTATGTATTGCTATAGTTATAATGTTACTTTTAATACTGTATTCTGAATTTTGTTATTCATAAAAGGTAGTGATTAGTATATATCTATACGGTAGAATAATAAAAAATATAGAGTAATAAAGTCATAGGTTTTTAGGTAAAGAATAATAGATTGATATTTATTCTACTTAGGTACCCACTAAAATTTATTTATAATTTTCTTATAAATTAATAATAACTTATATAGTTATTGTTAATATCAATATTGGTGTTAAGTTTATGTTTTGTAATCACTGCATGTGACTTCTTCAATAGTGAGGTAATATCGATTGTTAAAATATGTGATAAAAAATATGACTCGGAGCTTTAATAAAAAAATTGCTTGTCTTATTCTTGTTGTATACGTGCACTTAAATGAAACAGATTTTTTTGGAAACTATTATTAGCATTTATATTATATCAGTAATCTATTTTATATGAGTACTCCTATTATTTTAAATCTGCATTTAATTTCTGATTCTACATGTGAAACTGTTGCTTTAGTGGCTAGGTCTGCATTAGAACATTTTAAATCTATAGAAGTTAGTGAATTTGTTTGGTCATTTATTAATGATTATGAGCAGATAGATAAAATAATGTCGTTGATTGAAAAGGATAAATATAATTTTATCATGTATACAATGTTTGATGATGAATTAAGAAAATATTTGAAGCAAAAAGCTGGTGTACATGAGATACCATGTATTCCTGTATTATCACATGTTATTAGAGAAATTTCTTGTTATTTACATGTTAAGAAAGATCCATATGTTAATACTAATATTGGATTAGATGATGAATATTTTACGCGTATAGATGCAATTAATTATACTATTGCACATGATGATGGACAGAATCTTTGGGATATAGATCAAGCTGATATAATTATTTTAGGTGTTTCTAGAACTTCAAAATCTCCAACCAGTATATACTTGGCTTATCGTGGATATAGGGTAGTGAATATACCTTTAGTGCATTCTATTGACTTATCTGTAGACCTGTCGAACATGAAGAATAAACTTATTGTAGGATTAACTATTGATATTAATAGATTAATAGAAATAAGAAGGGCCAGATTAGTTTCTATGAAGAATCAAAATAATTATCAGTATGTTGATTATGAGCATGTACTGATGGAAGTTCAAGAAACAAAAAGGATATGTGTTCAAAATGGTTGGCCTATTATAGATGTTACGCAAAAATCTGTTGAGGAAATAGCAGCAACGATTATTCAGTATTTTAATAAAATGCAGCATTAATAGTACTAGGTGTGCTGTGCATGTGAAGTGTATGTATTAAATAAAATGCTTAACTACTTTTTCTAATTTGTGAAATGTAGATTTTCTTTTTTGATAAGAACAGATTGTATGTTAGGTAATTTTATTGATGAAATTGTGATGTGAAATACATATCAATTTTAGTAAATCAATCAAGAGATAGCAAATCTTGTTATCGATGTATCTGTAGAATATAGGTGTCTTGTACATAATTTATCTCAATAAGGTTTGTCTGTCTTGTATAATAAGTGTATTTTTAATTTCGTATGTTATGTGACTGTATGTTGTGTATTTTTAAGGTTTTGGGATTTCTATGTGATTTATCATTGTATACCTGTATAGATTTGATGTTATAGCTTTTTTATGTTTGAAAATGATTTGAATGAAGTATGTATTGTAGATAAAAGGGATTTAGTACAATATTGTTGTACTACTCGGTTAGAAGATCCTGAAGATATTGTTCGAAGTGTAGATTTCTTATACTCTATAAAAAAGAAGAGCATATATGTTATTGATGTTATAGATCAAAAATACGATAAGTGCTGGGACTATTATTTTAATGGAGTAGAGGGCTTATGGTTCTTATATAACAGAATATCATCTAATACCAAAGAAGATTTCTTGTCTGGATACAAAGCATCTACATTAGTAAGCAAGTGTTTAAATCCTTATGATTTTCAAAAAGATGCTTTAGTCATAGCTAGAGCTTTTGCTAATAGATCTGTTAAGAACGTTAGTTTTTTAGATGAAGAATGTTTTCCCACTATTATGCTCAATAAAGATGATTACTTTGATAAAAATTTTCATCCTATACTTGATCCTATAGGTTTTTATCAAATAGTACCAGATTTATTTTGGTTAAAATATGTAATTGATTTAGGAGTTAAAGTGGTACAATTAAGAATTAAGGATGAGCTAATAGAAAAAGTAGAAGAAAAAATAAAAGAAGGTATTCATATTGCGAATCAAAATGATGTTAAACTATTTATAAATGATTATTGGCAGTTTGCAATAAAGTATAAGGCTTATGGAGTACATTTAGGGCAGGATGATTTAAAAGGTGCAAATTTTAATGAAATATTTAATGCAGGTTTGAGATTAGGTGTTAGTACTCATTGTTATCATGAATTAGCAATAGCTAAATGTTTTCGTCCTTCATATATTGCTTTTGGTCCTATTTTCCCAACTACATTAAAAAATATGGATTTTATGCCACAGGGCGTGAATTTGCTTAACTATTGGGTTAGAAATTTACGATCTAAAATTGTGGCTATTGGTGGAATTAATTTGCTAAATGTGGATTCAGTAATTAGAACTGGTGTTAATGGAATAGCTGTTATATCGGCAGTTTTAAATAGTAAACATCCTGATAATGTTACATATGAATTTATAGAAAAATGTAAGTCTATATGTTATTGAATATTCACATATATTTGTTATGTGTAAAATTGTGATATAGATTGTGTATTCTATAGATCTATAGAATTTTAAAGCTGTAAAGCAATATTAGGATCTTAATGTTATTAAGTAATAAAAAATTTATTGGTGAAATAAATATCTTATTGTAGTGATTCAAAAATTCTTACCTAATAATTATACGCTTGAAAATAGTGTAAACTTATTATGAAGTATATGCATAATGAATAACGTGTTTATCTTCACATGTTTTAGAAACGATGACATTATATATATTACATAGTTTAGGTATCTTTTAAGGTGTTTTGATATTTAAATTGCAGGTGACACTTAAATTTACCTTTTACTATATGAGATCAATAGATTTATTATTTAATAATAATTTGTGCTTATATGAAATCTGCTTGAGAATACTATATTTACTATAATATATGTGTTTTTTATTGTTTTTCTATCTTGTATTGTTAGTATTTTTTTAATTTTGGACGGTATATTTTTCATTATTATATTGGATAAAACAGTTGTAAATGTTAAATCTGTACTTAATAAAACTTTTTTTAGGTATTTTTACTACTTTTTATTATAACATTTGTTCTTTTATCAATTCTTGTTTATTATGATGATGGACTATCTTTTATCAGCATCATGTAAAAAATTTTTGGATGAAATTGCTGAATTTCATGCGTCTTTAATAACAGATATTCCTGTTCTAGCTGGATAGATGTTAGATCATTTATTTAGATCTTAAAAAGATGTTTTATACCTCATTTTATAGTGGAAGCATAAACGGTTGCATTTATTATTCTACCTTATGTTTTATAATGGATATATCTTGTGGAGATGTGTCAACTTGAATGCTAGAAATAGTATGACCACTTTTCTTTAGTATTTTGAATGATAATCCGTATAGTAAAAATTCCTCTCCTTCCTCAGGTATACGTTCGACCTCATATACAATTGCTCCTGCTAACGTTGATGCTTCTTCATCAGGTAGATTCCAACGTAATTGTCTATTGATGTCTCTAATGGAAGTAAATCCGTTAATATGATATATATTTTCAGAAATTTGTTTTATAGGAGCTTCTGTAGTAATATCATGTTCATCTGTTATGTCTCCAACTATTTCTTCAATAACGTCTTCTAATGTTACTATTCCTTGTAATGCCCCATACTCATCTATAACTAAGGCAAGATGTTTTCTATTTTTTAAGAAGTTATGAAGCTGCACACTCAATAAAGTTGTGTCTGGAACAAACCATGGTTTTGTCATTACTCTATAAAGGTCTTCTTGAGTAATGTTTTTACCTTTTTCTCGTATTAGTGTTATTACATCTTTGACATGTACTACTCCTATAATTTGATCTTCTTGGTTTTTCCATAATGGTATTCTACTGTGAGAACTTGCTAGTATCTTTTTTATTAGATCATTTATATTTATATCTATGTTAAAAGCTAGTAAATTTTTCCTGTGAGTCATTACTTGTGAAATTTCTGTTTCTGCCAAGTCTAATATGCTACTTAACATGTCTAAGTCTTGTTTAAGCATAGTTCCTTTACTGTCATGTAATGATATTAAGTTTCTCATAGCTTCTGCTGCTGAAATAATTTCTTTATCTTTATGCATATCTAGAATTTTTAAGATAAAGTCTATCATGTATTGTATCGATAATGTTATTGGAGATAAAATTAACACACAAAATGATAATGGACACGATATGAGTAAAGCAGTCTTTTCTGGATTGAGTATAGCATAGCTTTTTGGTAATGCTTCAGAAAATATTAATATAAAAAATGTCATAATAACAGTTGAAAGCAATATTCCTTGCGCTCCTAAAATTTCAATAAAAATTGCTGTTGCAATAGAGGAAGCTGTTATGTTTATGATAGTGTTACCTATTAACACAGTATTAATCACAAGCTTTTTCTTTTGACTTAATGTGTTAATGATTTGAGCTCTCTTATTACCTTGTAACATTAATTTGTGGATAAGCGAGCTACTAATTGAAGTTATGCTTGTTTCTGCAGCAGAAAAAAATGCAGATAAAATTAGTAGTATAAGTATACTAAGTACTGAAGTTACTAATAAACCCATTGAGGATCAAAAATTAAAGTAAACTTTACATGATAAATAATACTCTTGAGTTTTTCAAGTTGAATTTTTCTCTTTTGATTGACTATAATTTTAGTGTATTGTAAACTCAATGTTTAATATATAATTATTAATTTTAGAGAACTATTACTTTATGCATCCTTTAGTATATTTACTTGATACATTGTTGAGTATTTATAATTTCTCTTTAATACTCTGGATAATATTAAGCTGGTTGATAGTGTTCAATATTGTAAATAGGTATAATGAGATTGTTAATAGTGTCTTTTTGTTATTATCTAAGTTAATATCTCCTGCTTTGGGTTTTGTTAGAAGGATTTTTCCTTTTACTATTTCCTATAATTTTGATCTTTCACCTCTTATGTTATTAGTATTTATTAATTTTGTAAGGTATGCTTTGCGTTACTATTTTGGGTAAGATAGTTGAGGGTATGAAATCTGTACTTAATAGAGCTTTTTTATTTATTAGAATATTGTCACTATCCTTTATTGTAGCATTTGTATCTTTATCAATCCTTACTTATCATGCTGATGATTTATCTTTCAATGTGGCAACTGACTCTCCTGTAAAAAATTTGTGTGGGATTATTGGATCTCATGTGGCTGATATTTTAGTACAGATATTTGGCATATCTAGTCTTGTGATAATTCCTTTAATGATCTTTTGTATTGTTAATATGTTGTATGGTATTAATAGGAACATTTATTTGTACCTTATTAGTAGCCTTGTTATTGTGTCTGGGATAAGTGGACTGATATCTAATGTTTCTCTGAAGATCATTCATAAATGTGATTATTGTGGTGTTTTAGGTACTTATTTTCATGATTTTCCAATTATTGTGCTACTTGCTATAATACTAGTAGGTATTGTTGGGATTATTAGTTGGAAAAAAGTTGTATATCTTTATGGTATCTTTTTAAGAATGTTTAGTAAGTTGACTCATAAGCATAGCAATACTAGTGATATTACTGAAAGAGAAGAAGTTCATCAAGATGTAGCGCAAGCTCAAGAGTTTTACAATGTTAAAAATTTACTAGATGAGGAAGGGTTAACAAAAGAGTTGGTAGAAGAAGTAGTAGAAGACGGATTAGCAGACGAGTTGGATTTTTTAGATAGAGAAGGATTAGAGTATCAAATTGAAGAAAATAATGATGATAGATACGATGATAATGATAATGAATATGATGATGAAGAAGATAATGAATATGATGAAGAAGATGATGAATATGATGAAGAAGATGATGAATATGATGATGATGAGTATGGTGATAATGAAAAAGATGATGATGAATGCAGTAGTGAAAGAGAAGAAGTGGTTTATAATAAACCTCAGATAAATCTTCAAGTAATTCAAGAAAAAAAAAAGAATAAGGAGTTTATATTACCTAGTGTTAATTATTTATCTAAATCTAATCCAACAGATGGAAGAGAATTTCGTCCAGATAATAATGTTGTTAGTCTACTTGACAAGGTGTTGAAGGATTTTTCTATATATGGGAAGATAGTTAATATTAGATATGGTCCGGTAGTAACGTTGTATGAATTTGAGCCATCTGCTGGGACTAAGTCATCGAGAGTTATAGGGTTATCTGATGATATTGCCCGTTCTATGAGTGCTTTGTCTACACGTATATCAGTTATTCCTGGAAGGAATGTTATGGGTATAGAATTACCTAATCACTATAGGGAAATAGTGATGTTACGTGATTTGTTAGAAAGTCAACAATATAAGGATTCTAAACTTAAGTTACCTATAGCTTTAGGAAAAGGAATAGATGGGGAAGTAGTCATAGCTGATTTAGTGAAAATGCCGCATATTCTTATTGCTGGTACTACAGGTTCTGGAAAATCTGTGGCAATTAATACTATGATTTTATCTCTGGTTTATAGCTTAACTCCGGATCAATGCAAAATGATTATGATTGATCCTAAAGTATTAGAGTTATCAGTATATAATTCTATACCACACTTATTAACTCCAGTCGTGACTGAATCTAAAAAAGCTATTGCTGCTTTAAAGTGGGTAGTAAGTGAAATGGAGAATCGCTATCGGTTAATGTCTGATATTGGAGTGCGTAACATTGTTGGTTATAATGATAAAATTAAGGAAGCAATTAGTGAAAATAGAGTTCTTGAAAAAGTATTGCAGACAGGATTTGATAAAGAAACAGGGGAAGCAATTTTTGAGAAGATTGTAATAGAACCTCGTGTTTTTCCCTATATTGTAGTAATAGTAGATGAAATGGCAGATCTAATGCTTGTGGCTGGAAAAGAAATTGAGTCTTCGATACAAAGATTATCTCAAATGGCGAGAGCTGCTGGAATTCATATAATTATGGCAACTCAGCGTCCTTCTGTTGATGTAATAACAGGGGTAATAAAGGCAAATTTTCCAACACGGATTAGCTTTGCTGTAACATCAAAAATAGATAGTAGGACTATTCTTGGTGAACAGGGGGCAGAGCAGTTACTTGGTATGGGTGATATGCTGTATATGGTATCTGGTGGTAGGATAATACGTGTTCATGGAGCTTTTGTTAGTGATGATGAAGTACAGAGTATAGTTGAATATTTAAAATCTCAAGGTATTCCGGAGTATATAGAAGGGATTACACAGGTCCAACAAGATTATGATTACTGTATAGATGATAATATTTCTGAGCGGGATGATGAATTATATCAACAAGCAGTTTCGATAGTGATGAGAGATAGAAGAACTTCTATTAGTTATATACAAAGACAGTTGAGAATAGGATATAATAGAGCTGCAAATTTAGTAGAACGCATGGAAAGAGATGGTGTTATTGGAATTGCAAATACTGGAAAACGTGAAATATTACTTGAGTAATATAGGGAATGCTATTATCAATATTTTTTAATATGTTTGTCGAAATTGTATTCTAGTATATTTTATAGTATATCTAACTTTTAATACTGCTATTCTGTTTCTAGATTAAAATATGGTACTAGAATTGTGAGTAGTAGGATACTAAGATTCTCTTTCTGATTTTTTTTGGATTTATTAATATTGCTGTAAAACGTTAAGCTTAGTACTGTTTCTGCAGTATAGCAGCTTTTGATATAATTCTTTCTCCAGAAAACTTACTAATATACAACCGATAATATGGTACTAGAGTTTTTTCTAGTATGAATCCATTAAATTGATTCTGTTCTTTCTATAGATTCAAAGATTATCTAATTGGTTACTAAGATGGGAAGAGTCAAGTAAAAAAACTGGAATTCTTCTTCTGTATTAGTACTTTTTAGCTCGTTATGACTGTATAATTGCTACTATATAGTTTTCCGGTGCTGCTTTTGTTTTTCAAAGTTTTCAAAATAGCACAGCACCGTTTGTTATGGATTCCCAGGATGATAAGCTAATAATAGTGTATAGCCTGGTTTAGTTGCTATAATATTAGATGGCTTCTAAGTTTATAGTAGTTATTGTCCCGACGAAGAATCGTGCTGCGAACACCTTATGCTGTTGGAAAAGCAAAGATATTATATAAATTTTGGATCTTCAAATCTTTTATTAAAACAGCTTAGTTATAACTACAATGCAGCAGCTAATAATATATTTTCATTGTAGAAGTGTGAGGATCACTCTCAACATGATCTACGAAGCTACTAACACCAACAGAGTGAGCCTGACTTTTTTCAGCTTTGCTATCGATATACTTTTCTATAAAGAACGCCGCAATAAACGCAAGTACTGTTATCAGTTCTAAACAGAGTACAGCAGTATTTTGAAAACTATAAATATCCTGCATTTTTCCACCAAGTGATAGTGCTTCTAGAACATGACATATACAATGAACTATCTCAAAAGCTAAAATAACAGCACATAGGATTGTGAAACTACGAGCTCGTCTCTTTTGTTTCTCGGAGTTACCTGTTTCGCGTGATATATTTGCATCTACTAACCTTAAAATACAAGACAGGATACCTAAAAAAGGTGCAGTGACTGATAAGAATAAACTTAGTTGTTCAAGTGCTGGGTTACTACCTATAGAAAGCATTGTTAATGATACGACGGAGACTATGACCCACATCAATTGTGAAATAATAGTAAAAGAATTCTCAGAAATTTGAATATTAGCCTGTTTTTTTATTAACTTACCACGTTCTGTGGAGTCATTTATGCTTTCCTCATCTGATTCCTCATCTGATGTTTCTGGTGAATTTTGAGTGAGTTTTTTGTTATTTACTGATTCTTTTATTGCCATTACTGAACTGACAATCATGACCAATGCAGCTATTGTATAGATAATATAAAAAGCAGCGGCTACCATATGTTTAATGCGCTCAGAGACAAAAACATGAGTTGATATCAAATTGAACATCGAAGATGCTGCGTCTATTACTAGTGCAATAAAAGAGATCATTACAAATAATCGCCCATAATACATCCCTGCGCTAGTCTTACGTGATTTTAAAGGTGTGTATTTACTTGAAACCCTTGCCACTCCCCCAGGATGACATGTACTTGAAGCACGTACCAATGGCTCAAAATTACATGACCATTCCATATTTTCCATTGCTACCATTAGCTTTATACCATATTAATTTAAAAATATCTAAGATGACCACAAACGTATGTGAACACACAATACAAGCATATGTTAAAGCGTACCATATAAATTATGAAACATCAAGTTGGTTTTTATTGATAATACTTACTTTATAGTCAATTTTTTAATGTACTAATAATTTTGATACTGAGTTATTTTTAATTGTAACATAACCATTTATTTATAAGCTAGTAACGTACAGCTCACTAACTCATGTATTATAAGTTGCCAGCATTTATTAAAAATTTGAAACACCATGTAAGTTTTATTAACAGTGTTTATCTTGCAAATAACTTTCTAATATAGCAATACCTTCATCAATTTCTTGTTGAGTAATTGTTAAAGGAGGCATTATTCTTAAAGTATTACCGCTCGCAGCGCTAGTTAATAATCCGTAACTTATTAACCCACTCATTAATGCTCTACTGTCAGTGTTAACTTTTATCCCTATCATAAGTCCCCTACCTTTTATTTGTTCAATTACTGGAAACTTATTAGCTAAGTCCTCTAGTCTTTTATATAGGTAATGACTATTTTTAGTTACATTGTCTAAAAAACCATCTTTTAAAATTTCTTGAACTACAGCCAGGCCAATAGTAGTTGCTAGCGGATTCCCTCCAAAAGTAGAACCATGCATGCCAAGACCCATAAACTGAGCAGCGTTATTAGTTGCTAGAGTCGCTGATATAGGGAAACCTCCACCTAATCCTTTTGCAAGACAACATATATCAGGAGTTACTCCGACATATTCATAAGCAAAAAACTTTCCTGTTCTTCCACTTCCACATTGTATACAATCGAAAATTAATAATATATCATTTTGATCACAGATTGTACGTAAGTCTTTTAAAAGAGAATCGTCAAGTACATTTATTCCACCTTCTCCTTGTATAGGCTCTACTAATATTGCACATGTGTTTTTGTTAATTGCATTTTTTATGGATGTGATATCAGGATTTACATTATCAAACCATTCAACATATGGTTTAAGTAAAGGAGAGAATTTACTTGGATCATTTGCTGAACATGCAGCATATGTTCTTCCGTGGAAAGAGCCTTTTATTGTGATGAATCGATGACGTTGAGTATTACCTTTCCCACATTGATATGACTTTGCTATTTTTAAGCAGCACTCTACGGATTCTGCACCTGAATTCCCGAAAAATACTTTGTCAGCAAAGCTGATATCTACTAATTTTTGTGCTAACTTTATAGCTTCAGGTATTGTATATATATTTGATAAGTGCCAAAGCTTTTCACCTTGTGTTTTTAATGCATTTACCAATGTTGGATGAGCATGTCCTAAGGAACTGACCGCAATCCCTGCATAAAAATCTACGTACTTCTTTTCATTGTAATCATATAAGTAAACTCCTTTCCCATGTGAAAAAGTTGTGCTAGATGGTGCATACACTGGTAAAATTACTGAATTAGTCATTTAAATTTCCTTTAAGATTTTAAAGCTAGATAGCAATGCAAGCTACGTGCGTTATGATAGCATGATATTGTTATAGGTCAACTAAGAAAAAGTTTATAAATAGTACCATATACATATTATCATGATATGGGTGCTTGGATGTATATATGAAATATTTTCGAATTTTGTTGTTAGTGTTTTTGGTTATTACTTTGTTTTTTGCAGTTGGTTATACACATATATACCTGAGGGATGATTATCTGTATGAAATGTCAAAAGAAATCAATCTGAATATTAAAGCAATACTTGTTAATTCTGTTATCAATAAATATGTTCAATTGTTAGCAAAAGCTCCAAGTCATGTAGCGACCAATACGTACTATATGAATTTACTAATAAAATTACGTGCTGAATTTCTCAAAGCTTTAGGTGGAGTAAAAGATTTTCACGTTATTTTATATAATGTAGATGGGAATGTTATATTTTCTAATAGAAGTAGTGAAGATATTGCAGATCAAGATCTACTGTTGTGTTCTGAGGATATGAATTTATTATTGAAAGGGGAATATGTAGATCATAAGATTAGTCATGGTGCAACTATTGCTTCTATATTTCCTATATTCTCATTGTATGATAAAGATAGTAGTCCTTTGATGTTTTTGAAGATAATTAAAAATTCAGAGAATTTATCTAGTGTTATTGTAAACTTTTATACTGTATTTTTAGTAGTAGTTGTACTAATCATTATTATATTTGTTGTTGTCACTTGGTGCATATATTATAGAAATACAAAGATGCTAAGTAGGCATTATGATGCTAATTTAAAATTAAAAGAAGCGAAAGAAGTAGCAGAACAAGAAAATATAAGTAAATCACAGTTTCTTGCAAATATTAGTCATGAGTTGCGTACTCCATTGAACTCTATTATTGGATTTTCGGAGATGATGAAAGCTGAATCTATGGGTGCTATAGAGAATATTCATTATAAGGAATATATAAATGATATTCACAATGCTGGTGTCCATTTATTGAGCTTAATTAATGATATTTTAGATTTTTCTAAAGCTGAAGCTGATAAATTAGTAGTAGAATTTGTAAAATTTGATCTAGGAAAAATTGTTTCTTCCTGCTTTAATATGATGCTTCCAAGAGCTGAGCAGGCAAAAGTAAAACTTGAAAAAGTATTACCACCTAATAAGGCTGTAATGATTGCAGATCCTAAAAGAATGAAGCAAGTGATAATTAATTTGTTGTCTAATTCAATAAAATTTACTCCTGAAAATGGATGTGTAAAATTAGTAGTAGAATATGATCTTGAAGAGGAAGTAGTTATTATTGAAATTATTGATAATGGTATAGGTATAGCACAGCAAGATTTGTATAAAGTTATGTCTATTTTTGGACAAGTGGATAGTAGACATGCTCGTAAATATGAAGGTACAGGATTGGGGTTACCATTAAGTAAGAAGTTAGTTGAATTGATGAATGGAGTGTTCAAAATAAAAAGTGAGCCTAATTTAGGTACTATAGTAACATTAACGTTCCCATATACTGATGTGCTTGAAGAAAAAGGTTTTTAGTGGTTTGTAGTTCTATTGATGAAGTAGAGAATATCATATATGCTGTTTTTATTAACAGATAGTGCATTGCTTTAAAGTAGTGTTAAGTATATGGGGTGGTTTATATGTACTATTTTTAATTGTAGTAAGTTATGTAGGTTGATAAGATTAAGTCTTTACGTATTTCTAAGGAATTGTTGTATTATAATAATAATAAATTGCTGGATGATTTATATTTAGATATTTAGTGGTTGTATTACTAAAAAATACTTGTTGTTCCTGTACGTTTGTAACATATTGTTTCAGTTATTAGTGTTAGCATATGTCAATTATACTATTAGATCCTAGAACAATTAATAGAATTGCTGCAGGAGAAGTTATAGAATGTCCAGCCAGTGTAGTTAAAGAATTAGTTGAGAATTCAATAGATGCTAAAGCTACTGTTATTAGTATTACAATAGAACGTGGAGGACGTAACTTAATAATTGTTAGTGATGATGGGATTGGAATTAAAAAAGAAAATATGGAAATTGCATTTGCTCGTCATGCGACATCTAAACTTCCTGATGGTGATTTATCTAAAGTCAGATCTTTAGGGTTTAGAGGGGAAGGGTTAACTTCTATTGCGGCTGTTAGTAAAGTAAAAATGGTTTCAAAACATCAGGATTCTGATACTGCATGGTTAATGGTATTTGAAGGTGGAGAGAAAACACAAGAGTTAACGCCAGATGCACTTTCTTGTGGTACTTATATTGAAGTAAGAGATTTATTTTTTGCTACACCTAATAGATTAAAGTTTCTTAAAACAGAAAAAGCAGAAATTCAATCTATTATTGATATGATTAATAAGCTGGCTATGGTAAATCATGGTATAATGTTTTCATTATTTGTTGATAACAAGCAGATATTTAAGTATTTAAAGCAACAATCAAATATTGATAGATTATCTGAGATAAAAGCTTTGGGAGTGGAGTTTTATAAAAATTCTTTACCAGTAGTAAGTGTAGAAGAGAAGGGGATTCAATTGTCGGGGTATATTGGATCTCCTACATTAAGTCGCAGTAAGTCAAGTCTTATATATACTTTTGTTAATGGTCGCCCTATTTATGATAATTTACTGATAGGTGCAGTGAGATATGCTTATAGTGATTTTATAGAAAAGGATAAATATCCAGTTGTTGTATTGCATCTTGATATTCCATGTGATCAAGTTGATGCTAATGTTCATCCAAATAAATCTGAAGTAAGATTTCAGGATAAAAAATTAGTATATAGAACTGTAGTTAATGCAATTAAAGAAGCATTATCTGTCAACATAAATATGAAGTTAAAGTCTATTGGTAAACTTGAAAATGATCATTTTATTCAGAACAATGTTGCTAATATGAGAAACTCACAAAACATTGGTAATAATGTTTCTTCTGAATTTTTTAAGCTTCTTCAAAATAAGAAACAATTGTTTAATAATAGTATACAAAAACATAGTTCTACAAACATAGATGCGGATGGTCAATCTTTATCGGATAATAGTAGTTATTTTTGTAAAGATTCAAGAACAATAGCAGATAAGCTTGAAGAGGAGAGAATTGGTGACAATTTTGAAAACCCTAATGACAAGAAAAAACCTGGAGTAGAAACTAGTAATTTGGGTATATTAAAAGAGAATAAAGATCTTGTTAGTGTAGCTAACGATCTTCTACAAGAGTCCTCTGATATAAATAGTAATAAGTTTAGTGTTATAAGTAATTCTGTTGATTTAGAATTAATTGATACATTGAACCCGAAAAATCATCAAAAAATACCAAACAATTCATTAATTGATACTTACCCATTAGGTTATGCTTTGTGCCAAATACACAATAGGTATATTATCTCTCAAACTCAGGATTCTATTGTTATTGTTGATCAACACGCAGCTCATGAGAGATTAACTTATGAATATATGAAGCAAGTTATGGAAAAAGAGGGGATAAAACGTCAAATACTATTGATGCCTGAAATTGTTGAAATGAATAGCCATCTTGATTTGGAACTACTTGTTGAATATAAGGAAAAATTATTAAAACTTGGATTACTAATTGAACCACTTGGTAATATGTCAGTCATAGTACGGGAAGTCCCAGCAATTTTTGGAAGTTTTGATATTAAATCGCTTGTTGTGAATATAATTGATAGTGTTATGGAAATAGGTGATACTTTATTCTTAGATGATAAGATTAAGAATATATGTGGTACAATAGCATGTTATAGTTCTATTAGGAGTGGTAGAAGATTAAAGGTTGAAGAAATGAATGCTATTTTAAGAAATATGGAAAATACTTCACATTCTGGACAATGTAATCATGGTAGGCCAACTTATGTAGAATTGAGTTTAGTTGAAGTAGATAAGCTTTTTGCAAGGAGATAGACGGTTTTGTGAAAGAGTGTACGTGTGAGTTTGCACAATTTAATGTTGCCTAGTGACATCTAGTTTTTTTATTGTCATGGTTATGGATAAAATAATTGGTATAGCAGTTTATAAGGTTTATGAGGTTAGTAACTAGAATCAGCTTATCTTAGCAAGATATTTAAAATATTGTACTATGTGTGATAAATATAGAATTTTGTATTAATTATCTACTTTTACCAAGTTGGATTGTAGAGTAATTGTATAAGAAAATTAGTATAAGTATATATGAGATAAATTCAATTTTATGAAGGTATGAATTATGTTCATTCACAATAGATAGGATGTATATGTTTTTATCAGGTGATTTTCAAAGTAGTCTTGAATTTGTATATTTAGAAAAGGTTGGTATACATTTTTATGGGTATTTCTCTATGGCTATATAAAAGTAACTTGCTTATATGAGGTGCTGAGAAAAATAATTTTATTAAAGTATTGATTTTATAGATCTTAAAGCTTGCTTCTATGTTGAGACAATTTTATTGTGAGAATCTTGCTATTTTTTAGTTTGTGTGGTTAAGTAATAGCTTCTTATATGAGGTGCTGGAACAAAATAATTTTATATAAAGTATTGATATTTATAGATCTTAAAGTTTGCTATATGCTAGAATAATTTTGTTATGTAGAACTTTCTATTATTACATGATCTGTATAATATTTAACAGTGACTTACTTGTGTAAGATGCTGAAAATGTTGATTTTTTGAAATCTTGAAATTCTCTTAATGTACTAGAGCAACTTTATTGTTAGGAAATCTTTCTATTTTTTTTGATGCTTCTAGCTCAACTAATGCTGTTAGAATACTACTTATATTCAAATTGGTAAACTCAATAATTTCTTCAATTTCAGTTGGGCTATGGGTAATATACTGCAAAATCACGTCTTTTGCATTATTGATTTCATGGAAATTATTGCTACTTTTTGTTATATTATCGAATAGTGGGTACTGGGCATGGGGTTTGTAACTGTTAAATTGTAGACTTTCTATTATATCACTTGTAGATTCTACTAATTTTGCTCCATTTTTTATTAGGCTATTGCTTCCTCTGCATCTATGATCGAGTGGTGATCCAGGGACTGCGAATACTTCTCTGTTTTGTTCTAAGGCAAAATTTGCTGTAATAAGTGATCCTGATTGTATGGAAGCTTCAACAACTACTACTCCAAGTGATAATCCAGAAATTATGCGATTACGTTGTGGAAATAATTGAGCTCTTGGTAATGTAGAAAAAGGAAATTCTGTAATTATTAATCCTCCTTTGTCTATTATGGTATTATATAAATGTGTGTTTTCTTGTGGGTACACTATATTGATCCCACTTGCCATTACAGCAATTGTTGGTAGTTGATGCGAAATTATATCATGTGCGGATTTATCTATTCCTCTTGCTAGTCCGGATACTATGACGAAGCCAGAATTAGCTAATTCATATGATAGCTTATAAGCAAAGGTTTTTCCATTAATTGAAGGATTCCTACTTCCTACGATTCCTATTATTTTTTCTTTTAATAAGAGTGAATTTCCTAATACTGTTAGAACTGGGGGGTAATCTTGGATGTTGCGTAGGATTTCTGGGTAGTCTTCGTCAAATGCTGTAATTATTTTACCACCGATCTTGCTAGTATTTTCGATCTCTAATTCTGCTACTTCAGTAGAACATATATTGTCAATTTTATTATTGATTCTAGATTTTTTTATTAAATTTGGTAGGACTTCTAGTGTGTGTTGACAAGTTTTATATAGCTTAATTAGGGCATAGAATGTTGATGGCCCTATATTTTGTGTCCTTATTAATCTAAGACATGATATAAGTTCTTGATTCGATAATTCTTTCTTGGTTTGCATAGTGAGTTTTATATTTATATTTAATAATATAAATTAAAATATTAATTAATAATAATCAAATAATTAGTAATACGCGAAAGTAATATTATAATTGGTATTGTTTGTTTATACATATTTTTAGATATGTAGATTTGATGCTTATTAAATAAACTCATATAATGAGCATATGTCATGCTAGCATTTTAACTAGCTGATACAAAACAAAATAATCAAGCTTGTACATGTTAATAAGAAGCAACTTAATGCATCAATAACATGCTTAGATTAATAAGAAAAAAATATAAAAACACAAGGTCATATATTGAGATGTTATAACATACCCAAAATGATTTTATACTTTACCAAACACCAAAGATACATTTACTCCGCCAAATCCAAAAGAGTTAGACAAACAATAATTAACCTTGTGTTCCTGTGTATTAAGTGGCACGAGATTTAATTGTGGATCTTCGGAAGACTCATATAGATTTAATGTAGGTGGAACAATTCCTGTATTCATAGCAAGTATACAAAATATAGCTTCAACACTTCCTGCTGCTCCAAGTAAATGCCCTATAGAAGATTTAGTTGACGATATTGGAATTTTATATATGCTTTCTTTGAATACATTTTTTATTGCTTGAATCTCTGCACTATCTCCTATAGGAGTGGAAGTCCCATGTGCATTTATGTAATTTATAGATTCTGGGCTTAATTGTGCACTAGATAATGCTAACTCCATAGCTTTTGCTCCACCTTTCCCTTCTGGATGAGGTGCTGATATGTGATATGCATCTGAAGTCATTCCATACCCTAACAATTCTCCGTATATTTTTGCTCCACGTTTTTTTGCATGTTCATAATCTTCTAGCACAACTATCCCTGAACCTTCTCCCATGATAAACCCATCCCTTTGTTTATCCCAAGGACGTGATGCTAATTCTGGGGTATCATTGAACTTTATTGAGAGTGCTTTCATAGCTGCAAATCCTGCAATCCCTATACGACAGACTGCACTTTCCGTGCCACCTGCTATCATTACGTCTGCCTCGCCAGATTGAATAATTCTTGCTGCATTGCCTATGGCATGTGCTCCTGTTGAACATGCAGTTACTACTGCATCACTTAATCCGTAAAATCCATACTTAATAGATATGTGACCAGATACTAAATTAATTAAGCTTGCAGGAATAAAAAAAGGACTGACTCTTTTTGGGCCACGATCTTGCAAACATATAACAGTTTTCTCTATAAATGGAAGTCCACCTATTCCTGATCCTACTATTATTCCTACTCTACTATGGTCAAGGTCTTTATAATCTAGTAGGTTAGAGTCATTAACTGCTTGAATAGCAGATGCTATACCGAAATGAATAAAAGTATCCATTTTTTTTAAATCTTTCCCTGATATATAATCTTCGGCATCAAAAACGTATTCTTCGGATTCAGACTTCATTGTTACTTGGCCAGCTACTTTACAGTCAAGGTCAGATGTGTCAAATCTATTTATTTTCCTTATACCTGAGATTCCTTTAGATAAAAGATTCCATACTGTTTTCACATCACTACCCAAGGGAGTGACTAAACCTAACCCGGTAATAACAACTCTCTTTTTTGTCATAGAAGGTACTCCTATTAGTTATTACTCGATAACTTATTACGTATATATTCTTCTATTTTATCTATAGTTTCAAGTTCTTGTGCTTCTTCATCGGAAATTTCTATGGAGAAATGGTCTTCTAGGCACATTACTAAGTCTACAAAATCAAGACTATCAAGATTTAAATCTTTTGCTAAATTAGTGCTACCAGAAAGGGTAGCCTTCTGTTCATCTTTAAGCTTTAAACAATCAATCACGATTTTAGTCACAGTATCTTTCACAGATTCTAACTTTTCGTCACTACTTTCCATAATTTATCCATTAAAAATTGAAATCATACATATTATTAAATATAAGTTTGCAAAAACGAATGTCGTAAATGTTACACTAACACGCGCAATATTAAATTTACAATAATAACAATTTAAAAGCTCAATAGGGTGAAATTTTTGTAGTGATTTTATCAATTGAAACAAAAACCATACCTACTGCTATCTAATATATAACATACAAGTATAAGAATCAACTTATTTAATCTCTAATTATTGTCACATCAATTTGATATTTTTAAGTATTTACCCTAAATGTATGTGTAGTTATAAAATACTTATATGAAGAAAAAGATATTTTTAATTTCTTTTATAATATTTAAATAACCATAAAAACATACTTGTTTTGTAGGATACTAAGATATTGTTTTTATATATACAATTGTAATCAATATGAACTAAAATTCTACTTAAATAGTTAGATTTATTATGTACCTGGTTATGGATAACGTATGCCATTATTGACCAATGGTATTTTAATTAAATATAATGTTCACTTGTGACATTGTACTCCTGTGATCTCTGTTGTTGTCACATTGTTAAGTATTCTATTCAGCATTTTGGTTGGGTATTATTAAATGAATCATAATTAGTGGGGTTTGTACTATCTTGATAATATAATATATGATTTGGAGTTTGTGCAGTTAAGTTATAATCATCAGTGTTAAGTTTTCTTTTTTTATGGGGTAATGGTATTCTTGTTTGAACACCACTTATAAATGGCTCATCATTTCCTGGTTGAGTATTATTAAATGAATCATAATTAGTGGGGTTTGTACTATCTTGATAATATAATATATGATTTGGAGTTTGTGCAGTTAAGTTATAATCATCAGTGTTAAGTTTTCTTTTTTTATGGGGTAATGGTATTCTTGTTTGAACACCACTTATAAATGGCTTATCATTTCCTGGTTGAGTATTATTAAATGAATCATAATTAGTGGTGCTTGTACTATCTTGATGATATAATATATGATTTGGAGTTTGTGCAGTTAAGTTATAATCATCAGTGTTAAGTTTTCTTTTTTTATAGGGTAATGGTATTCTTGGTTGAACATCACTTACAAATGGCTCATCATTGATTTTGAAAATGTCTTTATTACCTAAGTTTTGACTATTATGTTTATTATATGTGTAGTCAGCGGTATGTGTTATTGATTGAGAGGTAGATTGATTATATGTGTGATTGATATTCTGCGTTAGTAATTTAGCATAAGAAGCAGCAGTGTTATTTTTTTCCTTGATGCTAATATTTATATTATATATGTTATTTCCTTTCAGTGGTTGAGTGCTTTTATTAAATGGATATAAAATTCTTTCATCTCTATTGTATAAAAATTGATAAATCAAATTAGTGTTGTTTGGTGGTTGGTAGGTTGAACTTCTACTTGAAAATATCTTTATGTTGTGTTCTGTGTTGCTTATATTTTGTACTTTGATATTTGTTAGTAAGAACGTGGTTAGGTAGTAGTGCCCGTTACTGTTGTGAGCAACGTATGTAGCTTTATTATTCTCTATTGTTGTATTAACTAGCACTAGATGTTCTAGCGTCTTGTAATTAGGGTGAAGATATTTGGACAGCTGTATTACGTTGTGTACCAAGATCTGTTGCTTTATCTTAATTTGTAAAAATTTAAGATTTGGAAAGTGACTTATAATAGAAATTGGGTAATTTTCTAAGAATAAGTATTCTATCTGGTCAGCAGTAAACGTGCAATCATTGAATTTGCCATATAGCTTACTATTCACTAAAAGTGCACTGGGAACTCTGCCTTTGAGAATTAATATTCTTAGGTTATATAGTTGATTCAAATACTCTGTAAAAACTTGATTATGTTTTTTCCATATGGGTTCTGCATAAAGTTCTAGAAATACTAAATTTTGTAAATGCATATGTGTATAACGATTGCTTTCATTAATACGGTGTATACTGTGATTATGGATGTTATAAGATTGAGAACACTTGGTTTCTATTATTCCTATAACCAAGAGTTCAAAGACTTCTTGGATGTGCAAACTCTCATAAAATTTGTTTTTAATACGGTTTAGTAATGAAAAGTTTATTAAGCATTCTGTATTGATAATTTGTATTTGAGGGTATTGTTTAGTAGCATCTTTATAGTTTTGATAGAGTTGTTGAGGTGTTATGTGATTGATGTTTTTAGACACAAAATTGCAGAGTGACTCATTTTTGCTTCCTTGATGTTGATAAAAACTAAGATGTGGCATTTCTGATATCTTCAGTATTTTTTTTAATATATGTTCCAGGTTGGTGTATCTAATAATTTCATATGGCATAGTAATTCTTTAAGATTTTTAATATTATTCTAATAAAATTTCATAATTTTTAATAAAAGTCAATATTTTAAAAATATAGTAATAAATATTAATTTTTTGATAAAGACGAAATGTAGTGTTTTATTTTATTAGTATAATTTAAAACTTTTAAAGTATGCTGGATGTTTTATTTATTAATTTATAATGTTGTGACAAGTATGTTATTACGTGAGTATTGTAGTTGTGTATAGTTTTGATATATATTTTCATAATTTCTTGATAGTGGTTAATGTCTTGCTATGTTTTTTATGTGGTGTTATCTATTTTTAGATTATCAGAGTTTGTTGTTTTAATATAAATAGGCATTAACTTTCATTTTTGTATAAGCTCAGTTGGGTATATGTGCTTGTTATGCATCGTTTCTTTTAAATCTGGCTATAGCAACATGCTGTTGGAAAAAATAGCTACTTTTAATTTGTATAGTGGAATTGCTAATGAATTTTATTTATTAGAATATTATTTTAAGTTAATAATCAAAATGCGTTAAACCTCTTACATTGTGATAAAATTATTAGTTTGATTCTATGATGTGGTGTTAATTTGACTATGTACTATGTAAAATGGAGTGATAGATACTTTTATACACTGATCTGGTAGTTATTATTAGACACATCTTACACTATACCAAAACTAGAACATGATATTAATGAAGAATCTGTTAACTTACCGACACAATCTACCTCTCAATCAATGATACATACCGCTGAACTAACACAGGTAATCAACATAGTACTCAAAACTCAGGGCTGTAAGTGGTCAAACCGAGAATGCTAAAAAGCTTGCTGTAGCAATTTTATAGCATTATATGAATGCATTGGATGTTTATGATAAAGATTTTATGAGTGTCAATATACTAACTACATATACATCTATTATACATGTGTATTAGTTAGCATATTGATAAATATTATCTCTTGTGCTATCTTGTGAAGGTACGTTGATGTGTATTTACGGGTGAAATGTGAGTAGTGTATAGTTGGTTGTTATTGTTTTGAGCTTGTTCATCCATGACATTGTGGATGTCTTGCATTTCTCTAGCTTCTTCATTTAAATCGTTTTGAGCTTGTTCATCCATGGCATTATGGATCTCTTGCATTTCTCTAGCTTCATTTAAATCGTTTTGAGCTTGTTCATCCATGACATTGTGGATGTCTTGCATTTCTCTAGCTTCATTTAAATCGTTTTGAGCTTGTTCATCCATGACATTGTGGATGTCTTGCATTTCTCTAGCTTCATTTAAATCGTTTTGAGCTTGTTCATCCATGGCATTATGGATGTCTTGCATTTCTCTAGCTTCATTTAAATCGTTTTGAGCTTGTTCATCCATGACATTGTGGATGTCTTGCATTTCTCTAGCTTCATTTAAATCGTTTTGAGCTTGTTCATCCATGACATTGTGGATGTCTTGCATTTCTCTAGCTTCATTTAAATCGTTTTGAGCTTGTTCATCCATGGCATTATGGATGTCTTGCATTTCTCTAGCTTCATTTAAATCGTTTTGAGCTTGTTCATCCATGACATTGTGGATGTCTTGCATTTCTCTAGCTTCATTTAAATCGTTTTGAGCTTGTTCATCCATGACATTGTGGATGTCTTGCATTTCTCTAGCTTCATTTAAATCGTTTTGAGCTTGTTCATTCATGACATTGTGGATGTCTTGCATTTCTCTAGCTTCATTTAAATCGTTTTGAGCTTGTTCATCCATGACATTGTGGATGTCTTGCATTTCTCTAGCTTCATTTAAATCGTTTTGAGCTTGTTCATCCATGGCATTGTTTGTATTATCTGTGACATTAATGTTTCTATTTTGTTGCACATAGTTGCTATTTTGATTGTTACCTATCATAATATTTTTTTGCTTGTGGAATTGTAGAGTATTAATTATTGATAATTAAAATTAATAATATCAATTTTTATATGAAAATTTTAAGTTATTTATTAATAAAAGTCAATATTTTTAACTAGTTTTATTAATTAATTGTTTCTTAAAAGTTACATCTTTTTAAGATTTTGTGACTAATAAGATGATCTTTACATTTTCTATAATGCAGAGATCACTGTTAAGTGTTAATTCACAATATTATTTGAAGTTGATGGTTTTTGCTTTAGCACAATTATTAATATATATTTCATGATATTAATTTATACAGAATATCTCTAAATAAATATAGAGATAGTTAATATGTTTAATGGTAATATACAACACTGTAAGGACAATGGTGCAGCATCAGGTGAGGTACAGCAATATTCTGAGAATATTGTTGTATTATCCAAAGAAGAACTGGAACAGTTCAATCAGTTAAAAACTCAAGGTATCTCTCCTAGCCGAATTGTTGCTCTAAACAAATTATTAGCAGATGCATTAGTAGATAATAATTTTTCAGTTTTTTTCCAAGGACTTTCGTCGCTTTTAAAATGTGGAAAAAAGGAAAGGATTAGGCGGAATTGTCAATTTATTATATATCAAAACAGTACAGGATATTATGTTATTGTAGACAGTGTTCAATCAGTTCGTGCTCTAGAAGGGCGAGTTGTAGGAGGTCGTATTTACGTCTGTGATCTTGGTAGTTTAGGTTTGATATTTCCTGGTAATTCATCTGAAAGGGATGAGTTTCTTAGATCAATCTTTAGTAGTACTTTTAATCAAGAAAAAAGTGTAATAAGTCAAGTTGCTTGCGTATCTTCTCATAGCAATAATGTAGCTTATAATGTAATAGACTTTCGTAAAGGATCATTACAGTATGCATTAGAACATGGAGATTTAGCAGCAGTTAGCATAATATCTAGTTCTTTAAGTCAATTTAAAGAATGTAATGGGGAATTAAAAAAAGTAGCTAAAGGTGCATTAATCCAAATAATAGAGCAACAAGAAACAGTTTCTAATACTTTGTTAGAATGTGCTAATTCTCTACTAGAGTTCAAAACTGATAATCTTAATTTGAAATCTGAAGAAGATCGATTGCTACAATTAGAATTAGAGAGGTTTGTTTCTTGTATACGCAGTAATCACAGTTTATTGCATAGAATATGTAAAGCATCGTATGAAAACATAGTAAAAGTAATAATTCATATAGAGTTAGGGGAGTTAGACAAGAAAGTAGATCCTAATGAGTCTCATCTATTAAAGGCCTATCATGAACGTATTCTGGGTATGGGTTATGGCCCTGATCGTGATAGCATTATGTCTGTATTGGTACAGTCGGATAGTGTAAATCTATTGAAGAGTTTATTTGATAAATATAAAGTAGATGTTAATGCTGTTAACTCGTATGGTTATACAGCACTGCATTTTGCAGCTGTATACAATGCAAAGAAGTGCGCGAGATTTTTGTTAAGTAAATCAAATGTTGTTCTAAATTCTGCGAAATCTGGATTAACACCATTGCATTTGGCTGCAGGAAGTAATTCATTTGCTGTGTTAAAATTGCTGATTAAACACAATGCAAATGCTGTAAATGTTCGAGATCATATGGGCAGGAATATAATGCATCATGCAGCTCTTGGCAATCATATAGATAATTTGCTATTATGTATAAATATTGGTATGAATGTTAACAGTCAAGCAACTGTATATAATGATACTGGTGGAATTGATGAATTGAACAATAATGCTAGAAGTTGTACACCACTACATCTTGCGATTGAAGAAGGCAAATTAGAAGTAGCGAGTTGTTTATTGTCATGTCAGGATATAAATTTATCAGTTAAGAATACCGAAGGTTATACTCCAATTACTACTGTAGATCATAATGGTAATAGCTTACTACATCAGGCTGTTATGGCAGGTAGTGTAGAGTTATTATTAAAGGCGTTACAGTTAGGTTGGCAAGAAGTTATTTTAGAAAGAAACCGTGCAGGAAAAACAGCTTTTGATCTTACTATTGAAAGAAATAACATTGCATGTGCTGCAATATTATTCCCTTACTTATGCGAGCAGGTAAAATATGAACCTAACCTCTTAAAGGACATTTTGTTACTGACAGATGAGAATGGTAATTCTTTTTTGCATCAAGCTGTGGCAGCATGTAGATCTACTTTGGTAAAAAAGATACTATCTTTTTATGATGTTAATGTAATGAGTGTCAATACAGATGGAGACACACCATTAGATATTGCTATCAGAGTTGGTAGTGTAGAGATGGTAAGTCTTCTAGTTGCAGATAATAGACAGAGTTTATTTTCTAGAAAAGGTGATAGCTATGTGATGGAATTGATGAAGAAAAATTTACTGACTGCAGAAATTTATCAAACGATTAAAAGGAGAACTTTAAAGAAAGAAAGGTATTGCCATTCTAAATTAGCTATATCATTAATATTAACTTTTGCAGTAATTACATGTGCTGTTGTACTGTGTATAATGAAGTTTCAAGATGATTTACGTAGTATATTTGGGACAATTGTTAGAGCAGGATATGGAAATACATTTATTATGGGTACTGCTGCTTTGGTGCTGTCTATAATTTGGATAGGTTGTGGTATAGCTGGTGGATTATGTATTAAATTGAAAGCACGTGAGAAGTTCCTACGTATGGAAATTAGTAATACACGCCTTTCTAACACTTTGGATGACTTAGACTCTGTTAACAGTGAAAGCAGTAGCAATAAATATATAAGAGCGTACATGAACGAAAGATCAACACCATCAGAATCATCAGATGAATATGATAGCGAAGCGCGAATATTATCATCCAGCCTGAGATCAGAAAAATATAAGGCTATAAAATCAAAAAGGTTAAGTAATGTTTCATTGTTGGATGTAAGCAAGGAAATGAAGATTACCTCAGCTTCTCTTCGGTGAACAACACATGTTTTTTTGCTACAGGATCATATTTCCGGAAAGAGAGCTTATTAATTAACTTCTTGGGATTGCGCTTCTTTACGTAAAAAAAACCAGTCTTTGCACTGCTTGCTAACTTTACAAGTAGAGTAGAACCTTTTTTAGCCATAAACAATAAATACACTTAAGTAATAACTAACTAGAGCATAGTAGTAAATTACTAACAAGTCAAGTGGCTATTTACTATTAATAAGATGATTTATATGTTGTTAAGTGACATTAATTACATTTTATATTTTCTTTTCATCAGTTAAAGAGTAAGATTTGTTTTTAATTAATTTATAATGTTCACAATTAGTGTTGGTCTATGTTAGTTTCTTGGCTTCAAATTTTAATGAGAATTATAGGTAAGGTCTTACCTACTAGATTAATAAGCACTTTTTTAGGTACTGGGTATTTACCAGCATGGCAAAATCATTGGGCTGCAGTGTTGTCTTTAATATTAAGTTATATATTATTTTACTTAATATATGGGATGTCCTATGTGTCATATGGTCTATTAGTAACAGGAGCTGTAATAGCATCATTTTTTTTAAAGGTGTCGTTAGTGCTTTTGATCATAGCTGTGATATCGATCTTTGTATTTCAATCTAATAATTCTACTGATGATAGAAGTGATATAATAGTAGTACAGATAGCATTAGGACAACTTTTGGTAGTTGGGTTATCTATGCCTCCAATACTTGCGGTATATAACTACTTAGCAATATTTTATGGCAAAATATGTAAAAGTATTTTTATGTGTCCTGCTTGGGTTAATGATTTGATACATTTTTTAATGTTCTTTTTAGTCCCTTTTGTATTTTTTAATATTATCGACATAATAAAACCTTGGCCTATTTCTAGGTTACAAATATCATATAACAATTGTTTTTCAATAATCGCTGAAGGATTGGTATTAGTTGTTTATACATTGATAGTGATGTATCTTGTGGCATTTATATGTTTTAACTTAACTGTTTATGATGCAGTAGCCCTTAATAATTACATTTTGACTTTGATGAAATTTAGGTAAAATAATGAATGTGAAGAAGAATTATGGTGTAATTTTACTTTTTATAGCAAGTATTATTGCATTGGGTATAGCGTATATAGCTCAATATTTGTTTGGTATGTCTCCCTGTAAGTTATGTATATATGAGCGTATACCGTATTTTATTACTATTGGATTGTTTATTATATATTTATTTAAACCATTCAAAGTTATTTCTTTTTTGGTGTACTTATGTTATATGTGTAATATATGCGTTTCAGGTTATCATGTTGCTCTTGAACATAGTTTGGTAGCAGATATTATAGGATGTACAGATAGTATAAAATCTTTGAATTTTGATGATCTGAAAAATGCTTTACTAAATGTAATTACAGTAGTATCTTGTGATCGCCCTAGTATTGTATTTATGGGATTGTCTCTGGCAGAGTGCAATCTTATATATTGTGTGCTATGTTTAATATTAGGTGTTTATTTATTTGTGAAGCAGTATGTTACAAAAAGATAATCTATTAGAGCAGGCTATTCGAGTAAATCATGCTGGTGAATATGGGGCAGTATGTATATATTCTGGTCAGGAATTTGTTTTTCGTAAAATGTCTGTTGCTCAGAAAATTGTTGAAATGAAGAAACAAGAACAGAAACATTTTAGTTATTTTGATTCTTTAATAAAAGATAAAAGAATACGTCCTACAGTGTTTTTACCAGTATGGCATGTTATGGGAGTAATGTTAGGTATCACTACGGCTTTAATAGGTGAAGATGCAGCTATGGCTTGTACTGTTGCTGTAGAAGATGTAATAAGTGATCATTATCGAGATCAAATAACAATGTTAGATGATGGTGAGTTAAAAGATAAGATTATTCAGTTTCGTAATGAAGAGATAGAACATCATGATACTGCTATGTTTCATAATTTTGGTAATGCTAGTAACTATAGGGTCTTATCTTTTTTTATAAAAAAGGCATGTAAAGCTGCTATTTGTATTTCTAAGATTATATAGCGTTTCATTATGTTAATTTACTTGAAGTTAGTAGCAAAAGTGTAGTATGAGTAGATAATTAATATAATTATGCTAGCTGTAGTTATTTGTTGTATTGTTTAATTTTAAATGTAAAAAGATGTAAGAATCTATTGAGTGCTTAATAATAGAAGTGTCTTGGAATAGCAATAGAATTAGATTACTATGATATATGTCTGTAAGCATTTTATGTGGATTAGTATGATTTGTTATACTAGTGCGTGTACACTTTAATATTAAAAGTAATAATATTGTGATATAAGCTGTAGATACTTTTGTAAGTAAACACCGGATGTATGTATTATTAATAATAGCATTTTAATGAGCTTCTTAATAAAATTTATAAGTTTGTAAGAATTCATTTAAATGGATATTAAAAGATGTTTTGAAAATTAAATGGTGGTAAATTTAATATATCCAACCTCCTCCTAACATTCTATTTCCATCATAAATAACGCATGCTTGTCCAGGAGTTACCGTACAATATGTGTCGTGTAATATTATAGTTGCTGTATTGTTATCGTTTGGGTAGATTATAGCTGTGCTACCTGAGTGAGATGATCTTAATTTTACTTTAACGTTTAATCCGTTACATGGAATTTTGTCTTTAGCTAACCAATTTATCTTTTCTATGTGTAGCTTGTTTTGTAGTAGTGCAGATTTAGGACCTACTATGACTTCATTAGTATTTGGGTTTAATTTTATGACGTATAATGGCTCTTTAGAAGATAATCCAATACCTCTTCTTTGTCCAACAGTAAAATTTACTATGCCATTATGTTGGCCTAGTATGTTCCCATTAATATCTACAATATTACCTTTTTTTATAGTTTGTGGTCTTAGTTGTGCAATTGTGGTTTTGTATGTGTCTGTAACAAAACATATATTTTGGCTGTCTGGTTTGTTAGCTATTGATAAGTTAAAATATTCTGCTAATTTTCTTATGTTATCCTTATGAAAATTTCCTAGTGGAAATCTAAGGAATTTTAACTGTTCTATTGTAGTTGCAAATAGAAAATAACTTTGATCTTTTTTTGTATCTTTACTTGAGTATACGTATATATCATCATCTTGTTCTACTTTCCTAATATAGTGGCCGGTAACTAGAATATCTGCTCCGAGTGATTTTGTGGCGTTAAGTAAATCTCTAAATTTGATAACTTGGTTACACTTTATGCATGGTATAGGAGTTTTTCCTTGCGTATATATATCTATGAAATCTTCTATGACTTCTTCTTTAAACACTTTTTCGTAGTTAAGAGTATAATGGGGGAACCCCATACTTAATGCCACTTGTTTTGCATCTTGCGTGTCTCGACTACCACAGCATGTACCTTTCCCAATATTATCGTTGTATAATTGTAGAGTGATTCCAATAACTTTATATCCTAATTTGTGGAGTAGTGCTGCTGCCACTGAACTGTCAACCCCACCAGACATAGCAACAACTGCAATTGTTGATGAAGGTGGTTTGTTTTTAACCAGTGGATCTATTTTGAAATCATTAAGCATTGTTCATGAAATATCTTTTTGGCATTATAACATGTAATTTTGATACATGAAATATGTAATTCATTGTTAATAAGATAGATGTTGTTTCAGGTGCCCATCATGTCTATTGTGTATTTGATATTGCTTGTGAGTTTGTGTCCTACTTTGTTAGATGGATATTATTCGGAGTGGTATTATTTTATATTGTAATACTAGTATACTATTAAAAGTTTTCAATTGACATGAGGTTGATAAAGTAGTTGTTGTAATTTGAGAATAAGACAACTTTGTTAGAGTAAGATGTTTATTTTGATAAATGTTAACTCCTATTATATGTATTATCTTGTATTGTAATTAATGTATCGTTAAAGATTTACGTTGGTATGGTTCTATTATATCAAAGTTATTAGTATGACTTTGGATTTGTGAAAGTTTCATGTAATGATTAAAAAAGATCATTATACTCAGACTCGGTATATAATTGGTTGGTATTTGATAAGTTTTTTAATATGTTCTGTACATCATGGTAATGTATTTGGTTTTTTTCTATCAGCTGGTTGATTTTTTTTATAATGCCTGAATTTTTAATTTCTGGTAAATTATCTTCTATAATAAATTTTTGTATCGTAGTGTCACACTCTATAATTTCATGTAGATATAAGTTGTCAGAAGATGTGTTATTTATAAAAACTTGTGTTATTATAGCTATTAAATGTGTTGATAGTATTTTCAAAATAGATTCTCTGTGTGGAAATAACACTATAATTCCTTCTAAAGCACATAAACATGAAATTGCGTCAGTGAATGCTATAGCTAATAATCCCATATTGATACACATAATGGCTGTGCGTACTAAATTGACATTATTAAAATTACTAAAAAATACAATATCGGCTGCTTGATTTTTAATAAACGTAGGTTCAGCTTCTGATAAATTATATATACTAATTAATGCTTTATTGGATTTTGGAATTAGTACTTGATCATTGCTGAAAATTAGTACATGTTTTTTTTGATTATTATTAATCTGATTCAACATAAATGATAGAATGTTGCTATTACATATGTTTCCGGTAAGTAATAGTAATCCTTTTGAATATAGACTAATTATTTTATGTAATTCTTTTTCAAATTCTGGGGCTGCTGTGAATTCATTTTTTATAATATCAACTATGATTTTGACAGACTGAGTAGTATGTGAAATATGTATATGTAGCTGATAAGATTTATTAAAGTTAAGTGTTGTATTAAAAAATCCTTGTGCCAAGTATATATTGTACTCTTCTGCTTTTAATATTGATTTTATAATTTCTTCTATTTCTTGTCTATATAAGCTTTTTATTTGAAGGAATTTTATGTTGTTGTATCTTCTGATAGCTGGTGGATTGTTTGAGGTTAAGTATAAGTAATCGGAAGAATATCCTATAGAGGATTGTATTAATTGCTTAAAAAGTAACATATATTATTATTCTAACATCATTATCAAAGTTGTAGTATATGAATTTATCATAAATCTATTTATATGTTACTATAATAATGCTAATTTTATCTTTATAAGGGGTTTAAGTATGTATGTACTAGTGACTATCCTACATTATTACTTAAAGCAACGTTTTTGATAATGTTTTATTAAAAAATTATGAAGTATTAATTATTTAGTTTTATTAATATTAAGATATTTTCTTAAACAAAGTACTACAGTTAATAAAAATAATACATAACTTATTGTAACTCACTATGATGAATATATGTGTAGTTGTACAGAGTGTGTATTGCTTAATGAAGCAGCAGTATTAACTCTGTACAACTTTCAATAATCATATTATAACTAAAGTTATAATAATAGTTATTATTGATGTATTGTTTGTTGGCGATCTTGAATTAACGCATTACTAAGAATACTACATACAGTATTAAAATGTTGTTTGTCTATTAATGAGGGGACCTGTAATGCGTCTGAGAAAGAATATACAACAGCGGTAGTATTAGCTGCTTCTATCTTTGATTTACTACTTAAATACATACAAGGACTGCTAGATTCTTGATTGTTATAGGTATCATCTGGAATACAATCCCTCATTGTATCAGGTATGATTAATTGTAGCTTTATATCTTTATAGCATATGTTTGAAGATTCATTGAGTGGTGTTATTGTGAATTTTAATAGATAGCCTGCTTCTGCAGCTGTATTTTGATCTGTTTTCTTGTGTATTATAAAATCTCCAGCAATACTATAGTGTAATTCTATTGGGTCTTTTGACATAGAAAGTGAACAATCAATTTTATTGTTGCCATGGCTGATAACATTGGACTTTTTGTATTTCTTCTTAAAAAGTCTCCTAATAAGTTTTATGGGTGTAGCATGATATCCTTCTGTATGACAATAGGTGACTAGTTCATTTATCATTGTTGCACCAGGAGTTATATTATATGTTTTGATAAACATATTTTCTAGGATTGCAGCCATAATTACTCTATTATGGAATGTAGTGCGGCATGTTGTCTCATCTATACAGAGTGCTGACTTTATATGTTCAATGTGGTTTCTTACTAAATTTGCGATACCATCATCACCAGGGGTGTCTGGTATTGTTAGGCTTGGATCTTTTACTATTTTTAATAATTTAGCATGATTCTTGATGAGTGATTTTGCAGTAGTAATATCATAAGTATTGTTCAAATATAGTTGAGGATTTTTATTAGTTAGTTTGATAGCATCAGTATTATCTGATGTGTTTTTATAAACATTACCAAACATGTATTTAGCTAGCTGTACATGTGACAGTGTAATACCTGTGCGAAGTGCAAGATTGTTTGTTATTAATAATTCCTTCTTGGCTACTGGCTTTTCTTTTCTAGGGATAGGTAGTACTATAACAGGTGTATTAGGTATTGGGGTTTCTTTAGTCAGTGTATCTTTAGGGACTTCTGTTTGATCTTTATTAGCTGCTAGATTTTCTTTAGTGATATGTGACTTATCTTTATTAGTATTAGTAGGTGCATGTCTACCATTATCGCTAGGGTTAGGTGCCACAAACTCAAACTCTTTGGGTGTTGTTTCTTCTTTAGATAGTGTAGTACCTGCATGGGTAAGAGATGCTGTTGGTTGTTTTTGTAGAGCTTCAAATAAAACAGCTGCTAGCAATATAATAAGGATTGATAATAATAACACTAAAACAGCGATTTTTAGCTTAGGAGTATACATCATAGTTGGCGTACCTAAATTCTTAATATCATATTAAATATTGTATAAATAATAATATTTATTACTAATAATATTAGTAATATTAAGGATTTTTTACAAGAAATTTATAATATTTCTTTATAGAATTAATTATTATTTAAATATCATTAATATTGGCTAAAATTACTGTAATTTTATTAACTGTAAGCTAATGATAATATTACGTGAATTGACATCTTAGTATTTTTCCCTAGTATAAAATGCTGGAGATCTACTTATGAATCTGAGTAGGAATTTTTTTATTATGATGATGTGAAATATTGTAATGGCTGGCTTGTGTGTAATGTTTTGTTGAATTATTATATTGGAGCTTATGTTTAAGAGAATCTGTTCTAAAATTAAGGTGTAATTAGTGGTACTAATATAATATCACTGCTATGCTGGTTTTATTGCCCGCAATCTTAGATTTTAATAGTATCTTATTTAAAAGTTATGACGTATTAATTGTTTGGTTTTATATAATATGTAAGATATCTTAACTTATCAAAAAAATACTACACTAATAAGAGTAAAGAAGTAACAAAGTAACCTATTATAGCTAATATAGGTATATGTGCAATATACAGGATCTTATGTCACCTAATAGAAGCAGCAATATGTTACTTTTGTACAACTTTGGACAACAATATATTAAGTTTGTTAACAATGTTGTTGTGTTGCGTGTGAGCAATTTTCAACAGATGTGCCAGCAAAACCACATACCGCGTTAAAACTTTGTTTGCTTGTTAATAAAGGCGCCTTTAAGTTTGGGAAGGAATATATAAACTGGGTGTAATGATTATTATCAACATGCACATCAGGAGCACAACCAATTAATCTAACAAGATCAGTAAGGGAACAGGAAGCATGAGGAGGAGGAAATGGGATATGTGTCTTTATTCTATCAGGTACGTGTAATTCGAAAAATATACTTTTATAGTGTACCTCTGAAAAGTTCTGTGGGTCTGGGGATATTATTGTGAAATCTAATTTGCATAATAGCTTTTCATTTTTACCTTTATAAGGTATTATAATGTTTGTATTACTAGTACACGCTAAGCTTTTTGTAGTTTCTGCTCTTTTAAATGTTATGATTATGTCTTTGGTAGTTGCTTTACTCATATCGATTTCTTGGTGTTCCTTAAAAACTAGTTTAAGAAATTTCAGAGGCATAGCACAACATCCTTCTTCAAGATTATAATGGTTAACTAGCGCATGTATTATACTTATATTAGGAATTAAAGACTGAGACTTATTAAATATATGTTCAAGGATTGCAGCTGTTGTTATTCTATTATGGAATATACGACAACATTCTTTATCCTGAATATTAAGTGTTGCTTTTATGCTTTCAATGTGGTTTTTTGCTATATTCATGATTGCCTTTTCATGATTGTTAAGTGATTGATATGAGTTGTCTGGTATTGAATTTGCTACTATTTGTGATAATTTACCATAATTCTTGAGTGATGGTGCTGGCACAACTACTATCTCATTAATTTTGAGGAGTGGAATATTTCTAAACTCTCTGTCAGGTGTAATATCTCTTATAATAGGAGCATTTAAGCTCTCGTTAGAAATGCCACACATTAATTCGAGTAATTCTGCCTGTGGCATCTTAATATTTGAATTAGTTGGTATAATATCATCGTATGGTGTAGCAGCAGATGATGGACTAGTAGTTTGTATAGCAGGGGGTACATCATCTAGTATAGGATAAATATTTTCTATATCTATTAATAAAGGCGCCTGTAAGTTTGGGAAGGAGTATGTAAGTTGTGTGCAATAATAATTACCATGCTTCACAAGAGTATGAGTAGTTAATCTAGCGGAATCAGCATTGGCTATACAGGAATTATTAGTAGAAGAAGGAGATGTAATATCTATATTCATTCTACTAGGTATGAATAATATTGAGCTTATATTTTCATAGCATACGCATGAAAAATTTTGTGAATCTGATGATGTTATTGTGAAATCTAATTTGCATGATAGTTTTTCATTTTTACCTTTATAAGGTATTATAATGTTTGTATTGATAGTACACGCTAAGCTTTTTGTAGTCTTTGCTCTTTTAAATGTTATGACTATGTCTTTGGTAGTTGCTTTACTGGTATCGATTTCTTGGCATTCCTTAAAAACTAGTTTGAGAAATTTCAGAGGCATATAACAACGTTGTCCTCCTGCGGGATTATAATGGTTAACTAGCTCATGTATTATACTTATATTAGGAGTTAAAGACTGAGACTTATTAAATATATGTTCAAGGATTGCAGCTGTTGTTATTCTATTATGGAATATACGACAACATTCTTTATCCTGAATATTAAGTGTTGCTTTTATGCTTTCAATGTGTTTTTTTGCTATATTCATGATTGTCTTTTCATGATTGTTAAGTGATTGATATGAGTTGTCTGGTATTGAATTTGCTACTATTTGTGATAATTTATCATAATTCTCGAGTGATGATGCTGGCACAACTGTTATCTCATTAATTTCGAGGAGTGGAATATTTCTAAACTCTCTGTCGGGTGTAATACCTCTTATAATAGGAGCATTTGAGCTCTCGTTAGAAATGCCACATATTAATTCGAGTAATTCTGCCTGTGGTAGGTTAATATTATTAATTGGTATAATATTATCGTGTGATGTAACATTGCCTTGTATAGCTGGAGGTTGTTCATCATCAGGTAGTGTAGCAGGAACTTGTTGTCTTTGTCGTAAATATTTAAATAAACTAAACGCTAGCAATATAATAAAGATTAATAGTAATGATACTAAGCTAGAAATTTTTATTGTAGAACTATGTGTCATGGCTATTACACCTAAGATTTTAATATAATATTAAGATTCTATTACAAAGAAGTAATCTTTATTAATAACAATGCATATTCTATAGAATTCTTACAAAGAAGTCCATAATATTTATTAATTATTTGTTAAAATAATTAAAGATTATTAAACTATAAATTAAGAAATATTGTATTAATTAATATTTTCCTATAGTATGCTTGAGATCTACTTATGCATCTGAGTAGGAATTTTTTTATTATGGTGATATGAAATATTGGAATAGCTGGCTTGTGTATAATGTCTTGTTAGATTATTAATATTGAAACTTGTGTTTAAGAAAATATATTCTAAAATTAAGGTATAATTGGTTATACTAATATCAGTGTTATGCTGATTTTAGTGTCTCCAATCTTAAATTGTAATAGTATCTATTTAAAAATTGTGACATATTAATTATTTGGCTTTATATAACATGTAAGATATTTTAATTTATTAAAAGAATATTACAGTAGTAAAAGTAAAAAAGCAACAAAATAACCCATTGTAGCTAATATAGGTATGTGAACAATATACAGAGTCTGATATCACCTAATGGAAGGAGCAATATATTATTTCTGTGCAACTTTAGACAACAATATTGATTAAGTTTATTAACAATGTTGTTGTGTTGTGTGCAAGTAATGTTGAATGGATGTACCAGAAGAATCATATACTGCCTTAAAATTTTGTTTATTTATTAATGAAGGTATCTGTGGTGAGTGTGGTAAGGAATATATAAGTGAGATTTTGTAATTATTATAATACTTATGAGTTAATGCAGCTGAATCAACACAAAATTTATCGGAATTAGCAGGGGAGAGAGGCGTGATATAATTGTCCATTGTATCAGGTACGCATAATTTTAAAGTCATATTTTTGTGGCATACGCCTGAAAAATTCTGTGAATCTGGTGATGTAATGGTAAAGTCTAAACTGCATAATAGTTTTTCATCTCTACCTTTATAAGGTATTATAACGTTTGCAGAAATATAATAATTTAAGCTTGTATACGTTGCTTTGTTAAGTGTTACCGATATATCTTCAATCTTTGCTTGATTCATATCGATTTCTTGGCATTTCTTAAAAATTTCTTTAACGAATCTTAAGGGCATAGAATAATATCCTGCAGAATTACAATAGCTGACTAACTCATGTATTATATTTGTGTTAGGGATTAAAGAATCAGAATTCTGAAACACATGTTCAAGGATTGCAGCTGTTGTTGCTCTGCCATAAAATAAATCATGACATTTTTCTGTATCATCTACATTAAGTGTTGCTTTTATACTTTTAATGTGTTTTTTTGCTAGAGTTAGGATTGTCTGTTCATATAGTGTAAGTGAGTCATATGATGTTGTTTGTGTGTCATTCTGTACCATTTTTGATAATCTATCATAGTCCTTGGAGAATGATTCTGGTATAATCTTAGTATGATTAACTATGAAACTTTTAACCTTTCCAAAATCTCCGTTGGATAGTATAGCACCTCTTATAATACCAGCATCTAGGTTCTCATTAGAAATGCCACACATTAATTTGGGTAATTTTTCCTGTGATATGTGAATATTTGTATCAAGTAGTACAGGTGGTTGCTGTTTTTTTAATAGTTGGTGTTTTTTTAATAAACGTCGTAAAGATACAAGGACTAGCGATGTAATAAGTATGAAGAATAAGGATACTAAAGTGAAAATTTGTATTGTAGGACCAAATGTCATGATTATTATACCTTATTAAAGTTTATTATAATATTAATATCTGTTAAAAATAAATATTAATATTATGATTAATGTCATGGTTTTTACAAGAAAAAAATTACGATATTTATATAAAAATTAACCATTTGTGTGAATCTTTGTTAATATTAGCTCAAAAATTACTGTAACTCTATTAACTATAAACTAGGATATAGTATGTCGATTCACTTATATAATAGTGTTTTTGTAGTAGCAAGAAATGGGATAGATTTACTACTACTTCTGATTGTTATATAGTAATTATATTGTATTATGTGGTGAGTATTAGGTGATTATTTTAGTAAACTAGCATAGCAAAATTACAACCTTTTGGTATGTCATTAATAACAGATCCTATACTAATTTCTTAGGAATAAAATATGTATTTTTAGATATAAGTTGTTATTTGCTTGGTTAAAGATAAAATAATCTTTCTAATATTATTAGATACATTGTATATGGACAGATTTTAACTATCTTGTGGATATTGTTTATTTTGTTACGTGTATTGAAGGTGAGGTTATAGAGTTTTTATTGGTACTTGTATAACATATGGATGTCAGTCTGTTATTAGTATATGATTGAGCATCTTATATTTTAATGCATTGTATCAATTTTTATAAAAAATATTTATGCTTCATGTGTTATTTATACGTAAGTTGTGCGAGACACATTTAAATGTTGTGCTATTTTAGAGAAATGTAAATACTATATAAGGGAACGTAGTGGAAACTTGATTCCATCATATTTGTATTTGTAGGTGTTAAGGTCATATGTATAATAGTTGTTGACGGTGTAAAGAGTGGTTTTTTATAGATCTGGTAATGTTTTCTATAGGCTTTTTTATAACGAATGTCGTGTATTGGATATTGAGTTTATTGAAATAATGAGGTAGTGTTTTCTTATTATAACATTTTTTTATTATGCTCTATTAAAAGAACATATTTTAATGAAATATGCTAATATATTTGGTATGTGTATACAAATATTATTCTATAGAACCTTATGGGTACTGAGATAAATGATAAGTGTTTGTCATCAATGCAGATAATGTAATGGCGGCAATGATTAGCAATTTTATTATTGTATGATTTGTCTAAATATTAATTAACGAGATATAAAAGAAATTTTTTTGTATACTTAAAATGTAATCATCAAATGCTAAAGTTTTATTGGATTGTTTTTTGATGTTTGACATATTTTGTAAGTACTTATTTGTCTGTAGTATGTATAATAAGGGTAGTGTGATATTACAGATATTTGTGGAAAAATATATGACACTCATAGTATGAATGCTATAAGCAATACTTGTGTTATTTGTAATATTGTAGACTTGTCAATTCTATGGGACAATAATTATATTTATAAAGTAGTATGCGTAAAGTTATGCAGGTGTCTTATAAGATTTGTATATTATTTTTTATTCTACCTTTAAATAGTGATCTGGCTTTTATGTCTGATAAGTAGTATTCTAGAACAGAGTATATCAGGGGTAATTTCGTCTTGATCGTTATAGTATAATGGCACAGTCAGGATCTTTTCTTATAAAAGAAGAACATGTATTTCTTATATTACATTTTTCTTTTGTAACATAATGTTTCATGCTATCAGGTAGAAATAAGGTAAAGCTTGTGTCGCTATATAATATAAATTTATCATTTGTTTTTTGGTTCTTTGCTGGTGCATATAAAAATGGAAGGCAATGTTAAAATGATGTACCTTATTAGGTTCTATGGTTGTACACAATGACATACTAGTAATCATGGTAATAGCCTATTAGGTTATAGTTGTATATTGTAAATTCTATCATGTGATCTATAGGTTTAATAATATGAGTAAGAGTTTGACCTGTATTCAAAATATAATCTAATATTTTAGCTCCTACCTGTTCAATATATCTCTTGGTGAAAGTGATTAACTATTTCATGTATGATATCTAGATTAATTATTGATTTGTTTAATACTTGAAACATATAATCTAAAGTTGCAGCTAAAGCGATTCTAGAATGCTGTGATTTAAGATTATTATATGTTGTTTGTGTGCCTAGCAATTGTAATATATATTGGAAATGTTTATTAATATATGTGTTAGATGTATTTTGTGATTGATAAAATGCTAGTATTTTAGGAAATTGTTTAAATAGGTTGTCATTTAAATTAGGCATAACTATAGCTAATTTATTGCTAAGAATCTTGTTTGATAAGCGTGTTGTGTTTAGTTGTTTATTGTTTGATGTATCAAATATTGTTTGTATAAAATCTCTAGAGATACTGGGTAATTCTGTGTCAAAAAATACTTCATGAGTTTTCTTTCGAATATTATGAAAGAATAAGAAGGCAATTATTAGTATTATTAATGCAATAATACCAATTATAATTAATACGTTATTCATGTTCTATGTTATGTGTGGTCTATACTTATTACAACATAATTATTTAAATAATTTAATCTTTTTCTATAAATTTTTATAATATAGAATTATCATAAGGTACATTTGTATGGTTAAGTAATGTTTTTATACAAGTAAAACTTGTTAATAAATGTTATATTATTAAGCTTAAACATACATCATTGATGGTTGAATATACTATAATTTTTACTATATTTATAGCTTTATAGATCTCTTATAGTATTTAGACCTTACTATAAGAGATATAATCAATGGTTCATTTGTATATGGAATTTTAAGTAAGATAATGAGGATGTAATATAGATCCTCATAAGTATCAAACTTTTGTTACAAAGAGCGGGATTCAGTTTGGGGTTGTATTTTTGTTTCATGTATTTCTGCAGAAACATTCAATGGCTTATTTTGTTGTTGTTTAGAATCTTTATTTGAATTGCCTGTGGGTTTGCGTATATCCTCCTCTGATGGGTGTGGGCGAATAAATGTGCTGCGAGTTTGGTATTGACTTTTCTGTTTTTGCTTATGCTTTTCTTTTTGATTTTCTATGTCAGGTATTGTTACTGGTGAACATTTATAATTTGGTAAACTATGTCCTATTATCAATGTATTATGGTTACGCGTTATTTTATACGGTGTTACTTTTTGAAAAGGAGTACCAGTACAAAATGCCCGTATTCTGTGGATGGCATTACTAATAGGAGCAAACATATTTGACAGTCTGATGGTGTTGATAGAAAACACCCTTGATGCTACATTTTGTGGTATTTCAAGTGATATTTTGGAGTTACTGTATGTTATTATATCTTCTTTTGAAGTAATGTCAAGGTATAGTGTTGTATTTACCGTAGATATGGGGGTGCCATTTTTCACACCTCTAAAGGTCAGTTGTTCTGTATGCACTAGTGCTAAATTTGATTCTGATATGATTTCAATTTTAGTCTCAAACGTGTCCATAGCTGGAACAATCGGACTATTAAGATGCATTCTGGCCTGTATATCTTTCCCCAGCAGCTGTAGTAGTTCTAGTGATGATCCATATAGAGATGCTTGATTTATCATCGTTACACATTCGTCTATAAGAGGTCCACTGATGTTTTGATTTGAGATCTCCTGAAATTTTAAAGCAAGTATTTCGTGTAAAGTTTTACGATACTCCTTGTCTTTCAGTGTTTCATTGGCATTAACCACCTGAGAAAACTTAGCATCTTGCCCGTTTATTACTATCTGATTTCTTGGAAGGTCTTTCCAAGCTGCGTGACCACTTGTGCAGTCAACATACTGTGTATTTCTGAACTGACTTACGTTAAAACTCCCTAGAGCTTTTATAAATGATGGGGTAGTAAACCTTTGAAAGCTGTTTCTTAGTTGAGTTAACATCTAAAGCTCTTA
This sequence comes from Ehrlichia muris subsp. eauclairensis, assembly GCF_051097115.1. Classification (NCBI taxonomy): domain Bacteria; kingdom Pseudomonadati; phylum Pseudomonadota; class Alphaproteobacteria; order Rickettsiales; family Anaplasmataceae; genus Ehrlichia; species Ehrlichia muris. The sequence continues at coordinate 857,374 of NZ_CP118226.1, read as the reverse complement.
TGTAATAACGAAATGTAAGTAGTATAAATATAATTCTTTAATGATTAATGAATTAGTACAACTTTCTAATTGTATTACATGCATTGAATATATGCAATACAAAATATATTGAAATAGTTTGTAATTATTCCTACTAATGTATATTATATAGTTTATATAATTTGTATACTGTTGAAGTTTAATACAATGCTGCTGATTATTCGTAGTGAATAATTAGGAAATAACTTGCCATTCTGTCGTGAGAATGTAAAACATGTATTGAAAATGGCTTTAAATATTAATTAATAATAGCTTGAAATGTTTTTTATGACTTGTACATGTTCTGCAGGTAATTCCTTGATAAATCTTGATATTTTCATTTGTTGACGCCAATTGTTGATGTCTCTTACTGCTACACATGATATGAATAGTTGCTGACGTGCTCGTGTAATTCCAACATAAGCTAATCTTCTTTCTTCTTCTAATGCATCTCCTGTCCTATCTTGTAAAGATTTTTCATGTGGGAATACTCCTTCTTCCCACCCAGGTAAAAAAACTACGGGAAATTCTAATCCTTTTGCTGCATGCAGTGTCATGATATAAGTGTAGTTATCATTGTAATTTAAAGAATCTGTTTCTGTAACAAGACTGATATGTTCTAAAAATTCGTTTACATCATTAAAACTTAATAATGCGGAAAAAAGTTCTTTTATATTTTCTACTCTTGCTAGGCCATTTTCACCTTCATTTTCTAACATATCTATGTACCCTGAATCATAGGCTATCATTTTAACAGTGTTTGATATTGAATCAGATGATAAAGATTCTTTCCAAGAGTTAATCTTACTTAGTAAATTAGTTAAGGATCTAGATGCTTTATCAGGCAATTGATTATCCGAGATTAAGATTTTTGCTGCATTTAAAAAATAGGTATTATTTTGTTTGGCACATAGATATATTTTATTGAGTGTTGATGCTCCTATATGTCGTTTAGGTTTGTTAATTATTCTTTCAAAGGCGATATCATTATTAGGATTGACCGTGATTTTTAAGTAAGCAATGATATCACGGATTTCTTTCTATAATATTATAGTTGATATGTTATTCATGTCCTTGTAGTCTGTGTTTGTTATAGCATAATTATTAAACAATTTAGTCTTTTTTATGAATTTTGACAATATAGAATTATCATGAGGTACATTTGTATGGTTAAGTAATGTTTTTATACAAGTAAAACTTGTTAATAAATGTTATATTATTAAGCTTAAACATACATCATTGATGGTTGAATATACTATAATTTTTACTATATTTATAGCTTTATAGATCTCTTATAGTATTTAGACCTTACTATAAGAGAGAGATATAATCAATGGTTCATTTGTATATGGAATTTTAAGTAAGATAATGAGGATGTAATATAGATCCTCATAAGTATCAAACTTTTGTTACAAAGAGCGGGATTCAGTATTAAATTGTTTTTGGGGTTGTATTTTTGTTTCATGTATTTCTGCAGAAACATTCAATGGCTTATTTTGTTGTTGTTTAGAATCTTTATTTGAATTGCCTGTGGGTTTGCGTATATCCTCCTCTGATGGGTGTGGGCGAATAAATGTGCTGCGAGTTTGGTATTGACTTTTCTGTTTTTGCTTATGCTTTTCTTTTTGATTTTCTATGTCAGGTATTGTTACTGGGATGCATCTGTAATGTGGTAACTTATGTGTTATTATCGATGCATTGTTAGTACGTATTATTTCATATGGTGTTATTTTCTGAAAAGGAACACCAGTAAACAATGACCGTATTCTGCTGACGGCATTACTCAAGGGAACAAGCATATTTGCCATTCTTATGCTATTGATAGGCAATAAAGTTGGTGCTACTTTTTGTGGTATTTCAAGTGATATTGTGGGGTTACTGTATGTTACTGTATTGTACTGATCTGAACTCATATTAAAGCATATCGTTGTGCTGAGTTTAGATATGGGGTAGCCAGTGCTCATGTCTCTAAGGGTCAGTTGTTCTGTATGCTCTACTGTTAAATTTGAGCCTGATATGGTTTCAATTTTAGTATTATACGCATGTACAACCGGAACAACCAGAGTATTAAGATGCATTCTGGCCTGCATATCTTTCCCCAGTAGCTGTAGTACTTTTATTGATGATCCATATAGAGATGCTTGATTTAGTATCGTTACACATTCGTCTATAAGAGGTCCACTGACGTTTTGATTTGAGATCTCCTGAAATTTTGAATTAAATATTTCGTGTAAAACTTTACGATACCTATTATTTTCCGGTGTTTTATAGGCATTAATTGCCTGAGCAAAATTAGCATCTTTCCCATTTATTTTTATCTGACTTCTTGGAAGGTCTGCCCAAGCTATCTGGCCGCTTTCACAGTCAGGATAATGTGTGTTTCTAGCATGATGCAGGTCAAAATTTCTTAAAGCTCTAATAAATGACGGGATCCTGAGTCTTTGCCAAGTGTTTCTTAGTTGAGTTAACATCTGAAGTTCTATGTAATAACGAAATGTAAGTAATATAAATATAATTCTTTAATGATTAATGAATTAGTACAACTTTCTAGTTGTATTACATGCATTGAATATATGCAATACAAAATATATTGAAATAGTTTGTAATTATTCCTACTAATGTATATTATATAGTTTATATAATTTGTATACTGTTGAAGTTTAATACAATGCTGCTGATTATTCGTAGTGAATAATTAGGAAATAACTTGCCATTCTGTCGTGAGAATGTAAAACATGTATTGAAAATGGCTTTAAATATTAATTAATAATAGCTTGAAATGTTTTTTATGACTTGTACATGTTCTGCAGGTAATTCCTTGATAAATCTTGATATTTTCATTTGTTGACGCCAATTGTTGATGTCTCTTACTGCTACACATGATATGAATAGTTGCTGACGTGCTCGTGTAATTCCAACATAAGCTAATCTTCTTTCTTCTTCTAATGCATCTCCTGTCCTATCTTGTAAAGATTTTTCATGTGGGAATACTCCTTCTTCCCACCCAGGTAAAAAAACTACGGGAAATTCTAATCCTTTTGCTGCATGCAGTGTCATGATATAAGTGTAGTTATCATTGTAATTTAAAGAATCTGTTTCTGTAACAAGACTGATATGTTCTAAAAATTCGTTTACATCATTAAAACTTAATAATGCGGAAAAAAGTTCTTTTATATTTTCTACTCTTGCTAGGCCATTTTCACCTTCATTTTCTAACATATCTATGTACCCTGAATCATAGGCTATCATTTTAACAGTGTTTGATATTGAATCAGATGATAAAGATTCTTTCCAAGAGTTAATCTTACTTAGTAAATTAGTTAAGGATCTAGATGCTTTATCAGGCAATTGATTATCCGAGATTAAGATTTTTGCTGCATTTAAAAAATAGGTATTATTTTGTTTGGCACATAGATATATTTTATTGAGTGTTGATGCTCCTATATGTCGTTTAGGTTTGTTAATTATTCTTTCAAAGGCGATATCATTATTAGGATTGACCGTGATTTTTAAGTAAGCAATGATATCACGGATTTCTTGCCTATCATAAAATCTTGTACCACCGATTATTTTATATGGTATGCTATACTTGATAAAGTATTCCTCAAATATTCTTGTTTGAAATCCTGCTCTTACTAAAACAGCTGTTTCATTGAATTGGTAATTATGTAAATTCTTAATATATTCACATATGTACTGTGCTTCTGCTTTACTATCCCAAAATTTCATCAAATTGACTTTTTGCCCCTTCTCATTTGTTGTCCATAACTTCTTTCCTAACCTTGATTTATTGTTATTTATTATTGCTGTGGCAACGTCTAGAATATGAGATGTTGATCTATAGTTGCACTCTAGTCGCACAATTTTTGCATTTGGAAAATCGTCAGAAAATTTTAAAATGTTTCCTACTTCTGCTCCACGCCAACTGTATATTGATTGGTCATCATCTCCAACACAGCATAAGTTTTTATATTTTTGAGCTAATAATCTTAACCATAAATATTGGATTGTATTTATATCTTGATATTCATCGACCATTATATATTTAAATTGTTCTTGGTAATGGGATAAGATATTATGTTGTGTGGTAAATATTTGAATGTTGTATAGTAGTAGATCTCCAAAATCGACACAATTTAAGAATTTTAATCTCTCTTGATAGATGTGATATGTGCTTAGTGCTACTGTATTAATGGGTTTATATAATTCTGTTTCAGTTATGTTACTTGGCATTAGGCCTCTATCTTTCCATCTTTGTATTTTGTTTAAGATGATTTTATAAGCGTCTGATGCATATTCAGGATGCATGTCATTGACAATATTTTTTATTACTTGTAATTGGTCATCTGTGTTAATGATTGTAAAATCATTTTTTAATCCAACTGTTTCAGCATGTTGTCTTAAAATTTTTGCTGCTATTGCATGAAAAGTTCCTAACCAGATGTTATATACAGGAGTTAACTCACTAATTCTAGCAAGCATTTCATTTGCTGCTTTATTAGTAAATGTTACTGCTAAAATTTGGCTAGGTAATGCAAAATTATTATTGATGATATATGCTATTCTTGAAGTGACAGTTCTAGTTTTTCCTGTACCTGCTCCAGCTAGTATTAAAATAGGACCATTTATATTAATAACAGCTTGCTTTTGGTCTTCATTAAGTGAAGTTATGTAATCTTCCATAATGCAATAAATTCATCATCATTTGGATTATATTATATTTTTTTTCTTATGCAGTCAAAGTAAGATCTTAATATTATATAATTTGAGAAACGATTTTCTAATGTAATAATGTAATGCAACAGTAGTGTATTGAAGTCTATTTGCTAAAAAATACTAATGGTGGAAATTTGATATTTTTAGTAGAAATTATATGTTTTAATTGTGGTATATGTGTTTTCCTAGATTAATTAATATTTTTATTGTGTAACTCTAGTTTGAACTAATAAGTTATTGTATCTACATTTAAATTTCAATTTTAGGTGGTGTACAACGTTACTGTGCGAACGAATGTTTGATGTGTTATATCTAAATTAGATTTGTTGTTGGAATAGCAATACTGGTTATTTGTTTTATAAACAATTACTTGACCTTGATATGCTTGAGAATTAAGATGTACAATGTGTTTGTTTTTAGGGTTAGTTAATAAATATTAGATGAGTGATGTCAATAATATCATACCAGTTTCTATAGAACAAGAATTAGAGGATTCTTATCTATCTTATGCGATGAGCGTTATAGTTAGTCGGGCAATTCCTGATATACGGGATGGATTAAAGCCTGTTCATAGAAGAATCTTATATTCTATGTATAAATCTGGTTATGATTATGGTAAGCCGTATAAAAAAGCAGCACGTGTTGTTGGTGATGTGATGGGGAAGTATCATCCTCATGCAGATGCAGCAATTTATGATTCATTAGTGAGAATGGCTCAAGACTTCTCATTATTATTGCCGTTGATCGATAGCCAAGGTAATTTTGGGTCGATAGACGGTGACCCTCCAGCTTCTATGCGTTATACAGAAGCTAGATTAGCAAAAGCTGCACACTTTTTATTGAATGATATAGATGAGGATACTGTAGATTTTGGGCCTAATTATGATGAAAATGAAGTAGAACCTGTAGTATTGCCGGCAGAATTTCCTAATATATTGGTCAATGGGGCTGGTGGGGTTGCTGTTGGTATGTCGACTAATATTCCTTCTCATAATTTAGGAGAAGTAGTAGATGCTTGTATAGCTTATATAGATAATCCTGAGATTACTTTTGATGAGTTAATTAATATAGTTCGTGGTCCTGATTTCCCTACTGGTGGTACTATTTTAGGAGATGCTGGTATACGTTCTGCGTTTATGACGGGGAAGGGAACAATTATTGTTCAAGGCAAAACTCATCTGGAAGAATTACCATCTGGCAAACAAGCAATAATTATTGATGAAATCCCATATCAGGTGAACAAGGCAAAGCTTATTGAGCGTATCCATGAATTAGTAAAAGAAAAAAAAATAGAAGGAATATTAGATTTAAGAGATGAATCTAATAAAATGGGGATACGAGTTGCAATTGAATTAAAAAAGCAGGTATCTCATCAGGTTATTTTAAATCAGATCTTAGGCTTAACTCCATTGAGAACGAGTTTTAGTATTAATACGCTCGTATTAGATAATAATAAGCCGAAGGTAATGTCTTTATTGGAGATCATATCGACATTTGTTGAGTATAGAAAGGAGGTTTTAACACGTCGTACCCAGTTTAGGTTAAGGAAAGTTCGAGAAAAAGCTCATTTATATATAGGCATGTACATTGCTGTATTAAATATTGATAAGGTTATTGCTATTATTAGATCATCTCGTGATACAGCAGAAGCTGCTAAGAAGTTACTTGAGTGTAAATGGGATGCTTTAGCATCTGTGAGGGAGATGATAGAACTTGTTGCTGATAGTAAAAGTATTGTGGTTGAGAATGTATGTCAGTTGACGGGTGTACAGGTAAAGTCAATCTTGGAAATGAAGTTACAACGTCTCACAAATTTAGAGAAAGAGAAGTTAGAACTTGACTTGAAGTCAATGGTATCATTGATTAGACAATATACTGAACTGCTTAAAAACAAAGAATCATTACTTGAACTGATTAAAGATGGGTTGAAGGAAGTCAAGGCAAAATTAGCTGTCCCTAGAAGGACTGCTATAGATTATTCACATTTTGAGACCGATATCGAAGATCTTATCCCAAAAGAAGATATGGTAGTCACAGTAACTATGAGTGGTTATATTAAACGGGCTAAACTTTCAAATTATCGTGCTCAAAAAAGGGGTGGAAAAGGAAGAATAGGACAAGCTATTAAGGAAGAAGATGTTATCACTAATCTCTTTGTAGTTAATACTCATACTAGTGTACTATTCTTTTCTAATATTGGTAAAGTATACAAGTTAAAAGTTTATAAACTTCCGTTAGGTGAACCTACATCACGTGGGAGGTCACTGGTAAATATTTTTCCGCTTAGTGAAAATGAGTCAATAACTAGTGTAATGCCTTTGCCTGATAATGTAGAAGATACGGAAACATTAAACATTGTTTTTGCAACTGCATCAGGGAATTTAAGACGTAATGCACTTTCAGATTTTCAATATGTACCTAGTAATGGTAAAATAGCTATGGTGCTTGATGAAGGAGATGCTTTAATATCTGTAAAAGTGTGTAAAGAAGAAGATCATGTTTTGTTGTCTACAAGGTTAGGAAAAAGTATTAGGTTTTCTGTAAGTAATGTTCGTCAGTTTAAGGGTAGGATGTCTGATGGGGTAAGAGCTATTAAGCTGTCTTCAGAGGATAATGTAATTTCCATGTCGATATTGTTAGCTATGGATATAGATTCTGAAAAGAAAGATACATATCTAAAAGTTCCTTTAGGAAAGCGTATGGCTGTTAAAGAAGAAGGTTTTGTTAATGCAGGTTTAGCTAAGGTATTAGATGATCTTGGGCTGGAACAAGATATCTTCATGACTATGGTACAAAATGAGCAATTTATTTTGACAGTAACTGAGAATGGTTTTGGAAAAAGGACTTCTGCATATGAGTATCGTACTACTTTAAGAGGTGGAGTAGGTGTTGTCAGTATCTTGACAACTACAAGAAATGGTAATGTAGTAGCTAGTTTTCCTGTAGAGTCTAATGATCATATAATGTTAATTACAGATAAGGGCAAGTTAATTCGTATTGCTGTGAGTGATATTAGAATTATTGGTAGGAGCACTCAAGGTGTTACTTTATTTAAAACTGAGAAACGTGAAAAAGTTGTTTCAGTGGCCAAGATAATTGATGCTAAAGATAGTTCTGATATTGATGACAATGTGTAAATTGTGTGTGCAGATTAAATGGATCAGGAGAAAATAAATTTACTCTTTACTAAATTTAAAGAGTATAATCCTTACCCGAAGATAGAATTAAGATATACTAACGATTTTACTTTGTTAGTAGCAATAATATTATCCGCACGTACTACTGATGTTAGTGTAAATAAAATTACAAATAAACTGTTTGAAATTGCTGATAGTCCGGGAAAAATGTTAAATCTTGGGGAAAAAGGTCTAAAAAGTTATATAAATACAATAGGATTGTATAATTCTAAATCTAGAAATATTATTGCACTTAGTGAAATTATTATAAATCAATATAATAGTAACGTGCCTTTAGATTTTGATACTCTTATTGCATTGCCAGGTGTGGGAAGAAAGAGTGCAAATGTTTTTTTAAACACATGGTTAAATTTACCAACTGTTGCTGTTGACACTCATGTATTTAGAGTAAGTAATAGGATAGGGTTAGTTAAGGAAGATAGTGTGTTAAAAACAGAGAGTGCATTGTTAAGTATAATACCAAAAGAATGGTTATTATATGCGCATCACTGGTTAGTGTTGCATGGTAGATATATATGTAAGTCAAGGAAGCCATTATGTAGTCAATGTATTGTTCAAGATTTATGTGAGTATAAAAATAAGAGTTTGTGAGTTTTAATGAAATGTGGTGCTCAATATTATAAATATATCATCGTGTAGATGTTATATAATCTATTCAGGGTTTGTATAAGTATGAAAGATTGTATGTATTAAGTAAATTTGTATTTATGTAAGATATGTCTATTATATTAGTACTTGTGATTCTTTCCTAAAATGCATTGACTATATACGTTTATTTTTTTACATTGATATCATCTTGTTAATTGGTTGGACAGTTTATGGAGTTAAATATAGTTAATGCTATTCCAAAATTGAAATGGATATGTTGTGTTGTGGTTGTTTTCTCAATAGTGTTTGCGGGAATGATTTCATGGGTAAGTAGTCGTCATGACAAGATATCGGAACACATGGGTGATATGATGTATGATGCTTTAATGGGTGAAATTAGTGATGATGAGATGATGCGGATGTTAAATGATGTTGCTAAAGTTGATGGTTCTAGCTATCAGTATTTGGCTAAGTTTAAGTTGGCAGGTATGTGTGGTGAAGATCAAGTAGAAAAAGCACAATTAATATATGCTGATTTGGCTGCTGATAAAAAGCTCATTCCTGAGTTAAGGGAATTAGCAGAATATTTAGAAATTATAACATTGCTTAAAGGGGAAAATTTGGATTTGTTAAAAAGTAAGATTCAGAAATTTGTATCTAACAAGTCTGAAGTTTACAAATCGTCTATTAAAGAGGCAATAGCAGTATCTATGCTTAAAAATAATGATATCAATGGTGCTATTGAAGTAATAAAAGAAATAGTTGGTGATGTAAATTCTGAGTCTATGGTATATAAGCATGCTATGGATTTACTGCAAATTTATGAAAATTAGTGATTTGAGAACTTGAAAATTGTTATTGTAGTTATTACTTATTTATTGATGTTAGTTTTAGAGGGTTAATATGCAAGATGTTATAAATTCTGAAAAATTAAAGTTTGATGCTGAAGTGGGGAAGGTATTGAAACTTGTTATACACTCTCTTTATACTAATAAAGATATTTTTTTAAGAGAATTAGTTTCTAATGCGTCAGATGCATGTGATAAATTACGTTATGAATCTTTATCTAACCAAGATTTAATAGATCAAGATTCTGATTTTAAAATAGTCATCAGTGTGGACCAAGATAAAAATAGATTATATATATCTGATAATGGTATTGGAATGAATAGACAAGAATTAATAGATAATTTAGGTACTATAGCACATTCTGGTACGCAGAGATTTTTAGAAGCAATAAACAGTGAAGCTTCTTCTTCTCAAGGTGTTGTTGAATTAATTGGTCAATTTGGTGTAGGTTTTTATTCTGCATTTATGGTAGCCAATGAAGTTATAGTTGAATCTCGTAAAGCTGGAGAATCTATAGGATATCAGTGGAGATCTTCTGGGGATGGAGAGTTTACTATTGCACAACTAGAAGGGGATCAAGTGCCTCGTGGAACTCGAATTACTTTAGTATTAAAACCCGAAGAATCTGAGTTTGTTGATAAATTTCGCATAGAGCATATTATTAGTACATATTCTTATCATATTAACTATCCAGTTTATTTCTTAAATGATAAAGGAGAGGAAGAAAAGTTAAATAGTGATGCTGCTATTTGGACAAAATCGAAAGATGAAATATCTGCGGAGGAGCATCAGAATTTTTTCCGTACCGTAGCTCATGTTGGTGGTGAACCTTGGATGATATTGCATAATAAAAATGAAGGAGTAATAGAGTATACTAATTTATTGTATGTACCATCTATTAAACCATTTGATTTATTCCATCCTGATAGAAAATGTTCAGTAAAATTGTACGTTAACAAGGTATTTATTACTGAAGATAATGTACAAATCATACCTCAATATTTAAGATTCTTAAAAGGTATAATAGATTCTTCAGATTTACCTTTAAATATTAGTCGTGAGACTCTACAGAATAATAAAATTATTGAAAAGATTAAACAATCTATAGTAAAGAGAGTATTGTCTGAACTTAAGAAAAAAGCTGAAAATGATATTAATGATTATAAAAAGTTTTGGGAAAATTTTGGTTCAGTATTGAAGGAAGGATTGTGTGAGTCAATGAACACAGAGTTCCGTGAGGAGTTAATATCAGCATGTCGTTTTTATAGTACACACAGTGATGATTTATTAATTAGCCTGGAAGATTATATTGAGAGAATGAAAACAGGACAGGATAATATTTATTATTTAACTGGTAATGATTTAGATTCTATAAAAAAGAGTCCCCAATTAGAAGGGTTTATAAGTCGTGGCATAGAAGTTATATTATTAGTTGATCCTGTGGATGATTTTTGGACAAATGTAGTCACTGATTATCAAAAGGTGCCATTAAAGTCAGTTATACGTGCAGATGAAGATTTAGAAAAGTTTGCTAATCTTGATAAAAATGAAGAAGTCAAAGAAAATGAAGATAAAAGTGCTGACTCTAAAGAAAAAATAGATATATTTGTTAAGTATGCTGTTCAGGTACTTGGTAAATTAGTCAGTGGTGTTAGAGTTTCGAAAAAATTGACAAATAGCCCAGTATGTTTAGCTGTGGCAGATGGTTCTATGGATATTAGAATGGAGAGATTTTTAAGAGAACAGAAGCAATTGAATTATAAAAGCACAAAGATTTTAGAAATTAATCCTAAGCATCCTATTATTAGTAAGATGATAGATGAGCATGCTAATGTTGGAGAAAATGCGACATTAGATGATATGTTACACTTGTTATTAAATCAAGCATGTATTCTTGAAGGGGAAGAGCTAGAAGATGTTAGTGGTTTTGCTGAGAGGATGAATAATGTGTTAGCTAAGATTTATTAGTGCGAGTGAAGATTTAGTCTACATGCTGTAGAAGATAGTATGAAGAGCATTATACTTGAATAACTTAAACGTGTGTTTCTAAGACTAAAGTATTTTAACTGAGGACTTATTAATATCGTAATTTTTAAGATGATAAATAAATATGTCAGTAGTAGGTAAATGCTTTTGTAGGAACTGTGTTACACTTGTTGTTGAGTTTAATGTTGGTTTTGTGGATAGAGAAAACCATTAATATTAGTGATTTACTGAGAAAGGGTAAAAACAGGGTATTAGTCGGTATTTACAGTAAATCATGTGAGGTAACAAATAGGTTTTTTCTTTATAATTACTTAATTTTTTGTGCTATAACTTTTAGTTGTGTAAAAATCACTTGCAATGCACTGCAGAAATGTATAGAATCAGGCATGTGTGTAGTTAAACTAGTTGTATCTAAAGTTTAGATGGAGGCCCTGCTTTACTTTGTAAGATAAAGTGTGTGTTACCTAATGGTTATGCATTGATAGTAAGGCAGGACCGTATTTATTAATCTTTTAAATTAATAATGATAGCATTGTAATCAGAAAATAATAAACAGTCAATAATAATTATTTATTATTTTAATATAAAATTATGTTATTAATATTTTATTTAATAAATATCTTATATTTTTAATATTAATACTTAAAAGCTAGTGATTTATTAATCTCATATATTAATCAATATTAAATTTTGATCTTAGATTAGTTATTTATTCTTTAAAAACTTTTTCAAATATTGCCTCTGTATGTTGTGTATAGTAATCAAAATTAAATAAGGATTCTAGACTTTGGCTATCTATGCACTTTAATATTTGTGGATCTTTTTTTAGTTCATCTAGAAAGTGACTATTGTTATTCCATGTTTCTAATGCTTTTTCTTGAATTATTTTGTAAGCTGTTTCTCTTTTTAAGCCGTATTTGACTAGTTCAAGAAGTACTCTCTGAGAAAACACTAAACCTTTTGATTGTATTAAATTCTTATCCATATTGTTAGGGTGTATAACCATGTTGTCGAGCAAATTTGATAATCTTACTAATGCAAAATCTGTGACAATACAAGCATCTGGTGCAATACATCTTTCGACAGAGGAATGTGATATATCTCTTTCATGCCATAAAGCAACATTTTCGAGGGCAGGAGTTACGTAACTGCGTATCATTCTGGCAAGACCTGTTAGATTTTCACTTAATATAGGATTTTTCTTGTGAGGCATTGCAGAGCTTCCTTTTTGTCCAGTTGAAAAATATTCTGTGACTTCTAACGTTTCAGTTTTTTGAAGATGACGAATTTCTATTGCTATATTCTCTATAGAAGATGCAATAACTCCTAGAGTCGCAAAAAACATAGCATGGCGATCTCTTGGTATCACCTGTGAAGATATAGATTCTGGTTTAAGATTTAAAGAATTTGCTACGTGATTTTCAACAAATGGGTCAATATTAGCAAAATTACCCATAGCTCCAGAAACCTTACATATTGATATTTCATCTTGAGCCATTTTTAGTCTTTTGTAATTTCGCTTAAATTCTGCATAGAATCTTGCCAGTTTTAAGCCAAATGTTATTGGTTCTGCATGTACGCCGTGACTACGTCCTATACATAATATATGTTTTGTTTCTATTGATTTTTGTTTTAAGATATTTAATATAACTTCTATATTATTTAATAGTAAATCACAAGATTGCTTTAATTGTACAGATAGACATGTATCTAATACATCAGAACTTGTCATACCATAGTGTAAATATCTTATATCTGAGTTTGTAGATTCTGCTACATATGTTAAAAACGCTATTACATCGTGTTTTACTACTGACTCGATTTCATTTATGCGATTGATGTCAAAATCTTCTATTTTGTTTTTTAAATTATCAAGTATATAGTGAGGTATCACACCTAATTTTACTTGTGCTTCACATGCATAGTACTCTATATCCATCCATATTTTAAATTTATTCTTGTCTTCCCAAATTGATGACATTTCAGGTCTGCTATAACGTTTTATCATTTATTTATCTCCGAGGTTTTAAGTATATTTTATTATAAATGCTGAGACATTATTGTAATAGCTATAAATATCCAACAACATTTGAAATGTGATAATGATGATATGTTATACAATTTTTACTTTTCATGCATTATTTTCTTTCTGATATTATTGATATTTAGACTTTCTTATCATTATAGGTTTTAAGTTTTTCTTGGATACATTATAGAAAAATTGTATAATTCCTCTTGCATTGTAACAGTTATTGTTTTAGCATTTAAAGCTTACAAGGAGTAACTTGAATGCGGGAGTAGCTCAGTTGGTAGAGCATTACCTTGCCAAGGTAAAGGTCGAGGGTTCGAGCCCCTTCTTCCGCTCCATTCTCTAGTAAGAAAGTTGCTTTGCATCATTAATTATGTTCCTAAAGTCTGGATTTTTTATGTTGGCAATTATGGAACTTAGTTCTTACTCTTATTGATTAGTGTGATTTAAAAGGGTTATTTTGTTTTCTATAATCATAGGTTTTTAAAAGTAAAATTTATTGATAAATCATATACATAATGGTAATCATTAGCGAATTTATTAACACATTGATAGATTTTAGAGGCTCATAAAAATCCTGAATCTTGATTTAGTACTTTATAACTTCACTTAGGTTTTTTTTAGTTATAACTAATACCTTTTATTGTATTGATGAAAGAATTTGGGGAATTTCTATGAGGAAGCTAAGTTTGTTAACCTAGCTTTCCTGTTACATTTTACTTAAGGAGTTCACAATTGAACTCCTTTTGTTATCTTGATACAAAAGAATCGGTAGATTTGCATAAGAAAAGCCTGAATTGTTTAGCTTAGTTTCCTGCTGCATTTTACTCAGGGGTTCTGATATCATCTGATATCAGAACCACCTTTTATTGTTTTGATAAGGAAGGAGAGCGTGATGAATGACCCATTAAAGAGATGTTAACCATTGTACTTGATACTTGTTCATTATCTTCATTTTCATCGGTTATATCTATAATGTGGCAATCAGGAGCATTCCTTCTATAAGATCTTAATTGTACTACTGGTGAAGGATCTTCTATATATACTTCTCCCGGTACCACATGTGATTGTCTAAGTGGTCTTTTATTATTGTGCTCAGAAGGTAGTAATGTTGAGGTTTCACATATGCTTTCATTATTTTGTGTTTCTGTTATTGATCTGCTATGTTGTCTTCTACCACTCTGAACTTGCTCTTCTTCTTGATTATCTTCTAGGATTTCAGTGATAGTTACATTGCTTCTTAAGCGTTGAAACCTCCTTTCAATCACTGGGGAAAATAATACTAAACTTGCTGCTATGTGATTTTGTGTAGCATTGCGTATTAGATCTTCAATTACAACTAATTGTTCTTCTATGGCACTAGCTTCAGATAAAATACGACCTGATATTGCATCAGCATTGACAGTTGCCAGTACATCAAGTGCTGTTAATAAACCCACGTAACGGATATGACTACCGATCTGATCAAAAGCTGGTAATATGGCAGGTGAAGTTGCTGTTCTTACCATGTTTACGAGTACAAACTTTTTGAACCTAGGAATGTAACATACCTTATTTCTGTTTGTGACTACTGGTATAATTACTGACAGAAGTCTTGTTCCTTTTAGAAGTGCTGAACAGATCAGATTTGGAAATCCTAAAGCTGCATCTACGTATTCAAGTGCTGTTGTTGATACAGCAGCAAGGAACATAATTCTGTGATTTACTAGGGTAGGGGTACTTTGACTGCGGTAGCAATGCCTATTAAGACAGTTATAAATATTTTGTAGTTTTAATGGTTCTTCTAATGGCGCAGATGGTGTGAAGAATCTAAAAACGCTCCATTTAAAAAATGTATCTTTATATACAGAATCTATGCAGTCAACAGGTTGTACAACAACATTACCGACCCAACGGAATATTAATGTGCTCATCAATATTGCATTGTTTTTTTGTTCTTCTGGTGTAGGTGAATATTTATCCAATGATCTGAGAACGAACTGTCTCTTACGTTGACTCAGAATCATGTTTGGTAATGTAAGAAATAGCTGTACTGTAGATATCGCAGTTGTCAGATAACCAGGAACTCCGTTTAGAACACCTTCATGTTCTGGGAAGTATTCAGAGGGGTGTCTGGGTGCATAAATTACTGTGCTATTGGTACTGTTATGGTAGTTTATATCAGGTCTATAGTAACGAGTATGATTAAAATTGATACTATGACCTGAAGCCGATAGTGCCTTTTGTACATCTTGTTCTGCTCTGTCACTAGCATATCCAGAGTATATACGTGTTACGAAGACTGAGAATATAGCACCAACATATACCCATGAAACAGTGTCACTAATATATTGATTAAAATAATTAGTTATTGCCAAGACTCTACTTTGGTATGGATGTTCACGAGCAAATGCTGCATTAACTGCACGCATAGTACTTTCTCTAGTAGTATGTGTTATGGCTGCTATATGTAATAAAGTGGCAGTTTTAGCTTCTATAGCAACATGTTCTTTATGAGATGTGGGATTAGGAGTTCGTTTGTTGAGAATTGCATGTGCTATACCTCTTATAAGTAGTACATGACAAGTAAGTGGACATATTATATTAAGCACCTTTTCTGCTTCTCTGAGTAGGACGTCTTGATTACTTTGATTTAAGATACCATTTATAAATTCTTCATAACATGCAATATCTCCTGGATTAAAATTATTATCTCCTAGTGGCATATTTGTGCTTAATATACCTTCAATCTCAGATATAGGGTGTGATGATATACCACTTGTTGCTAATTTACTGGAGATGTGTTTTATTAGAGGGGTGAGAAGATTACATAAAAATAATATACCATTATTATGACATTGTTCTTTAAAGTCTTTGTCGATATGTTTTGTTACTAATGTAAAACTTTCAAAATCTGCTGACTCTAGAATTAGATCAGAAGTAAATTCCTCACTTACCATGACACATTTTTCATGTGAAGTATTTTTGCTACCAAAAAATAAGGAGTTTACCTTATAAGAAAAATAACTTATTGGTGATGGTAGAAGACTTAAGTTTTTTGTAACTTGATTGTTTTTTATGTGTTGCTGTACTTTTGTGTAAAGTTTTAGCTGATTATTACTAAGCTCTGATTTACCTGGCATATTTTTGGCTCCATATTTATTGAAAACATGCTGCTAATAACTGTATATGTATTATAATAGGGTATGTAATTATTTAATTACAAGAATATAAGATTAGGTGCTTATACTTTTAAAGTAGGTATTTTAATTACTTAAATAGCAAGATAGTAGAGAAGTACACAACTTTACACACGCTAAAACACTTGCCTGGTAGATGGATAAAACTCACGATGTTATTACATATTCTTAAACAGTAACCAGTTTATAAAAATACCTAACCTAGCACTTAAATACTAAATCACCACGATAACATAACTAAATCACCACGATAACGTACTTCAGATCACAAATGTAATATTTGAATTCTACATTGAATATATTATTTAGTCAATGATGTTTTTATTTTTTGATGTACTTGATTATACATTTTTGTTGTTAGTAGAATGATATATTAATTTATGATGCATCCTTTGGTACTGTGTTTCATTATTATAGTTAATGTACTTTACTGGTTATTAAATAAATATTTTCTATAAGATTGTACGCAAGTAAAATTACTTAAGTGTTCATATTACTTGGTATATTATAACTTTATATTAAGCATAACTAGCTTGGTATTTTTTGTGTTATTAACGGTGTATTGCATATATGTCTTACTTATTAATGATATAGTCATATTCAAGTTATACTTGCCTTATGTGATATTAAATATTTCTCCTGAAGTAATACATATTGTTTTATCGTCTTGTTTCATGATCATATTACCTTTTATATCTATTGTAATAAATTGTCCTGTATAGGTATGGCTGTGGCTTTTAACAGTGATATGGCTATTTAAGTGGCATGTTTGTTTAAGCCATAAATCTCTTATGTTTGTAAACCCGTAGTGAATATAATGCTCTCTAAAATTGTTAAAGTTATTTATTACTTTTTCCAGTAACTCTAGATTAGATAAAGTGAAATTATGACTGTGTTGATTGATTGTTGTTGCATATGCTGGAGCTTTATACATATTAATGCCTATGCCAACTACTATCCATTTTTGTAATGTATTATTTGATGTTCTGCTTTCTAATAGTATGCCTGATATTTTTTTATTATTTACTAGTATATCATTGGGCCATTTATATTGCACTTTTGATATTATGTTGTCGTTATTTTTTAGTATTTCTTCAAGTGTTTTTCCGACAGATAATGCTGCAATAAATGATAAAGGAAATACTTCCACAAATTTTGTTATAATAACACTGAAATATAAATTACCTTTAGGAGAATGCCATATACGTTCATACCTTCCTCGTCCTTTAATTTGTTCGTCAGATATAATTATAGTACCGTCTTCAGCTCCACATTCTGCAAGCTTGATTGCTTCATAGTTTGTACTATATAAAATCTTATGATGTTCTAGAGTGTATCCATTTGGCAGGTTTATATTAGATGGGTTTGGTTTCATGTTAATAAAATTCTGTGATATTTGTGAAATATATAATTAACAGTATTGTATATAATAGATTTTATTTCGTAAATTATGAAAAAAATCTTTCAAAATTGAGGTTGTACGAAATAAATAATATAATTGTATGAGCTTGTAATGCCTATAACGACTAATGTACCTAACTTGTAAGTTGGACTAAGGGTGATATAACAAGCATGATTTAGAAATCTAGTTTATTATAGTGTACAGGAGGTATTATACCCGTTACTTTGTCGTTTAATATATCACTAAATGATGGTTTTGATTTTATTATAGAATACCATTCTTTTAATATAGCTGTTGAATGCCATGGAAAGATATTCATATAATCTAGCACTGATATATGTGCAGCTAATGTTATATCTGCTAGAGTAAATTCATTGCATGCAACCCAACTATTGGTATTAAGTAATCGTTCTATGTATCTGATATGAGGCAGCAAGTTTTGTCTTGCTGCTTGAATAAATCTGGAATCTGGACTTGCATTTTTTATATAATATTTTGATATTTTCTCGTTTATTATATATCTTGTAATTTCATGATAAAATTTATAGTCAATCCAATATATTAATTTACGTACTGTTGATCTTACATGTAGTGAATTTCCAAGTAAAGATACGCTATCATATAATTCTTCAATATATTCACAAATTGCTTGACTATCTGCAATTACATGCTGTCCACTGATTAATACAGGGACCTGACATACGGGATTGATCTTTATAAATCCTTCGCGCTTTTTCCAAGGATTTTCCTCTATTTGATGAAAGTTAAACTTTTTTTCTTTAAGAAAGATACGTACTTTTCTGGAAAAAGGGCAAAGTGGAAAATGATATAATGTATCCATACTGAATTTCATGTATACAAATACTTTAACTTATAGCAGACTTAATAGTCTCATGCAATGTAATATTTAGACCTATTTTATAGGATTACAGATTACAGATGGGTAATTTTCATATACACGTGTTTTGTTGTGCTGTATAGGAGTTGAGTTTGATTTAATAGTTATTGCCATGTGTGTTAGTGATGTAACTTGGTATATTTCATATTATTTGCATATTTGATCTGTGATTATTAACAAGGTTACTTGGTTTTCCAGAAATTAATTAACTGAATAGTTTCCTGATTTTGATAATTTTGTAAAAGTTGGTCCAATATAATTACCTTTTCTTGAGGAATACATATATCTTTGCATACTGCATATCTAATGCGCAAAGTTACTTGTAATTCTTTGTGTTGATTGTCTTTAAGTATCAATGATATGGGAAATACTACAAGATCTTTGTAGATGTTACTATGAAATGTATTGTTGCTTACAATATCTGTGTGCTGTAATGGTTTAGGCCAATGTACATGTGCGTCCTTAAAGATATGTTTTTGCCATTGAAAAACTGTTGGTAAACCAAGATCTCCAGGTATTTTGTAATAAATATGCCAACCATCCTGTATTGTTACTTTAACAGCTGCTTCAATCTTTTTGGTTTTCATGTCTACTGATCCTATAGTTAGTTTCATACGTACTGGATTTGAAACGTTTGTGGAGTAACATTTTGTATTGATAAGCAATGTTAGTAAAATTATGAATATGAATCTAAACATGACGCTTCCTAAAACTATATGCAAAATAATTAAGTAGTTTTACTATCTTATTCAGTATACATTTATATGGTATAAAATCATTAATTTTATTAGTTCATAATTTCTTGATATTAATTAATTATAAGTACCAAAGGGATTTTAGTAAAAGATTAGATATAATACCCTGTGTATTACTTGCATAGAAAATAAAAAAAGGTTAATATCTAACTGAAGTACTTGATGTTTATTTTATGGTATGTGCTTGGTTTGCATGGTTTACAGTCACATAATTTTTCTTATATGGCATTAAACTTGTTAAAGGTCTATTGATGGTAGGTTTGCAGTTAGAAAATGTCTTTTATAAATATAAAAAAGGTCAATTTTTACTACATAATGTTAGTATCAGTTGTAAACAAGGGGAAGTAATTTGTCTTCTTGGTCCTTCTGGGTGTGGTAAATCTACAGTGTTGAAGCTAATTGCTGGATTGGAGAATTTGCATTGTGGTTCTATATATATAAATGGTAAAGTTGTAGTTAATAGTAATTTTTGTATGCCAACTGAAGAACGTAATGTTGGCTTAATATTTCAACATCCTTCGCTATTCCCACATCAAACTGTTATTGAAAATGTAATGTTTGCTATTAAAAGCTTGTCTAAAATACAGAAGTTTAATGTTGCATTAGATATATTACAATCTATTAATATGATAGCATATAAAGATATGTATCCTGATATGCTTTCTGGAGGGCAACAGCAGTTAATTACAATTGCTCGGGCAATTGCTCAAAAACCAGAAGTGATATTATTAGATGAACCATTTTCTAGTCTTGATACGGCATTGCGAGTTAATATTAGAAGGCATGTTTTATCATTATTGAAAGCTAGAGAGATTACGGTATTACTTGTTACTCATGATCCAGAAGAAGCATTGGAAGTTGCAGATATAATATATGTTATGCGTGATGGATATATAGTTCAGCATGGTACTCCCTATGAAATATATTATAATCCTAAAGATCATATGTTGGCACAATTTTTTGGTGAGATTAATCATTTTGTTTGTACAGTAAAGGATTCTTATATAGAATTACCAATAGGGAAAATACCAGCACAGTCTTTTACTAATGGTGAAGAAGTAGTAGTTTGTATAAGGCCTGAGGCAATAATTCCTCATCCAGATAAAGGAATAAAAGCTGTAGTAAAGCAGATAAAGTTTTTTAATAATATGATCTGTGTCTGTGTAGATGATTGTTTGTGTTGGATGAGGTTTGCTAACATAGTTTTACCACAAGTTGGTGATACTATATTTATCTTGCTTGACTTAAATAAAATTTTATTATTTAAGATATAGTTTTATATTTTATAGGAGTTTCATTATGACTTTAGGTCCATGGCAAATTTTTTTAATTTTAATAATAATTTTAGTACTATTTGGGGCAGGCAAGTTACCAGATGTTATGAGTGACTTAGGTAAAGGTATTCGTAATTTGAAACAAGAATTAAAAGACAATAAACTTGTGTCAACAGAAGATGAGCCAAATCGTTAGCTGGGTTTGTAAATTTTTTTGTGTTATACATTAGATATTTTCTAAATATAGTTTGTTGTGTAAATTTTATATCCTTTAACTCTATGTAGGTGATAGTTTTTTTATTATTAGATAAATGAATCTTTATAAATATACAAAGTTAGCTGATATCATATGCATGTTATTTAGCTTATCAATTATTAAGGATGTGTCATGGATATTAATAAGTTAATTAGTATGTTTGCAAAGCTTCCTAATTTTGGGCCATCTTCTTCTAGAAGAATTGTACTTTATTTACTGCGCAACAAAGAAGAAGTGATGTTACCTTTAGCATCAGGGATTCAAGATTTAGCATTTCAGACTAAGGAATGTCCCATATGTTTTAATATAGATATTAAAGCGCCGTGTAGTATCTGTGCTGATGTTATGCGTGATCGTCAATTATTATGTATAGTGGAAGAGTTAGGAGATTTGTGGGCATTTGAAAAAGGAAAAATATATCAAGGTGTATACCATGTATTAGGAGGAACTTTATCTGCAATTTATGGAATAGGGCCTGATCAATTGAATTTAAATAGTATTGTAGAGAGAATAAAAAAATTTGATATAAAAGAAGTGATTATAGGTATAGGCAACACCATGGATGGTCAGGTAACTACTCATTATATAACTCAAATGATTAAGGAATTAGGGATTAAGGTAACTAGATTAGCTTGTGGTATACCTATGGGGGGAGAGATAGATTATTTGGATGAAGGAACTTTAAGTGCAGCTTTGTCTTCTCGGTATATTATATCTTGAATATTGATTATGTGAATAAAGAATATCTGCGAAGTTTTTTATCAGGAAAACTTTATAGGTTTTTTATATATTGCTTATGTTTAATTTGTTACTGAAAGATTAGGTAGGTTTAAGTGTGAGAATTTTTAGAATTCTGTATCTTGCGCTTTACATAGTAAAAAGAGAACGCAAGTCTTATATATTACATATCTAGTAGAATATAAGTATACCTTGTTAGATCAAGATTATTATATCCTTATAGTATATTCTGTATGAAGGTACTTGTGATTGAATTTAAATAATTTAAGATCTGCATAAGTATTAGATTGAGCCTCTGTTGCCTTTACACATTACGAATACATATTTTTATAATGTATTTTTCATGGTCTATAAAATTTATATTAAATAAATCTATTCCTGTGATAGACAATGTAGAAAATTATCAGCAATGTTCTGCATAATGTCAAAATATGCATTGTCTTTTGTTAAACTACTGCCTATGGGATCAAGTATTTGGAATTTTACCTGATATTTTAAAAATAAATTCTTAATCTTATCATTTGAAGACTCAGAAAAAATACATTTTATTTTATGTTGATTAATAATTTTTTTTATATGCATTAGCCTCTTTACGCTGATATTTGTGTCATGACTTGAAGAAAGAGCTGCTATAAAGTTTAATCCAAAGTATTTTTCAAAATATTGATATGCATCATGTGTGACTATGTAAGGTTTTGTTTTGACAAAATTCAACATATTTTTTATTTTTTCTGTTTGTTTAGTGATTTGTACTAATGTTAAATTTGCATTGTCAGTGTACTTTGTTGCATTTTCTGGGTCTGCTTGACATAGTACGTTTCTTATTTGATTGACTATATTTTTTGCATTTTCTGGACTTAACCAAATGTGTAGATCATTTTGTGTTGTATGAATTTTATAAGAAAAGTTAGAATCATATCTTGATGGTAATAATTCTACAACCTCTGAAAGTTTGACTAATGTTTTATTTTGTAGTTTATTTATAAAAGTTTCAAGGTGATCATCTACATAAAATATGATATTGCTATCTTTTAATTTCCTTTTATCTGATGGTTTTAATGTATAATCATGTATCGAAACTGGTTCGTTGATTAAAAGCACTGGTTTTGTTATACCATTAGTAACTGCATTAACTAATGAATATATTGGGTTTATAGTTGCTATAATTCTTGGTACAGAATATCCTATAGTAGGATGTAACAATAATATGTAGAAAAGGAAGAGAAAGACTTTATGTTTCATAAGTTATTAAACAAAAGGGGAATTGTTTCATATGATGATAGGTGTGTCAATGACTATATAATAAATGTTGAAAATCTCTCATTTTTTTATTCTAAAAAAAAGGTTATAGATGATGTTAGTTTTCAAGTGAAATTTGGTGAAATTGTTACAATTTTAGGGCCAAATGGAGGAGGTAAAACAACATTAATTCGTGTCTTAGTTGGGATATATAAAAATTATGTAGGGCTTGTAGAATATGCAAAAAATTTTACCATAGGATATTTACCTCAACATTTTAGTGTTAATTCTCTTATTCCAATGACAGTCGAATATTTTCTAAATTCTAGTTATACAAAAAGGAAAAGAAAATTAAAATTAAGTAATGTGTTAAAAGATATTAATATTGAAAAAATATTAGATCGACAAATGTCAGAGATATCTTATGGAGAGTTACAATTAGTTTTACTTGCAAGATGTTTGATGTTAAATCCTGATTTAATAATTTTGGATGAACCAGTGAGTTGCATGGATATTAATGCGAAAGATAGCTTTTACAAATTAATTAGCAAATTAATTACTATGTATAACTTAAGTGTAATCATGACCTCTCATGATTTACATTTTATAATGTCTAATTCTTATCGTGTTATATGTATTAATAGGAGTATTTACTGTGAAGGATCTCCAAGTGAGATTGTAAAAAATGAAAAATTCTTAACAATGTTTTCATCTTATGCTTAGTATCTTATTTAATATAATTTCTTTATTTAATATATTAAATATTTTAGTAAGATATAACATATTACCTTACACTTGTATTTTTGCTAAAAAGTCAGTTAAAGGAAAATCTCAAGGAGAAAAGGTTGCAATGGCTATGCAAAAGCTTGGTCCAATTTTTATTAAATTTGGTCAATCTATATCTTCTAGGGCTGATATTATTGGAGAAGAGATTGCAAATCATTTACTATGTTTATGTGATAAGCTACCAGCTTTTTCTTATATGGATGTTGTAAGAATTATAGAAGAAGATTTTAAATGCAAGATAAGTGAAATATTTTGTGAATTTGAACAGAATCCAGTTGCTGCTGCGTCTATTGCACAAGTGCATAAAGCCAAAGATATTAATGGAAATATAAGAGCTGTGAAAATTTTGAGACCACGAATTGAGAAAATTTTTGAAAGGGATATTAAATTAATGTTCTGGCTTGCAAGATTAGCACAGAATTTTCGAAGTTTGCAACGATTTCAATTATTGCAACTTGTACAAACATTTCATGAGATATGTAAGATGGAAATAGATTTGCGTTTTGAAGCAGCAAATGCTGAAGAGTTAAGAGCTAATATTCAAGATGATAAAGGGTGTTATGTACCAGAGGTCGATTGGACTAGAACTACAAGACGTGTGTTAACATTAGAATGGATAGATGCTGTACCAATATATAGTATTTACAAATCAGAGAATTGTGAAGTATTAGTGAAAAATTTGATATTTTGTTTTTGTAATCAAGTATATAGAGATAGATTCTTTCATGCAGATATGCATCCAGGAAATCTTATGGTGGATACAAAAGGAAGAATTGTAATTATAGATTTTGGAATTGTTGGAAGATTAGATAAGGCTACATGTATGTATGTTACAGAGATACTTGTAGGTTTTTTAAAAAGGGATTATCAATATGTTGCTGATGTCCATTATAGGGCTGGATATGTTGATGCAAAATATAGTAATTTTGTTACAGCTTGTCGTGCTATAGGTGAACCTATAGTTGGTAAGAATACAGAAAATATATCCATTTCAGCACTATTGACTCAGTTATTTAAGATTACTGGTGATTTCAATATGAAATTGCAGCCTCAGCTTTTTCTACTACAAAAAACTACAGTATTAGTAGAAGGTGTATGTAGGCAATTGTGTCCTGAAGTTAATATGTGGAAGATAGCGGAATTATGGATGGAAAAATATGCTATTGAAAAAAATAGATATATTAAAAAATTAAAGAGATCTTACTTATGTCAAACTGTACATGATATTCCTTTGTTTATGAAAAAGGTTGATAAAAGTTTAGATATAATCAGTAATTATCAAGAATTAAGTAAGGCAAAGACAAATATTGGTAGAGATATTATATGGGCATTAATAGTGATTAGTTTGATTGTAAAGCTCATTGTAGGATAGTTTCTGCCATAGATTTCAATGAATATAAATATTTTTAATTAAGTTAAAGTTTACGTATCTTGGACTGATAATAAATTGTATATTGGTATAGTATGTGTAGTGTTTAAAGTTGTAATATATATAAATTGCTTTAGTATTGTGTCTAAATAATTTTATAACTTATTATCTGTTAAATTGTGTAAGTTGATAGAAGTTTAGAGATATTAATAAATTTTTGCTAATTTTATAATACATTTGAATTAGTATATATTATATAGTTGCTATACTAGAAATTTTGGTTATGTAGATAATTATTAATCAACTCTAGGGAGTTTTCATTAATAATTTATTATAATGTTGGTAGATAGTACAAATGTGTTTTTATCCTATTCTAAATTGGATTATAGGAGTATTAGTACTTATTTGTGGGAGTAATTTTCAAATAGCCTATGCTGTGATAAATCCATATGTGAGTGAAGATTTAAATTTAAGTATTGCACAAACTGCATTAGCAGCATCAATACATATGTGGTGTTTTTCAATTTTTCAACTATTTACTGGATCAATACTAGATTGTTATAATGAAAAAAAAGTACTACCAGTATCTGTTGTGTTAACAATTATAGGTACTTTCTTATTTTTCCATGCTGAATATACTATTTGTTTTTTTGTATCGCAAATTTTCTTGGCATTGGGAGCATCTTTTGGTTTTGTAGGGACAGGTTATATTAGTTATAAATTTTTTTCTCCTTTAAAATCAGGGATTATGTTTGGATTAGTTCAAACAGTGTATAGTTTATCTTCTTTGTTTATGGAATATATCTATGCGTGTTTGACTTCATCAGGGTTACCTTGGAGAGATATAATTAGGTATATAGAATACATTGAAATTGTTGTACTTATTGCAACATTATTCCTACTAGGGAATAAAGAGTCAGTATGTTTAAAAAGTGGTGATACAAATATCATTAAGTTGTTATTACAAGTATTTAAACATATTGTTGGAATAATACGAGTAAGGAAGATATGGCTATTTACAATAGTTGGTAGCTCTATGTTTGGGGTATTTTTATCAATAGCTGTATTTTGGGGACAAAAGTTATTAATAGCTATGAATTTAAGAGATGACAATGTTACTCTTATACATTCTATAATATGGATGGGTTTTTCTATAGGTTGTCCTTTAGTCAATATAATTTCTAATATATTAAAAAATAGGAAATATGTGCTTATGGGGTTCTGTTTATTACAATGTAGTAGCCTTAGTTTGTTATTATGTGGTAGCAATTTATACTGTTTATGTGTTTATATGTTTATATTTGGATTTGCATCTGGTGGACATATGTTAAACTTTTCTATTGGCACAGATGTTATAGATGAAGGAAAAATAGGAACTGTTTGTTCAGTTATTAATGGATTGATGTGTATTGTAGGTGGCGTAATTATGTTTTTAGTAGCGCTTGTACTAGAATATCAGGATAAATATGATGTAATACACGTAAGTTTTTTTATGCCGGTGCTTATTTTCCTATCATTTGTTTTATTGTTTTTTTGTCGTGATACTTTTTGTATGAAATAATGTCTTGTAGGGGGAGGGGGTGAGGATTTTTTCTTAAATTATATATTAATGTAGTGTGTAAAGTTATTGATTTGTGTATTGGCATAGATCAAGTTGTAAATTTACTCTATGTGTATCCATTAGGAGGGTATTGTTTATCTGAAAATGTATGGACTTTATTATTAATGAAGTATTGTTGTGTACTAAAATAAGTAAATATATTCAGAATTTAGTATGGTGGTGTTGTAGGATTTTATGTATGAGGTATAAAAAGCTATTCTAGTTTTAGGTAAATTTTAGATTGCTTGCTAAAAAATTTTTTAAATAGAGTTTATATATAAAATGCTATTAATGATAGGGATGTTCTATTTGTCAGTTAATAACTACAACATGTTAGATATGTGTTCATGATTTATCATATATTAATACTGTTTGTAAAGTTGTTGAATGGGCTCTAAAAAATTCTACTATGAACAAAACTGTATTAGTGGTTTAATAGGATTACACGATTGTAAAGCTATTGTGGTATCTTTAAAAAGTTTTACTGCATGAGCTATATTGGGCATCAGAATATTGACTCATGTTGGTAATTGAAAGCTATGGGATATAATAAATCTAATGTGTGAATGCATTGATTGTGTGTGTATCTTTGGGGAGCTTTCTTATATGTAAAGCGTATATTGGTAGCAGAATATGATTTATATTAGCACTTGAAACTGCTGGACTATTAATATGTGAATACATGTGGAAAGCTGTCTTGCGTATAAAGCTATATTAGCGAGAAAATATTGTATCAGTTGATAACTATGCCAGTTAAGCTATTTTGGTGTGCATCTATTATTTTAATAGATAAGATGCTATTGTGAAATTGGGTTGGATTATCTGTATTAATGTAACATGATTGCATATATGGAGTTTTACCTATGATTTGATTATCAAATTTTCCTTTCTTATTACTAAATAATACAGGACAAGTTTGACCAATCATGTTTCTATTAAAAGCAATCTGTTGTTCTCGTAATATTTCTTGTAACCTGAGAATACGCTGAGATTTTACCTCTTCTGGTGTTTGATTTGCATATTCTGCACTAGGTGTTCCTGGTCTTGGACTATATTTAAAACTATATGCTTGTGAAAATTTTACTTCTTTTACTAATTGTATTGTGTGTTCAAAATCTTCTTCTGTTTCCCCTGGAAATCCAACTATAAAATCAGATGAGAAAGCAATGTCAGCCCGTTGTTTTCTTAGATTATTGATTATATTTATATACTCTTCAGCAGTGTGCTTTCTATTCATTTTCTTTAGTATTTTATCTGATCCTGATTGTACTGGTAAGTGAATAAATGGCATTAATTTTTCTTCAAGTCCATGTGCTTCATATAAGGATTGGTGCATATCGCGTGGATGTGATGTTGTATATCTTATACGTTCTATGCTTGGTATTTTTGCAAGATACTGAATTAATTTTCCTAAGTCCCATTCACATCCTTTATACGTTCCATGATATGCATTTACATTTTGTCCAATTAGGGTTATTTCTTTTATTCCGGAGTCCGATAAGGCAAGTGCTTCATTAAATATTGCTTCTACTGTCCTTGAGTATTCTTCTCCTCGTGTGTATGGAACTACGCAAAATGTACAAAACTTGTTACACCCTTCCTGTACTGAAATAAACGCAGAGGTTTCTTGATTTTTTGTGTACTCTTCTACAGGTATTGCATCAAATTTTGAAATTACGGGAAAATCAATGTTGATAACTTGTTTTTTTATTCGACGGGCTTTTACAATAAGTTCAGGAAGTGTATGTATACTCTGAGGACCTACCACTACATCAACAAATGGAGCTCTTTCAAATATTTCTTCTCCTTCAGCTTGTGCTACACATCCAGCAACTACTATAGTTAAGTCTTTATTTTCTTGTATTTTTCTTATTCTGCCTAATTCTGAATATAGTTTTTCAGAAGCTTTCTCTCTAATGTGGCAGGTATTTAATATTACAATGTCTGCCTCTGATGGTTCATTTACCACAGTGAATCCAAGAGGTTTGATTATGTTTTCCATAATTAAAGAGTCATAAACGTTCATTTGACAACCATATGACTTGATATATAGACCTTGCATTAACCTTATAAATAACTGCTTTTATTCTGCTAATCATATAATGATTAATGAATTAACACAATAATTTTTATTATGTTAAACTACTGAATATTTATCACAGTCAATTGATTATAGATTGCATGTATGTATAAGGATTTAATTTAGTAAAAAAACATATTTAATTATATAGTTTAGCTGTTAGAAACATTGTTTTGTTTATAAATTCAATATTTTTGCCGTATTGAAATCTTATTACTCAAAAACATATAAAATTTTCATGCAATGATAAGTGTTTTAGATCATGAGATTGTCGAGTAGAGTTTTAAGAATAAATATCTATAGGGTTGATAAATTTTAAGTATTTTTCTTTTATATAAACGAATAATATTTGTATAAGTTGTTGTAATGTGAATTATATATATAATAGTGGTTACTGAAATTTATAAAGTAGTTTTGTAAGCTGTACCTCTGCCTATTACACTAGAGTTTTGATATATTATAACATTAATTTTTTCTTGTATTACATTGAAATCTATTTTCTGTTGTTCGGCAGAGTATACAAATGTTGTACTATCATCTTTTACTGTAATTGTGCGAGTTACTATATCCTGGTTGTCTAAGATCTCAATATCATAACTTTCGAACTCTTCATCTATAGGTGTATCAGTATTATCGTTCCATTCTCCGTTGATACGTGCTCTTCTTGTCCAAGTAATTGTTAGATTATTGTATATATCACGTTTGCCTTTTACATGTGTTACAGGTAATGGTTTCAAATTATTTGCATAGTATACATATGTAAATTGTTTAGTATAAGAGACGGATTTTTTCGATATTACCTTGTATATCAAGGATTTATTAATTAGTGATTGGTTAATTTTTAAGGAAGGAAGATTATCTAATAATGTGAAAAATTCTTCTTTTTGATGTTGATCAATGTATCTTTCTGTCCCAAATCTGCCTCTAAGCAGGTAGCTTAGTTGATATGTATTTTCTCTGATTTTTTTAACATTTTGAAATTGAATTATTTCGTTTCCAACTAATGCTAGATTACTATTGTTATTTATAAATAAAGATTCAGTTGAGTATAATTGTCCTGTTTTCAAAAGAATAGTTATTTTACTTGCTTGATCTGGTATAGCTATTGGACCTGTATTTACGCTATTAATAGTAATTCCAGTAGTTGCTTCTGTATCTACGGGTAAAACATCTTTATAGTGCTCATCTCCTTCTTCATATGAATAAAGAATGCTTTCTTCCCAATTTGTTGTGATCCTAGTGATCGCAAAATATAGTATATTGTCTATATTGTGAATACATGGTAAATCGAAGATATGTACTGGATCTTCTATGTTATCTTTGTCAAGATGGTTAAAATTTTTGTTTGGAGTAAAATGTTGAGTACTGAATGAACTGTTATAGATTACTCCTTCTATACTAATTGAAATATTTTGTAGGTAAATATCTGTAATTTTTATCTTGTATAAAGCATTATTATATTGTACTTGAATTATATCGCTAATGTTAAGCCAAGCATATTTTATTGGTAGTGTAAGATAGAAATTGTATTTATTATTTGATTTTTTATTCAAGATATTTTCAGCTATGGTTTTTGCTTGCTTGTCGTTTAATACAATTGGAACTTGAATAGTTTGTATTGTTGTGTCTTGGGAATAAGGTATCTTGATACGCTGTGAACTTACGTTGTACTCATGATTTTTGTTAATATACATAAAGTTGATGCTATTAATTAAATTTGATGAGTTCGTTTTGGTAATTTTTTGTGTATTGCTTTTATTGTTGAATAGAATGTCATCCAATGGAATGTCGTATTGAACTAGTCGATTTTTCTCAATAATATCTAATTTATTATCTTGTTCTACTATTTCAAAGTCATATAAGTCTTTTAGTACATTTAATATGGATTTTACAGATTGTCTTTCGGTAATTATATATCCATCTATTGCATTATTTAGGTCTTGTATTTTTATTTGATTATTCTGTAACCCTATGCTTTTTAATAAATCGTAAATTATATGAGATATTTCAAGTAATGATAGTTTTTCTTGTATCCAATAGCCGATTTGCCAATTTTTTGAATCTTCCCAGGTAGTGTTTAATTGAGGGAAATAAGGGTAGGGTCTTATATCCCATCCCCAAAGAAACATTTGTTCTACTATGTCAGAATTGTCCCATGTTTTGATAGTGCCATTTATTGCAATTTTTTGTGCACGAAAATCCACATATCCTTTTGAAAATATCGGATTTTTGTTATATTGATAATCTATAGATATACTAGGTTGACTTGTACAATTATCTATACTTTGAAATCCATATTGGGTAAACCATATCTTTTTTGATTTTGGGAT
The DNA here is from genome assembly GCF_051097115.1 of Ehrlichia muris subsp. eauclairensis. Taxonomy (NCBI): domain Bacteria; kingdom Pseudomonadati; phylum Pseudomonadota; class Alphaproteobacteria; order Rickettsiales; family Anaplasmataceae; genus Ehrlichia; species Ehrlichia muris. The sequence continues at coordinate 826,085 of NZ_CP118226.1, read as the reverse complement.
CCAAGAAGTAGTAGTATTGTCTAGATTAATGTGGTGTTGTGTCCACCATTTTTCTATATTTTTCCAAGAATATTGATACTTATTTTCAATATATGGAGTTTTGCCTTGTTTTATTTCTGGGTTAGTATACAGGTAATCATATCCTTCTCCTGAATGCCATCCGTTGATTATATCTTGTTCTGTGAATCCATCAATAGGCTGAGGAATATCTGTGAGTGGGAAATATGCGTTTATGCCTATTACATCAATATCTTGTGATGACCATAGTGTATCCATATTATAATATCCGTTATGAGAATGATATTCTCTCCAATCTGCTGCATATGTTACAATAATGTTATTACCTGTTTGATTTTTTACATAATTTGCTAATTTAGTCAATTCATCTACTGCTGGATAATGGTTATATTTGTCTTTTATTCTTGTTAAACCAATAAAACTTGAGCCAATTACAAAAGCATCTATTATGTCTTTAGTTAAATTATAATAGTGCTTAATAAATGGATTATATTGCCTATTAAAAAATGTGCTTATGTATTCTATATCTCCAGTGAGATTACCTATCCATGGAGTATCTTGAATGTCCGCTAGGAGCATAGGATATAGTAATACTTTGTAGCCTCGTGTTTTCAATTCATTAATATATCTAACTAAAGATTTATCATTAATAGTTCCTTTATATGTAGTGTTATACCTAGAAGTTTGTCTTGCTGTCTCTCTGTTCATTCCTGCTACATACCAATTGTCAGGTGTTGTAGTGGCATCAAATTTGAATTCAACAGCTGGATAAATATGGCAATCTTTGATATTTAAACTATCTGTGTACCAATTTACAATAACAGATATCCACTGTATGTTTGGTAAAGTTTCTTGTAATTGATCTAGGGAAATTAAAGCATCTGCTTTTTGATGATTGCTGTGGTTATTAATTTGTTGTGCTTCTCCATAGGGAATGTATTGCTTGCCAATTTTTTGTTGGGGAACTTTCATTTGTATTTTCGTATCGTATGCGAATTCTCCGGATCCTGGTATAATATGTACACTTTTAATTTTTTGTGTTATGTGTTCTTGATAGTGATAATTGGTAGGTTGTGCTGTTACTTCGAATGTAAAGTTAGGAATTTTATAATCTGCTAGTAAAAAATCCTCTATTACTATATATGATAGCCCACGATATGCTGGGATATCCCCCATTAGTTTTAGTATTAGTGGATCGGGTTCTTGATCTTCTGTACCTTGATAAAATCTATATGTTAATGTGTTTAAGTCTAATAGTTGTGAGTTAGCCCATATTTTTGAGAGTTTTTTAACGTATCCTGTACATATTGCTATAGCCAAGCTTGTATGGTAGGTATACTCTGTAGAGCTGTGACTGGTAGATTTTCTGTTTGGATTGTTCTTTATAACTATATCTTTGTCTGTAGTGACTTTGAATTTATCTATCCATATTATGTTGCCTGCGATGCGCATTGTTCCATATAGTATGGGAATCATTTTTCCATATATAGATGTTTGAATCTTTAAATTATTGATTTTTGGTATGTGTTTAGTTTGAATATTGTTATCTAAAAAATGGTGATGTGTGTTTTGATTTGTTATATTGGTTAGTTCTGCTGAAAGGAATTTTTCTATGGATTCTTTTACACTATTAACAATGGTTGATAATATAATTAATGACATAAGTATAACTCCTATAAAAAGTTAAGAATTGACTAAAGAAAGTATTGATTAGGTATGTGATATTTTTTGGACTGTTTGTAATATAAGAGTGAGTACTTACTTAATGTTATGTATTGAGTCATTAAATATTAAGAAGTATAACACTATAAGTGATTTAAAGTTATTTTTTGTTATGTATAACTGTTCTGTATGATAGTGTAAGCGTATTAAGTATTTGATTGTACGTATATTTATATGTATTTCTCAAAGTTTCTGTCATGAGTAAATTGTCACCACTGTTTTTATGATATCTGTTTAATATTTATTATTGCTTAAAAATGTATTTCAGGAATATGTGGTTCTCCTCGGAAGTTTTTACTGTTATTAAATCTGTTACTGCATGTAGTGAAGTTTTTGTCACAACCAGCAACTATGGAAAACCTATCATTGATTGAGATTTTGTATGGTGTAGTATTGTAAAATTTTATATACGACTTATTGTGAGACTTAATTTCCAGTGTAAAATTATTATTTTGTCCTGTAATAAATGTAAGTAATCCATATGTGTAGTAGTTATCAATGTTAATCAAGTTAATACACTCAAATTCTTGATTGCTTATTACTCTACTAATACTGTGTATATTAGTAAATGCTTCTTTGTTTAGCTTGCACTTGTTATCACAGAACTGTGCTCGACATGAAGATGAAAAGAAATCTCCGACATTTTTCGATAAAGTGTTAAATATACTACTAACTTCTGCTATGAGTTTATCGTCGATTACAGTGATTTTATTAATATTCCCATAAAATAATGTCACATTACCTTGAGTGAGATCTGTGTAATTTACAAAAAATATTTTTACTTGAGCAAAATCATATAACCCAGATAGTACTTCTTCTTCTTTTATTGTGTTACTGTTTATAATGGTTTCTATTTTTGTGCTATTACCAGAAATAGAATTGTATCTTAATATATCTATGTTTAGTTCAGCTGTTGTTTCATAAGTTATGTTGTCTATAACTAAGTTTTGATCAAAATTGGTCAATCCTATTATTTTTTTATTTTGCAAAGTAATTTGTAAACAGTGTGCAATAGTAAGAACTTCAGATGATAAATGTTGTATTAATTTAGGATTGATGTTTCTCATATGTTTTGTCTTTAAAAGTAGTGAAAGAGTGCTGTTATGGGATTAACATTGAATAGTGTTAAACAAATATTATTTGTTATTGTTTTAATAACTTGAAAGTTACAAAAGATCAGAAGGAAAGCTTTTATATTAAAAAATCAAGCACATTAAACCACAATCTGTAGAAAGAAATATAAACAAATGTATGATTCTAAGATGTGAATAACTGATTGGATCAATAGGAAATAACTCTTTTTAAATATAGCAGAAGTAGATTGATCCATCAAGCATATTTTAATAATTTAGGATGTGAGCGAAGATTGGATCAATAGGAAATAACTCTTTTTAAATATAGCAGAAGTAGATTGATCCATCAAGCATATTTTAATAATTTAGGATGTGAGCGAATTTATTACTTTATATTTAATATCAAATGCTTAAACTATTTTTGTAGTGTTGCAACATAACTGATTGTAGTGTGTTACAATTAGTATTTTAATGGTTTTTTAACTTTAAATTATTCTGTATTTAAGCGATAATAAGTGTCATGAGTAAATTTTAGTGAAAATCTCATAATTTCAGAGTGAGAGGTGTATTGTGTTTTGTTATTATACAATAGTGTTCTATAACCCTAATGAAGGGGGATGATAGTTCTACTATTATGAGTAATTTGTAAATTGGAAAGAATGTTTGTAGTCTAGTCGGAAGTTTAAAATTAATAATGTGAGGATTAATGTCTGTAATACAATAAATAAATATACTGTTGAATTTTATAGTGCTACAGAATTGTATTTTGTAGTACTGTATATGGTTGATAGTTTTTTTAATTATCAATAGGTACTTTGTTTAAGTGATATGAACTCTTGTAATAGCTTTAAATTTGTTAAAATTTAAAAATGGTGAAAACATGAAAAACGTAACTTGTTTATTTGGTGATAATCTAGATGTTATAGAAGATATTTATAAGCGTTATCAAAAGGATAGTAATTCTGTTTCTCTAGAATGGCGTAATTTTTTTTCTAATGACTTATATTCTTCAGAAAGTATTGATGCTGTTAATCAGTCAAATAGTGTTAATGTCATTGATAGCTATAATGCTAAAGTTGTAGAATTGTTGAATTTTTTTAGGTCTTATGGGCATACTGTTGCTGATTTAGATCCTTTAAAATTACATGTAACTGGTGATTTAGATTATAATAAATATATTGACTTAAATGATATAAAGCCTTCTTCTACATTTTGTTCTGTCTTAGGATTAAATAATCCTACTATAGGTGATATAATTAATGCTTTGAAATCTATTTATTGTAATAAACTTGGCTATGAGTTTATGCATATTAGGAATCATGAAGAAAGGATGTGGTTACAGGACAAAATTGAGGGTTTTTATAGCAGTGTATCAAATGATGAAAAGAAGAAAATATTACACCACCTGATGGAAGTGGAGTGTTTTGAACAGTTTCTACATACTAAATATCCAGGATACAAAAGATTTTCTATAGAAGGTGGAGATTCTCTAGTTGTTGCTATGGAGAAAATAATTGACTTATCAACTGTGTTTAATTTTCGTGAGATAGTTATTGGTATGTCTCATCGTGGCAGATTAAGCGTATTAACAAAAATCATGAAGAAGCCATATAAAGCTATGATATATGAATTTAAAGGGGGAACTGCATATCCAAAAAATGTAGATGTTTCTGGTGATGTTAAATATCATTTAGGTTATTCTTCTGATCGTCAATTATCTCCTGATAAAACTGTACATTTATCTTTATGTCCTAATCCTTCCCACTTAGAGTCTGTCGATCCAGTTGTTATGGGAAAAATTAGAGCAAAGCAGGATGTATTGGAAGAATGTGATAAATCTTCTATACTTGGGGTGTTAGTACATGGAGATGCTTCTGTTATTGGTCAAGGTGTTGTTGCAGAGACATTAACTTTGAGTAATTTGGAAGGATATGAAGTTCGTGGTGTGATTCATATAATAGTCAATAATCAAATAGGTTTCACAACAAATCCAAAAGATTCTAGATCTTCTTTTTATTGCTCAGATGTCACAAAGTTAATAGATGCTCCAGTTTTTCATGTAAATGGTGATTCTCCTGAAGATATATTAACCGCTATTAATTTAGCTGTAGAGTATAGGCAAAAGTTTAATAAGGATGTGGTAATTGATATAGTATGCTATCGCCGTTATGGACATAATGAAGGTGATGAGCCTTTATTTACTCAACCTATCATGTATGATCGTGTTATGAAGCATAAGACTCCTATGAAGCTTTATAAAGAGCAATTAATTAATGAAAATGTCATTACAGAAGAAGAATTCAAAATTTTGCAAGCTAGATTTAATAGTATACTTAATAAAGAATTTGCGCAGTCAGAAAGTTATGTTCCTGATCAAGCTGATTGGTTGAAAGGAAATTGGGCAAATTTCAGGAGACCTGTTCCTGGGAATTTTGTGGATTATTTATCTGATACAGGAGTAGATGAACAAAACTTGTTAAAATTAGCTCGTGCTTTAATTGATATTCCTAAAGAGTTTAATGGTAATAAAAAAATATTGAGGATATTGTCTACACGTTTTGATATGGTATCTTCTGGTAAAGATATTGATTGGGCGACTGGTGAAGCTTTAGCCTTTGCATCTTTATTATCAGAAAATGTTAAAGTTAGATTATCTGGTCAAGATTGTGCTAGAGGTACATTTTCGCATAGGCATGCAGTGTTAATAGATCAAATAACAGGAAATTCTTATGTTCCTTTAAATAATTTAGGGGTGCCACAGGCAAACTTTGAAGTGATTAATAGTCCATTATCAGAATATGCAGTTATGGGATTTGAGTATGGATATAGTACTGATTCTCCATCAACTTTAGTTCTGTGGGAAGGTCAGTTTGGTGATTTTGCAAATGGTGCACAGATTATAGTTGATCAATTTATTTCTTCTGCAGAAACTAAATGGTTACGCTGCAGTGGATTGGTGTTATTACTCCCTCATGGATATGAAGGTCAAGGACCAGAACACAGTTCAGCGAGAATAGAAAGATATTTACAATTATGTGCAGAAGATAATATGCAAGTTGTAAACTGTACAACTCCTGCAAATTATTTTCATGTATTACGTAGACAAATGTGCAGGGATTTTCGTAAGCCTCTTGTTGTGTTTACTCCTAAGTCTTTATTACGTCATAAGATGGCAGTATCTAAGTTATATGATTTTTCTGGATCTTTTGTTCCTGTGATTGGTGAAGTATCTTCATTATGTAGTAGTGATAAGATCCGTAAAGTTGTAGTATGTAGTGGTAAAGTGTATTTTGATATCATTGAGGCTCGAGATCAACGAAAAGTAGATGATATAGCAGTAATACGTTTAGAGCAGTACTATCCTTTTCCAGAGGAGCAATTAGCAAGTGAGTTAAAAAATTATCAAAATGCAGAAGTAGTTTGGTGTCAAGAAGAGCCAATGAATATGGGAGCGTGGGTATTTGTTCGTAATTATATTGAAAAAGTTTTAATGACAATTAATGTAAAATCTAAGCAAGCAATATGTATTTCTCGTCCTGCTTCTGCTGCTACTGCAGCTGGATATATAAGTATGCATAATATAGAACATAATGATATCTTATTACATGTATTAAGTTAAAATATAAAATTATATCAAAAATCACATTGCATGAAAATCATACTTAATATGGGTCATAATACAAGGGATCTCTTTTGACTAACAATACATAATGTTCTACATTGATTAGGGATCTGTAATGCGCGGGGGGGCTATAATTAATGACAATGTATTGTACGTGGTAGTATTTGAGTTGTATGATAGATATATTAAGTTTCAGTATATACATTTATGTAATATAGAATATTGGGTTATTGTTAGTCAATTGAAGTATAGATAGAAATTGTTTTTGATAATATAGTAGCGAGTGGAGGGAACAGTTTTGTTGTGTATTGTTTTACTGTAATAAGTGACATAATGTGTGGGAAGGTGTCGTATTAGAGTTATTATAATGTGTATAAATTATTATGGGAAATCTTTGTTGTACTACTACTATTATTATGCATATATAATAACCCTAATACTAAAAGGTTATTGTTAGCAGTTGAATGTCATATATTTGGAAGTGAATATTTAAATTCAAATGATATGTTGTATATAAATCTACATTATGTATTCTGTTATGGCATGAATGTAATATGTTACATGCTTTTACTGTTAATTGTAGAAATTTAAAAGTATTATATGTTTTTATATTTTATATGCTAATAAGAAGATAGTGAGACAATATTTTCTATAAGATAAGCACTATGTTTTTGTTGGGTCAATTGTTAAATATCTTATAGCATTTTTGTTAATAACTGCTCCTCCTACTCGTTTTGTTGTGTAAAATTTAACAAAGGATTTACTTGTAAAAGGATCTCTTAATGTCTTTATGGAACGATTTTCTACTATCTTATATGCATTTGTAAAGTCTGCAAGTGCTATAATTGGTAGTATTTTATTATCTAATTGAGGCATGTCAGATGTTTGATATACAGGTAGTCCCATTAATGTATCAGGGCTTCCTGAAGTTAGACCTGGATGCCAGATGTATTGTCCAGATGCTAACTTTAAAGATCTAATTTCTTGTAGTACACTCCTGTGCATTATAAATGCTGCTTTTCTGGAAAAATATTCATCAAGTGAATAATAAAGTTTGATAATTATATCACTGCTTAATGTTGGGGATGTTATTAGGTTATTTTCTGTATCTGAAGCATATGTTAATATCCCATATGGTTTATTGTTTCCATCGCCAGATATAAAAGCGGTGTTTTCTGCTCTGCTAAAATCATCAACTAGGTGATTAATCAACCAACTAGCTACATCTATAGTAGAATCTTCCAATAATTTTTTTGTAATTTTTGGTTGAGCATATAATTCGTGTAAAGTAATGATAATTTTATCAATCTTTGGTGATTCTGTATCTTCTACATTACTGTCTGTTCTCCAGTTTACAGATTTTTCATTGTTGTTTGTAATGAAGCAATCTAAATTATCACCTGATATTTTCTCTATAGAACATAGTTGGCGCATTACTGAGTTCTTGGTTAGATTTTTTTCTATATAAGATGATATGTTATGTGGTATAAAATATGATTCATCTAAGGGCTGTGTTACAGTACTTTGATCTGTAATGTTATTGCCTTTACACAAATATTGAGTAAATATTTTGTAGTTATGATCTTCATTGTAGTGTTTATTGTCATAAATAATAGGGCGTTGTGATGATATTTCCAGTTGATCTAATCTCTCATTTTGTGTTTCAAGCATACTTTCTGTTTTTTCTAGCTTTTCTAATATAGATGGATATGTCGAACTTTTTTTTCTGATATCTGATAATTTTTTTTCGTTTAGAGTTTTGAATTCTTCCCATGAAGATATAAGATTACTTAAGGATTCTTGGATTGCTGGCATTGATGTTGGCATAGTTGCTCCATTTAGTATTAATTTTGATTGTATAAATATAGATCACAGCGTAGAAAAGATACTTATAATAGGAAATTTTTAGAAGAGCTGTGTAACTTATATTAAGTATATTCTATGATAATATACTATGTCAAGCATATTAGGTAACATAGAAGACTACTACTTAATCATGTGACTAACTTAAGTTAATAGATATAAACAATTTTAAATTAATTTTAACTCTTCTAATGTTTCTTTAACTTTTAATTTATTCTCTTGAGTAAGCTCTACTAATGGTAACCTTACTACTGGAGATATGTTTTTAATTAGGCTCATTGCGTACTTTGCTGGTGAAGGACTTGATTGACAAAACAGTACTTTGGCTAATTTAAATACTGATAAATTTGCAATCATAGCTTCTTTTAGGTTATTAGCAAGAAATGCATTATGCATATCAGAATATATTTTAGGTATTACATTTGAAACAACAGAAATAGAACCAGCAGCACTACCACTCTGAGCATAAAACCCTAAACATGTAAAATCATCACCTGTAAATAGAGCTATTTCTTTATCTATTAGTAACTTTAAATTAAGAGGCCTACTTAAATCTCCAGTTGCATCTTTGATGCCTACGATTCTAGGCAAAGATAAAATCCGTGCAAGTAATTCATCACTTGCATCAACGGCAGCCCTTTTAGGTATATTATATGCAATAATTGGGATATTAGTTGCGTCATGTATTGCCTTAAAATGTTGATATATTCCTTCATCACTTGGTCTACTATAATATGGTACAACCACTAGAGCTGCTTCTACGTTTTGAGACTGAACATATAATGTACGTCTAATAGCTTCCTGCGTAGAATTTGATCCTGATCCAGCTATTATTGGAACACGTTTATTTGTAGTCTTAACACATAACTCAATTATTCTGCAGTATTCTTCAAAGTTTAAGGTAGTGTACTCCCCGGTACTGCCACATGGTACTAAACCATGAATGTTATTATTGATTTGGTATTCAATTAAGTCACAAAATGCATCTTCATCTATAGAGAAGTCATTCTTAAATGGCGTAATCAGTGCTGTAAAAACACCGGTTAGGTCTACTCTGGACATATAAAGCAATTCAAGTACTGTAATAGTAATAACGAACCTAATGTAGCTATTGAGCATTTTATTGTCAAATGAATTTTATGAGGTTAAATGTAAAATAAGTTAAATAATTGTATGCTTGTTTTTTTTAGATATTCATTGTAAAGAGCTTTAGTAGTATATGTTTGTATAAATCTATTTTTATTGAAGCACATTATGTGTCAGTTAGTTGTGTAAGAGTTTCCAGTAAGTGTATATATGCATATTACATTTTGATGGTATTGGATTGCTATTAGTGGAAATATATAAATGATGATGGTTATTCTTTTATTTACAAATGTGTACATAAATTTTGTATTTCTTGTTTTCCATGATTTGTAATGATTCTATTATGTATTGTTAGGATATTGAAGAGTAATGAAATTTATGAGATATGATGTATATCTTTACATATAGTGAGAGATATATAATGATTATAGCTGTTTCCCACCTAAGATATGCACATGAAAGTGTGGAACAATCTGTCCTCCTTGTTTTCCATGATTTATAACAATTCTATATCCAGTTTTATGTAATTGGAATTCGTGAGTAATCTTCTTTACGATAGAAAAAAAATGTCCAATGTCTGCTGAAGACTCACTAAAATCATTAAATGATGTATACTCACCTTTTGGAATAACTAAAATGTGTATAGGAGCTTGGGGATATATATCATGAAATGCCAATACAAACTCATCTTCATATACTACGTTACATGGAAGTTCTTTTTTTAGGATTTTTGCAAAAACATTATTATTATCATAAAAATTATTATCTTGCATGTGTTTTTCCTGAATTAGGATTGGTTAATTGTCTGTCCATCTTACTTGAAGTGCTTTGTATTTGATCTTCACTTAAACCTTGTGATAAATCTTTTACTATTCCATTAATTTCTTTCTGTACAGTAGTAGGTATGCTCTGTAAAGACATTTTGTCAGATTTTTGTTGCATTAGTATTTGATTTTGCAACTGCTGTAACATCTGTGAACTCTGTAGAGGATGTTTTGGATAAGGCATATCCTTAGGGTTTGTCAGTGAAAAATCACTACTTTGTATCTTAGGATTGGTAGTTTGTTGACCTTCATTGCTTTGTTCTTGTGTTGGTGATAATACATCTTCTTCAGTGCACGAGCCTTCTATGCTGTCAGTATTATGTTTGGTTTTTTTATCTTGAATGTCGGCTGAACTCATTTTTGGGTCGGTACATGATTTGTATAACCGTTGAGAGAAGGTTTTTACTAATTTTCTATCATATATACCCAAACTTTCTAAGACTAATTTTGTATCTTTTTCTATATCCTCTATTGATTTTCCAGAAACATCTAGTTCTATAGTTAACCCTTGTTTATATCTACCTGGAGTAGAGTCTACTGTAACTTTTCCTCCTAATTTGCTAAGCTGATTATCAAGTGCTTTTAATTGTTCAAAATGCTGATCTGCAATTTTTCTCTTGAATAATTCTTTAGCTGTCGATAGGGGAGTAATCAATGATGCTGAGGTATCTTTTCTGGTTTCTTCAACATCTCCTTGTTTATCTTGTTCTTGCCATGCTGCAAATTTTTGTATAGCTTGATATGGTAGCTTATAGGATGGTATCTTTATGGCTACTTCAGATTCATGACCAGCTGTTCTTGTACTTCCTGGTAGCTCTACCCCTAATTTATAGGTTCGATTATGCATTTTTAAGTCGAAATTTCTTTCGGCAGGTGTTTGTTGACCTGGGATAATGCTTTTTATCATACCTCCAAGGTATTTACCTACACTTTCTTGGTGAGGTAATTTACTAGTAGTGGGTGTTATAGCTGCTTTTATAAAAACATCTGCACCTTTCTTTAAGAAAGCAAGCATTTGGATACCATAATTAATATTAGACCAAGCTACATATTTGTTAATTATAAAATATAATTAGTAATATGTCATTATATATTATTAAAATATTTATTATTCACTTTAGTCATTATCTTTTTTCCATTACTGCATATAATATACTGTAAGATAAAGATTAACAATAGGTAAAAAGTGAATCGTGATAGCAAAATAACTCCTATAATGCAGCAATACATGATGCTGAAGAACCAATATAAAGAATATTTATTATTTTATAGATTAGGTGATTTTTATGAGTTATTTTTTGATGATGCAATAGAAGCATCTAAGATATTAAGCATTGTGTTAACTAAGAAAGGAAGTGTACCTATGTGTGGGGTACCTTTTCATAGTAGTGAATCTTATTTAAATAAGTTGGTAAAATTGGGGTATAAAATAGCAATTTGTGAACAATTGGAAACTCCAGAGGAAGCTAAGAAAAGAGGGTATAAGGCTTTAGTAAAACGTGATGTTGTAAGAATAGTTACTCCAGGTACTATATTAGAAGATTCTTTGCTTGAAGCGAAAGAAAATAATTATTTATCTTGTCTAGTTAATATTAATAATAATTATGCTATTGCATGGTTAGAGTTATCTACTGGTTTGTTTTATTATCATGTAACAGAGCTACATAAGCTTGATAGTGATTTATTCAGAATTAATCCTAAGGAAATTTTAATTTCTGATAAGTTAGTGGAGTTAGATTTTATATACTCTATTTTAAGAAAATATAAATTTTCTGTGACTCAGTATTCAAGTAGCTTTTTTGATGTTAGTAGATCTTATAATACTTTATGTAGTGTTTATGGAATATCTACTTTGAAAGGATTGGGTGATTTAAAAAATGAAGAAATAGCTGTATGTGGTTCCTTATTGGAATATGTTAAGGCTACACAAAAAGGGAATCTGCCTAAATTGGAATTTCCAAAAGCTTATTTAAAACATGATTTTATGTTTATAGATGCTGCAGCATTAAGAAATCTTGAATTGTTTTATACACAATCTGGAGATTTAGAAGGATCTCTGATTTCTTCTATAGACTATACTGTGACAGCATGTGGTGGCAGATTGTTGAAACGATGTTTAGCAGCACCTTTAGCATGCTCTTGTGCAATAAATCGTAGATTAGATATAGTTGAATTTTTTGTGAATAATAGATCGTTATGTAGAGACATTAGGGAGACATTACGAGGTGTTGCAGATATCGAACGTATTTTAACAAGAATTAAAGTTGGTAAATGTTCACCTAAGGATTTATATGCCTTAAAGTTAACTTTAGATAAGACTGTTGTATTATTAGATTTATTACATAAATTTGACTCTAGTATTGTAAGTGATTTCTGTGTAGGACTAGGGAGGTATGATGATTTGCGTAAAACTCTTAATAATGTGCTAATACCAAATAATGTTAATAATGTTAAAGATGGAGGATTTATTAATCCTGATTACGATGCACAATTGTCAGAATATATATATATTCAAAGTTATAGTAATGATTTAATTCAACAATTGCGAGATAAATATCGTAGTATTACTAATATTCAGAGTTTGAAAATATTGTATAATAACATTTTAGGATATTATGTTGAAATTTCATCAAACTATTTAATTAGTGATAAAGACTTTATTCATAGACAGACTCTAGCTAATAGTATTAGATACACAACAAGTGAATTGAAAGCATTGGAAAGCAAAATAATTTCTGCTAGAGATGCAGCAATTAATTTGGAAATAAAAATTTTTGGTCAGTTATGTACGTGTATTATTGAAGATGCAGGTAAAATAACTATGACTGCACATGTTATTGCTGAGATTGATATGTTAACTTCCTTTGCTGAGTTAGCAATACAATATTCTTATACTAAACCTATAGTTGATGATAGTTATGAGTTTAATATTCAAAAGGGTAGGCACCCTGTAGTTGAGCGTAATGGTAAATTTGTAGCTAATGATATTGATCTTTCATCAGTACAAAGAGTGCATTTGATAACTGGGCCTAATATGGCTGGTAAAAGTACTTTCTTAAGACAGAACGCGTTAATAGGTATTTTAGCTCATATTGGGTCATTTGTTCCTGCTCAGCATGCTCATATAGGAGTTATTGATAAAGTATTTAGTAGAGTAGGAGCTTCTGACAATATTGCATCCGGGCATTCTACGTTTATGGTAGAAATGACAGAAACTGCTGCAATAATTAACCAAGCTACAGATAAGTCTTTTGTAATACTTGATGAAATTGGTAGAGGTACAGGAACATATGATGGATTGTCAATTGCATGGTCAGTTATCGAACAAATTCATAATGTTAATAAAAGTAGAGCGGTTTTTGCAACTCATTATCATGAATTATCAAGGTTAGAAGGGTATTTACAGAATATAAAGTGTTTTTGTATGAAAGTAGAAGAATGGAATGGGAAAGTAGTGTTCTTGCATGAAATTATACCTGGATCAACTGATAAATCTTATGGAATACATGTTGCAAAGTTAGCAGGATTTCCACAATCGGTTTTAGATAGAGCAGAAGATTTAATGAATAAGTTAAAGGAAAATGAAGATTTGTTAACTTAGTTATTTTTTAATACAGTTTTTTGTTAGTTTGATGATATTTTTTATAAATATTAGACTAATTAGCTATTGTATTAGTTATGGTACTGGTAAGTGGAGGTTAGCTAGGAATAACTTATTTATTAATTATATAGTTATAAAGAATTATATGGAAATCTGTAGTATTTGTGAATGGGAAGGGGTAGCATTAGGGTATTTCTTGTATATTATAACTAGATGTATTACATTGTATAAGGTTAGTTTGTAAAATTAGTTTTTACCATGTATTAAAAGATAATAAGCTTTAATAAGTTAGCGTTTTCATATCAATTAATTGATAAGTAGTCCAATAGAAGCTTGTTCTCTTTTAAATTGAGACTTTTGTATTAAGTGCACTGGTTACATCTTGAATGCTATACCACTTTTTTATTATATCTTCTGTAGAATGGTTTTGTTTGATTAAGTACTGCAAATGCTGAATCTAATGTTGTGTAATTAAAAGAGTTGTTGGTTTTGTTGTCTGACACTGAAAATAATAACTTTGATATGTTAGTATTTTGTGTATCAGTTAGTTAATGAGTGGTCCAGTAGAAGCTTGTTCTCTTTTAAATTGAGATTTTTGTATTAAGTGTACTATATATTTAACGTCTTGAATATCATATCCTTTTTTTATTACATCCTCTATAGAATAGTTTTGGTCGATAAGTAATGTAAGTACTGAATCTAATGTTGTGTAGTCAGGTAAAGTATCTTGATCTTTTTGATTATAACGTAGTTCAGCGGATGGATGTTTTTCTATAATTTGAGAGGGAATAACATCAATTTTCTGGCATAAACTGTTTACTGGTATGTTTTTGTTTCTCCATCTACTGAGCTCATATACTTTAGTTTTATATATGTCTTTTATTGGGGCAAATCCTCCACACATATCTCCATATAATGTTGCATAACCAATGAATAGTTCTGATTTGTTACCTGTTGATAATAACATAAACTTAAATTTATTGCTAAATGCCATTAATATAGTACCTCTAATCCTAGCTTGTAAATTTTCTTCTGTAATATCTTCTTCAGTATTTATAAAAGTATTGTGTAAGGTTGCGAGTGAAGTTTGAAATATTTTCTCTATCGATAGTATATTATAAGAAATTCCTAATCTCATAGCACATTCTTTAGAATCAGTGATACTCATTTGAGATGTATATTTTGTTGGTAACATAAGCGAATGTACATTATTAGATCCAAGAGCATCTGCTGCAATTGAAGCTACAAGTGCAGAGTCTATACCTCCCGATAGTCCCATAATTACACTGGTCATAGAATTTTTATGTATGTAATCCCTTAATGCTAACATTAGTGCTTGATAATCTGATTCAATGTTATTGCGTATTATGTTAGGATTAGTTTGTTTTGCTAAGTCTGTTTTACAAATCTTGCTATCTTCTTTCCACATATTTAAGAAATAATATTTGTTATTGAAAGTAAAGAAAGATTTTCCGTGAAAGACTAAATTACCATATCCTCCTATTTGGTTAATATATACTGCGTATTTATTAAATGTTAATCTTAAAATTAGATCATCTCTTGAACTTGTATCTTGTGTGTATTGAGTGCTATCCATAATTAGCAATAATGTATCGTTATTATAGATAGGTAATTTGGGTGTTCTTGATATAAGGAGTAATATTATGTTTATATTATCAATTGTAAATGTTACTGAGATATCAGAAGACTGAGAACCTGCTGGGAATTCTATTAATTCTGTGATTTTTCCATTTTTTATTAGGTAAATTGTTTCAAATATTACATTATCTTTCTCTTTAATACTGCCAATAATTATTGTTGTATTCTTATTATTGGTTTGTAGCGTTAATTTATTTATTGCACTGGTACACTGATTGAAAAAATCTTTATATAAGGTTGGAATTTTTTGTATATATCCTGATACTGCATACCTTGAAAATATAACTATATCAGCTGCTTGATCTACTGATTCTTGATATGATTTTGTAATCTTATTGTAATTATGATCAATATTTTCAGGATTGTAATTTAGTTGAGAGATAAAGATTGATGGTTGATACATGGTATTTTGTTTTTTAGCCTATTACTATATTTATCACATTAACTCTATATGAGCCATCATACATTTCTATTCCTATTATACCTATAAGCACTGAAGTGAGTATCTTAATTTTTATGGATATAGGCTACTAAAAATGATGTTTTTAGCATGTATTACATCCTATTTTTTATGAGCATGGTTGCTACATCTATTGCAGCATAAGTAATTATACTTTTTGCACCTGCGCGTTTAAATCCTAATAGAGATTCATAGATAGCTGAGTCATAATCTAATAAGTGATTTTGTGAAGCAGCTTTAATCATTGCATATTCTCCACTAACTTGATATGCAAATACTGGTGTCTTATACCTGCTGCTAATGCACTTAATTACATCCAGATATGGCATTCCTGGTTTTATCATTACAATATCTGCGCTTTCATCAATATCCATTTGTACCTCAAGTATTGCTTCATTTATGTTTGCAATATCTACTTGGTATGTGCTTTTATCGATTGTTTCAGATCTTGAGCGAGACCCTACAGCTTCGCGAAATGGTTTGTAGAAGCTAGAACAATATTTTACAGAATAAGATAATATGCATACATTCTGAAAGTTACAATTGTCTAAAGAATTTCTTATTCTTTTAATTCTTCCATCCATCATATCTGATGGAGCTACAATATCGCAACCCGCTGCTGCTAATACTAAAGCTTGCTTATATAAAACGTCTAAAGTTGAGTCATTGTCAACTTGCTGATTTACTATAATTCCGTCATGTCCTGAAATTGTGTAAGGATCTAATGCAACGTCAGCTATTATGCCAATTGTTGGGATATGTTTTTTGATTTCTCTTATTGCTCTGCATACTAAGTTGTCAGGATTAAATGCTTCTTCTGCATTTTCAGATTTTAAGTGATTCTCTACTACCGGAAACAATGCTACAGCATTTATTCCTAAGCTTGCAGCTTGCTCTACTATTTTTAACAATTCAGAGATAGGATACCTTTTTATGTCAGGTAATTGTTTTATAGGTTCTGATATTTCATTACGATCATGTACAAATAGTGGTAGTATTAGGTCATTTGTAGATAAATTGGTTTCTCTTACTAGATTGCGTAACCAGTCGTTCAAACGCTTGCGTCTTAATCTAGTACTAGGAAATTGCATGGTATTAACTTGTTACATTGCATGCGTATATTATTTATTGTTTTACTAGTAATTATCAACTTATTTTTTTATTAGTAACATAGAGTATTTATTGATTAGTGAGTATGATAAGAAATATATAAAGAACGTTTCACCGTCCACTTTGTAATGTTCGCAAGCTATAATTATAAATGTTGTAAAAACTGATTTAATTTGTTAAGGCTATTATGTTTGTGATTGTTTCTATAATTCTTTGGTCTAATGTAATTTAATGGGAAAAATTTTTTCAGTTCATTGTTCAGAATCATTTTTAGCTGTAGTAGCAAAATTTGCATTTGATATCTTTAATGATAATTCTAAAACTTCTTCTAATATGATAATTATAGTACCGAACCAAGAAGATGTGAAGTTGCTATATGATGAATTGAAACTTCACTTTCATGCTACTATTCCTGATCAAGTAAGAATTATATCGTTGTTGAATATAGATCAAGATTTACTAACGAATGAGCATAGTTCTGTCAAGATTATGACTCCAACAAGGAAACTTTTGTTATTGATGGAATTTATCAAGTTATGGAATTCTGAAAATAATGATAATTATCCACTATCTTTAGGTTATGAATTGTCTTCATTGTTGAATGAAATGCATGTGCATTGTATTCCGCTATCTGATTTAGAGTATTTGTTTGATTGTGATTTGCCAGTACATTGTCAAAAGGCTGCTAAGCTCCTTGCTGAATTATCTAAAAAATGGAGAGAAGTTTTAAATAAAGAAAAAGTGCTGGATATATTGGAACATAGAAGTTTATATGTGAGTGACTTAGTAAAATATTTACAAGATGAAGCATTAAATTGCACTATAATTTTTGCTGGTATGATGTTTGATAATTTTTTTATTAATTTTGTTCAAGCTTTATATAAATTACCTAATAGTACAATAATATTTCCGTATATAGATATGAGTATTGATGATGAAAATTGGCAGTTATTGGAAGAATGTCATTATCAGTATTATATAAAGAGTTTGTTAGATATTTTAAAAGTTAATAGAAATGATATCATTTTTTTAGGGCATCCAAATCATTTGGTATTTGTAAGTAGTGTGTTTAATTTTAATTTATTTTTAGAAAAATATCATCAAAATGACATTCAAAAGTATGATGATTATAATCGTGTTAAATTGATTACTTGTGTTTCAGATGAAGAGGAAGCTCAAGTTGTATCCATGCTTATAAAAGAAAATGTTTGTAGTGATCTTATTGTATTTACAAATAATTTGCTGTTGACTAAAAGAATAAATTCTATTGTAAATTCAGAAAAGTTATTAGACCAGTCTAATATTGATTATCTTATATTGTCTTTTATATTGCATATATTAGAAGTTGTAATGAGCAAATGGAATCCTATCCCATTATTATCATTACTTAAACATCCTTTTGTGACTTTGGGATATGCTAAGGAAGATTATGAAGTTTTGATGTCAAGTTTTGAATTAAAAGTTGTCAGGTCTTATTCTTGCCATGATTTCTTTAGCATAGAAAATAATATAAAAGAAAAAGTGCCAGATTTGTTACATTTTTGGGAAAAGATAACAGGTGTTATACTGCCTTTAATGAAAGTAAAACATGATATTATATCTTCTATAGTAGAAGCTCATATTGTATGCATACAGGATTTATTGAAAGGTAGTGTTATAATTGATCTTAATGATTATAGTAAGATTGAAGAATTTTTTGATAATTTTCGAAACTCATGTAATGGTGTAAAAATATATGGCATGGATGTATATTATGAGATTTTAGTATCAGTTTTAAATAGTACTTTCTTTGCAGAAAATTATAGATTATCTAGTGTTAATTTATCTAAAAAAGAAGTAGTTATTTTTGCTGGCTTTAATGAAATGAATTATGGCGTTAGTTCATGTGGGGCATTATTAAACAAGTGGATACGTGCTAAATTAGGGTTGCCTTCCATTCAAAGGGAAAAAGGTCATTTTGCTTATTTGTTACATAGCTTTTTTTATGCGGATAAAATTTATATCACACAGTCTTTGAAAAGCTTTGGGAAAATAAATGAGGAATCTATTTGGGTTAGACGGTTGAAAATTTTAGCAAGACTTTATAATATAGAAAGTTTAAAAGGTGATATTTATTCGAAGATCCAAGATGGATTTTTGTATAGTGATGTTAAAAATTTGTCGTATTTAAGACCTCAACCTAATCCAGAAATCAGTCAAAGGATGAATGCATTTAATATTTTGGCTACTACTTCTTTAGAAACTTTGATAAAGAATCCTTATGTATTTTATTTGAATAATATTTTGAATGTTTTGCCATGTAAAGATATTAATGAAAGATTTTCTATGCGTGATTTTGGGATCATTGTACATAATGTTTTTTATAAATATTTGTTAAGCAATAGTAATCAACATAGATATGAAGATTTAATAGAAATTGCCACATCAGAGTTCTTAGACAAGTACAAAGATTTTCCTCAAGTTGAAACTATTTTATGGCCTAAATTTCAAAAGATGGCCGAGCAGTTTTTTGAAATCAATTTAGAAAGGAGCCATGATATTAATGAAGTTATTACAGAACATTTTTTTTCTTGGGAGATCTGTAATAATGTAAAAGTGGTATCTAGATGTGATAGAGTAGAATGTTTAAAAGATGGTAGTGTCGTAGTTATTGATTATAAGACTGGTGTAATTCCTTCGCAGTCAGATATTAATTATGGAGTTGCTTTACAAATGATAATACAAGCATTAACGGTGAAACAGAGTTTAAAAAAAGATATTTCAGGTTTAATGTATTGGAAGATAAATTCAGAAGACATGAAAGTAATCCCTGTGGATAATTATATTGAATTGATGAAGAAATTGGAAATTGCTTTAAAACAGCTAATTTTAGATTATGTAACGATTATGAAGCCATTTACTGCATCTTACGACATATCTAAGTATACTAATTATGATCTTATAACTCGTATAAAAGAGTGGGGATATTTGATATAATTGTTAATTTATTATTTTATATTGGCTGTAAAGTTATATGGAATACCAGATTTGAGAGAGTGTTAAAATTGTTAAGATCTTTAAGATTATATCTATGTATTATACTTTACTAAATGTAATATTTATGTTAGCCACAAAAGTTTTTTGAATGTTCTGTGAATTTTCTTCTAGTTAGAGTTCATGGATACATATAATGCAACTTTAGAAAAGGCAAGGAAGTGGCTTGATTAATATGAGAATCAACTTAGATATTGATAAAAATTGTATCTGAATGGTTATAGATTTAGGTTAACAAGCTAACTATTTGTTAATTGTTGGTAGTGGTTGACATAAGAGATAAATGACAGTACTCTTCAGTTTTTATTTTTATAGTATTGGATCTGAAATGTCACATAGTTCCAGTAAAAAAGCAATAATGTCTATGCTTTTATGTGCTTTTATAGAATGTTATGATTTTTTGGTATACGGGAATTTTGGGCGTATATTTAGTAAGATGTTTTTTTCTCAAGTTAATAGTGAAAGTTTGTCTTTAATACTGTCATTTATGACATTTGGAATAGCTTTTTTTGTTAGGCCTTTTGGGTCATTAGTGTTTGGATATATTGGAGATAAATATGGTAGGAGAATATCTTTATTTATATCTGCAGCTTTGCTTATTTTATCAGTTGGAGGTATTGCATTTTTACCTCTTGTTGACTCAATAGGTTTATTAGCTCCTATTCTATTAGTGTTGTTACGCTTTTTGCAAGGATTGTCTTTTGGAGGTGAAGTAGGTGTTATTGTTTTAATAGCAGAGAGTGTTAAGAAAGAGCAAGTTCCTACGGTATTAAGCTTACATTTTGCGATAGCAATACTTGGAGGAGCAGTTGGGTCTTTTACTTTTAAGCTGTGTTATAATCTTATTCCGGAAGCTCAGTTTTACTCTTGGGGGTGGAGAATACCATTTATTGTTGGTTTGATGATGTCTATATTTTTACCTCTTTTGCGTCATTCTATTGAGGAGAGTAGGCAATATTTGGATTATATGTCTGGCAAAAAGGTCTCTAGAGTTCCTGTTTTGGATATAATACTACATCATAAAAAGATTTGTATAATGATATGCAGTTTAATAGGAAGTTCTAATATCTTATTTTATATGTTTTTTGTGGTTTTAAATATACAGCAACAAGTAAGTATGGCAATTTATAGTCTCTTAATATTGGCAGTGTTGGTGTCAGGTTTTATATCCTGTCTTGCTTTTCGGGTATACAAACCTGAAAGTGTATCATTAGTTATTCATGTGTTGTTTTTTACATGTGTAATTCCTGTTTTATGTTTCTTAGGATTTAACTCTGTAATTAGTTATTTTGTGTTAGCAATTGTGTTAGGTTTGTATGCAACTCCTATATTGTCTATGTTGGTATTTTTATTTCCAGTTAATATCAGGCAAACTGGTTTTTCAGTGTGTTATAGTATTGCAGTAGCAGTATTTGGTGGGGCTACTCCTATAATTTGTTTATGGTTGATAGAAATAACTCGGTTGGATATATCTCCTATATTTTATTTAAGTTTCTTTATGTCATTATCTTTACTTAATCTTTTGTTTTTGAAGAAATATAAATATGGGAAAGTGTTATGTCTTTAAATTAGAATTTAGACCAATACTGTATGTAGGACTGGGCAAATAGATTAGGTAATTACTTTGTAGAGATATAATGTGTGCTTGATTAGGCATAAACATTGGTTTTACAGTGATTGCCATTTTATATAGTTTTTGTTATATGCGTTTTATTATAATAGCTAATTGTTCATTAGCGGTTAGTGATAAGACTTTATTTCATAGCTTTAGCATATGATATATGTTAAACCTAGAATATCTTTTTCAAACTCTGTTTCACTGTTAATTCATTATCATTTGTAAAACAATCCTATAATTAAGTATATGTATAATAGGTTGTAAGTTATAATGAATCTTAGTTAATTGTTTGTTTACTTAATAATAATTGACATACGTAACTAATGGTTGTAGTTATGTTAATATTAGTATTTAATAAGTATATAGTATGTCAACAAATTCCAATGTAAAATCAATGTTATCAGTACTTCTATGTGCATTTATAGAGTGCTATGATTTCTTGGTGTATGGGAATTTTAGTAAAATATTTAGTCAGATGTTTTTTTCTCATCTAACTGAAAATTTTGCTCTATTATTATCATTTATGACGTTTGGAATAGCTTTTTTTGTTAGACCTTTTGGATCATTGTTGTTTGGTTATATTAGTGATAAGTATGGTAGAAAAGTTGTTTTATTGAGCTCTGTAACTTTACTTATTATATCAGTGGGTGGAATAACTTTTCTGCCACTTTTTGAATCTATAGGGGTATTATCGCCTATTTTACTAATAGTGTTTCGTATTTTACAGGGATTGTCCTTTTCTGGAGAAATAGGAGCTGTCATTTTAATGGCAGAAAATATAAGGAATAATCGTAATATTGCTTACGCGATGGGGAGTCATTTTCTAGTAGCAATATTTGGTGGTGCAGTTGGATGTTTTGTGTTTAAACTATGCTATAATTTAATTCCAGAGACTCAATTTTATTCTTGGGGGTGGAGAATTCCATTTGCCATAGGGTTAGCAATGTCTTTATCATTACCTTTCTTACGTGCTTCTATTGAGGAGAGTAGAGAGTATTTGGATTATAAAAGCAAGAGTAAAATTTCTAAAATACCTATTTTAGATGTAATATCAAATTGTAAAAAACCTTGTGTAATAACACTTATTTTTGTGCCTTTTTGTAACTCTTTATTCTATACTTTCTTTGTATTCTTAGGTGTACAAAGCAAAGTAAGTATGACAATATATGCTTTATTGATTTTGACAATAACTTTGTCATGTTGTCTAGCTTCTATGTTGTGTAGGATATATAAGACTACAACTGTTGCATTATGTCTTCAGGTGTTTTTTGTTTTAGGTATATCTCCGCTTGTGTGGTTTTTTGGTAAATCTATTGTAACTTATTTTCTTATAGCATTTTCTTTAGGTATGTGTTCAACACCTCTTTCTGCTATAATTATGCTTTTATTCCCAGCTAATGTTAGGCAAACTGGATATTCAGTTTCATGCAATGTTGCAATAGGGTGTTTTGGTATGTTGACCCCTGTAGTGTTTTTATGGTTGACAAAATTAGGTATTTCTCCTGTACTTTGTGTAGATTTTTATGCTTTGCTTTCTTTATATGGTTTTTATTGTCTCAAGAAAAACAAGAAAGTTATTGAATATGAGAGTGTGTTTAAATAACGGTTCGGTTTAATGTTATTAATCGTTAAATTGTTTTGAAATACTCCACATTTGCTGCTTAGTCTGTAATTTTATGTAATTGAGTGTTTATTGTTATTTTATACTTATAACTTTATTGTAAAGTTAATGTAATATATGTCTCTTGATATTCAATAATTTACATGTTGAGATGTGAATCTTGTATATAAGGTTATTACAGGGCTATTTTAATCAAGGGATATTGATTCTGCATAGTTTTATTACAAATAGTATCTCTTATTTTATGGTATATGTATAGACTAGGCAAAGTTTTTTGTGTGGGTTTGTATCACTATGAACTGTGTGTTATACAAAATACTACAGCAAGTAGTTGAGTATTTGTACATATCAATAATTTTGTTTTTAATTAACATCTAAAATTTGTAAATCAGTGCTTGTAATATATGACTATATGTTTGATGTGAGTTTATACTGTAATAAACATGATTTATATTGCAAGATTCATGATAGCACTGAGTATTTTAATATGAATATGAAATAACTGACTGATAACTGTGTCTCTCAACTGTTATTTAAAGCAAATTTGTATGTAAAATATGCCATTTATTATAATATCTGTTGTTATAAAAGTTAAAATGATGCTTAATTTCAGTAGACGTGTTTTTTATTGCCATTAAAGTAACTTGTTTAAAAAACCCATTAGTAGGAGTTAAATTTCATATGTGCACTTTAAATTAAGTAGCGGCGAAATGACACTTTAGTGTTATTTAGTAAACCTATATATTAACACTGGAAACACATAATGATAATAAATAATGTAAATGTTTATACATGTATGGTGAATTAAAGTTATAACTAGAATGGTATTTCATCGTCAATAATTATATCATCACAATTGCTGTCTTGAAAATTTTCTTTGTTCAGACTTTTATCGATATAATCGTCAGGTATAACATTGCTATCTGTTGTATTATTTTTCGCATCCAGCATATACAATGCTGAGTTAAACCCTTGTAAAATAACCTCTGTTGTATAACGATCTATATTATTTTGGTCTGTCCACTTTCTTGTTCTTAACGACCCTTCAATATATATTTTGCTTCCTTTGCGTATACAGTTTTTTATAATTTTTATTAAACCTTCATTGAAGACTACTATGTTATGCCATTCTGTTTTTTCTGTACGTATGCCCGATGTCTTGTCTATCCAGCTTTCTGATGTGGCGATAGAAAAACTTGCCATTTCTTTTCCATTTTGCATTACCCTAATATCTGGATCTTTGCCTAGATTGCCTATTAAGATTACCTTGTTTACACCGATAGTCGACATAGTTGTATCTTCATTGTAAGTTAACAAGGGTTATTATCATATTTTATTAACAATTCAGTCAATAATTTTGTTGTTATATTCTAAAAAAAATGGACTAATAGCATGGAATAGTGTTATTTAAAACATTTACTCTAATTGTGGTTTACAATGGATAACTCATTACCAGTAATAAGAAATAAAACAATAAATGGTGTTTTTAAAGTTATGGGGGAAATGGCTGATGCAATATTTTCTTGGATTGGCAGCATTAATAAGGATTTAACTAGGGATCAAGATATTACTGATCTTTATGAAAAAATGAAAGAATGTGTTAACCCAAAGGGTGGTGATATTAAAGCAAGGTATAATACTATATCTTTAGGTAATTTATATTTGAATTTGTCTGACGTTGGTAAAATAGCTTTTCTAAAGTTGTTGGAAGAGAAATTTAGTGCTGATAGAGTTGAGATAGATGAAAAGATAGGAGATTATATACGTGAAGTAAATGAAAATGGCAAAAGAAAGTACGAATTTGAATTGATGACAGTTTTAGAATCTCCTAGATTACGTATACTTAAGCAATTTATTTCATTACCTGATGGTTTAAAATTTATTGTTGATATGAGAGCTGATGTAATTCGGTTAAATAAGAATCAATTGTTTTTTTCGCTAGAGAAAGATTTAAGAAATATATTATCTTACTGGTTTGATATTGGCCTTTTAGACTTACATCAAATTACATGGGATTCTCCTGCTTCTTTATTAGAAAAGTTGATCTTATATGAAGCAGTTCATGCCATTTCTTCATGGGATGATTTACGAGATAGATTAGATTCAGACCGTAGGTGTTTTTCTTTCTTTCATTATAAAATGTCAAGAGAACCTTTAATTTTTGTAGAAGTAGCTCTTATTGGTGAAATGGCTACTAGTATACAAATGTTGTTGGATTCTCAAGTGCCAGCTAAGGATCCGAAGAATGCAAAGGTGGCTATTTTTTATTCAATTTCAAATACTCAGAGAGGACTTTCTGGGATTAGTTTAGGTAATTTTTTGATAAAACGTGTTGTGAATAAGTTATCAGAGGAATTTCAAAATATTAAAATTTATGCAACTCTTTCTCCAATTCCAGGTTTTATTAGGTGGGTTATGAATACTTTACCAGATTGTCTTGAACTGCTAAATGAGTTAAAAATTACTGCATCTATTGATGAGATAATGTCATACGTTAATGCAAAACAATATGCTGATTTATCTCAGGATATTAAAAATTTATTTTTAAAATTATGTGCTTATTATTTAGTAAGAGCGAAAAATTCTGATAAGGCATTAGATCCAGTAGCACATTTTCATTTAAGTAATGGAGCAATTATAAAACAATTAAATTGGATGGCTGATATTTCTGAAAAAGGATTGAGTAGTTCAATGGGTATCATGGTAAACTACCATTATGAATTGTCTAAGATAGATGACAATTATGAAAATTACGTAATTAATAAGAAAATTAATTGTTCAAAAGAAGTGTTGTCACTATTAAAGCGTTGATTTAATATGTTTTATTTAAAATGATATATTTTTATGAGAATTATCAAAGGAAATAGATGTGATTGGGAAGTGGTAATAGGACTGGAAGTTCATGCACAAGTTATTTCCAATTCTAAATTATTTTCTAGTGCTTTAGCAAAAACTTATGATGCTTTGCCTAATACACAAGTATCGCTTTTTGATGTGGCAATGCCAGGTATGTTACCTGTGCTTAATGAATATTGTATTTATCAGGCAGTAAAAACTGGAATTGCTTTATCATGTCAGATTAATAAGTATTCAGTTTTTGATAGAAAGAATTATTTTTATCCTGATCTGCCTTCTGGTTATCAAATAACGCAGTTTTATTATCCTATAGCGACACAAGGTAAAATTCTTTTAGAAGATCATGATATGAAGAAGGAGGTTCGTATTGCTAGGATTCATCTTGAGCAAGATGCTGGGAAAAGTATTCATGAATCTAATAAGACTTATCTAGACTTCAATAGGGTAGGTATTGCATTAATGGAAATAGTATCGGAACCTGATTTAAGATCTGTTGAAGAAGTTGCAGAATATCTAAAAAAGTTACGTATGATATTGCGTTTTATAGAGACATGTGATGGAGATATGGAAAAAGGTTCTTTGCGTTGTGATGCGAATGTTTCAGTAAAACCTGTTGGAAGTAGTGAATTTGGGGTAAGATCTGAAATAAAAAATCTTAATTCCATTCGTTATGTTATGCAAGCTATAGAGTATGAAGCAAATAAACAAGTTAATGCGTTGGAGAATGGAGAAATACTAACTCAGAATACGTTGTTATTTGATGTTGATTTAGGACAAACAAGAGTGATTAGGACTAAGGAAGATGCCCATGATTATCGATATTTTCCAGATCCTGACTTGTTTCCATTAAAAATTGATGATCAGTATATAAATCATGTAAAATCATCCTTGCCAGAG
Source organism: Ehrlichia muris subsp. eauclairensis (assembly GCF_051097115.1). Taxonomy (NCBI): domain Bacteria; kingdom Pseudomonadati; phylum Pseudomonadota; class Alphaproteobacteria; order Rickettsiales; family Anaplasmataceae; genus Ehrlichia; species Ehrlichia muris. The sequence goes on along the minus strand of NZ_CP118226.1, from coordinate 799,022 downwards.
TTACCTATGCAAAAAAGAGATCGTTATATTAGTGATTTTAATCTCAGTAAATATGATGCAGGTATTCTATCTTCTGATAAGGATGTTGCTATATATTTCGAAAAGGTTGTAGAAAAGCATGATGCAAAACTTGCAGCATCTTGGATAACAGGCGAACTTTTTAGTAGGTTGAATAAGCTTGGGATTACTATTAATGAATCTTCAGTAAAAGCTGAACATTTAATACAATTGCTTGATCTAATGGTTGATAATACTATTTCTTGGAAGATAGCAAAGCAGGTATTTGATATGATGTTTGAGTCAGGTAAATCACCTGCATTGATAGTCAATGAACATGGATTAAGACAACTGAGTGATACAAATGTGTTGTTTGCAGTTGTGGAAAAAGTTTTACAAGATAATACAAGTAAGGTTGAAGAATACAAACAAGGTAAGGAAAAGCTATTTGGGTATTTTGTAGGTCAGGTGATGAAAGAAACGCAAGGTAAAGCAAACCCTGATATAGTGAATTCTATTATCAAGCAGCAGTTAGAAAATAAATAGTTATATTGTTGATGCAAAGTAATATTTATTGCAAGTGTAAGAACTAACACATTCATTATTTAATTCATCTATTAATTATTGTTATTAAAATATGTTATTGAATTAATAGTTTGATTGAAATGTGCTTGAACATTAGTTATATGATTATTTCTAAAACATATAAATGTCAGTTAGTTGTGTGTTGGGGGCACTGAAATCAGTTTGAGACTGAATAACATGTTTTCTATCAAAGTTGTTTCTATGTAGTATGTAAAGATAGGAAACAATGTTGTTATAAATTGAAAATAGTCTAAATTCTATAATTTTGTATATTTTTTACATTATTTGATTGCAATAAGTATTAGATAATGTTATTAAACTCTGTGGGTTTTTATTATGTAAGAGCTATAAGGTTAAATAAGAATAAAGCCTTATTGACAGTTTTTTATGCTAGTTAGCATTATAGACTTATGTTTATCGGGGGCGTAGTTCAGTTGGTTTAGAACGTAAGCCTGTCACGCTTAAGGCCGCGAGTTCGAGTCTCGTCGCTCCCGCATCTTGAAAATTTTTTTATTATAGTTTTGTAACCTGTTAATTTTGTAGTATTGTAAAGGCATGTCTAAGAAATAAGGAGATATTGGTGCTTGCTAGTGATATAATGAAAGGAAAAAAAGGGTTAATTATTGGGATTGCTAATGATAAATCTTTAGCCTGGGGGATTGCTAAAACCTTAGCTATGCATGGAGCAGATATAGCAGTAACTTATTTATCTGATGTTTTTAAGAAAAGAATAGATCCTCTAGTAGAATCTATAGGTGTGAAGTTAGTGTTGCAATGTGATGTATCTAAAGAAGATACTGTGGATAGTATGTTTGTACAGCTTAGTAATGAATGGGAGAGTATAGATTTTTTAGTGCATGCTGTTGCTTTTTCTGATAAAAACGAGCTGAAGGGTAGGTATATTGATACATCACTAAATAATTTTTTGACATCTATGCATATATCATGTTACTCGCTTACTTATCTTGCTAAAAAAGCGGAGAAGATTATGTGTAATGGAGGTAGTATATTGACGTTATCTTATTATGGTGCTCAGAAAGTAATGCCTCACTATAACGTGATGGGGGTGTGTAAAGCAGCTTTAGAAGCAAGTGTAAAGTATCTAGCTGTTGATTTAGGTTCTCAGAATATCAGGGTTAATGCTATTTCTGCTGGACCGGTAAGAACTTTAGCATCTTCTGGAATAGGAGATTTCCATTACATATTGACATGGAATAAATATAATGCGCCTTTGAGGCGTAATACTACAATAGAAGATGTAGGTGGAGCAGCACTTTATTTACTAAGTGATTTAGGTAAAGGTACTACAGGGGAAATTTTGTATGTTGATAGTGGGTATCATGCTATAGGTATGAAAGCAATAGATGCTCCTGATATTAATTATATTGAGGCTAAATAAATCAAAAATATTATATCTATTTAAATATGGTATTGAGTTTTTTATTATTTTAATTCGTGATATTTTTTTCTTTAGTTATATGTATAAATTTGTTTCACTGAGTGAATTTTTAGTTGTATATTGCTATACATTAAAGAAGATTTGATCTCTTTATGGGAAATTGATGGATGAGTTTGTTTTTCTATTGTATAATACAGAGGATCATAACTCTCAGTAATTGGTGATACTAATGGGTTTTATGGTTTCTCGAGTTGTGATTGTAGTTTTGGATTGGCTATATGAATGATGGTGGTACTGGGCTTTTAGGGGATTATATAAAAGAAAGATTTCGATCTGATAGCCAGGTAATTTGGAAAGAGATTCAAAGCAAATTACATAAGTTTTATGGTAATGCCATATATGATAGTTGGTTGAGTGTACTAGTGTATGTTAATAATGAAGGTGGTAGAGTTCTACTTTCTGCTCCTACTAGGTTTATCAAAGAATGGATATTAGTGCACTACTTGGATCAAATTTTAAAATATTGGCAAGATGAGGATCAAAGTGTTTGTTCTGTAGATATTTGCGTTGTGAATAATCAAGATACTAATTTACTAGTTAATATTAAAGATCAACAAGATAAGGAAGTAAGGAATAATTATGACCATTTGAGTTCTCCTTTAGATCCTAGGTTTACTTTTGACAATTTTGTGGTGGGAAAACCAAATGAACTTGCTTTTGCTGCAGCAAGGAGAGTAGCAGAGTCTAGCGAACCAATATCTGGAAGTAATCCTTTATTTCTATATGGTGGAGTTGGACTTGGTAAAACTCATTTAATGCATGCTATTGCTTGGTATATTATCAAATCTTCTTCAAAAGAAAAATAGCTTATCTTTCAGCGGAAAAATTTATGTACCAGTATGTTACAGCATTAAGGAGCAAGGACATAATGTTGTTTAAAGAACAATTTCGTTCTGTAGATATCTTGATGGTTGATGATGTTCAATTTATTAGTGGTAAGGACAGTACTCAGGAAGAATTTTTTCACACTTTTAATGCATTAATAGATCAGAATAAGCAATTAGTAATATCTGCTGATAGATCACCTAGTGATTTGGATGGAGTTGAAGAAAGAATAAAGTCAAGATTAGGTTGGGGCTTAGTAGCGGATATCAATGAGACAACTTTTGAGCTACGATTAGGTATATTGCAGCTGAAAGTTGAAAAAATGGGTATTAATATCCCAAATAAAGTATTAGAGTTTTTAGCAAAAAATATCAAATCCAATATTAGAGAATTGGAAGGTGCACTTAATAAGGTAGTAGCACATTCTTCATTAGTTGGTTGTAGTATTACTTTGGATTCAGCTAGTGATATTTTATCTGATTTGTTACGTGCAAATCATAGATCAGTAACATTGGAATGTATTCAAAAAAAGGTTGCTGAGTTCTTTAATATTAAGATGACTGATATGTATTCTACTAGGAGATTAAGGACTTTAGCCCGTCCTAGGCAGGTAGCAATGTATCTATCAAAGAAACTAACTCAAAAGAGTTTACCAGAGATCGGAAAGAGTTTTGGAGGTAGAGATCATGCTACAGTAATTCATGCTGTTAAGCAAATAGAAAAGTTAATAGATACAGATAGTAAGTTGAGGGATGATATTAATTTATTGACTAGAATGTTAAGGTAAATCATAAGGTGTGTAACATCGGAGGACTTTATTGTTGTGTTGTCCTGCTATTTGCTATGGTGTATGTTTTTGTATCTTAGATTTATTTAATCTAGTAAAATTCATACGTATTTTTCGATGTTGAAAGTTATTTCAAGTATTTGATGGCATTTAACTTGTACAAATTTTTAATTACTTGCTAGCTTGTGGTTTATCCATATCTTATTGTTTATTCTTCTTTTGTATATCGGGTTTGTATTGCAGTGTAATTTTATGATCTTCTTTGATTATTTTATAGCTTTTAAATATGGAAAGTAGTACTAGGTATTTCATGAATCTTAACTAATGCACATTTTATGTGAGTAATATTGTAATTATAATTGCCTGCTAATTTGTGATTTATCGACAGCTTATTGTTTATTCTTCTCTGTATAGCAGTGTAATTTTATGATCTTCTTTGGATTGTTCTATAGCTTTTAATATGGAGAGTAGTAGTAAGTATTTCATGCATTTTAACTAATGCGAATTTTTATGAGTAATATTGTAATTATAATTGCTTGCTAGTTTGTGGTTTATTTGTATCGTGTTGCTCACTTGCTTCTTTCTTACGTTGTTCTAATATTGTAGTGTAGTTTTGTGGCCTTTCAGTTGTTCTTGGTTGTTTTATTACTCCTTCTTGAAAAGGATTATGAATAGTTCCTTCTTTGCCTTTGTCTTCTGTAACCATACTGTATAGACTTTTGCCAACAGTGGTTATAACAAGCAATGGTAGTAGTGGCCCTGCGAGACCTCCAAGACCAAATGTAAGAGTACCTAATATGAAATAGTAGCAACTGTATGGGCTAGTTAGTATATTAACTAGTTTTTCATCCATAGACCCTAAGGGCTGCTTTGTCTCTGCTGGTTTATTAAAACCTAATTTTTTCTTTATAGAAGACATTGGATTGCGTATATCAATTCCTGTTGCTTCTTCTGCAAAGTTGCGTACTGATTCAAGTGAAAAACCGTGTTGTTCGTGATTATATGATTCCATGGCCCCTTCTAGAGCCTTTTGCTGTTGCTCAGTAAGATCTGTTTTTAGATGAGAGCACGCTATTATTGTTTCGGTTAATTCTTTAAATTCTTCGTCGGATATATCTTGCATTAACTTATTAAATTCAGCTAGCAATGAAAGCTTATATACTCCTTGCATTATCATGCTTTTTCTTGTATGTTCCAGGCGTTTTGTACAATTAGTTAGTATTTTTGTTTTGTTGTGTCCTATATAGTTATTATCAGATAGATGGTCTATAATATAGTGAGTAAGCGTATAGTCAACATGACTTGATGCTTCGTGGTAAAAGCTTTCACTTGAAATATGTGCTTGAATATCTTCAGGATTTTTTCTCTGGTTGTTGAGTTTTTGTTTTGTTTGTTCTATATATTCATGTAATAGGTTCTTACTATATATTTGTAGTTGTTCATCTGTGTCATTCATGCAGCTTAGTATATGTTCTACACATACTGTATTGTCTTTAGAATATATTGTTTTCAGATCTCGTGTAGGGTAAAACATTTTTAAAAAATTAACTCATTGATAATCCATAAATTATACTTCAAGATGTTGGTTAATCAATAAACATATTACATTTATGTATTATTTCGTACAAATTAAGTTAAGAATCTTTAAGGTTATAAGACGAATTTATTAAATAACTTGATACTAGTGTAATACATTATATACAGTTTTTTAATAGTTTTTACTGTGGTTGTGGAGTTGTTTAGAGTCGATATATTTTTATTTGGATTGTATGAATCTTCGTGATGAAAAGATTAGATTTTATTCTATATATAATCAACTACTTACTAAGTTTATGTAGTACTTGTAAAGTGTTAGTTATAAGTAATGATTATAATAAGTTATTTATTATATATTTGAGTGTCATAAAGTATTTTTATAAGTTTTGTTATGATGAAAAATTTAACAGTTGGGTTATTAGGTGGATCTTTTAATCCTCCACATTACGGTCATTTATATATTACTCAAGAAGCTATTAAAAGGTTAGGTATAAATAGAGTATGGTGGTTGGTTGTATCTTATAATCCTTTAAAATTTGATGGTGGTTATAATATTGAAGATAGGATAGCTTTATCTCAGCAGTTAGTTTCTAGTGATACAAGAGTAAGTGTCGTTAAGGTTGAAGAGTGCTATAGTTATAATGTTGTGGCTAAATTTAAGAAGTTTAAAAATATTAAATTTGTATGGTTAATGGGAGATGATAATCTTTTTTCTTTTCATTATTGGTATAGATGGAAAGATTTTTGTAAATTATTGCCAATTGTAGTTTTTGAGCGTAGCAAAAATGTATATCGGTCTTTAAATACTCCTTTTGCTAGTTATATGAGAAGTGTGTATTTTGTGAATTTTCAGTTGTTGTTAAATTATCAATATGGATGGATATTTATTAGATTAAGACCTTATTATATCTCGTCTTCTCAAATTAGAGGATATGCTTTAAATAAAATATAGTATTTGTGTAAAATTTTTATTGATAATATATAATATACTTTGATCATAGATGTATGAGAGGGTCTTATGTCAGGTGTTGCTTTAGGAGTTAATATTGATCATGTTGCAACGTTGCGTAATGCAAGGGGTATTGATTATCCAGATATTCTTGAAGTAGCAAATATAGCAGTAAATTATGGTGCAGATTTTATAACTGTGCATTTGAGAGAAGATCGCAGGCATATAAAAGATAATGACGTTTTTAGGTTAAAAGAGAATTTAAAAGTTCCATTGAATTTAGAAATTGCCGCAACTGATGAAATGTTATCAATAGCAATAGAGGTAAAGCCAAAATGTGTCTGTTTAGTTCCTGAAAAAAGACAAGAACTTACAACAGAAGGAGGGTTGGATACAAAACGTATTTCTTCCTATTTAGCGTCATTTATTGATAAATTGCATGCCCATAGCATAGATGTTACATTGTTTGTTGAACCTGATGTAGATCAAATTGACCAAGCAAAAAAACTACATGCTGATAATATAGAACTACATACTGGAAAATATTGTAACAATGTTACACAAGATACACTACTGCAGATAAAAAGAGCTGCAGAATACTGCTACCAACAAAATATAAACTGTCATGCTGGACACGGCTTAAATTATCACAGTGCTGGTATTATAGCAAAAATACCATACATATCAGCACTTAACATAGGGCATTTTTTAATTTGTGAATCTGTACTACATGGCATAGGTATGTCCGTTTATAAAATGAAAAAGGTCATTACTAGTACATCTTAATTAATTATCTAAATAGTTAATAGCATTTGATAACTTTTTGCTTGATCTGAATCTTACTCTTTTTTTAGGAGCTAGCGTTTCTAACTTTCCGGTTTTAGGGTTGTGATATTTTTTTTCTGCACATTGAATAACATATAGTGTTCCAACATTGTGCAACCTTATTAGATGAGAAGTTTCTAATGCGTTTTGTATACTTAGCATTACTAGATCATAAGCTTGACTTGATACCTTTTTTGTTAATCCCAACTCTCCCATAAGTGTTCTCACTACCATATCCTTACTCATAACTTAAACTCCTAATTTTACATAACTGAACAAGATTTAGGATATTAGGTTAGTTCATATAGTCAACTAAATTTATTTGTTATTACTTAAAGCATGATTAATTAGCCTGCAATTTTAAGTAGATAATAATATTTTTTATAAATTTTTTAGCAAAATTATGACTATATTAATATAGATGTAAAATTTAGTAAATATTTTGTAATAGCAACATATTCAAATTATATTTGGGTGCTTTTGATGATTTTTGACCTTTATATTTAATTGATATTATTGGTAATATATAATTTTATTATTTCTAAATTGCCGATTCTAAATATGTTAAATTAAAAAATTGACTGTAATTTATAGTAAATTAATTATGATATTAATCAAGTTGAGCATTACTGATTTTTTATCTAATTGAAATTTTTTTACATAAGATATTAATTGTTGTGCTTGAGATAGTTTTGATAGTAATTGATCAATGTTGATTTTATTCTTTATGTTATCAGTTAGGTGCTTGTAATCACTTAAATTTGTTGATATACCTAATGTTTCTTTTGCTAGGTCTAATATGATAGTAAATAATATATGTTCTACTTTGTAAAAGCTGATCTCAGTTGTTATCGCATTTTCTATTGTTGTGTTATCATATTGATTGAAAAGTATTGAAATGAAGCATTCGTATAGTTCAATTTCTTTATCAATATCTTGATTGACCATTCCTGGGGTTCCTGGATAGATATGACTTATTTTTTTGTAATCTAGGTGTGGGAAGTTGTTTTTAACAACCTGTTGTGTTTCGTATGGATTAAGATCTGATAACCCTAATGTAAAGCATCTTGACCTTATAACTGCTGGGATTTTATGTAGATTATGACTAATTAAGATAATAATAGAATTGTTAGGGGTTTCTTCTAGAATTTTAAGCATTGCATTGATGGCATTGATAGTTAGGTTATCAATGCTATCCACTATTACTATTCTGTATTTAAATCTTGCTGTGCTTAAATAAAGAAAGTTTTTTATGTTTCTAATTTTTTCTATTCCTATTATTTCTTCATTATCATTAATTATTAAAAGGTCAGGGTTACAGTGGGTTAAGTTTGTTGATTGTGTTAGATATTGAGCAAAGTGACATGCCAGTGTTGCTTTTCCAATGCCTCTATTACCATAGATTAGCCATGATTGTATATGAGTATTGTGTATTAGTGTATTTTTTGCTAATGTGTGTCCTACAATCTTATCCATATTTTAAAATTTTATTTGAGATATCTTAAACATCTAAATACAAAGATAAGTTAGTCAGGAGAAAATTATCCAACTAATTCTTTGATTATAATAATTAATCAGTATGACGTGGATATTTTTTTTGTAAATACTGATTTTATTTTTCAACAATATTCACTAAGTTAAATAATGCTAAGATAAAAATTGTTTGTAGCTGTTTACAGTAAAATTATAAGGATATAACTGTACTGGGGATTGGCAGTAATTCATTAATAAAATAACTTAGGCTTTACAAGTTAATAGGAGTTTTTCATGTACAAAGTATATTTAAAAAATTAAACAGTTCTCTACCCTTACAAAACACGCAAATCAGATAATACAGAAACTTTCTCCGGGAGCAATCACTTTTGTACTACCAATTCATAACTACAATAATTTACCTAGACAATTCTTTAATAATACTATTGGAATAAGAATCCCAGACCACCCCATAGCTTTAGAAATATTAAATAATTTTGATAATCCTGTTTAGTATAAAATTAGTACTCATAACCTAATTTACAATATTTTGTATTACATCCTGAATTTTCTTTTTTGACACTGCTCCTTCTCTTAGTATTTTGTATGATGTTAAATCAATTACTGTTGATTCAATGCCTTTTACTAAATTGTCATCTTCTATTATGACTGAAATATTCTGTTTGATTGTTTCTTGAACTTGATGTAAAGCAGTAATACTAGGTTGTCCGGAAATATTAACGCTTGTTCCTACAACAGGATTATCAAAATTATTTAATATTTCTAAAGCTATGGGGTGGTCTGGGATTCTTATTCCAATAGTATTATTAAAGAATTGTCTAGGTAAATTATTGTAGTTATGAATTGGTAGTACAAAAGTGATTGCTCCCGGAGAAAGTTTCTGTATTATCTGATTTGCGTGTTTTGTAAGGGTAGAGAACTGTTTAATTTTGTCAATGTTACCAAGTAGTAGTGATAAGGGTTTATTATGTGATCTGCATTTTATTTGATATATTTTTTGTATTGCTTCAATGCTGTATGCATCTCCAGCTAATGCATATACAGTTTCGGTAGGAAATAGTATTAAGTGTTTGTTTTTTAATGCTTGTACTGCTTGTGAAATCATTTTATATATAAGTTAATTTTTCTATATAATTAATAATACAAATGTAATGTTAATGATAGAGTTATACTGTGGAGGCAATTAAATATTTTATATAGATACTTGTTTACAAAGATGTGGAATTTTTTATGAATCTGTGACAATTTATTTTTTGTTTTCTATATCAAAAGAAGTTTTACTGTCATTTTTATTAATATAGTTTTATATATGATAGGGAATTATGATGCATTTGTCCTATATTTGATAGCAACTATTTCATAATTATGGTAATTTTTGGGTTAACTGGTGGTATAGGTGCTGGTAAAAGTCTAGTTGCGAGCTATTTTAGAACTTTTTTTAAGGCAGTGGTGTTTGATGCTGATCAAGTTGTACATGATTTATATAGCCATGATAACAATGTTATTGAGCTTGTTAATACATATTTTCCAGACTCTGTCAGTAATGGAGTGGTTAATAAGAGTAATTTAAGACGTCACTTTTTTACTTATAGTCATTTGTGGATTGAATTTCAATCAGTATTGCATTCGATGATTTTAAAAAAACAAAAAGAATTTATTATGTTTCATCACAGGCAATCAACTAGATATGTAGTGCTTGATGTTCCTCTATTAATAGAATCTAATTTTTATAGTTGTTGTAATTTTATTATTCATATCACAACAAATAGATTCTTACAAATGCAAAGGGTATTGTGTAGGGGCTTATCTGTAAAGGAATTTGAGTTAATTATGACTATACAGTTCTCTGAAAATGATAGAAAAAAATTTGCAGATTTTACTATTAAAACTGGATTAAGTAAAAGTGATGTATTACTTCAAATCAAAAAAATAATGTTTGATATCAGTAATAAAAGTAAATATCTAAATTACTGATAATGTTCAATTGAGTAAGGTAAGTTATTAACAAAGTATTTTTTCATCTGTATTATCTTAGCTTAATTTGGATGTCTTATCACATGTATTTTGCGAAAAATTATGTATTTGTGAGCACCTAAAAGTTAGTTCGACTTGATTAGGATTCTATGTATGAATATTAAAATGTCAGCTTTATTGTAAAAACAAGCATAATTAAAAGTATAGATAAAAAAAGTAAAAATGCATATTTGTATACTTATTTGGTAAATTATTAATTAGTAAGTTAATTTCATTGAACAAAATTTTGGTTCACACATTGAACAAAAGTGAGCAGATTTTGTCTTCTCAGAAGGGAGGGATTCATAGTGTAATGATTTTGCTGTTTTTGGGTCTAGGGATAAGGTTAAATTGATCATTAATTTTAATCCGGTATCCCTTATTCAGTGGATTTTAGCTGATGACTTAATTTCATTGAACAAAATTTTGGCCCACACATTGAACAAAAGTGAGCAGATTTTGCCTTCTCAGAAGGAAGGGATTCATCGTGTAATGATTTTGCTGTTTTTGGGTCTAGAGATAGGTTAAATTGATCATACCATTTAAAATTAAATCTTGCATGACTTAATGCATAATCACGTATGTAAGCAGATGGATTACCTTTTGCTAAGTCTGCTGCATGTGCTGCTATTTTATATGCAATGACTCCATCTTTTACATCTTGAATATTAGGCAACCCTAAGTGTTCTTTTGGAGTGACATAGCATAACATAGAAGTACCGTACCATCCTATGATTGCTGCACCGATTGCACTTGTTATATGATCATAACCTGGAGCAATGTCTGTAGTTAATGGTCCTAGAGTATAAAACGGAGCCTCTTTACAAAAATGAATCTGTTTTTCTACATTTTCTTTTATTAAATGCATAGGAACATGTCCTGGACCTTCTACCATCACTTGACAATCATTTTTCTGTGCAATATCTGTAAGTTCTCCTAATGTTTTGAGCTCTAAAAATTGTGCAGTATCATTTGCATCTGCTATAGAACCTGGTCTTAATCCATCTCCTAAGGAAAAGGCAATGTCGTAGCTTTTCATAATATCGCATATTTCTTCGAAGTTTGTATAAAGAAAATTTTCTTTATTATGTATGATACACCATTGTGCCATAATAGCTCCACCTCTTGATACAATACCAGTAAGTCTGTTATTTGTGTAATCAATATAGTTTTTTAGTACTCCTGCGTGTATAGTGAAATAGTCAACTCCTTGTTCTGCTTGTTCTATTAATGTTTCTTTGAAAATGTTGAAGTCTAGGTCTTCTACTATGCCATTTACCTTATTTAAGGCCTGATATATAGGTACAGTACCTACTGGTACCGGACTGTTTCTAATAATCCATTCTCTGATATTATATATATTATTTCCTGTAGATAAATCCATGACTGTATCAGCACCATGTATAATTGCATATATCATTTTTTGAATTTCTTCTTCGATATTTGAACTAACTACTGAATTGCCGATATTGGCGTTGATTTTTACTAGGAAGTTCTTACCTATTACCATTGGTTCTGATTCTGGATGATTTATATTTGCGGGAATTATTGCTCTTCCGGCTGCTACTTCTTGTCGTACAAATTCTGGAGTAATTTCTGGAGCCATAACAGTTGGTTTATAGGAAAAAATCTTTTGTCTTAATCTGTTTTCTCGTATTGCTACGTATTCCATTTCTGGAGTAATAATATTGTTTTTAGCGTAGAACATCTGAGTGACGGGTTTATTAGTACTTGCTTTTAAAACATTATTGTTTTGTAATGGAAATACGTATTCAGAATTAAGGTTTATTGTTTGTCTTTTATGATACTCTATATCTTGTCTGTCTATAATCCAATTAAGCCTTAGCTTTTCAATACCTCGGCTTATGTCAACTTCAATTTTCTGATCAGTATGTGGCCCACCAGTATCGTATACTAGAATTGATTCAGTGTTATCATTGACATGAATTCTACGCATTCCAACTTTAATGTTATTATAGATTGTACCTGATATGTATTCTTTAGTTGAAGAAGGAAAAATGGTATTAATGTCTATTTTCATATTTACCAGAAGATACTATATCAAATGCATAGTATAATTTTATTTTAAGATAATGTCTATATTTGTAAAGATTTAAACTTTATACAAACTTAACTAGATTGTATATATTTCCTAACTTTTATACATTAAATCTTTTTATTGTTACTCTTTAATAGTATGTAAAATGCCCCTTTTCCACCATGTAAATGAATAGCTTCTTTATAATATAATATTATGTGTACTATTTGTTCATTTTGTAACCACTTGCTAAAGTTACTTTTTATGCTGTTACTATTGTACTTATCAGTACTTTCCCATCCTGTAATAATTAATAAGCACTTGTTTGCTAAATTATAATTTTTAATTATGAACTTCATTAATATGTTATAAGCAGCATCTAAGGTATATCCATGAAGATCAAGAATAGAATCTATAGGGTACTTTCCTTGATCAATTTTTTTCTTAGTATTATTGTTTAGGTTGAGACCGCTGCTAATATCATGTGTGCTGTTTGTTTTAGTTTGTATTGGTAGCATGTAATAATTGGTGTGCTCGTTATTTAATGAAATATTGTGGTTATTATTGATTTTTCTGCTTTTTTTGTACGGAACCTTATTATTATAAATTGGGATAGTCATTGAAGTAATAGAATCCCATAGTGATGTGTCATCATATAATAAATGCTCTGATGCTTTATTTATTAATTTTCTAAACATACAAATAGCCAGTCTCTGCTCTTATACAAAACTAGGAGTTCATAAAATCAAACGTAATAGACATGCATATAAGAAGACAAGTCAATAGCTTTTAAGTATTTGTATTGTTAGTGTTTCTATTTTCTGGAGTAGAAAAAAAGTTATCTCTACCTAGGAGGTTGATATCTTGATTATTTGAATTATTTCCTAGCTCGTTAAAATTACTAGTTATTGCACTTTGCTGAAATATATCAACATTGTTTTTCGCTTTGCTAGCAACATATGGTTCGTATGAATTGATAAATTTCTCCATATATTTCCGACATCTTTGTACGGATAAATTAAACAAGGAGGACACATCTAGTTGTTTTGCTGCTATTTCTTTTAAGGCAACAACAGTATTTTTACCATTCTTATGCTTTATTACTGGACATGCTCCTGAATTTAGATCATGAGCCCTCTGACTTGCTAGTATTACTAATTTAAACTTATTATTAGTACGACCCATACATTCTTCAACTGTAAGACGTGCCATTAACAAACCAACATGAGTGAAAACCTTATTTTAGCATATATAGAAAATTATGCAATAGAGGAATCCTTAAATATATGTTTTATGCATTTCCTTTTTGTATTATTACGAGATTAATAGATTCTAGAGACTTCTCCGTCGTATTGTCTTTGTTGATTGATGTAGTTTCTGAATTGTTGACAGTAATTGTTATATTAACTTCGCATCTTAAGCGTAGCAGAAATATAAGTAAACGCTCTAACGAAAATCCTGCTGTCTTACCATTACTAATCTGAGATATTTTTGGTTGATCTACTCCAAGTATTTTTGCAGTAGTTACTTGGTTCCAGTAATTCTTGTGTGTTATATCTTTTATTAATTTCAATATCTTATACTTAATGCTGTCATCGTTTTGGTTACTTATTGTTGTCATAATTTTATACCGTAATCTAGAAAGGTAAAAATAATATGTATAAATTAATTTATATACTAAAAAAATAGATTAAATCATTTTATAATTTATTAATATAAAATATTTATTTATAATTTTTCATTTATATTACTCAATTATATATATATATAATTAATATTTTTATGATTCTTGTAATAAAAACGAAATATGTTTCTGTTGCATGTCTTCATTTTAATCTCGTACTTCAATATTTAGCTTCATAAATCAATTCATATCTTAGAGATATTATATTAAATCACTTTATAATTTATTGATAATGAAGTATATAATTTGCAAATTTTAATTTATTAATTAATTTATATAGATAAGAGATTTATATTTTAGTAATTTTAATACTGAAGTAAAGTAGTTATTATAAATCTTTTTGTCAGTATACACATATTTGTATTGCTTGAATTGTCTAGTAAGGTACTATACAACAACTAAGCTAAAATGATTTTAATGAAGTTTTGTTAACGGTATGCCATGCATTATGATTTCAAAAAAGTAGAACAAGATGTACAAAGAAAATGGAATTTTTGTACTAATGTTAAAGAAGCTCAGTGCTATGTTTTAGAAATGTTTCCTTACCCTTCTGGCAGCATACATATGGGTCACTTGAGAAATTACACAATAGGTGATGTAATTGCAAGATACAAACGTGCTTGTGGTGTTAATGTCTTTCATCCGATAGGATGGGATGCTTTTGGATTGCCAGCAGAAAATGCTGCATTATCTTATAATATAGATCCGCATACTTGGACTGAGAACAATATTAATAATATGAGACGTCAGTTAAAATCTATAGGATTATCATATAATTGGGATAAAGAATTGGCTACTTGTGATGCGAATTATTATAAGCATGAACAAGCATTTTTTCTTGATTTTTTTAAATGTGATTTAGTTTATCGTAAAGAGTCGTTGGTTAATTGGGATCCTGTAGATCAAACTGTACTTGCTAATGAACAAGTTATAGATGGAAGGGGATGGCGGTCTGGAGCTATAGTGGAAAAAAGAAAATTATTTCAATGGTTCCTACGGATTACTGATTTTGCAGAAGAATTATTAGATGATTTAAAAACTTTAGATCAGTGGCCGGAAAAAGTAAAGTTAATGCAAGAGCGGTGGATTGGAAAATCTCAAGGTGTGGTAATAGATTTTGAAGTTTTAAATATTAACAAGACTTTACAGATTTTTACTACATGTCCTCATACTTTATTTGGAGCATCATTTATTGCAGTATCTTTTGATCATCCTATTTTACAATATGTTAATGATTCAAAAATTGTTCAACTAATAAATGATTTTGATAGAAAAAATGTAGTGAGAGATGTATCTAGTCCAATAGAAAAATTTGGAATAAATTCTGGATTAGTTGTAAAACATCCTTTATTGAATATAAATTTGCCAGTTTATGCTGTGAATTTTGTCCTCATGGATTATGCAACAGGTGCAATTTTTGGTTGTCCAGCTCATGATCAGCGTGATTTTGAGTTTGCAAAGAAATATTCTCTTCCAATAAAGCAGGTAATTTTTCCTGAAGTTGATGTGAACTTAGAAAAAGAGGCTTATGTTGGCTCAGGTATTATGAAGAATTCTGAGTTCTTAGATAATATGACTGTGGATACAGCAAAAGAAGCTATAGTTGATAAGCTTATATTATTAGGAATAGGTAGAAAAGTGACCTATTATAGGATGCATGACTGGGGAGTATCTAGGCAACGTTATTGGGGATGTCCTATACCTATAATATATTGTGAGAGATGTGGTACAGTTCCTGTAAATAAAAAAGACCTTCCAGTGACTTTGCCTAAGGATGTTGATTTTACAAAATCTGGAAATCCTTTAGATAATCATCCTACTTGGAAATATGTAAAATGTCCATCTTGTGGTATGGATGCTGAACGTGAAACTGATACTTTTGATACTTTTTTTGAATCTTCGTGGTATTTTGCAGCATTTTGTGGGATTGATAATGGAATAGATAGAGATACATGTAACATGTTATTACCAGTCAATTATTATGTGGGTGGTATAGAACATGCAGTATTACATTTATTATATTCTAGGTTTTTCTGTAGGGCGTTAACTAAGTGTGGATATTTTAATATCAAAGAACCATTTTTTCATCTAATAACGCAAGGTATGGTTTGCTATTCTACTTATTCAGATGAGCAAGGTAACTACTTATTTCCTGAAGAAGCAAAAAAGATGATGAAAAAAGGTCAACATGTTACTGTTGGCAGAGCTGAGAAAATGAGTAAATCAAAAAAGAATGTGGTAAATCTTGAATATATTATTGATAAATATGGAGCAGATACAGCAAGACTGTTTATATTATCTGATACTCCTCCTGAGCGTGATATAGAATGGTTGGATGATGGTATAGAAGGAGCAAGTAGATATCTTAGTAAGTTATGGAAGATGATAATTTCTTATGATCAACTTAACTTGGATTTTAGTGAGAAAAGTATACCAGAGGATGCTTTTGAATATAGGAGATGTATACATAAAATTTTAAATGACATTACAGGTGATTTGAATTTTTATCGTTTAAATTGTGCTGTGGCTAAGTTTAGAGAATTGAGTAATGTTATCGGTGAAATGATAAAAACTTCAGTGAATTGTTATGTAGTTAGTGAGGCAATATGTATTTTGATTAGAGTAATAGAACCGTTTATTCCACATATAGCTGAAAAATTATGGGAAAATATAGGAGGTAAAGGTATGTTGTGGAATCAAATGTGGCCTAAAGTAGATTCAGCATTACTAATTGAAAAAAATGTTACTATTGCTGTACAAGTTAATGGTAAATTTGTTAAAGCGTTAACAGTTACTAATAACATTGATGATAGTCAACTTAAAGCTATGGCTTTGGAAACAGCTAAAAATAGAGTAGGTGATAATGTCGTAGAAAACATATATGTTATTCCAAAACGGATAATAAATATTATTACTGTAAAGCCAAAGTAAAAAATGTTGTAATCTATCTATAGTTAGGTCTATGCTTATATTATGTAGCTTTCGTTTTGATATTGATGAATTTTTTTATGTTAATTTTTTCAATGTAATGTTTTATTGGTAAGTACAGGTAATGCTTGCATCTACTTAAGCTTTGTTAAGGTATTTATGTAAAAGCGTTATATTTGTCATGAGATATGAATTTTGATGTATTTGTGGTTAAATTTGTGTTGATGACTACAAACATGCTTGTTAGATTATGTTTTATTGTAGATTTGAAGAGTATATGATTGTAGATTCACATTGTCATTTGAATTATTTTAATCCAGATGAGATAGAAGATATAGTACTGAGTGCAGAGGAAAATAATGTAAAATTGATGCAGACTGTATGTACTACTATATCTGAGTTTTCTGATTTAGTAAAAATTGCAGAAGGCTATAAGCAAGTTTATCTTTCAGTTGGTGTACATCCTACTAATAGTGCAGATGGAGAATCTATTTCAGCAAGTGAATTGGTAAGTTTAGCTCAACATAGTAAGGTTGTTGGGTTAGGTGAAACTGGTTTGGATTTTTATAAATGTGGTAAAGTAGAGAAGCAAGAGCAGAATTTCTTGGCTCATATTAATGCATCTAGGGAAACAGGGTTACCTGTTATAATCCACTCAAGAAGTGCAGATGAGCGAATGATGGAAATTTTAGAATCAGAAATGAGAGAAAGTCCGTTTGTAGGGCTTATGCATTGTTTTGCATCTTCAAGGGAATTAGCAGTCAAGGCAATAGAGTTAGGGTTATATGTATCTTTTTCAGGAATAGTGACTTTTAAAAATGCAAAAGTTGTTCAAGAAGTAGCAAAATTTGTTCCTAAGGATCGTGTTTTAGTAGAAACAGATTCTCCATTTTTATCTCCTGAACCTTACCGTGGACAAAGGAACGAACCATCTAAAACAAAATTTGTTGTAGAGTATTTAGCTAGGTTATGGGATGAAAATGTTGAAGAAATTAGTAATTTAACTACAAATAATTTTTTTGAGCTATTTAAGAAATGCTCTGAGCATTTTCATTCATAATAAATTGTTTATGTATTCAGATAATAGAACTATTGTCAATAGTATAGTTATTATATTTTTAGCAATTTAAGTATTTGTCTAATTGTAAAATGTGCATTTTTTCAAGATATGTAAACTGTAGTAAATGTGAAAAATATAAAAATGATTTAGGTTTTTATTTCTTTATATTTACGTATGGAATGAGATACTAGTAAAGTAGATGTAGTGTTTATTCACGTTAATGAGATTGTATAAATAGTTAATGTTGATATAATTTGGATGTTTTGTAAGTATGCTTATTTATTATAACCCAGTTATTTGTGCATTAGATACTCGTGATATTAAGCATGCATTACGGTTAACAAAAAGGCTTTATAGAAAAATATCAATGGTAAAATTAGGATTAGAATTTTCTACAGCTGGAATAAGGTAACGGTAAAATAGATGTAATGTTTATTCAAATTAGTAAGATTGTATAAATATTAATATTGATATAGTTTGGATGTTTTGTAAGGATGTTTATGTATTATAACCCAGTTATTTGTGCATTAGATACTCGTGATATTAAGCATGCATTACGGTTAACAAAAATGCTTTGTGGAAAAATATCAATGGTAAAATTAGGATTAGAATTTTTTACAGCGTATGGGTTATCTGGTGTGCAAACAATAGCTGATTGTGGTGTGCCAGTGTTTCTTGATTTAAAATTACATGATATCCCTAATACAGTCAGTAAGGCTATATCAGTAATTAAATCTTTAAATATTGCTATGCTTACTATTCATATTAGTGGTGGTAGAGAAATGATAATGAGAGCTATGGATAGCATATCTGGGAGTAAAATAAAGTTGGTGGGTGTAACTGTATTAACAAGTATTGATAATTCTGATTTAAGTGACATTGGTGTTAATATATCATCTATCCAACAGGTAATGCTTTTATCTAAATTAGCTCGAGAAGTTGGATTATATGGTATAGTATGTTCTGCATTTGAGGTGGAAGAAGTGCGTAATCAGTATACCAAGGAAGATTTAAAACTTATAGTTCCAGGTATAAGATTTGGTGTTGATTGTAATGATCAAAAAAGAGTAAAGAAGCCTAGGGATGCAATGTTAGCTGGTGCAGATTATTTGGTAATTGGACGTCCAATTACTATGAGTAGAGATCCTGTACAGACAGTTGATACAATTTTAGCATCAATTGATATATAAAAATATGTATAGAATTAGGGCTAATAATATTTCTAACTTATTGTGTGTTTTTTGTATAAGTCATTGGAAATTAGATATAATGACTTTTTAGGATAAAATGTAGGATATTATGCATCTATAAGTTTAGTATATGGAAGATTATCTTTTAGGTAATAAGTTAGTGCAGGTAATATTGATTTCTAGGTAATGCATATAAGGTATGTATTTTAGTTATATTATTAGTGCTTTTTGTTAATAAAATCGAGAGGTATCCTATTATATATGTTGGGAGTATAATAACAGTTGTTATTATAGGCTGATAAACTATATTATGTTATAGTTTATTTTGATTATTGTGGAAGAAAAGTAGTATGAAAGTGTTATTGAGTAATGATGATGGGTTTCATGCAAATGGTATTAAAGTTCTGAAAGAAATAGTAATAACAACGGGTATTGCCTCAGAAATATGGGTAGTTGCACCATTGAGTAATTGTAGTGGCTGTGGTAGGTCAATAGGCTTAAGGACTGCAACTGAGGTGTATCAAGTAAGTGATACTGAATTTATTATTAACAGTACTCCATCTACTAGTGTTTTTCTTGGATTAAAAGAGATTGTTGGTACAAAACCGGATTTGATTTTGTCTGGGATAAATAGTGGGATTAATATAGGTAATGATATAGCATATTCTGGTACTATAGCAGCAGCAGCAGAAGGAGCTATGATAAATATTCCATCAATTGCAGTCAGTCAGGAATATAATGGTAAAACTGGTGAAATAAATTGGGAGAATCCACGGAAATTCTTAAAAGATATTATAGATATGCTGTTAGGTGTTCCATTTTGGGATAAGTCTACTGTCATGAATATTAACTTTCCTTTGATATCAGCAAAGGGCATTAAGTTTACAAGTCAGGGGAAATATATACCATGTAATGAAATAGAAGAGAAAAAAAATATTTCTGGTAGTGCATCCTATACAATAAATAGAGCTACTCCTGATAAAAAGAATAGAGGTGACTTTGATGACAGTATTAAAGCTATAGATGATGGATATATTACAATTACACCATTAAAATTTGATATGACAGATTTTGATATTCTAGAATCTTTAATTTCACTTAACAAAGGCTGTAAAATATGATTTTTTTGATTTTTGCCTATACTATAAGTTTTGGTTTGTTGCTTGGGTTGAGCTATTTTGTTATTTTTAGTTATAGTAAAAGTAAGAAAATTCTAGAAAATATTGATCGGAAAAAATGAAGAAAAAACATAAAAGATTACTTTTTACTGCCATAACATTTATTATGTTTGGTATGTCGGTTGTTATTGTATTGAATAATCTGAGAAATAATATATCATTTTTTTTTACTCCCACTGAAGTTTTATCAAGGACTGTATGTACTAATTGTACTATTAGAATAGGAGGTATGGTAATAAAGGGTAGTGTAGAGAAATACAATAATTTTATTTCTTTTTATATAACAGATTTAGAAAATCAGATTAAAGTACTATATCAAGGAATATTACCTCCTTTGTTTTCAGAAGGTAGTTGGATAGTAGCAAAAGGAAAAATAGTAAACGATGAATTTGTTGCGGATGAAATTTTAGCTAAGCACGATGAAAATTATAAACCTAGTAAGTATAAAGCAAAAGAAGTTGTGAAAGTGCTCTAAAATCAAACATGTGACAGTATTAATAAATCTGGTGATGTATAAACATTATTACATAGTTTTTGATTGTTTGATGTGAAAGTAAGTAAGCCATTTATAAGAATTTTACAGGAGCTTATTTACAAATATTTAAACTATTTGTTTAGTTATTGTCCTATTACGCAATATTTAGTTATATTTGTAATTCTATTCATTCTTTGTTTCCTTCCATGGGGAAAGAAAATCAAATGATCTAAAATCTTGCTGTAGATTTACAGCTTCATAAGCTACTTCTTTTTTTGATATGTCATACCGTACTTCCTTATAACCAGTTAGAGGAAAATCTTTTAGCATGGGATGTCCAGAAAAACCATAATCTGTTAAAATCCTGCGTAAATCTGGGTTATTAGCAAATATTATGCCATACATATCAAATACTTCTCGTTCAAACCATCCTGCAGCACTAAAAATGTTGGTAATAGATGGAATATTCTCATTTTCTTGTAATGGTACTTTACAAGATATTCTTATGTTGTTTATTATACTTAGTAATGAATAAACTACTTCAAATCTAGCTGATCTACCTGGATAATCTATTGCAAAAATATCAATTAAGATGTGAAATTTACATTTTGTGTCATTGCGTAAAAATAAAATGTGATTATAGATGTCCTCTGTATTTGAGTGTAACTCTAGCATTATATTGTCTTTTATAGTGCACTTTACATTTATAGATGTATTGATATGTGTAGTAATATTATCTATCACATTATTGATATCTGACATCCTGTACCTCTTTAATTGTATTCTTTTTACTATACATTATTTTCCTAAATTAAGGTACTACATTGATATTATATATATTGAATACTAGGTATATTTTGTCTGTCATAACTTAGGATTTTTTACTTTTAAATAATTTTTTTATGAAGGTATACAGTGATGTATTGAATTTAAAGTGTGAAATGTTATAGGATGTATGCTAAAAACAATAGTATGATTTCATATTAATAAGGATAGGTTTTATTATTTTAGTGTAGTAATTACAGGGTTATGAGTTTCTCTTGCAATATTAGTTGTTGTATTAGTGATATCACCTACTAAATTGTATAAACACAGTAAACACTATTGATTACAACATTTTTTTAATATTTTACTTGCGTAGTCTGTTATGTAGGTTTTCTTATAATGTTGGTATTTCCTCTGTTAATTTTTTGTTGAAGGCAGAATATACCATATAATAAAGCTTCTGCTGTTGGAGGGCATCCTGGAACGTAAATATCTACTGGTACTATGCGGTCACATCCTCTAACTACTGAATATGAATAATGATAATATCCACCGCCGTTAGCACAACTTCCCATTGAGACAACATAACGTGGTTCTGTCATTTGGTCATATACTTTACGTAATGCAGGGGCCATCTTATTGGTGAGTGTTCCAGCAATAATCATGACATCTGCTTGCCTAGGACTTGCGCGAAACATGACACCATATCTATCTAGATCATATCTACTTGCTGCAGTGTGCATCATTTCTACAGCACAGCAAGCTAATCCAAATGTCATAGGCCATAAAGAATTTGACCTTGCCCAATTTGATATGTAATTCATTAAGTCAGAAAACCTGGTTGTCATAAAGCCCTGATGATTGTAGCTTTGCCAAAATTGATTGTTTAACACAGAATTATTCTCATTTGTCATACTAGTTTACTCCCATTCTAGTGCACCTTTGCTCCACTCATATATAAATCCTACTGTTAATATAGTTAAGAAAATCATCATAGACCAGAAACCATTTATACCTATATTTGAAAGACAAATAGACCATGGAAATAAGAATGCTATTTCGAGGTCAAATATAATAAATAGTATTGCTACTAGGTAAAATCGAATATCAAAAATTTTTCTTGAATTTCCAAGAGGTGCGAACCCGCATTCATAAGGAGAGAGTTTCTCTAAATCTGGATTACGATTAGCTAAAAGCATTGGTAAAATACAAAAGAGGAATGAGATAAAACCTGAAATTGCTAAGAAAATTAAAACAGGGACATATTCAGCAATATTAAACATTTGTATCATATATATACTTTAGTGAATAATTAAATACTTACAGAGTTTTAATTTTATGTCAATTTATTAACATGTATTACACACCCTTTGCTATTAATCATAGCACTAATTGCAGATGAAGTATAATATATAATTAGTATAAAAACGGTAAAGTAGCTATTTTATTATAAATTTTATATGCTATATTGGAATAATTTATGTTATTTAGTTATTTTTTTCATTATAGTGTATATGATAAATCTATAATATCATGATAAGTATTTTAATAGGATTTTATTAATTTTTAGGCTAGTGAAAGATTGAGAAAAGGGTTTGTGGAAAAATTCTTTGTGTTTATTTTAATATAAGTAAAAAATTTACTTATATAAATTTAATGATTTTACATTAGTTATTGAAGTAGGTTATTAGTGTTTTTGTGCATGGTCAAATACCTTTTATTGAGAACGTCTTATTGTAGTGGAAAATATCGTAGCTCATAAAGAAATGTTCTTGTTTTATTATAAAGGTATTTTAGGGGCATATTTTGAATATGCAGATTTTGTTAAAGTGTAAGTATGTTTATTAATGGTAACGTATTGCTAAAAGATTATATATATTAGGGTTTGCAAACATGTGTGATTCCTAAGTAATAAGTGCTATTTATTATAACCCTAGGAATACTATAACAATTCAGTGTCTGTTCTCCTAATATTGACTATACTTATTTTCTATGCAAGTATATATATAAGGAGTGGAATATTACGTTTACAGTTTGTTATAGGTATTTTGTAGTTTGTTATTACATATTTAGAAGGCTTTTTAGTGTTAACTATATTGATGATCAATTACATCTTGTTTTCCTTTAAATGGACAGCATATGTATCTATGGCGACCTATGTTTCTTATGTATTTGTAGTGCTGCTGTATGTATTATACTATTGTTATGTGTTTAAGGCTTTTTAGTGTTGAAAAGTTTACTAGAAGTACTATGTTTATGTTCTGTAATTTGGTAGATTTTTAGAAGATTTTGTCTAATTTGATAATTAGACATTTAAATAGGGCTTTAAATATTGTCCAGTTGTACTATTGGGGTTTTTAATTATCTCTTCAGGGGTGCCAGTAGCTACTACTTTACCTCCATCATTTCCTCCATTAGGCCCTATGTCTATTATGTATTCAGCTGTTTTAATGACATGTAAATTGTGTTCTATAACTACTATTGTATTTCCTAAATCGCGTAATTTGTGTAGAACATGTAATAAATTATCTATATCTGCAAAATGTAATCCTGTAGTTGGTTCATCTAATATGTATAAAGTTTTTCCAGTTGAACGTTTTGATAATTCTTTTGATAGTTTTATTCTTTGTGCTTCACCTCCTGATAATGTATTGGATGTTTGGCCTATTTTGATATAACCCATTCCTACGCTGCGTAAAGCATCTAACTTTTCTTTAATTAATGGTAAATGGATAAAAAATTCGTGTGCTTGATCAACTGTCATATCTAATACGTCAGCTATAGATTTTCCTTGATGAGTTACTTCTAAAGTTTCTTTATTATAACGCAATCCTTTGCATTGCTCACACTTGACATATACATCAGATAAAAAATGCATTTCTATTTTGACTTGTCCATCTCCTTTGCATGCTTCACATCTTCCTCCTTTGGAGTTAAATGAAAACCTGCTAATAGTATATCCTCTTGCTCTTGATAAAGGTAATCCAGCGAACCATGACCGTATGTGAGTAAACAATCCTATATAGGTTGCTGAATTTGACAAAGGAGTTCTACCGATAGGGGATTGGTCTATTTTTATAACTTTATCTATATGTTCTAGCCCTGATATGGATATGCATTTGCCGTGTGTACAATTTATATTATTTAGTTGATTGATTGCATGCTGATATAGAGTATCGTTTATCAAACTAGATTTTCCGCTTCCAGATACTCCAGTAATACAAGTAAAAGCATTTAAAGGAATTTTGACATCAATATTTTGTAAATTGTTTTTACGGGCTCCAATAATTTCTATCCATTTATTAAAAGTTCCATGCTTTTTGAAATTGGGTATCGTCTTCTTATTACTAAGATATTGGCCAGTTATACTGTTATGGTTATCCATTATTTCTTTTGGAGTTCCAATTGCAATTACATGTCCTCCGTTTTGTCCTGCCCCTGGTCCTATATCTACTACATAATCTGCATTTGTTATTGTTTCTTCGTCATGTTCTACTACTATTACTGTATTGCCTATATCACGTAATGTTTTTAGAGTGTTGATTAACAATGTGTTATCGCGTTGATGTAACCCTATTGAAGGTTCATCTAGAACGTAAATTATTCCTGTTAATCCAGATCCAATTTGTGATGCTAATTTTATTCTTTGACTTTCTCCTCCAGATAATGTTCCTGATTCACGATTGAGTGTTAGATAACCTAATCCAACATTCTTTAGAAATGTTAATCTTTTGATTATTTCATCTAATAGTTTACATGAAATATGTTTCTGCTGTTCGTTTAGTTTAGGTGGTAGTGCTTTACACCATGATATTGCTTCTACGACAGATAATTGTGTAAATTCTCCAATATGTTTGTTATCAATTTTTACTGATAACGCTTCCTGTCTTAATCTAAATCCTTGACATTCACTACATACATTTATAGATGAATATTGTTCGGCTAGTTTTTCAATAACTATATTTTCTTTGTTATTTAAGACATTTATAATGCCTTCAAATGGCTTGTTTCTAGAATATTTATATCCTTCATTTTGGTAGTGTATAGGTATTTCTATTCCTTTGCTACCAAATAGAATTATATCTTTTATATTGTCATCCAACTCTTGCCATGGTGTTGTTAAATCAAATTTATAATATTTTGCTAATGATAAAATAATGTTTGCGTAATAATAACTAAATTGCGAATTTACTTTGTGATGAGTGGTTTTTAGCTCAATTGGACCTATAGGATGTATAGCTCCTTCTAAAATCGATAAGTTGTCATTTTTTATAATTAGATTTCTGTCAATGCTGTATTTTTTTCCTATTCCACTACAAGTTTTGCATGATCCATATGATGTATTAAATGAAAATAATCTTGGTTCTATTTCTTCTATGCTGAAGTCTGCCTGAGGGCATGAAAAATTTTCTGAAAAAAATAATACCTGGTTCTTGTGATATACTTCCTTATTGTATCCTTGCGGTAAATCAAGTATTTCTATATGAATTATACCGTTACCTATTTTTAGTGCAGTTTTTATATTGTCAGTTATATTATCAACATAGTCTTCTAGTACTGATATTTGATTTACAATTACGTGAATGTTATGTGCTTTATTCCTATCTAACTGTGGAATATTGTTAATATCATAAATAATGTCATCAATTTTTAATAATTTATAGCGTTGTTTTTTTATTTCATATATTTCTTTATTATGATCTCCTTTTTTGTTCCTTATTAGTGTACCTAAAATTGAAATTTTTGTACCTGAAGGTAGTTTGAATATAGTTTCTATTATTTGAGAAAGTGATTGCTTTGTTATAGGTAATCCAGTGGTTGGAGAATATGGAATTCCTATTTTAGCATACATGATTCTTAAGTAATCGTAAATTTCTGTAATGGTTGATACAGTTGATCTTGAGTTTTTAGATAATAATTTTTGACTTATTGCAATAGCTGGAGAAAGCCCTGTGATTGATTCTACATCTGGTTTTGTACATAAATCTAAAAATTGCCGAGCGTAAGATGATAAACTTTCTACATATTTACGTTGTCCTTCTGCATATATTGTATCAAACGCAAGACTGGACTTTCCCGATCCACTAACTCCAGTTATTACAATTAACTTGTTCTTTGGAAGATCTATGTTTATGTTGTGTAGGTTATGTTCTTTAGCATGACGTATACTGATCAAACCAGCCATATTTAATTTACCGCATTAACTAGTAAGTAAAGAGATAGGATTCTTAATCATATATGAAGATTAACAATTTTCCAATTAATTTTGGTAATTAGGTAATAATATATTGTAAGCTTGATCACGTATTTTTATTATGTGTATGTTTAACTGAATGCTAAAGTGGGTGTGATTTAGTTATGTATAGGAAAAGTATTTTTTGACCATTATTAAGAAACATCTTATGTCCCGTATTTATGATGCTTAGTGCCTAGTTATATATTATGTAAATATCTATTATATTAGTGTTTTATTGTTTCTCAAATGTTATGTATTATTGAAAATAGTGAAAGGTTCTGTTTGTTCTATATGAAAATTTATATCTTTGTTAAGAACAGGACGTGCTGTAAGCTTTATTTGATTTAATATTGCATTAATGAAGTTGACTTCTGTTCTTTCTAATATGTGGCTTGCTATGTTGACGTATTCATTGATAATGATTACTGTGTCTGTATTAGAACATATTAATTCACAAACTGCAGTTTTAATAATGGAAATACTAATTGGATTTATACGGTCTATCGACCACGTATCATTTAAAAACGCTGCAATGGTTGAATTGATTGTGTTGAATGTTAGCAGCATTGTGTTCATAATTTTGAGTAATAGCTGATTATCAACCTGCATTAAGTCTAATAATTCCTTTATCTCATATAAGTATTCGATTAAATTATCAATGTCATTTATAGTGTAGTTATTAAATATCATGGAATACGTACCTTGTATAGCAAGGAACCTTGTTGTTGTTTTTTTTGAATGCCATAAAGGTTTAGGGCATATATTATCTGTCATAATTTTAACTTAAAAATTTATCATGTAATTCAATCATAGCTAAGGCTGCCTTGGCAGCATTTCCACCGACATTCTTTTTATTCATGTCTGCTCTTGCCATTGCCAATTCTAAACTTCCAGCTGTAATCACTCCAAAACCCATAGGAACAGCATGATGAGTTGCAATTTCACTAAGAGATGTTGTTACTCCTTTGCATACATAGTAATAATGATCTGTTTCTCCTTTTATAACACAACCTAGAGCAATATACCCATGGTACTGATATCTGTCACTCATTATTGCAAATACTATGGCTGCAGGTATTTCAAAGGATCCTGGGACATATACTATATCATATTTTACAGGTTTTGAATATTTTTTTAATTGATCTATTGCTCCATCTAATAAAAGATTTGTTATGTCTGAGTAGAACTGTGATACCACTATTAATATGTTAATATGGTCAGGCATATTAATCCCCCTGTTGTATAGTTTTATGAAAATTAAACTTTTTGATTACGTAATGCTTGATTATTAATT
Source organism: Ehrlichia muris subsp. eauclairensis (assembly GCF_051097115.1). Taxonomy (NCBI): domain Bacteria; kingdom Pseudomonadati; phylum Pseudomonadota; class Alphaproteobacteria; order Rickettsiales; family Anaplasmataceae; genus Ehrlichia; species Ehrlichia muris. The sequence goes on along the minus strand of NZ_CP118226.1, from coordinate 770,704 downwards.
GTTGCATTATCGTAATTGAATTACTGCATATCCAGTAAATAATTAATCCTGCAGGAAATGATGAAAAAATGAATATGAAAATGTAAGGTAAAAACTTCATAAAATTTGCTTGAGTTTTATCTTGATTTGAAGGGCTATTATTACTTAGCTTTTGTTGTATTATCATAGTAATACCCAGTATAACTGGCAAAACGCCAACACATATAGTTGGATTGAATTTTAACAGTCCAAACATTGTTAATATGTTTGCAGTATCAAAGCTTGATAAGTCTTTTATCCATAAATAAAATGGAGCATGTCTCATTTCAATTGTAACAAATAACACTTTATACAACGCAAAGAATACTGGTATTTGTATTAATACCGGAATAAATCCAGACATAGGGTTGACATTATTCTTTTTAAAGATAGCTGATATTTCTTTACTCATTTTATCATTATCGTTTTTGTATAACTCTTTTATTTTTAAAATATCTGGCTGTAAGTGCCTGAGTTTAAGCATCGAAACACATGATTTATGTGACAAGGGAAACATTACTAATTTTATTATTACTGTTAATAGTAATATTGCTAATCCAAAATTTCCTATAACATCATTGAAGTATTCTAATAAAAGAAAAACAGGTTTAGTAATGAAGTATAAAATCCCAAAATCTACTGCTTTATCAAATAAAGAAATCTTTAAATTATCTTTGTATTTATCTAATAACTTTAATTCTTTGGCTCCAGCAAATAGATAACTAGTACTAGTTACCGTTTTATTTGGACGTGCGATATAACTATCGTGACTAAAGTCTACTTGAAAACGGTCTTTATTATTATGCTTAGCGTATTTGACGTGGAAATTTAGCTTACTCTTTTGTAGAACATTTGGGATTAATGCTGTAAACCAGTACTTATCACCAATTCCAATCCATTGGTTTTGATTATCATTTATGTCTTGTTGTTGAACTTTTATATGCTTCTCTTTAGTGATGGCTTTATATGTCCATTCTTTGAGTGTGTTTCCGAAACTTCCTACAGCTCCTTCATGTGATATCCAGTAAGATTTATCTGTAGTATGTTTAGATCTGTTAATTCTCCCGTAAGGAATTAAATTTACTGTTGCATCAGTATTATTTGTGATTATTTGTTCTACTTTAAACATGTAGTCATTATCTAAGGTGATTTTTATTTTAAAGATAATACCTTGCTTGTTATCCCATGTTAAAGTTACAGGGTTATTTGGAGATAAAGTTGACTTATTTGAGCTCCAAACTGAGGTGTGGTTAGGTAAAATGATTTCGTGTTTGGGATCTATCCATCCAAATTCAACAAAATATACATCTTCTGTTTCTTCTGGAGATAGTAATACTATTCCTTCAGAGCTACTATCTGGTGTAACATGATAGTTTTTAAATGTTAAATCATCAAACTGTGCTCCCTTTAATGATATTGATCCATTTATTTTTTGGTTGGATAACTTAAGCCGTAGGTTAGTGTTACTTTCTATGACTTCAGATCGCGTTTTGTGTATAAAACTATCATCAAATTCTGGGATCATAGAATCAGAACCTGTATTGTCTTCTGTAGCATATTGTGTGGTAAAAAACTTATCGTATACAAATCTCCACCCCATCATGATCAATACGGATAAAATGACAGCTAATATCAAATTACGAACTTCTATCATATTGCTTAATGAGCCCCTTAATAAAGTTAAGTGTAGCATATAGCTTTTTTTAAATCAATAAGGCAATATAAAATCAAGTGTGTAAGTTGTGTTATTGTGTTGATTTTATCAGATTGATTAATATGTCAAAATACTTCTAAAATGCATTGATTTTAAGCGCTGAATTGAAGAAAAATATTATATAATCATTATCTTAAGAATTAAACTTAATTTGTGATTTTAAAATTGTATATTAGTTATGGATAGTATCTTTATAGAATTTAAAAAATATATAGAAATGATATAATAGTGTTAACAAGATGATTCATTATAAACTTATATCACTGTGTAATGATAAAGTAAGTTATTTGAATTATTACTTGGAAGTTATTATGTATAAATGTTCCCTAAAATTAAATTTTCCGTAAATATGTCTTAAGTTCTTGATTTATAGTATCACTTAATAGAATAATGGTTAATCCATTAGGTATTGTGAGGAATATAAAGAGCAAGTCTCCTAATTGAGATATAGGTACTATATTTTTTGATAATCCACTAATTACGATTATGCACATTATAAGTGTTCTACATAATATAATATGACGTGAACTTCCAAGTATATATTTCCATGATATTTCGCAGTAATAGGAATATGTAATAATTGATGAGAATGCAAAAGCAAATATAATAAAAGGAAATATAACGTATTCACAAATTGGACAAATATTGGAGAATATATTATTAATTGTTATTGCACTACTGCTACTATTTATGTGGACATAAGATCCAGTTAGTATGACTACTATTCCTGTAATAAATGATACAAGTACAGTGTCAATAAATGGTTCAAGCATTGCAGTGCATCCTACTCTTACAGGTTCAGTGTCATTTGTTGAAGCGTGTATTATGGGAGAAGTTCCAACTCCGGCTTCGTTTGCAAAAACTGATCTTCTAACTCCTGCAATAAGGGATCCTATTGCTCCTCCAGTGATACTATTTCCTTCTGTCATTCCATGTAACATTATACTTAGTGTAGAGAGTAGTTGATCTAAATGACTAATAATAATAGCTGTACATGTGGTTATGTATAGTATCACCATTATAGGTGACAGTTTTGTCATGATTTTTGCAATGCGTGTTATTCCTCCCATTATCACTAATCCACTTAATAATGTTAATATTAAAACAATAGTACTACAGTTTACTTGATGGAAAGTGTTGCTTAATAGTATAGTTGCTTGATTTGATTGAAATGATATTCCTCCAAAAGACATAGCTATTATCATGATAATAGCGTATATGTATGCTATTATTTTTCCTGTTTTCACTAATCCTAGTTCAGCTAATCCACATCTGATGTATTGAAAGGGACCTCCTATATTATTTTGCTTTTCTAGTAAATAGTATTTAAATCCTAATGTTACTTCGGCAAACTTTACTGACATGCCTAAAATGCCTATTATTATCATCCATAATACTGCGCCTGCACCTCCTGTAGAAATTGCTATAACTACTCCTGAAATTGTTCCTAATCCTATAGTACCAGATATTGCTGTGATAAATGCTTGAATACTAGAAATAGTATGATTGTTTTTATTCTTAGGTGAATTTATTAAAACATTTAGAGCGTGTTTAAAAAGTCTTATATTAATGAATTTAAATTTTATAGTGCAAAATGTTCCTAGATATATTATCCATAGAATAATTAATGGAATTTTGAATACTGTAAGAGAGAAGATAGATTCTAATATTCTAGAGAGATATGGAAAGAAATCTGTAGGCCCAAGATTTATCATGGTGATCTATATGATACCTATTTTACTGGTTTGACTTTAGTTTTATACATAATGTATATGTATATCGCACTACTGATGGGGATTGATAATATATATATCATTCCAACAATTGGAAATGTTATCCATGGTTTTGTTATTGCAAATACAATAAATATACCAAACAGTAGAATAAATATATAAGATAGGTTTTTTGGTATATAAAGATGTTTTGCGGAAAATGTAGGAATGTTGCTTGCTGATAAGAATGCAATTACAGCAAAATATACTGCTACATTATTTTGATCAGATAAGTTTTGAACCCACCAATGATTATCATGATAGTAAAAAGTTAGCATTACTGGAATTAATGATAATACTGCTCCCAGTGGTGCAGGTACTCCTACAAAAAAAAACTTATGCCAATCTAATTTTTTTTCTTCGTATAAAGACATATTAAATCTTGCAAGTCTGATTGACATGCACATTACAAACATCATTACTAGCATCCAACCTATTACTTTAATTTGCTTGAGAGACCAAAAATATAATAGAAATGCTGGAGCAGCGCCAAAGTTTAAAAAATCTGCAAAGGAATCAAGCTGAGCACCAAAGCCACTAGTGGAATTCAGTAATCTGGCAATCCTACCGTCCATTCCGTCTATGAGTGCTGCTATGATAATAAACATGACAGCAGACTCCCATTTACCAATAAAAGTAAATTTTATAGAAGTCAAACCAGCACATAAACCTAGTAAGGTAACTATGTTAGGAAATAACCTAGCAATAGGAAAAAACTTGCTACTTTGTTCCTCTTTCATATTCTTATACAGACTTAACTGTTAATTGTTTAGGAGCTTCTTGCAGATATGCTAAAATAGTTTCTCCAGCTATAACTGTTTGTCCTACAAATGCTGATATATGGACACTTGATGGTAAATACAGATTAACCCGACTACCGAATCTAATAATACCAAACCTCTCACCGGAGTTAACATTTTGGCCTTCATATGCATTACATACTATACGCCGTGCTACCAGTCCTGCAACTTGATCTATAATAATCGAGTGGCTATCAAGCTTAGATTCAATAACTAACCTTTGTCTTTCATTTAACTCACTGGACTTATCTAGTGAAGCTAATAAGAATTTTCCTGGTATATATTCTGTATTCTTAATAACTCCAGACACAGGAATTCGATTTACATGAACATTCAATATGTTTAAAAAAATACTAATGCATACTACTTGTGTAGAATTATCTATAGGAGAGCTAACTTCCTTAATATCCAATATTACACCATCAGCTGGACTAAGAACTAGATTATCTCCTTCTGGTACTACACGTATAGGGTCACGAAAAAAATATATGCACAATAATGACATAACTAAACAAATTATTCCTAAGCTGCAAGAAATAGCAAATCCAATGCAAGACATAAAAAATGATATCATTATAAATACATATCCCTCTCTGTGGATGTTATGAATAAAATTGTAAAGCATTACTCAACCTCAGACTTTTTAACAGATTATAAACTTTGCAGTATTTTATGCAATTAATATTTGATAGGTTTATGTGATTTATAGGTATATTGTGATAGTCTGTATTGTTTTGTGTTGTTATTTTAATACTAAAGTGTGAATCTGGGTTAATATAATTAAGTTTGCTATTCAGAGTTTTGCAATACTTTTACTTATCATATTTTTTGTAAAATATCAGAGTTTTTAAATATTGTACTAACAATACTAGCTTAGTAATTTTTACAGTATGAAATGAAGAATTTTATATGTATAGGGTTCATATCAATTGAATCCTGAGTATATTTGAGTAAGTTTATAAGAAAGGTATTACGTAATGTTCTTATTTAGTGGTAACTTATACAGTAAATACTATCTACTACTTAATATGTTTGCTTGAGTTATAATTGAGTTAAGTATAAAGATTACAGGACATATTAAGTATGTTGGTAAACTTAAGGTATTATCTTACTTGAGTTATATAACTTATGTAGGAATCTACTTATTGTTTAGTATGTCTTTCTAGGGTTACATTTAGTAAAGTTTAATTGATGGAGCATTAAGTGTGTTGTGTGTTTCATAAGGAAAATGTTATGTAGTGTTTTTTTAGTTATAGTTTATGTAGACAGTAATCTATCCACTGTTTGGTGCATTTTTCTTGCAAGCTATTTTGTTTAAGTCTTTCATCTAAGAATTTGAAATCTACGTAATTTGCATGCTGGTCTTGATTATTACAACTATATACAAAATTTTCCTGCTTTGTTATTGGATCTATATGTTTTTGTAAACATTGAGCACATATTTCTTTCATCATACACTGCATGGGAGAATTAATGGAAGCTATAACTTTAATCTCTTTTTTAAAAAGAATACGTAATTGATTGAATATAGCATGTGATACTGCATCCATCATATGGCTTGAACCAATGATAATAATTCGATCTACAGAATCTAAAGGTATGTCAGTATCTTTTGACAGATGATTGTTATATTGAATTATGGCATCAATTATATTTCCATGGTAGGATTTATCCTGAATTCTTCTTGGTTCAATCATTTTTTCATCACAACACCACACTACGGTATTTGATGATTCTTCTATAGATGATGGTTCAAATACATCTTCTACTTTTTTATATCCTGCAAAATATAAAACTTTGCAATTATTTGATAATAATGCTTTGCCTATTGAGAATAATACAGCATTGCCTACTCCTCCACCTATTAAGATTATGTTTTGGTTATGAGGAATTTCTGTTGGGGTTCCAGTAGGGCCCATGAAAATAATAGGTTCATTTTTTTTAAGATAATTGCATAAGTGGCTAGATCCTCCTATATTCAATACTATAGTTGATATTAATCCTTTCTTCTTATCTACAGAAACTCCTGTTAATGCTATGCTTTCCATTGCTAATTGTGTATTTTCTATATTTAAGCTATTACATTCAAAATTTTGTAATCTGTAGAATTGCCCAGGTTTAAAATTAGCTGCTGCAAGAGGAGCTAAAATAGTAAGTTTAGTGATAGTTTTTGTAATATGTTCTATGTTTACTATATATGTTTTTAACTTGTGGTTTAGTTTTGTTAGTAATTGGGTCTCTTTTGTTGGTGAGTATTGTTTTAATATCTGCGTTATAATTGGATATCCATTTTTAGCACTTGCCATTGCTTTAACTACACTACCTCTATATGGCAGATGTAGATCTCCGAAAATACTAATTTTTTTATCATGTGATATAAATATACTATCTTTTTTTGTAAATTTTGGAGATGCAGTTATTATTGTGCTGTTGCCTTGTAAATCAAAGGTATGGGTGAAATCTTGACCTAATGCATAAAATTGTTGATTTTCTTTTATGCTAATTAAGTTTGGTTTAGTCCCTGCTGCAATTATGATGGTTTTTGTAGGAAGGGTTTTTTTGTTATTGTATTGATCAATCAATATGATATTACTTATGTGATTGTACTGATCAGTTATCATTTTATATGGTTGTAAATTTTCTATAAAATATATTCCTTCTGATAATGCATTATTTATTTCATCATTATTTAATTTATAACTTGGAGCATCTAACAACTGATTTCTATAAACGATAGTAACTCCTCCCCATAATTGTAGTAGCTCGATAATTTTTTCTTCTCTATTTTCTGCTTTAGCTAATGTTTTTTCTTTTCTGATTTGAATTGCATGGCTTAAAAATTCATTTGCAATAATTTTTTCTTCTTCTGTCCAATTTGTTTCTATGTGTGATTTGCCATAGATTTTTGTCAATGCTTCGTATCTTGTAAGGAATTTTTCTACTTGCAATGGATAGTACGCAAGAGCTTCTGTTGCTGCATCTATTGCTGTTAATCCTCCACCTATGATGATGATAGGTAATCTAATTTGTAAGTTTGCAATTGAATTTGTTCTTGCAGCTCCAGTCAGTTGTAGTGACATTAAAAAATCTGATGCCATGCGTACTCCTCGTGCCAAAGAATTATGTACATTTATTATATTTGGGCTACCGGATCCTGTTGCAAGAGCAATATGATGAAACCCCATTTCAAAAGCATGCTCTATTGTTAATGTACTACCAAATCTTATTCCTCCATACATTGCAAAATTTTTTCTTCTCTCTAGTATCAGCCTTGCTATTTTTAGATAATTTTTGTTCCATCTTGCAGTAATACCATATTCAGATACTCCTCCAAATCCATGAGGTATACGTTCGTTTAGGTTTTCATATAATTCTGCTTTTACATTTTTGATTAATTTAAATTCTGTTTTTTCTCCGAATTGAGTAACTCCGGAAATATGTTGTGGTAAAGGTTCAATTTTTAATCCGTCTATTGCAACAACAGTATGTCCATCATTTAGAAGATGATGTGATAGGTTAATTCCTGCTGGACCTAGCCCTATGACTAGTACATTTTTATTTGTATGTACTTGAGGAAGTGGTCGTTCAAAATTTATAGGATTCCACCTGGTGAGTAATGAGTATATTTCAAATCCATAACTTAAAGTGAGGACATTGTTGACAATTTGAGTTTCAATCATTGGTATATTTACAGGATCTTGTTTTTGATAAATGCACGATTTAGTACAGTCATTACAAATATGATATCCTGTTAAAACACATAACGGATTATCAATCATAGCAATTGCTAATGCTGCTATAGTATATCCTTGCGATTTTACTAAATTCATTTCTGATATTTTTTCTTCTAAAGGGCAACCATATAACTCTATGGATAATGTTGATTTTTTAAATGAATTGTTGTTTTCTAATAATCCTTTTGAGCAACTATCTTTATTTTGTTTGTGGCAAAAAATACAATAATGACAGTTGTTTAAGGCTTGATATAAGGTAGGTTCTTTATGAGTGAGGCTAAAGCCATATCTGCGTTTGAGATGCTCTGATGTCATTACAGTTGTATTGTTATTTATAGTTTTTGTTGTTGTAGGGACTAGATTGTTAAAGTCTATTTTATTTGGTACATTGAATAAAATACTATTTGATTTTGAATGTACCATATATGCAGCGTATTTAGCTGTAATGTCTAGGTTTTCTGAATATTTTTCTTGATCTTCAAGCCATAGTAATACTTGTTGAGCAAATTCTTTCTCTTGAATAGGCAATTTAAATATTTGGCTAATTTTCTGTATTATTTCTGATATGTTTAAATTGTTAATGTTTGGATATTTCTTAAGGGCATAACGTTGTATAAATAATCTTTTACATTTATATATTTCTGAAAATTCTTTGTGTGCATTTTGTTGTGTTACTACTTCATTTTCAATTCTAAATAATTTTGTTATGAAATTCTCAACTACATATGAAAGGTCTATAATACATGATGTATTGTCAGATTTAATATCTTTCTTGCGTTCTTTAATTAATATGTTGTGTAGATCTTGGTTATTAGACTGTAGATATGATAGAAATAGATTGTCTAATTTGACTAAACCTTCCCTGGTATATAGATTTTGTACAGTAAGTTCGAATTCTAACATAATTTTTTTATAAAGAGTGTAACATATTGGTTGAAATATGATAATCTTATATTATAAGTGTTGAAAGTTGTAGTTATCAGTTCTATTTTTTAACACTAAAATTATGACATGATAAATCATGTTTACTATAATTGGTGTATTAGAAATATATATCATTGATATATTCATTGTAATTATAAAATTATTAGTATTAAAGAATTGCTGTTAGTATACATCATAATTTACTATATGTGTTCATTCTAAATCTTATCTAAGCTTATTTTATTTTTTATTTATATGATGGTTATATATTCTAGTCATTGGTAAGATGTTGTATATGAGATCTTAATAAAAATTGGTATGAACTTATATTAAATGATTAATTAAAGGTCTTTATTATATAGTTGATAACATAATATATTTATGAGTAAAGTTACTATAGGTGTTTATTTTTCTTGAATTACTTATACTTTAAGAATAAAATTCCGAAGTTGTAGTTTTTTGTTTGTGAAAGATGGCAGAAAGAGGGAGTGATATTAGGCCTGGGCATATATTAGAACATAATAATGCTTTGTATTTAGTTGTAAAAGTTATGCATACTCAGCCAGGTAAAGGTGGAGCCTATATACAAGCTGAAATGAAAAATTTAAAAACTGGTACTAAACAGCATGAAAGGTTTCGTGCAGATGGAGATATAAAGCGTGCTATTGTTGATGAATCTGATTATCAGTATATCTATGGTGATGGTTCAATGATTACTATCATGCACCTTAAGACTTATGAACAGCTGACAATTAGTAAAGATATATTAGGTGATAAGAGTATATATTTGAAGGATAATATTATTATTACTTTAGTGTTCTATAATGGAGAAATAATATCTGCTAAGGTGCCAGATTATGTAACTCTTCAAGTAGTTGAAACCGAAGCTGTCATTAAAGGGCAGACAGTTTCTTCTTCTGCTTATAAAGTAGCAATGTTAGAAAATAATCAACGTATTAGCGTCCCTACATTTATTAAGCCTGGAGATAAAATAGTTGTTTATACTCCAGATGATAGCTATTATGAGCGAGCAAAGGGATAATGTTAAGTTAATTTAGTATTTGTATTCTTGTAGAAGGGCATGTTCTGCAACATATGCTGGACTAGTTTTATTCTTTGTTTGTGTCTATAAAGACGTTGTAAGTAAAAATGTATCTGGCTGTTTATTAAGTTCTATTTATATGTTGAGTAGTTACTTAATTATAGAGTTGTATTAAAAGTAAGGAGTTGTAAATGTCTGTAATTTTTTCTTCTGTTACTAATATTATGTTAAAGTCAGTGAGACAATCATCTAGGGCTTTAATTAGAGATTTTAGTGAAATCCGGTATATGCAATCTTCTTATACTGCTGCAAGTAATTTTACTCGATCTGCTTATTTGAGGTCAAAAAAAATTATTACTGATGGATTATACAGTTATCGACAAGATTATGGCATTATATTTGATGATACTAGAAATGTATCTGAGATTGGAGAAAATTTTTGGTTTGTTAACCCAATAGATAGTAGAACTAATTTTATAAATTATTTGCCTTATTTTGCTACGTTAATTGCTTTTTTTCATCATGGAGAGCCTATTGCTGCTATAATTGATGCTCCAATACTAAAAGAAACTTTTTACGTAGAAAAAGGGATAGGTGCTTTCTCAGAAAATGTGCAATCTCGTTATATAAAAATGCATGTAGGAAATAAACAAAGTATAAGTAGGGCTGTAATTGATTTTGTTATTACACATCTTAGTGTTGGTGTGATTGATAGTCAGCTTAATTCTCAGGCTGTTATAATACGTGCTATGGGTTCTATGGCTTTGGGATTTTCTTATTTGTGTTCAGCGTCTTATGATGCCTTAATTTATTCTAATATTAATAAATATCAAGCTGCTGTGGGTAGATTATTTATTGAAGAAAGTAAAGGCAAAATTGTATGTGATAATGATTTGTTTATAGCTAGTAATTTTACCTTATGTGATTATTTGAGAAAGAAATTTAACGATGAGTAAGTAGGATTATAGAATTTTATGTTTTTTATAGATTTTATGAGAAAAGTAAAGGCAAAGTTATAATGTGATGATAGTTTTTTTATAGCTAGTAATTATATGATTACTTGAGAAAGAAATTTAACGATGAGTAGGTAAAGTTATAAATTTAGTATTAGGTATTCTGTGTTGTTTTTTTTAGGATAGTTTTGTATTGTAATGCAGAAAAATTTATTCATAATCTGCTTATAAGTTAAACATTTACTTATTTTACAGAGTGTAGTATTAGTTTACTATGCTATTATTAAGGCCCTATATTAATAAATGTAGAGGGAATTCTGTATTATTGCAATATGTTTTTGGTAGAGGTTATTGTATTAACATGTGATTAATTTATAAATCAATTGTACTTTATCATGATTTCTGAGTAGTAGAATGATAGAAGTTGGTAAGTGATGTCCATGTTTTTAGGTTGGGAGTTTATAGAAAGTTAGTTATTATTTTATGTGCTATTTTTGAAAAGCTTAGATAACGATGAGTAAATGTTGTATAGAAAACATGATTCTGAATTGTAGGAACTAGCAGATATATGCAAAAGTGTATGTTTAGTTTGAGTGTAGATTTTGTTAAGAGTTTGTGGTTCTTTTATATGCTGTTTTAAAAACTTAGGTAATGATGGATAAATATTATACTGTACAAGAAGATGATCAGAATATAAGAATAGATAAGTTTATTAGAAGAGAATTAAAAATCCCTCAGTCTTTGGTTGAGAAGTTTTTACGTAAAGGTATGATATTACTTGATAATATGAAGGTAAAATCTGATACAAGGATTAATGTTGGGAGTGTAATTTATATAAAATATAATGGGGTTATCTGTGAAAAGAAACACAGTAAAAAAGTTTCTGAGTCTGATAGTGATTTTCTAGTTAGTTTGATTCGTAATAATATTTTATATAAAGATGATGTGTTGGTGATTAATAAGCCTACTGGCATTTCTGTTCAAGGTGGTACTAAGGTTAAAGTTAGTATTAGTGATATTGTAAATAAAATTATAGATGGAGAATCTATGAAAATTGTTCATAGGTTGGATAAGGATACTAGTGGTGTTTTGATATTAGCTCGTAATGCAAGAGTATCCAGATTAATTATGCAAGAATTTAAGAATAGAAGGGTAACAAAGAAATATTTAGCATTGACCCAAGGGATTCCAGAGAATGATATTGGTCAGATCAATCATTCTATTATTAAAAACAAACATACTCTTTCTTTAGAAAAAATTGATAACTCCTGTTTACAAGAAGCTATTACTTTATTTTCTGTCTTGAAGAAGTTACCTTATGATGTTGGATTGCTTGAATTGAAGCCTGTTACTGGAAGAAAACATCAAATTAGGATACATTTATCACAAATTGGGTGTTCTATTATTGGTGATAAGAAATACGGGAAATTTTGTAAACATGTATTAAATGATCACTTACAATTACATGCATATTCTTTATCAATTAACATAGGGACTAAAGAGTTAACATTTACTGCTCCTATTCCATCTTATATGGAAGATACAATTATATGTATTGAGGAGAAATTGTTATAGTTGTTATGAGTAGAAGTGTAAAACTTATATGTTAAAAGCATTGTATTTATAAATTCATGACATCTACTTGTAGTTAGTGTAAGGGTTATATAAATAGTATATTCGGTTGTTGCTAAATGTAAGCTCTAAAGTGTAGTGTATTTATTAAATTACAAATGAAATTTAGACCTAATCTAATTCTTTCAAATTAAAACTGTAATTGGATAATATATATTTAATTAATAAAAAGTACTTTCATAGTGGTATATGGAAGTTTTCTATTGGGTTATACTATGTATATAAAGCATTTTTAAGGTCTTATATTTTATTCATAGTTTGAAAATTACTAAAATTTATAAGATGTAGATTTCAGAATATTATAGAATATTCGTATACTTTATAAATTACAACTGATCTAGAAAGTACAAAAATATAATAAGCATTTTGTTATATTTATGATGAATACGTAATAACTTTGTTTCTTCCTGTATTTTTTGCTTCATATAGGCACTTATCAGCTCTGTCTATCAATTGTTTTATGTTGTTGATGTCAGATTTATGTACTTCGACTACACCAATACTAACAGTTTTGCTTATATCACCTATACTTGTTTTAAAAGGAGTTTGTTCTATTACACTAAGAATTCGTGAGGCTACTTGTTCTGCTGTAGTAATGGTTGTATCTGGTAATATTACAACAAATTCTTCTCCACCAAATCTTGCTAATAAATCTGTGATACGTATATTGTCTGATACTCGTTTTTTAAACTGTTGCAATAATTCGTCTCCAACAGTATGTCCAAATGTATCGTTGACTTCTTTAAAATGATCAATATCTAGTATCATTAAAGATAAATTTTTATCCTTTTGTAGTAATTCGTTTACCATATTATGAAAATGCATATCAAAATAGCGTCTATTATAGCATCCTGTTAGAGGGTCAGTTATAGCCATTGTCATGCTAGTATCTACATTGATTCTCAAAGCATCTTGGTATCTTTTCCTTTTTACTTGAACATTTACTCTTGCGATAAGTTCATTACTGTCTATAGGATTTGTAATATAATCATGAATCCCTATATCAAAAGCTTTACTTAATAACTTTGGATTTTCATGATCATCGAGTAAAACTAGAATAGGAGTGTAACGTGTTTCAATTTTGTTGCGTAATTGTGAGCATAGTCTCAATCCGTCTCCAGAGAATTCTAAATCAATAATGATTAAATCATAATTTTGTATATTGCTTAAAGTCAATGCTTGATCTATGTTATGTGAAACTACAGTTTGCTGAAAAGATTTTTGCAAAACGTTATTTATATGTTCAGATCGGATAATATCTTCATCAACAATTAGGATACTAGCATCGTCAATTTTATTTGCGTAATCCATCATGTTACTATGTAACACGCTCATATCTGCGTTTGTTTTTCCTCTTAATCTTAATTCGTCTATAACCATCTTAAATCTTGTTAATGATCTAATTCGTGCAAATAGAGCTGTGTCGTTTATAGGTTTTGTTAAGAAGTCATCTGCACCATAACTGAGGCCACTTACTCTATTGTCTGATGTATTATCAAGAGCTGTAACCATTACTATTGGAATATATGTAGTTGCTGGATTAGATTTTAATCTCTTGCAGGTTTCATATCCATCCATTTCTGGCATCATAACATCTAATAGTATTATGTCTGGATGTTTTTCTTCAGCAATTTTTATTGCATCCATTCCATTTGTTGCTGTTAAAACATTATAATACTCACTGATGAGCTTAGCTTGCAGTAATTTTATATTTGCAGGTAAGTCATCTACTATTAATACTTTTGCAGTCATATGTCTTCTTTTTTATTCGGTATCTTTTTTATTTCATAGCTTTTATATATTTTTCCATCATCTCCTACTATTTCTTTAATGGTAACATTATCATTTTGTTCTCCTGTACAATCTATGTAAACCTTATTAAAGTAATTAAGTATTTCACCTTTTACACTTACAAATTTTTTATAATAAATTCCTAGGTTTTTTGTTAAAAAAGGGAGTTTTTTTGGGTTAATTACTAAACATACTATTAAAATTATGACAATAATTTCCGATATACCAACGCTAAACACTACTTCAATTAATAAACATATCAAGAGACTTTATTATAAGCATTAATTTACTTAAATCAAGTTGAGTTGTATTGATTTCATTTAAAAAGTTATAATATCTGTTCAATTTTTCTTGATTGTTTATATACCAACTTTGAATTATATCATTAATTATGCTTTGTACCTTATCTAATTTTACTGCTAGTGATAGTGTGGGTTCTATCTGTTTTAGAATATTTTCTGTTATTATAGATTGATAGTCATTTAGATCATCAAGTAAATTTCTAATAGCAATACGCTGCCAGTATGAGGAATTTGATTCCATGTGTGCTGCAAGGTCACGTATACGACTAAAGTTCAGCAATGATCTCAGCTGAAAATATATTTTTCCCACAGCTAACAGTGGTGAATTTGAACTATTTGTTAGATGTATTATATCGAGAAAAGCGGTCATGAATTTTAATTTTGTGATTTTTTTTATGATTGATTCTTCAATATTGTGTTCACTTAGAGAGGATAAAGTATGCTTGTATATTTCTAGAGATTCATTACATAAAATGCTTTCTATATTTTCTTCGAGTAAGGATATTTGTGATGATAATTCTTCTAATTTTGTGTCTATATTTGTAATTTTGGAAGAGTTCCTAATAAACCAGAAGGTAACTTGTCCTATAAATTTTTGTACTTCTCTAATTAAGGCTGTGTATACATTAATGTGAATTTTGCTGTCTAGCTTATCTAATGTTTTCCATATTTCATATAAGTTATATATGTGGGTTGTTATAACATATATTTTGATTGTGTCTTCAACAGTAATGCCAATGTTTTCAATGATGTGATTTACAAAGATACATCCCATTCTATTTACTATATCATTCACTATACACGTTGCTAATATCTCTTTTTTCAAAGGATGCTGCCTTATATATTGTGCGAAATTATCTCTTATATATTGAGGGAAGTAAGATAGTAAATATTGGGATTCATATAAACTTGATAAATTGCTTGAGTGATGGAAAATATTAGAAAGCATAACCTCATTTTTTATAAATGTTCTGGTATATGCTATCAATATTGCAATCTGAGGACAGGTAAAGCCTTTCATTTCAGCACTCATTTTTGTAATTTCTTCATCACTTGGCAAGAATTCTATGTCTCGATTTAATACTTGAATTTTTTCTAAATATTTTAACAGTCTGTGATGTTGTTCTATTCTATTTTGTGCTTGTATACATTCTAACATTAAAGCTTTTGTCTCTAGTTTATTGTGTGACTCTAAAACTATTGATGGTACTTCATGCATTATGTCATCTAGTATCTTATTACGCTCAGCTAAAGAAATATAGTTGTTTTGCATTGCTAGCCTTAGACATATTTTTATATTGATTTCAAAATCAGAACATATCACTCCTCCAGAGTTATCTGTGAAATCAGTATTGATCTTTCCTCCATTATTAGCATATTCAATTCTTCCAAGTTGTGTAGATCCTAAATTTCCGCCTTCTATTATCATTGCAGCTTTTACTTCAGATCCATTAATTCTTAGTGCATCGTTGGTTTTATCTGCTACTGCGGCATTACTTTCTTGTGAAGATTTAATATATGTTCCTATCCCTCCATTCCATATCATATCAACTTTTGCTTGTAATAAGTGTCTGATAAGTGTATTTGGAGAAATCTGATCTTCACTAATATTAAATAGTGTTTTTATTTCAGGGGTTAAGTCTAGTATTTTAGAGTTGCGATTAAAAACTTTTCCACCTTTTGAAATACATGATTTATCATAATCTTCCCATGAAGAACTAGTTAAGTTAAATAACCTCTTACGTTCAAGAAAGCTTTTTTGTGGGTCAGGTGATGGATCAACAAAAATATGACTATGATTAAATGCTCCAATTAGGTGTATTTTATCAGATAATAGCATTCCATTGCCAAATACATCTCCGGACATGTCTCCAATACCAATCACTGTAAATGGTTCATTATATATATCTTTGTCCATAAGCCAGAAATGCCTTTGGGCTCCTACCCATGCTCCTTTTGCTGTAATGCCCATTTTTTTATGATCAAATCCGACTGATCCTCCAGATGCAAAAGCGTCTCCTAGCCAGAAATTATATTCTTCGGAAATTTCATTTGCATAGTCAGAAAATGTAGCAGTTCCTTTATCTGCTGCAACTACTAGGTATGGGTCATATTCATCATATTTAATAATATCATTAGGTGTGACATATTTATCATCGATAATGTTGTCAGTAATGTCTAATATTCCTCTTAAGAAATTTTTATAGCATTCTATAGCAGTACTTTTTGACAAAGCTGCATTTTTTTGTGTACGTTTTAAGATAAATCCTCCCTTAGATCCTACTGGAACAATCACAGAATTTTTTGTCATTTGTGCTTTCATTAATCCTAATATTTCTGTGCGAAAGTCTTCTGTTCTGTCAGACCACCTAATCCCTCCACGTGCAACTTTTCCACCTCGTAAGTGTATACCTTCAAATAAATTAGAGTATACATATATTTCTCTGAAGGGACATGGTAAAGGTATGTTTGGTACTTTACTTGAATCTAATTTTATAGACAGATAATCTTTTCCTTTATAGTAATTCGTACGTAAAATTGCTAAAATTAATGCGTACATGCATCGTAAAATGTGGTCATGTACTACGTCTGTAACTTCTAGTAATAGTTCATTAATTTTATTTTCTATGGAACTAGATTCCTGATTGGTAATTAATGTTGGATTAAATCTGGCTTCAAATAATTTTATAAAATGGAACAAGATTTTTGGATATCTAATAGCAACTTTCTGAGTATAAATTTGACTATAGTTAAATGACACTTGCTTTAAGTATCTACTTAAGACTCTTATCAGCATAACTTCTCTCCAATTTAAGTTAGCTAATATGACTAAGCTATTGAAGTAATCATTTTCTATTTCTTTAGCAAATATTTTTTTAATTGTGGTTTCAAATTGCTGTTTGATACTGTTATGGTCAAAGGATTGTTTTGTATTTGATAGTATAAAGTGATGTAAATATACGGTAATTTTGGCTGTAATAGTATAGCTATGGTGTAAAATTATATTTGTTCCCATTTTTTTTACTATACTCAATATTTCTGAAAGTTGAAGATTGCTTTCTTGAGGTATGTATATTTTTAACTGATAATGAACACTATTTTTGATTAAATAAAGGTCAGCTTCACTAGTATTATATTTACAAACTTGCTCTAATTTTATTATATCGTGATAAGCACTTTTTGAATTAAAATATTCTTGGTAGCTTGGTGGAAATGCTGTTAAATATTGTAAAAATGGATTTATAGATCCTAAATTACAATACATGACATCTTGTAATTTATCTTCCCATCTTCTAGATGCTGCAATTAATTTTTCTTCGATTTCTGATTCCGAAAAGTCACTAAATAACTTATCTCGTGCTTTTAGTATAAACTGCAACCTGACTAGATTATACTCATTTAACATATTATATTGATTGTTGACAACTTTACCTGGGAGCATCTGTTCTAATATGCAACTCATTTTATTTGCAAGTTCAGTGCTTGCTAAAACTTTTGGTATAAAAATTATGCAATTTATAAAATTGTGACTTTGACTTTTTATTATGAAAAGTTTAATTTTTGGGTTGTTAGCTAAAGACAGTATTCCAATTGAAATTTTAAATAGTTCTTCTTCGGAAAATTGAAATAATTCGTCTCTAGATAACCTCTGTAATATATCAATCAATGCTTTATTACTATGTCCACCTCTAGTAAATCCTGCTTTTTTTTCTACTGCTTTTATTTTGCTGCGAATTAATGGAATAGCATTTGCATCTTGAAATGAAATTATGGAGGCAAAAAATCCGTAAAAACAATGTTCTTTTATCAAAATATTGTCTTGAGTAAATATTCTAAGTCCTATACAAATCATGTATTCATATCTATGCACAGTAGATAAAATGTTAGATTGTATGATATATATGTGTTTTTTAGATTCAGGTAAATTTTTAATAGATCCATCTGATGTATTAACTCGCTGTAGTCCAAGACTGGTTTTAGTATTAATTACTAATTTGTTTTGGTCTACAATGTACTCTTCATATCCTAAGAAAATAAAATTATCTTTTCTTAACCATTCTAAGAATGTAATTTCTTCTTCTATAGAATTGCTATAGGAAGCTTTCATAGTATTCAATGCTGAATCGAAATGGTATAACATTGATTTCCAGTCATTAACACAGTAGCTAACTAATTGTAGATTTTTTTCAATATCGTGTTTTAATAGTTTATGAGATTCTTCATCGACATTACTAATAGTAAAATATACTATTGACTCACTTGTCTCATCGTTTGAACAAGATTGTGCAGGTGATATAGTATGTATATGTTTTTCTTTGCGTTCAATATTTAGCACAGCATTTGTATAATAATATATTGATGCATGGTGTTTCTTTATTGCAATGATAATAGAATCAACTATAAATGGTAAATTGTCATTTATGATTTCAATAATAGTTGCATTGCTTATAATATCATTGTTTTGTTGTTCTACATTGAATATTTTTACTTTACTTTCTCCAGGTTGTTTAATCTTAATAAGTTCATATAAATCACGTGCTATGAATAAAAAAAAGTTGGTATCTAATGTAATATTGCTATTGTAAGAGAAACTGTAGAATTGTTTAATAAAGCTTTTGAATAGATAGTCATCTTCCTGTTTTATTAATTCTAAGATTGAATCAATAATCTTTTGATTGAAATTGTTAAGCATTTTTTTAGCTGCGCCAGTTGACAATTATATAGTAAGTTATTTTTGTTAAAATACTATTATACTTCTTTAAAGTATAATGCAATTAATTTTTAGGGTGCTGATATGAATTCACAATTTAATGTATTATGAAATATTATGTACTAGGATATTTAGAGATAGATAATATAAAAAACAGCTGTAAGTTAAGACATATACAGCGTGTGTATGTATTAAACACAATTTAAATATGTTATAGGTGTTTTTTTTCAATGGAACTATATTATAGTTAATTTTTTACTAGATATTTTATGTTAGATATTACTTTCATGTAAACTTAAAAAGTACTTCAAGTATACTATTTATATAACTTATCACACTTGTATGTTGTAGGTTAGTTTTAATAACTTAAAATATTAAAATATTATTTCTAAAATGTGCTTATATTTGATGTGAGCTTAAGAAATTTTATTATATGTTAAACATGGTATTGTTAAATAATGTTTTTACTCCTTGTAGATAGTGAAAATGTGTAGTAAATTTTATTAACTATACGTGTTATTTTTCTTAGGGGTATGTTGTATGGTTTTTGAAATGAGTATATATATATATGTCACACGAAAAGGATAAAGCAGTTTCAGATCTATTGAAAGAAGTTACGAATAACACTGATATGGATAAGATTACATTATTTGAATTAAAATCTGCACTTCATGCTCGTGGTTTTGGAGTATTAATGTTGTTGTTTTCATTACCTCTTGCGATTCCTATACCTGTACCTCCAGGGTATACAACAATATTCTCTATACCTTTGTTAATGTTTGCATTCCAAATGTTGCTTGGGTTGCAGGTTCCTTGGATGCCTAAATGGTTAGAACAAAAGTCTTTTAAACGTGTAACTTTAGCTTCAATTATTGAAAAAACTGCTCCTATATTGAGAAAAGCAGAAAAACTTACAAAGCCTCGTTTATTATTTGTATTTAATAGTTTTGGAGAAAAGGTTATAGCTTTTATTTCTCTTTTATGTGCTATATCAATAGCTATACCGTTACCTTTAACAAATTTTATACCAGCAGGTGGTGTGTCGATTATGTCTTTGGGTATGCTTAATAAAGATGGTGTCATGGCGATTCTTGGAGTAATAGTGTCATTGTTTGGTATTATTGTTACTCTCATGGTAATGACTTTAGGTCCCAAACTTGTCATAAATATGTTTTCTTTTTTATCGAAATTTACATGATCATATATAATACTTTAACTGGCATTAAGGAACCTTTTATTCCTGTGAATAGTAGTAATGTGAAGGTTTATGTTTGTGGTCCTACAGTCTATGATTTTGCGCATATTGGGAATTCTAGGTCAATAGTGATATATGATGTGCTGTTTAGGTTGCTAAAATTGCTATATCCTAAAGTGACTTATGTAAGAAATATTACTGATGTTGACGATAAGATTATTAATGTTGCACAAAGTAGTAAGCAGAATATATATGATGTTACTTCAACTTATATAAGAGCATTTCATGAAGATATGAAAATGCTGAATTGTTTAGACCCAACTTATGAGCCAAGAGCGACTGATAATGTAGATATTATGATCAATGTGATACAGAAGTTAATAGATCTTGGTCATGCGTATGTGTATAATGGTAGTGTGTTTTTTAATATCAAATCTTATCCTTCCTATGGTAAGTTATCTCGGCGTAATATCTCAGAACTTATTTATGGTAGTAGGGTAGATGTGGAATTAGGTAAAAAACATCCAGGGGATTTTGTTTTATGGAAACCTGCTACTGCAATAGATAAGCAATTAATGAGTTGTTGGTCAAGTCCTTGGGGATTAGGGAGGCCAGGCTGGCATATAGAATGTTCAGCTATGAGTTATTGTTATTTAGGTGAAAATTTTGATATTCATGGTGGTGGAGCAGATTTACAGTTTCCTCATCATGAAAATGAAATAGCACAAAATTGTTGTGCTTTTCCTGACAGCCACTATGCTAAATATTGGGTGCACAATGGGTTTCTTACTGTTAATGGTGAGAAAATGAGTAAATCTTTAGGTAATGTTTTAACAGTGAGGCAGTTATTAGATAGCGGAATCAAAGGTGAATTGATAAGATATGTATTGTTAAGTGCACATTATAGGAAACCTTTAGATTGGAGTAGTAAAATAGTAGCTAATGCTCAAGAGTCTCTTAATCGTATGTATACTGCTTTAAGTTCAATAGATGCTGATTTATCATTGGATAGTGGAGTTGAATTATCTAATAGTGTTATTGATTGTTTAAAAGATGATATTAATACTCCAAAAGCTATTTCAATATTGCATGAGATGGTTACAAAGATTAATAAAACATCTGATATAATGAAAAAGGTATGTTTAACAAAAACTCTTATTAAAACTGCAAATTTTTTGGGTATTTTACAGCATTCTTGGCAAGATTGGTTTAAAATTAATAATAATGATAAAGAAATCAGTCAATTAATAGATGAAAGAAAAAAAGCAAGAGCAAGTAATGATTTTAAAAAGGCAGATGATATACGTCAGCTTTTGTTAGATCGAGGAATAGTTCTTTCTGATAATAGAGATGGAACTACACATTGGTATAAGAAATAATAAGATAAACGAGATTGGATTTCTTTAGTTTTAATTTATAACTGTATGTGATAAAATGTTATGTAAAACATACCAATGGCATAGGAGGTAATAAAGTATAAAAAAAATTTCTGCTTATATAATATAAAACCTTTTGTGTAAAAAGTATGTTTTGTTTACGTTTTTTTATACTATAAAAAGCTGTACTGCAAAACAATATGATAGTTACAATTATCATACTAATGTCTCCGCTCTCCTGAAATAAAAGCACAGAACATTTCTGAAAGTCTTGTGAGATATGAAGAAGGGGAGTGAGCATTGGTTGTACCTAGGGGTTTTTGAGTTATATTTTTACTATCTATATAAGAATTAGCATATTGACCAGTAAATTCTACGGCACCGTATTGAGCGATGATAGCACTATCAATTGCTATTGGTGTTTTGGAATTGGTGGGGTTGTTTTGGATTTTAATTAATCCAGTATTTGACATTATGCGAGATTTATTAACTTGTCCTATGATTGTAATATTACCTTTATTTGTGTACAACACACCGCAAAATTTACCAAATATAGTTACGTCTGTATCATGGAGTATTAGAACTGAAAATTCTACACTTTTGCTATGTATTACTACTTCATGAACACCAAATTTAGATATAAGATTTGTACCATTGTGTGTTATATATGTTAGATAAAGTGCTATCTTATTACTGAAATTTTCAATAATTAATTGTTTGTTTTCTATACGTATATTATAAATGAACATAGGTATGCTATGATCAAAAAAAGTGCAAGGTAACTTCCTATCCTGGCTGATATCATCTATTATGTTTAAGTGATTTGCATTGTGCATTGTATTACAAAATAGAGATTCGGCATTTTCAGTTGTGGCAATGTTATGTTGATTAATAGGCCATCCTATGGATACAATAACAGCATGGTATTGAAGCTTAGGATGGAATAATTCTATATTTAATGCATGTATTCCATCTTCATCTTGTTGATTAATAACATCCCATGAGTGAAACGATGTGATTAATTTTTCTGCTTGGCAGAGATCTGTTTGTTTAGTTATTATAGATTTATCTTTTATATTGCTGCAAAAATTGGGTGGAATAGTAAATGTATCTGGTAATTTTTTCTGCATTATTCTACCATTGATGCTGACAGTTCCAAATATGGATATTATGTTTTTACTACATTCTTCTTTTGCATTAGTAATGATAATGCTGCCGTATTTATTAAAGATACTGCCATATACTGTACCAGAAATAGTTATGTCACTTATTTCTAAGAATATTTCTGTATACCTTGGAATGTCGCATTTAATATTGATTTCACATCCATTATCTAGCAAAGGATTAAGGTTGCGAAATATTTTTTGGTTAACAATGTGGATTGCTTTTAGTCCAATAAATTGTTTAGTTGTTCTTAGTAGATCGATATCCCTCTCTATTACATATGATGCTTGTATATTATATAAATTTTGTAAATATTTTGCATATGAGAAGAAAGCTTTTTTTTGTACATACTGAAACAATGTTGCTTTTAACTGATTAATTATTTTATTTCTAATGGTAAATGTTTTGGATAGTATTTCGTTTGTATAGCTTGTGTGGTAATTAATATTATTGTTAAGGCATTGATCAATGAATGATGTCAATATGGTGTATTGGATATTGTATTTCAAGTTATTATTTATTGTAATGTCTTTCTTATTATGAGAGGAATTGTATGCTATTCTGTCTAGCAGATTAATACCGTTATCACTAGAAACTGACATTTGATGTTTATGGTATAATGTGTGTATTTCTTGTATACTGTTCCATAGGGTATCTGATGTTCTTTCATCAATTAGAGGCATATTTACTTTGTCATTTGTAGTAAACCATTCCTTGTATTCCTGCAACATGGATGTGACTTTTTGTTTGAAAGAGGTGAAATCTGGTTCAGTATCTAGTGTTAGTGCTGTGCATAGTGGGATCACATTGCTAATATCTATGAGAGCTTCATCAATCTTTTCTAATGTAATATCCGTTACGTATTTCTTTAAGTTTGTATTGTTTATTACTGATCTGTGTTGAACTTTTGTTATCATAATTTTGCACGCATAAGATTTAGATGACTAGTGTATAATTGTAAATAATTTAATATGCAATTTATTTTTTTAATGTTTTAGGTAAAAAATATTATATAAATATATAAAAATTATATTTATATTACCTTTTTGTTAAGTGATGGTTATTTGTAATTACGTTTATTACTTGGATTATATTAATAAAAAATCTTAGTTGATTTTTGTATCAAATAATTGTTATAGTTCTTTTTGGATTGTAGTTTATAGTCCATGTTGTTTTGTTATAGTATTTGAAAATGTCATTATTAGATTCTCGACCAATTTATAAACCATTTAATTATCCTTGGGCATATGATGCTTGGTTATGTCAACAAAGGATACATTGGTTACCTGAAGAGGTGCCGCTTGCAGATGATGTTCAAGATTGGAAAACGGTACTTTCTGAGAAGGAAAAAAATCTTTTAGTCCAGATTTTTCGTTTTTTTACGCAGGCTGATATTGAAGTTAATAATTGTTATATGAAACATTATTCAAATATTTTTAAGCCTACAGAAATATGTATGATGCTTTCTGCATTTTCAAATATGGAAACTATACATATAGCTGCTTATTCATATTTACTGGATACTATTGGAATGCCTGAAATTGAGTATCAAGCATTTTTAAAGTTTGAGGTAATGAAGAAAAAATATGACTATATGCAGAGATTTGAAGAGTGTAGAAAAAATGATAAAAGACATGTAGCAAAAACTTTAGCAGTTTTTGGTGCTTTTACAGAAGGTTTGCAATTATTTGCTTCGTTTGCGATCTTGTTAAATTTTCAACGTTTTGGAAAAATGAAAGGTATGGGGCAAATTATAGCTTGGTCTGTAAGAGATGAAACATTACATACAGAGTCAATAATCAGGTTGTTTAATACTTTTATTCAAGAGAATTATGAAATATGGGATGATTCATTAAAACAAGAGTTATATGAAGCGTGTAGAATTATTGTTTCATTAGAAGATGAATTTATTAATTTAGCATTTGCTTGTGGAGATGTTGAAGGATTATCTTCTAAAGAAGTTAAGGAATATATTAGGTATATTGCAAATAGAAGATTATTACAGTTGAATCTGGAGCCTATATATGATGCAACTAAAAATCCTTTGTTATGGTTAGATGAGATTTTAAATGGAGTAGAACATACTAACTTTTTTGAGAATAGAGTTACAGAATATGCTCGTGCTGCTACAGAGGGAACATGGGAAGAGGCATTTGAAGACCATTGATAATTACTATAAATATATTTTTAATGTCATTTAAATTTTGAATAGTATTATATTAATGTGAATTCGTTATTCCTATGAACGATGGTATATCACTTTATTGTTTTTTATGTAAAAAGAATTATCTTATTTTGGTGACATAACATTATTTATGTGAAATATGTTATAGTATTACTGTTATATTAATAGGGATTCCTATTTCTGATGCAAAATGGGGCATAGGTTTGTTCTTTTTATATTAAAATAAAGTTGCATGTAATTATGCAATACGCTATGTGTAATGGACATTTCTAATAATGTAGAATAGATTTTTTCAGTTTTGGGTGGACGTTATGTTTTGATTGTTCCTTTGATAATGGCCAATACTAATGGCATGCTTAAGTTTACTTGATTTGTTTTGCTGTCATGTTGTTGATGTATATATTTTCTGCTAATAATTGTAATTTAATTAAAAAGTTGTTTTGTTATTTTTATTTATATATGTAGAATATGAGCTTTTGTAACAAACATGTATAATGCTTTAAGCTAAATAAATACATGTTTATGAGTTCTTGTTATTTTTGTGAGAGGCAACCGTTAGAGCATATACGCAAAGATCTGCAAAACAAATGCCATTTTTCTGTGCTAGTGCATATAATTTTGCTAAGCTATCTTTGACTTTTTCTGGTATATTGCCACCGCGTTCCTTTGCTAGCCAGTTATCTTGATGTTGTACAGGGTGGTTATCTGGTTTTGGTTCTCCAATGTATATGGTAAAAGGAGAACTTTGTCCGCTGAAGTCACATGGGACAATAAATTTCTTTATACCTGGCATATCATTTACCTTGAATAACCTGAACTTTGAACTGTTTGTTTACGTATATTGTGTAAGACTATCTGAGCAATATTCTTCTTTATTCTAGATTCTGGAGCAACTAAAACTCCTTCACTAACTAAAGTCTTTGCAATTAATAGAGCTTCTTCAAGTAATTGAATGTTATTATTAACTAAATTTAACAATAAACTATACGCCATTTCATAGCTAATTTCTTCATCATGTAATATGATGTTACTATTGTCATGCTGTCGGGTTTTAATATTATAACTATTGTTATTATTTTGTAATAGTATTTCTTCATTAGCTGTTGATTGGTCTAATAAATTTGCAAATGTTATACTTAAGTTATCAGAAGATAGATCATTTACTGTGTTACTATATTCTTGTTCTATTACATTGTTGATGTCATTTTTATGTAAAATAGTAAATGATATGTTAATATCTGATTGATTTGTTTTGCTATAAGTATTGTATCTATCTTTAATGGCAGTTAATGTGCTATATAGGCTATAGACACCATTTCCTATATAATCTGTAAATTGCCAGCCTAGTTGTTTCTGAAAAATAGATAACATCATAGTAATATAAAAAATTTACAGCCTATTTTACTCTATTGTATCATGTTAGTGTAAATAATACATTAATTAATTATGGATTCTTATTTAAAAAAAATTATATTAAATTGCGGTGGTGCTATCTCAATAGAGCAGTTTATAAGAATTGCTCTTTATGATGTACATCATGGTTATTATATGACTCGAATGCCTTTTGGTACTCATGGGGATTTTATTACTGCTCCTGAGATATCTCAATTGTTTGGAGAGGTTATTGCATTATGGATATTGTTGAATTGGCAAAAAATGGGGTATCCATCTAAATTTATTATAGTAGAATTAGGGCCTGGTAGGGGAACATTAATAAGTGATATCATTAGAGTTTTGAAGAAATTTGAACAATGCTATGCAGCAACGATTGTTTATCTTGTTGAAATAAGTCCTATATTAGAAAGGTTACAACGAAGTGTTTTGAAAGATGAGAAAATATTCTGGTGTAAGGATGTAAAAGATGTGCCAGATTATCCAGTAGTATTTATAGCAAATGAATTTTTTGATGCTTTACCTATTAGACAGTTTGTATATATCAATAATTCTTGGTGTGAGGTGTGTGTTGCAGTAGAAGATAATGAATTTAAAATAGTTTATAAAAAGATAGATAAGATATTTAAAATATCAAGTGATATTGAAAATCCGGTAATAGAAATATGTGATGAAGCTGTTTCTATAATAAAATGTATAGAAAATAAGATTTTACAAAGCGGTGGGGCAGCAGTCATTATTGATTATGGATATGTAAATTGCCCATATGAAAGTACTATACAATCCATAAAGAATCATAGATATAATGATTTACTTAAAAATGTAGGAGAAAGTGATATAACTGCACATGTAAATTTTGATGTACTGCATAACAGTTTGTCTACTCTCAGGTCAATTATTATGACTCAAAGAGATTTTTTATACAGTTTTGGTATTAAAGAGAGGTTACAAGTACTTATTGAAAATGCCACAGAAACTCAAAAACAGAATTTAATGACAGGTTTTTTAAGATTGACTGAGAATATGGGTAGTATGTTTAAAGTACTTTTAGTAAATCCACGATAAAGCTGTAGTTTTGCTATGATTGGACCTATGAAATCATGCTTGTCCATGTTACATTAATGCGTGTATTTTGTTCAATTGTAGTAATTATAGGTCAATGGGTTTCAGGTCCTTTTTCTATGTTTTTTGATAGTACAGTATATTCTTATGAGCTTTAAAAAATAATGTGCTGTGTTCCATTTACAATTCATCAACTATAACTTGTTCATATTATATTGATTTATGTTTCGTAAATTATGGTAGTTGTGATTATCAATAAGCTTCATTCTTATGCTATGTTTTTGTAGTAGCATGTTGTCCCATAGGTTTTATTGAAATGGTGTGTTATACTCATTTAAAATCTTATCTAGTTAATTAGATGGTTGCAATTGCCCATTCTAAATTTGATTGTTATAACCGTCTATGACTGTATAATGAATTGTAGCTCTATTTATTGTAGTAAAAGAATAATATGCTTTATTATTAAAAATTATACATATCTGTAGTATGTGGCATGAATGTTGTTGATATTATCAAAAGTAAAATTAAGCTATCTGATGTAGTTGGACAGAGAGTTAAACTGACTGGAAGAGGTAATAATGTTATTGGGTTGTGCCCATTTCATAGTGAGAAGACACCTTCTTTTACTGTAAGTGATGAGAAGGGGTTATACTACTGTTTCGGTTGTGGAGCAAATGGGGATGTTATACAATTTATTTCTGATATTAATGCTTTAGATTTTAGGGGTGCAATAGACTACTTAGCAGAGATGTATGGTATTGATTTGCCACAAAATACTAGTAAGAAAGTAAGTTTAAGTCCTATATTGGATGCTGCAACATTGTGGTTTGAAAAGCAATTATATAATAATCATATAGCCATAGAATATATAAAACGTCGAAAGATTTTTGGTAGTACAGTAAAGAAGTTTAGGTTAGGGTATGCTCCAGCATATGGTTTGAGTAAATACTTATTATCTTTAGGGTTTAATGTAGATGATATTAGAAGTACAGGATTATTAAATTCTCAGGATCAAGATTATTTCTATAATAGGATTATTTTTCCTATTTGTAATTCTACTGGAAATATTATAGGATTTGGTGGGCGATCAATTGTTGATATACAGACCCCTAAGTATTTGAATTCTAAAGGAAATGTTTTTTTTCAAAAAAGAGAGAATCTCTATGCATCACATCTTGCTGTACGTGAAGCAAAGAAGCAAGGAAAAATTATAGTGGTAGAAGGGTATATGGATGTTCTCATGCTTCATCAGATAGGAGTTAGTAATGTAGTTGGGTTACTAGGAACATCAATGACTCCTGAACATCTAGTATATTTATGGGAAATAACTTCGGAAATTATAGTCTGGATGGATGGTGATATTGCTGGGAAAATAGCTTCCATTAAATCTGCATTTCTTGCATTATCCTTGGTTAGACCTGGATGTATTATAAAATTTGTTGATGTTTTTACAGGAAAGGATCCCTATGATATCTGTATCAATGGTGGTATTGATAGTGCAATTACTTTGTTAGATAATGCAAAATTATTATCAGAGTTCATTTGGGATTATGAGCTTGCTAAGGTTAGTGTTAATAATAATACTATTATGCCTGAACAATGTGTTATGTTAGAAGCAAAAATTAAACGTTATCTTGACCAGATTGGTGATAATAGCGTTATGAAATATTACAAGAAATATTTTTATTCTCAAATTCGTAATTTACAGTATTCAAAGGATAAAAGTAAGACTTTAGATGGTGGTGGTTCAGTTAACCGAGCAAATAATAAGCTAAAGTATGTAAATGATGAATTTTTGCTAGAAGAATATAATCAGTTAAGAGTAGTATACATCATAATGGAATTTCCAGAACTGCTTGACGATCCGATTATTTTTGATCAATTTTCTAACTTTAATATAAGTAATAAGGATGTATATAGATTACAACAGAATATTATTAATATAAAAGTTACTTTATGTAACCATATAATATCTAAGGAGATTTTACTTTCAGAGTTAAAGAAAAGTAATTTAGATGATATAGCAGATTTTGTTTCAAAAAAAATGTCTGCATCAAATTTTATGTTACTACAAAATAGAAATTATAATATCGATGTTTCAAAGAAAGAAGTAGAAAAAATAATGCTTTTAGATCATTTACAATGTATTCAAACAGAAATATTGGATTTGCAATTGCAAGGAAAACGGGATCTTGCTGAAAAATTATCTAATCAAGCGCAGGAAATAGACAACAGATTAAGAGAGTTATGGAATTATTAAAAGTTGAAAAGTGGGTGTTTGTATAAGGGGATTTTATAATCTTATATATTATTAAAAGAAAAATAGTTTTTGTATTACTATAATGTATTTATTTTTTGAGGTATTTTGATTTTAAGGATAACTTGTATGTATATTACGTAAATTGTGCAATAACAATTTGAAAAAAAATTTATGAGAGATTTTATGAATGCTTTTATGATGTTAAACAGTATTGATATTAAAATATCACAGTTAGTATAGATGTGTTGTGAGTTTTATATATAGGATCAAAAATGTTTTTTGAATAGTTAAGATATATTATTACATGTTATATAGGTTTTTATTAATTTAAATTATAATATTTATATATTTTGTTGATATTTAATTTAGATTTTATTTTTAATATTATTTAAAATATTCGAGCTAGTATGAAGTGGTTGTGAATTTTGATAATTTTAAAAGTATTTTGTGAATGATTCTTTTAATATAGTTATAGATATATTATTGCAGGTTATAGAATTTTTGTTTTCTTAAAGGATATTTGTAAATTTTTACATATTATTATAAACGTTTAGTTATATTATTTATACTGTCTTGTGCATTATATTTATTTTGATAACTTTAATCTTTATGAACAAGAAACTATTAATTTTTTGTGTAGATGGATACGTTTAGAAAAACTGTACTATGATATATTTCAGGTTTATAAAATTACATGTACTTCAAGAATTGATGGTCACTTAAGAGTTAGACATTAGAAGAACCCTCTAAGCTTTCTTGCACGACTTGGATGACGTAATTTGCGTAAAGCTTTTGCCTCAATTTGTCGTATCCGTTCTCTTGTTACGTTAAATAATTTTCCTACTTCTTCTAAAGTATGATCTTTTCCTCCTTTACCTATTCCAAATCGCATACGCAAAATTCTCTCTTCTTTTGGTGTTAATGTTGATAATACTTTTGTAGTTATTTCTCGTAAGTCTGCGAGTATAGCTGCATCTTCTGGTTTTACTGCACGTTTGTCTTCTATGCAATCACCAAAAGTACTACTATCATCATCTCCTATAGGACTTTCTAAGCTTACAGGATCTTTAACTATTTTCATTACCTTGCGTATCTTATCTACATTAATATTTAATCTTGCTGATAATTCTTCTAAGGTTGGTTCTCTACCCATTTCATGTAACATTTGTCTTAATGTACGATTAATTTTATTTACAGTTTCAATCATGTGTACAGGAATCCTAATGGTTCGTGCTTGGTCTGCTATTGCTCTGGTAATTGCTTGTCTCACCCACCATGTTGCATAAGTTGAGAATTTATATCCACGTTTATAATCAAATTTATCTACTGCTTTCATTAATCCAATATTTCCTTCTTGTACTAGATCTAGAAACTGCAAGCCTCGATTTGAATATTTTTTTGCAATGGATACTACTAATCTTAAATTTGCTTTTATCATCTCCTGCTTTGCTTGATTTGCTGCACGTTCGTGCTTTTGTATTTTTGTGACTAATGCTTTAAACTCGGCGAGGTTATCTTCTCCAGAAAGTAATTTAATTTTGCTATAGATACTTATTATATTGCCTTCTTCGTTTAATAACATATTATCCCATTGAGGAGAAATACCTTTTTTTTTCAATACAGAATTAGTATTATATGCATCTAGAAAATCTTTTCGTGGTATACCATAACTCTCTGCAAGACAAATAATTTTTGCTTCTTCTGCTGCAATGGATTTACTTAAACCATAGATTTGTTGTGTGATTGATAGTACTGCAGAATTACTGATTTTAATTTGATATATCATTTCCCATATACTGTCATGTAGATCATTATATTGTTTTTCAATATCTTTATTGATTTTGCCTTGATGTTGTTTCTTGAGTTCTAAAATTTTTTCTGCTGATGCAATGACTGAGTCTAGTATACTTATTACTTTTGGTAACAATGCATTTTCCATTTCTAATATGGAAGTATTTATTGAACCGTTTTCTTCATCTTCATCTTCTGGTATATCTGAATCTTCATCAGGTTCATCTATTAAATCCTTATCATAATCTAAAACACTAGCTTCATCGGTATCGGAAAATTTTTCTGGAAATTCGTATCTATAATTTGCATCTAAATCTATTAAATCTCTTAACATTATTTGTTCGTTTACTAAATCATCTCGCCATGACATAAATGTGCGTAATACTACTGGAGATTCTACTAGTGATCGGAGCATGTTTACTTTTTCTGATTTTATTTTTTTTGCAATCTCAATTTCTCCTTCACGAGATAGTAATTCGACTGAACTCATTTCACATAGGTACATGCGTATAGGATCATCTGTTTGTCCAAAATCCCAAGATTTCATGCTTGTATCTGATACGTCATCTTCATCTATGTCTTCTTTGATTCTGTTTTCTTCTACTATACTATTTGCTTCATCTTCATCGCTTTGTTCAAGTACATTAATACCTGAATCCTGAAGCATTGATATAGTTTCATCTATGTTGTCAGATGATAATACATAATCAGAGAAAACATCGTTGATATCGTTAAATGTAACAAATCCTTGTTTTAATCCCTTGCTTACAAGAGTTCTGAGTAATTCTTTATCTGTTTGTAGATCTTTCATAAATTAGTTAATATTCAGAAACGACAAACTCAACCTAGTATCATAATGTAAATATATTGTCAATCATAAAACGTTATAGGGTATGTGTGTTAAAAAATAATTAAATATTTGTTTATTATTTTCAACAACAATATGTTTCTGATGTAGAATACTAATTTGTAAAAAAGCACGTTTCCAATGTGAAATGTTGCTGGACACATGTATTAAAGTGTCAATTAAATGTTAATTTATTGTGTCAAAAAGATGTTAATTTTGTGAAAAAAAGTCTGTTATTTTATCTCTAATAAAATTGTGGTCATTTGAGTAATTTATTTGAGATCTGAATTCTGCTGAATTATCTAGAGAAGCACTATACCATCCTATATGTTTTTTTGATATTTTTGTTCCAATGTCTTTTCCATAATATTCTATCATATGGTCATAGTGATTTGTGATAATTTGCAATTTTTCTGATGGGGAAGGATCAGGTAAAATAGTGCCTGATTTTATAAAATGTAAAGCTTGATTAATAAACCATGGCTTTCCATATGCTCCTCTTCCTATCATGATACCATCTGCTTGTGATTCTTCTAGTGATGTTTTTATATCATGTAAGTTTTTTATATCTCCGTTAACTATTACAGGAATTTTTACGCATTTCTTAATATTACTAATAAATTTCCAATCTGCCTTTCCAGTAAACATTTGTGTTCTTGTTCTGCCATGTATTGTTATCATTTTTATCCCAATTTCTTCAGCAATCTTAGCTAATTGAGGTGAATTTAGGTTATTATTATCCCATCCAGTACGCATTTTTAGTGTTACTGGAATCTTGACTGCCTTTACTACAGATTCTAGAATTTTTGCAGCTGTAATTTCATCTTTCATTAGTGCTGAGCCAGCATAACTATTGACTACTTTCTTAACAGGACATCCAAAGTTTATATCTATAATTTTTGCTCCCATGTCTTCATTGAGTTTTGCAGCTTCTGCCATTATTGTTGGGTCGCATCCAGCTAGTTGTACTGCAGTGTTAACTTGAATTTGTGATTTTTGCAAACTTTGTTTGGTTTTTATAATCATTGCATAACTTGCAATCATTTCTGAGACTAATAATCCAGCACCCAGGTTCTTTACAAGAGCACGAAATGGAAGATCAGTTACACCAGACATTGGTGCTAATATTACTGGGTAATCTGATATGAATTGGCTAATGTTCATGTACTTATTAATCTTTTTGTTTATATATTGATGTAAGTAAAAATGCCACAATTTAATAGAAAAGATCTATTTTGCTATTGGGTATTTGTATTTTAAATTGATTAGTTATAATAAACAAGTACTGATGAAATATTTTTAATATATTGCTGTACTGTTTAAAGATACCAGATTTTGATAGGATTTCTTGATATATTAAAGAAAGTAATAAGTTATTTAGGTAATAGAAAAGCAAGTTGTATTATAGGGTTTCCAATTAGTTGTGGTTATTTTTCTAATGATATACTTTTTATAATTATATGTTGCAGTGTTTATGTATTTAGAATTTATTAAAGGGCGTTTTTATTTAATAATCACTAAAGATGTTTTACAAGCTATATAGTATTCATTATTAATAATGTATAGCATATTGTTGATAATAATATAATTATGTCAAAGTTTTTAGTTAAAGCACCAGCAAAAGTTAACTTGTTTTTACATATTACTGGTAAACGAGATGATCAACATCATGATTTAGAATCATTGTTTGTTTTTGTGAATGTTTACGATATATTGGAAGTTGATGTTGGTACCTCAAAAAGGGGAGTCTATTTCTCAAATTTTAAGATTAGTAAGTATAATAATACTGTATATAAAACAATAGAGTTGTTATTGAAGCATAGTGCTATACGTCCTAATGTTTCTGTAAGTATTATAAAGAACATTTTAGTATCTGCAGGTTTAGCAGGTGGGTCAGCTGATGCTGCTGCTGTTATGCGTTTATTAGGTAATATGTGGAATATTGATTACAGATTATTACAGGATTTAGCTTTAAAAGTTGGAAGTGATGTTCCAGCTTGTTTAGAGTCAAAGACCCTTTTTGCTAAAGGGGTAGGAGAAGATATATTGTTATTACCTGATTTGTTATTGCCAAAATATATTATACTTGTTGCTCCAAGAGGTAAGGCATTAAGTACAGCGAAAGTCTTTAATAATTACCAGAGCTGTACTTACTCTCCTTCAATATGTGATAAACTTCCTGTAAAAGGAGATGATTGGATGGAATTAATTTATAATTCTAAAAATGATTTATTAGAGGTAGCATTAAGGTTTGTTCCTGAAATAGAAGAAATATTGTTTGTGTTAAATAAATTAAAAAATTCTGTGATTGTACGTATGACTGGTAGTGGTGCAACATGTTTTGCTTTGTTTAACGAATTAAGTCATGCTGAAGATGCAGCTAGGAAATTGCAAATGACACGTCCTGATTGGATAGTTTTTAATGCTAAAATACTTTAGATTTTTGATATTTTT
Source organism: Ehrlichia muris subsp. eauclairensis (assembly GCF_051097115.1). Taxonomy (NCBI): domain Bacteria; kingdom Pseudomonadati; phylum Pseudomonadota; class Alphaproteobacteria; order Rickettsiales; family Anaplasmataceae; genus Ehrlichia; species Ehrlichia muris. Next base: position 735,585 of record NZ_CP118226.1, on the reverse strand, counting down.
CTATCAGTACTTTGGTAATACAGTTACTTAAATTTACTTATATGAATTTATCATTTACATTAATTGAATTCATAGTAACGATTGCAGGCATGCTATAGTGGGATAAGATATATTTTATCTACCACTGAATTAGATTGTTGTTTTAATGTGGTAGCAGATTTATGAAACAGTACAATCATTTATCCACTGTATAAATTTATCATTTGCATTAATTGAATCTATAGTAACGATTGCAGGAGTATCGTATGGGTGGATTTCTTGTATTTTATTCGCAGCGTCTTGGACTAAGTTATTTGTTGTTTTTAGTATAATAGCGCATTCAGTATTATTATGTACTTCATTTTCCCAGAGGTATACTGATGTAACATTATTAAATATGTTAGCACATGCTATTAGCTTGTTGTCTAAAAGAATACTACTTATACGATATGCATCTTCATAAGTAGGGGCAGTTGTATAGATTAAAGAAATGTTTTGCATATGTAGTTTTAATTGTGATTCAGATATTTATATGGTTTTTATTATAAAAATCAATTTATATCAATTTTATAAGTAACTGTGTTTTTATGTATTTTGTGAAAAATGTATAAGAATCAAGTTTAGTTTTGTGAATGGTTATTTGATATCTCTAGTACTTTTTCTGTAATAAGTTGCTTAAGAGAAAAAGGTTTTGATAGGAGGTTGATTTTTTGTTGCATCTTATGTTTTTGTTAAATACTGCTTTAATATGTTAAGAAATAAAAATCAGTTTATATCAATTTTATAAGTAACTATGTTTTTATGTATTTTGTGAAAAATGTATAAGAATCAAGTTTAGTTTTGTGAATGGTTATTTGATATCTCTAGTACTTTTTCTGTAATAAGTTGCTTAAGAGAAAAAGGTTTTAGTAGGAGGTTGATTTTTTGTTGCATCTTATGTTTTTGTTAAATACTGCTTTAATATGTTAAGAAATAAAAATCAGTTTATATCAATTTTATAAGTAACTATGTTTTTATGTATTTTGTGAAAAATGTATAAGAATCAAGTTTAGTTTTGTGAATGGTTATTTGATATCTCTAATACTTTTTCTGTAAGTTGCTTAAGAGTGAAAGGTTTTGATAGGAAGTTAATTTTGGTTACATCTATGTTGTTGTGTTTGTTAAATACTTCTTCAGCATATCCAGAAATAAAAATAATTTGAATATTTGGTTTAACTTTTAGTATTTTTTCTACGATTTCTGGACCACTTATTTTTGGCATTACTACGTCACTTATAACAATATCTATAGGATATTTATTGATTATTTCTAATGCCTGATCTCCACAGTTTATGTCTATGACTTTAAATCCTTTCTTAGTTAGTGCTTTTGTAGCAAATATTCTGACAGGATCTTCGTCTTCAATTAATAAAATAGTTGTTGAAGTACTGATCTCTGGTATTACAGTACTTACTTCATTTGAATATTTATTATATGATATTTCAATGTCATTACTGTTTGATAAATGTACTGTAGGGATAAGAATAATAAAGGTGGTACCTAAATTTATTGTGCTTTTAACATATATATATCCATCTGTTTGTTTTACTATTCCGTATACTGTAGATAAACCTAACCCTATGCCGGCAACTGTTTCCTTTGTAGAAAAAAATGGATCAAAAATTTTTTTCATTATCTTCTCTTCCATGCCATGTCCTGTATCTGAAACTTCTATTGCAACATATTCTCCATCTTCTATTTGTTCTTTATCTGGAGAAAACATGTCTTTTAATAATATCTTTAAAGTATCTGTTTTAGTATTATAGGTTTTTATAGTTAATTGTCCTCCTGTTTCCATTGCAGCTCTTGCATTTACTACAAGATTAATAATGACTTGCTCTAGTTGACATAAATCTACTTTTACTAAATTAATATTTTGCTCATATTGAATTTTTAGTTCTATGTTTTCATTAATTAATCTCTTAATCATATGTGATAGATCTGCAATGATGTTATTTACATCAAAAATTTTAGGTTGTAAGGTTTGTTTCCTTGAGAAAGCTAATAACTGCTTTATCAAATTTGTTGCTCTATTTGCATTTTGTTTTATTTGCATTATATCTGAAAAAGAAGGGTCTGTTGCAGTATGTTTTATCAGTAACAGATCACAAAAGCCTATTATTGCTGTTAAAATATTGTTAAAATCATGTGCTATGCCTCCAGCTAATTGTCCGATAGCTTGCATTTTTTGTGATTGTTCTAATTGTATCTCTAGATTTTTACGATCTTCACTGTCAGTTATGTAACATATAATAAATATGTTATTCTGATGTATAAATTTGTTAAAATGAATTTTTACATATAAATTGTTATAAAGTTGTGCTTCTAATGACATATTTTTTACAATGTTATTTTGGAAATATTTTTTAATTTTTTTATTGTATGAAGGTAATATGTATTCAAAAATATACTCTTTGCTATGTTTAACTAGTCTTTTTAGTGTGTTATTTGATTTCAATATTTTACCATCTGTGTTGCATTGTAGGATAGCTATTGGTGCTTCTATGAAACATGGATGTAAATGATAATTAAGAATGTCGGAATTTACTGGGGTTAAGAGTCCGTAAATGTAACTGTGGTTGTTTTTGTCATAAAATGCAGCTTGTGATATATATGCTTTAAATTTAATTCCAGTAGTTGTTGATAAAGTAACTGTGTTATTATCTATGATTTTTTCCTTATTGTAGCTTTTTGTTAAAAAATTAGCAAATGTAGTGCCATTCTCTATTGAATTTAGTTCAAACATTTTTAGGAAAGTATCATTTACAGATAATATTACTCCCCTATGGTTAAGTAGGTATGCGCCTACACAGTGTTTCTGTATTAATCTTTCATATACTTGTTCTTTAGTAATTTTTATAGCTTTAAGTACAAAATATTCTTGTGGTCTTGCAAGAGGAGCAAAGAACAGGTTTGTAGTTTTTACATAACTAATTTCTATTTCTGGATTCTCTAATACTGGGTCTAATATTAGTGTAAAGTTAGAGATTTTATTTTTTGTATTTAAACAGAAGTATGTGTTAATAGATAACTTGTTTTTTAGTGCGTTTTTAAATGCTTCAATTTCTTGCTCACTAATATTACCTAGTTCTAATATATCAAATAGATCTAATTTCTTTTCTTGATTTTTTATGAATCTCTCATAAAATCTTGCGTCAGCATATACAACTTTCCCATCATTTTTTATTATCAAGCAAAATTCCGTGTTATGATTTAAAGAATTAGCAAAGATCATGTTTTGGTATTCTATAGAAGCAATGATATACAAGTATTGCCGTAATTGTATTGATATTGCTAATATACTGATGCTGGTAAATATGCAATTGATAATTATGTTTATATAACTATCGTATATATTAAAGAAATATAAACTGGATATGCACAATAATGGAGCTATTAAGAAAATAGATAATTTACATACTGATAATCCGTATTTTCTTATTACAAAGTCTACCTTATTGTCTTGTGTGTTATCAGTATGTCTTTTTTTCATCTTAACATAACTATAATACTTACTAAAATTACATAATAATATAAATGCTTAAGATTGCTATATGAATATTGTACTGTGGAGTGAAAGATCATTGCTTAGTTTAATTTCTATTAATATTCAACGTTAAAAAATGTTTAGAATAATTTCAGTGCAATTGTCATGCCTTCTTCTGTAGGAAGTAAAGTTGTTAGATATTTATCTTTATCAGATAGCCTTTTATTGAAGGAGAGCATTTTATGTATTGTAGTTTTAGACACTTTTTTTATTGTGTTATTATTAGAATATACATTCCCAAATAATAGTGTATTATCTGCAACTATTAAACCATTTTTCTTGATATTTGATTCTGCCCAGTCTAAGTAATCACAATATCCTGATTTATTAGCATCTATAAATATCATATCAAACGGTGACGTATTGGTTAGTTTTTGTAATGCTAATATTCCTATATCATTTATTACTGTGATTTTGTGAGATAAGTTGTATTTTTTAAAGTTGTCTTCTGCTAATTCGGCATTTATAGTATTTTTTTCTATAGTATATATATGCCCATTTTCTGGTAATGCTTTAGCCATGCACATAGCAGATGAGCCAACAAAAGTTCCAATTTCAATTATGGATTTTATATTGTTCATTTTTATTAATAATTGTAATATTTGTCCTTCTATAAGATTAAGTTGCATTAGGGATATATCATCTTTAATAAATTGATGTGTTGCTACAACTTCTGCATCTGTGATTGAAAATAAATCATGTATATATTGTAATTTTTTGCTTAGTATTTTGTTACGCATAAAACCATTTTATATAATAAAAATTACTAGTATAATCCTGTTTTTCATTTAATTTGAGTTTTTATTCAATTATTAGTATATCATTGCGTGGCAAATTAACAACACTTTTCCTAAAAAACATGATATATATATAATTTTATATCGTTTTATTGTGGTTATATGATATAATTAACATCATTAGGGAGTTATATAAGAACTAATAATATAGTTAATTATGGTGAGGTAGTAATAACAATGAGTTTTTACACGTATGATGTAATAAAGAAACAAGTGGCAGATACTTTTAATAAGTCAAGTAATGCTACTTATTCTGTACTAAATGATCCAGCATATCGTGATAGGTATAGAGAAAAGTTCCTTGAAGCTCAGAAAAAGGGTATGGATATGGTTGTATATTATGACGGTACTATAGCACTAATAGAAAATAAAATAGCAATGTATCAATATGGTTGGCATAAGAAAAGAAGAGAGTTTGAGCGTATTAAATTTGCTACTGAAACCAAGAAAAAGAAGAATAAATCAAACTAATTATTATAATTGAATAAGTTGAAAGAGTGTGGTATAAATCTGTATACAAAATTTAACATAAAGTAATCCTTACCTTTTTATTAGTGTATATTATTCAAATATATCAATTAGAAAGTGATATTTATGGTAGTTCTAAATGGTCAACAAGTTGTTTCTTTTGAAGAAAGTTGTGGTGTAGCCATTGATGAACTTATTTCTAGAGCTGGAAAGGTTGTAGGTGATGCTATATTTAACCTCTTCCCAAGGCAGCCTGTAGTAGTAATTTCTGGTCCTGGTAATAATGGCAAAGATGGTGTTGTTGCTGCAAAGATGCTAAAAGCTTGTGGGTGGCCAGTAGTTTTAATGTTATATAATTCTACTGTTGATATAGATGAAGACTGGGTAGTACCATTAACTTATGATAATATTGTTAATTCTCAGAGCTGCTTAATTATAGATGCACTATTTGGAATAGGGTTATCACGCTATATACCTGAGGACTTATCATGTATATTTAGCTATATTAATAATTCTAATGATAAGATTGTTGTTGCAGTTGATATTCCTAGTGGTATAAATTGTAATACCGGTCAAGTAATGGGTTGTGCAATACGTGCTGATGTTACTATAACTTTTTCTACATTAAAAATAGGACATGTTTTATTTCCTGGTTCTAGTTATTCTGGCAAAGTGCATGTTGTAGATATTGGAATCGGCATTGATTACAGTAAAGTTACCATACGTAAAAATACTCCTGCTTTATGGAAAAATGCAATACCTAAGTTAGAGTATATAACAAATAAATATGCTAGAGGATACACATTAGTATGTTCTGTTGGGAACAAATCTATAGGGGCTTCAAAACTTGTTGCAATGTCTGCGTTAAGGGTAGGGTCTGGTATAGTAAGCATTGCTTGTGACAGTAATGCTTTTGCATTCTATGCAAGTTGTTTAACATCAATTATGTATAAGCTTTATGATGATGTAATTAATGATGATAGAATTACATCTATTATAATAGGTCCGGGATGTGGGATCAGTGAAATTACTAGACAGCGTACTATGGATGTTCTCAGTAAACAAAATTGTGTTCTAGACGCTGATTCTATATCAGTATTTTCTGATTCTTATGAAGTTCTTTTTTCTAAAATTAAGCATAATGTTATCATAACTCCACATGAAGGGGAATTTAAGCGTATATTCCCATTTTTAACTGGTAGTAAAATAGAAATGGCAAAGAAAGCAGCAAGCTTGTCAAAAGCTGTTATAGTTTTAAAAGGTCCAGACACTATAATTGCTGATCCTATGGGTAATGTTGTAGTAAATAATGCCCCATTTAGTTTGGCTACGGCAGGGAGTGGAGATGTATTATCTGGAATTATTGGTGGGTTGCTGTCTTCTGGTATGAACCCATTTGATGCTGCGTGTTGTGGAGTATGGATACATACAAAGTGTGCTAGAGAGTATGGGATTGGATTGATTGCGGATGATATAATACTGCAAATACCTCAAGTATTAAAAAAATTGTTTAGTTAAGGTTAGTAATCTTTGAATATATTGAATAATTATAACATATGTGGGGTATGGTATTTTCAATTATTTTAAGTGTTTTTTATGATATCAGAACATGTATATAAGGTATTGTACGTTTTTTTCTAGGAATATTGTATTACTTTATGAAAGGAATTAATAGTAATTGTTGTTATTATAGTTCTTGTAAAATAGAAAAAAAATACTAAATATATGTGATGGAGTATGGTATTGAAGTGTTTTTTAAATATATGTGATGTAGAATACCTTGTTCTTTTTTTCTGGTATACCTCTACAGTAAATTTAAAATTCTTTTCACAATTATCGTTAGTAATAATGCTTATCTCTTGTATGAAGCATAACAAGAATGATTTTGTTAAATAGTAATTTTAGGGTGTAATAATGAGTTTAATTATAGTAGAATCCCCATCTAAAGCAAAAACTATAGGTAAATATTTAGGTAGCAAATATAAAGTAGTTGCATCATTTGGGCATATTAGGGATTTTCCAGCAAAAAGTGGTTCTGTTGATCCAGATAGAGACTTTGCTATGACTTATGAAATCATTAATAAATCAGAAAAATATGTAAATAAATTAATTCAGGCAGCTAATAAAGAAACTCAAAATATTTATCTTGCAACTGATCCAGATCGTGAAGGTGAAGCAATAGCATGGCATATTGTAGAAGTATTGAAAGAAAATAATGCCATTGATAATAATGTTGTAATTAATAGAATGGTTTTTAATGAAGTAACGAAGAATGCTATTCTTGAGTCTATAAAACATCCAAGAAGTATAAATATGGATCTTGTGTATGCACAGCAAGCACGTAGGGCATTGGATTATTTAGTTGGCTTTACATTATCCCCTTTATTATGGAGAAAACTTCCAGGAAGTAAATCTGCTGGTAGGGTGCAATCCGTTGCTTTAAGGTTGATATGTGATAGAGAAAGTGATATTGAGAAGTTTGTTACACAAGAATATTGGGATATTGAAGCTAAGTGTTGCAATATAGAAGGAAAACAGTTTTCTGCAGTTTTGAGTTGTTATTCTGGTAAAAAACTAGAGAAATTTGATATTCAAAATGAAAAAGATGCACAAAAATTATCCGAGGAAGTGAAATCTCGTGGTTATTCTGTTGTAAATGTTGAAAAAAAGCATACAAAGCGAAACCCTTATCCTCCTTTTATTACATCAAGCTTGCAACAAGAAGCATCAACCAAGCTTGGGTTTAGTGCAAAAAATACTATGATTATTGCCCAGAAACTCTATGAAGGAATTGATGTTGGTGGGGAAATCATCGGGTTAATTACTTATATGAGGACAGATGGGTTTTATATTGCAGATGAAGCATTGGAGCATATTCGAAGTACCATTGTTTCTATGTTTGGTAAAGAGTATTTAGCAGAATCTGCTCGCAAATATATTAAAAAAGTAAAAAATGCTCAAGAAGCACATGAGGCAATTAGGCCAACGAATATTACAATTACTCCTGATAGCTTATCAAACTATTTAACTCCAGAACAGCTCAGGCTTTACGATCTTATATGGAAGAGAACTGTTGCTAGCCAGATGAGTTCTGCCGTGATTAATCAAGTTGTGGCAGAACTAGAGTCATTAGATAAAGTAGTAACTTTACGTGCAACAGGATCCTCTTTGTTTTTTGATGGATTCTATAAGGTATATGGTTACAGTGAAGATGATGATAATAAAAATAATATGTTACCATTACTTCATGTAGGTGATAGGTGTCCTTTGAATGAAGTTATTCCTCATCAGCATTTTACTATCCCTCCTGCTAGATATAATGAAGCAAGTTTAGTAAAAAAAATGGAGGAAATAGGGATAGGCAGACCTTCGACTTATGCATCTATTATTTCTGTATTGCAGGATAGACAATATGTTGTATTAAATCAAAAGAGGTTTTTTCCAACAGAAAGAGGTAGGATAGTAAACGTTTTCCTTGTTAACTTTTTTAGTCGTTATGTAGAATATGATTTTACTGCTGATCTTGAAGAGAAACTGGATTTGATATCTAATGGAAAAATTAATTGGAAAGAAGTACTACATCAGTTCTGGTTTTTATTTATTGATAATGTTAATTCAGTAAAAAAATTGGAATTTACTGAAATATTGAAAGTTATTAGTTATGCTATGGAAAATTATATTTTTTCTTCTGATAAATCTGAATCTGGTAAAACATGTCCTGTATGCAGTGATGGAACATTAGAGCTTAATATTAGTAAGAATGGTATTTTTTTGGGGTGTTCTAAATATCCAGAGTGTAAATATACAAAGAATGTTGGAGGTGATATTATTGATGATACGGATAATATACAGTATCCTAAAGTTTTAGGTATTGATGTTACGACAGGAGAAGATATATGTCTCAAGAAAGGCCCATATGGAATTTATTTACAGGTTGGTAGTGATAAAAATGGTAAACGTGCAGCTATTCCAAAAAGTATGGATGCCAATTCATTAGATTTACAAATGGCAGAGAAAATATTAAGTCTACCTATAAGTTTAGGAATTCATCCAGATACTGGTAAAGAAGTTAAATTAGGATTAGGTAAATTTGGGGCATATATATTGTATGAAGGTAAGTATTTTTCAATTAAAAATGAGCGTAATTTTTTAGATATTAGTGTTGAAGATGCGATTAATATTATTACAAATAATTCTACTAATGGGGTTATAAAATCCCTAGGTGTTGTTGAAGATAATAATGAAGTATTTTTATGTAAAGGTAGGTATGGATTTTATTTAAAATACGCTAAGTTGAATATTGCTTTAAAAAAGGATATAGACGTTGACCAAATATCTTTGCCGGATGCTATTAAGCTTATATCAGAAAAATATAGGCTCTTAAATGAAACATGATGTATAGTAATAGTCAGTGCATATAATACTGCATCTGTAAGGGATGTAATTTTTTAATTACAGTAATCTGGTAAAACTTTTTTAGACATGATTATTATTATAATTAGTGTGAAAATCTGTATAAGAATACATGTTTTTTATATGCTATAACTAGATATCCATTGTCCATTGCTATATGTGTAAAGCTGATTTTTACTTTTTACCCATAAGGTTAAACCTGTATTCGGCTGTATGAAGTACCATTGATTGATATAGTAATACGTTACATAGTTTTGTTTGTTTTTCCATTCTTGAATTGTTGGTACAGGTCCAATAATGTACATATCTCCAGAAGATATTTCTTTTATCGGAGTATTACATTGTAATTCTAAAATACAATTGTTCATGAGCATATCTATTTTTATCAAAGCTTCATTTACAGTGATTTCCTTGTGTGCTTGATTATGTATGACTAAATTGAATTTAAGATTGATGGATTGTGTCACCATATACTTGTCTCCTTTAAAATAATGTGCTGATATTGGTTAAATTACACTTGATGGATTCAATAAGATGAAAATGCTACTTAATAGTTTTATAATATTGTATTTATTAACATATTCTGTGATACAAAAAAGTGATTTTTTTCATTGTGGTTTTATGCATAGTAATAAAATTTTAAAGACATAATATTGGCAGTATGTATTTGTTATTTTCTGAAAAAGCATGTTAATATGTTATATTTAGTAAATTCCAGGTACAATGTGTATAGAAATTTGTATTTGTAATATTAAATACACATGTATAGTAACTCTAGTAATATAAAAACGTAACGATATAAAGGGGAAGCATATGGTAAGATAAACTCCACTTCAGTAAGATGATTGAAGGCGCTAATAGGATAATACACCGGTAAACTTGTTGTAGTAAAGCATAAAAATTTTATTTTTTTAAAAATGTATCGATAAAGATAATATTATCCTGATTGCATTTTTTATCACTCTCTTCATTAGCATGGTCAGCATCATTATTACAATCTTCTAATTCTTCTATATTATTGCTAATGTATTGCTCAAGATCAAGGGCAAAACCTTGGTGGACATCTATATATTTAATAATAGAGTGATATGGGATAATAACTGTTTCTTCTTTACCTTGAAAACTCAACATTACACTAGCACTGTTGTTAAACACTTGTAAGTTTCTAAATTGATGTTGTAGTATTATAGTAATTTCCCGTGGGTAATTGTTTTTTACATGATCAGGTAATATTACCCCTTTGTAATGTGTTAGAAAGGATATAGCAATGTGCACATTATAAGGATGTGGCGACTGTGCTATAATAGTTAAAGCATCCTTGATAACGCTACAGATAGCAGCATGCATAAGTTTTTGATATTCTATTACATTATTCATAAATAAGTTTCTGGTCATATAAACAAGGGTTTTTCTGTTGCCCGGAAAACCCTTAAAAAAACCGCGCTAATAATAAAACTAAGCAGCTACTAAGTTAGCACTGCTATTATTATCGTTAGCAAAAACGAAATTATCGTTTGCATTTATAAATTTTGAACACTTAAACGGCTGCTGTCTCACCGAGCAAAAACTATCCCCTTTATTATGCATGTCGATCCTGTTTCATCCCCCCATAGCCAAAAGTGGAGATGCCGAGCACTGCCCTCGGGTCCAATACATCTATTCTAAGATGCCTTTATTGCCATAGTGCTAAAGCACGCTACATATTGTAATACTATATTTTATATAAGTCAATAGATTTACATAATATCTTTTTAAAATAGTAATAAAATATAATGAATATTAACGATAACTAGAGTTATCACAAGCTTTGTGAAGAATATCGAAAGCAAATAACACGCTCCCCGGGCCGGATTCGAACCAGCGACCAATTGGTTAACAGCCAAGTGCTCTACCACTGAGCTACCGAGGAAAAAACATATACAATATACATATTGTATTCCTTACATGCAACAAAAATTTGATAATAATTGTAGTACTTAAAAGTGGAATTATGTTAAGTAGTAAGTTTTTAATACATAATAAATGCTATGAGATATAAGGTAGTTCTGGTGATAAGCATGATTTGTAGTGTTTTTTGTTAATTTCTAATCATGTAATAAGGAGAGTTATTGTAATATTAAGATTATGCTCGCAGATGTTTAATTTGTTACACAAATTACCTATGTTTTATAGTATTTGACTCTTTTTGTATATATAGTATGTATTGTAACTCTATATATATAGAACTATAAAGGCGATAGCATAGTCCTTTTCATCACTAATTGATAATTCAATTTTATGTTTTGTGCTATTATTATTTATAGTAATTTGTGGTTTTCCATATAAGTTATTAGATATTATAATATCTGACATTTTTATTGATTTGCCAAAACCTGTCCCTAATGCTTTCACATAAGCTTCTTTTGCTGCGAAACGTTTTGCAAAATGTCTTACTTGTGCATCGAAATTTGTATATTTCTTACTATCTTCTATTTCTTTTTCATTGAATACCCGCTTAAGAAACTTAGTACCGAATTTTTTATATAAATTCGATATACGTGGGATATAAACAATATCTGTACCAATACCTAGTATCATTTCTTAAATTGTTTTAAAAATTGTTCAATAGAAATTACAAATGTATCTTTTGTTGATCTGTTCCTTACTTCAATAAGATCTTGTTCTACTGTTGATTTTCCAACTATAATTTGCCAGGGCATACCTAATAGATCTGTCCTTGCTAACTTAATACCAGGGCTATCGTCTGTATCATCGTATAAAATATCGTCATGTAGTTGTATATGTAGGTTTTCAGAAACTTTTTTACATTTATCATTTGATGAATATAGATTTACTAAGGAAAACTTAAATGGAGCTATTTGTTCTGGCCAGATAATACCTCTATTATCATGAGATACTTCAATTATTGCTGCTACTAACCTTGATATTCCTATGCCATAACATCCCATTTGTAAAGGTTTGTTATTGTTGTTATCACAAAAATTGGCATTCATTGGTTTTGAATATTTATCTCCTAGATAAAAAATATGGCCTATCTCTATTCCTTTGCTTATTTTTATTTTATCTGGTAGGATAGGACAAGTTCTAGGATCAATCATATGATCTGCTGCAGTATAAGTATTTTTTATTTTTTCAATATCAATACTATCGCTATTCATTAGATCAATAATATCCTGGTCATAGTATAAAGTACTCTCTCCGGAATTTGCTAATACATGAAATTCATGACTTAAGGTTCCTCCTACAGGACCTGGTTCTGCTTTAACTGCTATTGGGGTTAAACCTAGCTTTTTAAAAATTTGTATATAAACCTTAAACATTAAGTTATAGGATGAAATAGCATCATTTAAATCTTTATCAAAACTATATGCATCTTTCATTAAAAATTCTCTACATCTCATTATCCCATATCTTGGACGTAGCTCATCGCGAAATTTCCATTGTATTTGATATAAAACTAGTGGTAGATCTTTATGATTTATCGGTGTTGTTCTTAAGACATCAGTAATCACTTCCTCATGAGTTGGCCCAAAAAGCATTTCGCGTTGATTTCTATCTGTAATGCGTAACATTTCAGATCCATAATCATCGTATCTCCCTGACTCTTTCCATAGACTTGCTGGTTGTATTAATGGCATTAATACTTCTAGAGCTCCTGACTTATTCATTTCTTCTCTGATAATATTTTCAATGTTTCTTAGTATCTTTAAACCTAATGGGAGCCAGGTATATATACCAGAAGCAATTTGCCTAATAAGTCCTGCGCGTATTAAATATTTATGTGATATCACTGATACATCAGCTGATGTTTCTTTTAATGTAGGTGCATAATAGTTTGATAAACGCATTAATAAGTATTGATTAACATAAGATCAAAGCAAGAATACCACGTATCATATATATGTTCAATAGTCAATTGTGATGAGCATTGTTATGTAAAATAATTTTTATGTTTCTTTGTTTTGGGAAGTAGTAACTTAGTACTGAAAATTCTAGTATTTGTTGTGCTGAAAATAGCATAAGAAGATTATAAGATTTCATAGAAAAATTGTATATTTGTTGAAGAGTACTGCTTGTATTAAGATAGTAGTATTAAATATATTATTTTTCTTAAAAAATAACATAAATTTTATTAATTTATCTAAGATAGAGCATATCTTCACTCATGATTAAGTGATTTTTTTCAAGTAATGTTAAAAAATGCTATATTGTTGCTGTAAGAAGGTGGTATCACTTTACTTAAAAAAGTGTTAGTTGTTTACTATGCTTATCTCTACTATAATAAAAAGCATTAAGTATTAACATAAATCACGCAGTGATAAATGTCATACCTGTAATTCACATTTAGTGTCTGTAAAGGAAATCATTAATAATAGCAATTGCTGATAAAGTTGCTTGGCGTCTTCTTATATCATTATCATCCTTAATGTCCTGCTCAGATCCTTTTATCGCATTAATTGCTAAGGCTTCTGGATGATCTTGAAATAAAATGTTTCCATGTTTATCTTCAATTGCTTCAATGATGCCATCATCAGAAAACCCTACTATCTTGTATCCAAGAGATTCTATTTTTTGTATATTTTCTTGACTGTTGTTTACTACTCCTCCATGTGCATCTGGAAAATATATTGAAATCCATCCATTATCGTCTGGCTTGGTATATTTAGAAATGATACTTGATAACCTGCTTCCAGGTACAACTCGTAATCTGTGGAGTCCTACATCTTTTCTATGTGGATCTGGCATTGAAATAGAGTGTGCAGCTATAGCCTCTTTAGATGCAATTATCTTTTTCACTCTGATAACCTCTACTCCAACTGCATGCATTATACCTTGTAGCCCTCCACATACTCCTATTAAGTGGATATTTGGATTACTTTCTACAATTTTTACAATTGCATTAGTTACAAGTTGTCTGTTTGGAGTTGGTGAATAAGGTTCAGTGTCTACGTTATAGTAATTTCCAGGAATAAATATTCTATTAATTTTATGTTGTTTAATGAAATTGTGAACTGCATCCTGGATTTTGTTAGCTTCTATTTGTTCTAAGAGGGACATATCGTTTTTAGCCTCTTCTAAAGACTCATTTTTTATTTTTTTAAAATCTAATATTGCATTGTAGTCAAGTAGTACAACTTCTGCCCCTAGTTTTTCTAGCATTTCAGCAATGTTGTTTGAAAACGTCCATTCTTCAGGATAAGTTTCTTTTTCTGTGCGTACAAAACCGACAACCATTTTATTTTGTACTGTTTCTAATGCAACTGCTGATATGGACAATAGAAAGGATAATATTAATATAAAATAACGCATTTAGTCTCCGTAAAACTATTAACTATGCCTACTATATGATAAATATATCATAAAGACTTAACTAAACTCTGAAACATAAGGAATATGTATAAGTGGCTTGAGTTGGAATTGAACCAACGACACAAGGATTTTCAGTCCTTTGCTCTACCGACTGAGCTATCAAGCCAGTACTATATTATTGTATTACAGAGATGATATCTAATAATATGCTAATACAAGCCTGTAATTTAATATAAGTCTATGGATTATATATTATAAATATCACCCATTCAAGTGAAAATATAAGCTTAAATTAATAGTACATTGTGATAGAATATACTTTTATTCAATAATGATTTTCTGTGAAGGTAGGTATATATCCTGGTACTTTTGATCCCATTACTTTTGGTCATATTGATATTATCAAGCGAGCTTATAACTTAGTTGATAAGTTAATTATAGGGGTTGCTAGGAATTGCACAAAACAGACTATTTTTTCTGCTGAAATTCGTGCAGAATTAATAGAGCATGAAATAAAATTACTGAATATGATAGTAGATACTGTGATTTTTGATGGACTATTAGTATATTTTGCTCAGAGAAACAATGCATCTATTATTATCAGGGGATTGCGAGCTATATCTGATTTTGATTATGAATTTCAAATGAGTTGGGTGAATTATAAGCTTACTTCTCAAATTGAAACTATATTTTTACCGGCTTCAGAAGATACTCAATTTATTTCTTCAAGTTTTGTAAAAGAGATAGCACGTTTAAACGGTGATATTAGTGCTTTTGTTCCTACAAATGTGCAGAAATGTTTAAAAGATTTCTATCAAAATGCTAATTAAATAGTTGTTAACCTTTAATTATAACCTTGCTTTTTGACTAGCTATGCTATATTGGTAAGCGAAACAACTTGCTATGATTTTCTATAAAAGTGTAAAAAATTAAGTTATAGTTTCATATGTTGATATTTGTGACAAATAATTGTGTATATGAGTGGGATGTATCAAAATACATAATCAGTAATTCTAAGGTATATTATACAATATGAAACAAAGAAAAGAAGATATAGACGTGTATAATCATAGAATGTTGGTAGTATAATATATTAATGGGTGATATATCTAAAATGTTAATGATCATACTCTGTATAAGGTCTAGATTTTTATGTAATCATGTATACAGCTGTATCAAAAATTAAATTACGCAACATTTAGTGGTGTTATTTAAGTTATGTATAAAGAGTAAGATTTAAAGAGAAGTAACAGCAGCAAATTCTAAAATTGATATTATCTAGAAATGTATATACGAATATAATAATGATATAATAAAGTTTATGTAAAGAATGCTTAATTTTACAAATTTTCATATTTGGTGAAAGGTTGTACTAGTTATCTTTTTTTTAAAACATAATGAATTTCTATTGTTCTGATAAAAGTTTAATAGCTTTCAGTACAGCTATACATCCAAAGCTTGCTGCAATGACGCTTGTTTATATATTTTACTTGTACATCACCTGCAGCAAAAATACCAGGATAACTAATTACTGTCCTGCCAAGTTTAGTATGATATATAGTTTATTATATCTCATTGAAAATTAATGAATTTTTATTGTTCTGATAAAAATTTAATAGCTTCTAACGCAGCCATGCATCCGGAGCTTGCTGCAACGACAGCTTGTTTATATATTTTGTCTTGTACATCACCTGCAGCAAAAATACCAGGATAACTGGTTACTGTACTACCAGGTTTGGTAATAATGTATCCATCGTTATCTAAATCTACTATATTGCTGTTATCTTTATTTTTAAGTACTTGTGTGTTTGGAGTATGTCCTATAGCAACAAATACTCCTTTTACAGAAATAGTAGTGATATCTCCAGTTTTTACAGATTTTAATCTTATAGCTTCTACGTTACCACTTTCTTTATTTCCTAATATTTCTTCTACAATATTATCCCATATAACATGTATTTTATTATTGCTGAATAACCTTTCTTGCATTATATGTTCAGCTCGTAGCTTGTCTCTTCTATGAACCAAAAACACCTTTGTTGCATGCCTTGTTAGATATAATGCCTCTTCTACAGCTGTATTACCTCCTCCTATTACGGCAACATCACTACCAGTAAAAAATGTTCCATCACATGTAGCACATGCAGATACACCTCTCCCTTTAAAAATTTCTTCGCTTTTTATATTAAGCCACTTTGCCTGAGCTCCTGTTGCAATTATAATACTATTTGTGATGTATTGATCACCAAATATTCCTATACATTTAAAAGGATATACATCTGAACATATCTCTTTTATTTCGTCAGATATAACCTGAGCTCCAGAGTTAAGGGCTTGTTGTTTCATTTGTTCCATTAAATCTGGCCCTTGTATTGCATCGGCAAAACCTGGAAAATTTTCAACATCTGTAGTGATTGTAAGTTGTCCTCCTGGACACATCCCAGTTATTAATATAGGTTTTAAATTTGCACGAGCAGCATATATAGCAGCAGTACATCCTGCTGCTCCAGAGCCTATGATTAAGACTTTTGTATTGTATGTTTGTGTCATTTATTTATCCATAGTGCTTTTTTCAAGATTATCTATATGTGACTTTAAGTAATCTTCAATACCATGTTGTGATGCTTCCATTGCTGGATCTCCTTGTATCCATCCAGCTGGGCACACTTCTCCATGAAGTTGGTGATGTTTTATTGCATCTATTATTCTTAAAAGTTCGTCTACATTTCTACCTATGGGGAGATCATTTATTGATTGATGACGTACTATAAAGTTATCGTCAATGATAAAAGTTGCTCTTAATGCAATACTATTATTGTGTAATACTCCATAGTTACTGGAAATGAAATGCGAATCATCTGCAATTAACGGGAAGCTAATCTTATCAATTCCACCTTTGTTTACACTAATATTACGCCAGTGACTATGACAGAATTCTGAATCTGTGCTGATACCAATAATTTCAGTGTTTTTTTCCATAAATTGAGGTATCCTGTTATGCAAAGATATAATTTCTGTAGGGCATACAAACGTAAAATCTCTTGGGTAAAAGATTAAAATAGCACATTTACCACTAACATATTCTTTTAAATTAAATTCACATATTTTGTCATCTGGCATAACGGCTTTTGCTGTAAAGTCAATGGCTTGTTTTGTTATGAGATTCATAAAATTACCTAGTTAATTATATAGCAACGATCATTATAGCACTTAATACTACAATTTAATGGTTTTGCAATTATAATTTAAGAATAAAATACATTATATAATGTGAAGCTTTATATTTTTTCATTTAAAATCTAACTGTAAGATTCTTATATTGTTGATTTAATGTTTATTTTGATAAAAATGTTGTAATAAAAAAGTTTTTTATATTGCATTTAATAATGTTGGAGTTATTTTTAATTTTGTTACCATACATTAAAATTACTAAGATAGTACCTGCTGTTTTCACAGATTAATGTCTTTATTTGATTTTTCTAGAGATTTAAATAAGTTGATGTATTAATGCATTTGTGCAATCATGATATGAATAACAGTAATGTTGAATATTAATTGAAGTATACTAAAATACATTTGTTTATATAGAGAATATTAGGGTAATTATGTCATTTATAGCTGAAAGGATGGGATGTATTAAACCTTCTCCAACACTCGAAATTGCAAATCAAGCTCAAAAATTGAAAATGTCAGGAGTAGACGTCATTTCTTTAGGTGCTGGTGAACCTGATTTTGATACCCCACAACATATTAAGCAAGCAGCTATTGATGCAATTAATGCTGGTAAGACTAAATATACAGCAGTTGATGGGGTCATCGAACTCAAAAAAGCAATTGTTAATCGTTTTAAACAGGATCATAATTTAACTTACGATGTCAATCAAATTTCTGTTGGAAATGGTGCAAAGCAGTGTATTTATAATTTATTTATGGCCACTATAAATAGTGGGGATGAAGTGATAATACCAGCTCCATATTGGGTATCTTATCCAGATGTGGTAAAAATTTCTGGAGGAAATCCTATCATTGTTGATTGTGGTGAAACATTTAAATTAACTCCTGATTTATTGAAGTCTGTGATTACTGAAAAAACTAAATGGTTAATTGTGAATTCTCCAAATAATCCTACAGGATTAATGTATACGTATGAAGAATTGAAAGGGATTGCTGAAGTTTTATTGAGATATCCAAATATTTATGTGATGACCGATGATATATATTCAAAGGTAGTATATGATGGTCTTGAATTTTTTACCATTGCTCAAGTAGAACCGCGCTTGTACAATAGAGTCTTTACAATCAATGGGGTCTCTAAGTCCTATGCCATGACTGGATGGAGAATAGGGTATGTAGCTGGGGATTCAAAAGTTATTAATGCAATTTCTGTTATACAATCGCAAAGTACAACTAATCCTAATAGTATTGCACAGATTGCATCAATACAGGCTTTAACTGGGGATCAAGAGTTTTTAAAGGAAAGAAATAAAATATTTGCAGCACGTCGTAATATGATGATAGATATGGTAAATAATACTCCATTATTATCTGTAAGAAACCCTCAAGGTGCGTTTTATGTGTTCATTTCCTGTAAAAAATTAATAGGTAAAAGTACAAGGAATGGTTTAATTATAAATAGTGCTATGGATTTTACTAGATACTTATTAGAAGATTATAGTGTTGCTGTAGTACCAGGTGAAGCATTTGGAGCACAAGGATTTTTTAGAATATCCTATGCCGCTTCTAATGAAAACTTATCTAAAGCATGTGATCGTATTTTAGATGCCTGTAATAAGTTGTTATAATAATGTATCAGGCTATGGAAGATATGCATTAAAATCCTAGATGTTAGGGTAAAAATGTTATTAAGAGAATACTGTGTTTTAGTAAACTATATCAAATAATATATAGCTTTGAACTAAGAGTGATTGTTGTAAAATAAAGTTTTAAGATTTAGTATCTGTCCAAACATGATTTAAAGGTGTTTTAATTGATTTTATATAAGAATATATTTTACATGTACCTTGTATGAACTTGAGTAATGGAGTTTGTTTTTGTTAGTTTGATAAATATCTAGTATAGTTTTTTATAAAGAATGCAAGTGTTAATGATAAATTTAACAATATTTCTCAGATAGATGTTCAATAGCCTTACACGTTTTTATATAAAAATTTTTTAATTGGTAAATGCTTGCTTAAGGAATATGGCGTAGGTTTAAAAACAAGAATCATATACATTTTTATAAGTACTTTACTAAAATGGAATGTTTATAGCCTACATGCTTTTGTATAAATTTTTTTCATTAGCAAATACTTAACACAATTCATTATGAAAAGTACTGTTAAGATTATCGTACATTATCAATTAAGCTTTGATTGACTTTAACAGAGTATTTTTTTATTAAATGTGTTATTAGCTGGTTTTTTAGTGATTCTAAATTGTCATTTGCAATTTTTTCCTGAATATTCTTGAGATCTATATTACTCACTTGATCAGTGTTTTTTATATCTTTTAACACTGCTATTAACATTTTTTGTTCTGAAGGACTTGTGTCGTGTTGATAACTCTTACTGATTTCTCCTTTTTTCAGATGAAAAATTTCATTTATAAAATCACTAGGGTAATTTTGACCAGGGTTGTCTATTGCTGCAACACTATTTCTGTAAACTATTTGATTAGGTCTTAATGATACTCCATCAATATTATGTATCTCTATACCTGATTTAAGTTTTATAACAACTTCTTGTGTTAACTTAGATAATTTTTGAGCTTTTAAATTACGCTGCCATTCATATACTAATTGTTCTTTACTTTCATCAAAAGTTTTTTCTCGAGACGGTTCTATTTTAGTAACATTTACGCTAAAGAAATAATCATCATTGTCGATAAAGTTAGAAGGTTTATTTAATTGTGCTGAAAATGCGGCTAAAATGATGGCATCATAGTTTGTCTCTGACATTTTTACTTTATGATCAGATGGATCTTTGCCTGAGATGTCAGCAGCTACTGTCTTTATAGATAAATTATATAATTCTGCTATCTCCTTAATAGATGTACCACTGTTAATCTTATCATTTATAGTTTGAATTTCTGTATATAATAGATTAGTAGCTTTTTTCTTTTTAAGATTTTGTTCAATTTTTTTACTTAATTCTTGTAAGTCTTCAGTAGATATTTTGTGAATATTTTGTATCTTTATAATATGCCATCCAAATATACTGTGTAATATAGGGCTTATTTCTCCTTCTTTTAAAGAAAATACTTGATTTCTTATATCATCAGGAAGTGTATTTTTTACAATGTTGTTTAATGTTATATCATCTAGTGTGGTGTGTGCAATATTTGTAACTACACTATTGAAATCTGTATCTTCATTGAGTGCTTTCAAAGCAACCTCAGCTTCATCTTTAGTACTGAATACTAAGTTGAATATATCTCTTTGTTTATCTAATTCTTGAACTTTTATTTCATTATCTATTTCCTCTTGTGTTACATTTGTTTGATTAATAAAGCTTTCATAGTCAATTGTTACATATTCTATAACCCTATTTTCTGGAAACATGAAATTGTTATCTTTTCGCTTTTCTTCATATAATTTTCTTAATTCATCAATATTTGGAACAGAAATGTTATTAATTGTAGGTGATACCTCTATAACATCTATAGTACGTGCTTGATGTAAATTTTGTATAATTTGCTTTATTAGTTCTTGATGATATTGAATATAAGTATTTTGCGTACCACTAAATAAACAATTCATCAGCATAGTTATAGGGAATGCTTTTTCTAATTTGCTTATATATAACCTTTCTGTAAGTCCTGCATTTGATAACCCTGTGTTAAACTTTGTTTTATCAAAGTTCCCGTTTTCGTCTTGAAAAAATTTTATGCTTTTAATATGATTTAATATGCTTTTTTCTCCTACTTTAAGATTTAATGACTCAGTAAATTTTGTAAGGACTTTGTTTTCAATTAACTTATTTAATGTAGAAAGCTTAATATTGAATTGGGCAATTTGTTCCTCTGTTAATGCACGATTTAGTACATGCTGTATATATCTTAATTCATCGTGATACGCATTTGTGTAATCTTGCAATGATAGTTTTTCGTGTCCAATTTTTGCAATATATTTTTCATTAGTAAAACTACCAGGAAGGAAGGATGCTCCAAATGCTATAAATACTAAAGAGCATACTAAAACTATAAGCAATGGCTTTACGAAAAAGGCTTTGAATTTCATTGTGTGTACACATATAAGTATCAACTGCTTTTAATATATCAGACAAAAAATCTCATGCAAATGTTTTCATTATAATCGTGGGAGATACTGTTATTGAAAAAACATTTGTGTGAAACATCAGTAATTTTTTGATTTTATATTAATAGCAATTATAATTTATTTTAGTTATGATATTTGTAAATTAATATAATTTAATTATTAATATTAGACAGTGTTTTATTGATATAGCATGTAGTATAATTAGTTTATTGTATTAAAGTATATAGGTGTAGTATTCAGTGTAGGTAAATTATTTTGTAATTTATAAGACAATAATAAAGCAGCTGTTTTTGCATTAAAATTGCTTGATGTTATGGATTCTGTGTAATGTTTATAATCATTATAATTAAAATTTTTATCTAGTAATTTTATTTTACTTGTTGCAATGAATTTATGATTAAAAGTTTGAGAATAAAATTTATTGTTAGATACTTCAATTATTGAAAATATCTCATCATCATTAGTTTTTGTTGAGTTTGATATCAGATATGCTTGCATTTCTAGAGTGCTTATACCATGTAAGGTAATCTTTGATGCAAGGTGTATACCTTGGGCTGCAGCTATTCCAGCTCTAATGCCTGTGAAACTTCCTGGTCCTACTACTACTCCAAGATTTGTTATAGTGCTGTATGAATTATTGGATTTATCAAATAGTTTATGAATTAATTTGAATAGAGACTCTGAGTGTTGATTCTCAGATATACTTTCTTCATAGTGTATAGTTTGATTGTTACTAATTATAGCAACAGAGCATATGGGACCTGATGTATTAATTACCATGATAGTCATAATTTTTGTATTTTACGTATTACTTAATCATAGCATATAGTTAAAGTGAAGGATAGTATGAGTTTTGAAATTTTGTAGGTTAAAATTACTGTGATATAAACTTACAATAATAAAATATAAATGAATAAGATTTTATTTGGTATAGACTTTAAAGGAACCTATTAACAGATGATTATCATAAAATTCGAATGTATTTTCTCATAGTTTTCAGTAGAAAGCGATAGAGAAGTGGTGCACCCTGAGCGATTCGAACGCCCGACCTTTTGATCCGTAGTCAAAAACTCTATCCAACTGAGCTAAGGGTGCCACTAGTATAGCTATATAATTTAATTCAAGGTCTGTAAATAAATTTTTGATAATAGTGTAAATTATGATTGATATAATGAATTAAATTTATTGATGTACAGGTCATGTATATATTATAAATTGCTGCTGTTTTATCTAGTTAATGTAAAAAATTAGTATCAGTATATAACTTACTGATATTTGTTTTGTCAGATATAATTAATATAAATAAATGTTTATGCATAATTAAGTACTTTTTGATAAAGTTATAATTTTCATAAGGAAATTTTTTTGTCATTATATATAGAATTTTAAAAATTTCTTTATTAAAATACCTTTGCAATAAATGATATTTTTTAATATTAACATTATAAAATTTAATATTTTACTTTAAGTAGCTGTAATTATTTGTTTATTTAATAGTTATTTATATGAATCTAGATTACATTTGATTTAGTTTTTACACTAAGTAATTATTAATGTGTTGATATAATACATAATAGTTAACTTTTTTAGTAAGTAATAAAGTTTAATATATTGATTTTCTATAATATTATTTATTCATTAAGTGATTTTAGATATTTTATTTTTAGTATAGTTACTGTATAGATTGTATTGCGTTGGAAAGTCATTAAGTTGATTTAAGTGATATGAGTTTTTTATAGTTATTGATATGTATGGCTGGATAAATTTGAATAAACCATGTGGTATAAGTTCTACTGCTGCAGTTAATTTAGTTAAGAAGATTTTAAATGTCAAAAAAGTTGGTCATGCAGGTACATTAGATCCTTTAGCTTCTGGTGTTTTGCCTATTGCTATTGGTGAAGCTACAAAAGTTATGCCTTATGCTGTTGATGTTGTGAAATCTTATTTGTTTACGGTGCAGTGGGGTGAACAGAGAACGACTGATGATGCAGAAGGAGAGATAATAGAGAAGAGTAACATAATACCTAATTTGGAAGATATAAAACAAGCTATTCCAAATTTTATTGGATTGTTAAAGCAAGTTCCTCCTAATTTTTCAGCAGTACATGTAAATGGAATTAGGGCTTTTAAGTTGGCTAGAAGCGGTCAAGATGTAAGTTTAGCTTCTAAGCGTGTTTATGTATTAGAGTTAAAATTATTGTCTATTGATAAAGAAAATAACAGGGCAGATTTTTATTTGTTGTGTAAGAAAGGTGTATATGTCCGTTCTATAGCAAGAGATTTAGGTATACAATTAGGATGCTTAGGATATGTTATAAAATTACAAAGAGTTAGAGTAGGTTGTTTTAGGAAAAAAAATGCCATTACTTTAGAAATGTTAAAGAGGTTACATAGTGATGGTAGGAGATGTAGTTATTTATTGCCTTTGTGTTATGTTTTGCAAGATATAAAACATCTTGATGGTATTTTCTCTGATATTCAGATAAAAAAGATGAAAAATGGTCAAAATATTGAGTTAAATAACTTGTGTGTCATTAGTAATTGTGATATCTGTTATGTTAGTACGGGTAATGTGCCAGTGGCAATTTGTAGTATAATTAATAATGTCGTAAGGCCAGTACGTATTTTTAATGTTTAAAGATTTGGTATTTTAGTTATGTCAATTACACGTGAAAAAAAATCTGAATTAATAAGTGAATACTGCCTTAAGAAAGATGATACTGGTTCCTCTTTTGTGCAATGTGCAATTTTGTCAGAGAGAATACGTAATTTGACCGAGCATCTTAAAATCCACAAAAAAGATTTCCACTGTAGACGTGGTTTAATGGTATTAGTTTGTAGAAGACGTAATGTATTACAGTATGTTAGAAAAAAATACGGAGATAATGAATATTTGGCATTAATAAAACGGTTAGGTATCAGAGATATTTTTCACTGATTTAATTTATAAAAAGTAGGAAATGATATATGTTTAATTTGATAAGAAGATCTGCAGAATGGGGAGGAAAGACCTTAATTTTAGAGAGTGGTAAGATAGCAAGGCAAGCTAGTGGTGCTGTTATGGTTAGTTATGCTGGTACTACAGTTTTAGCAACAGTGGTAGTAGGTAAAACTAAAGAGCCGGTAGATTTTCTGCCATTAACCGTGCAATTTGTTGCAAAGAGTTATGCTGTTGGTAAAATTCCTGGTGGTTTTTTAAAGAGAGAAGGTAAACCATCTGACAGAGAGACGTTGATTTCTCGTTTAATAGATAGGAGTATCAGGCCTTTATTCCCTGCTGGCTTTTATGATGAAGTTAGTATAGTATGTAATTTACTTTCATATGATACAGTTACGCCTCCTGAAGTTACTGCATTAATTGGAGCAACTGCAGCTTTGTCTATTTCTGGTGTTCCTTTTAATGGCTTAGTAGTTGGTGCAAGAGTTGGGTATTTGCCATCAGAAGATAAATATTTACTGAATGCATCTGCTGATGAAATGGTATGTAGTTCTTTAGATTTATTCTTATCAGGTAATGAGGGTTCTGTTTTGATGGTTGAGTCTGAAGCATCTGAGTTATCTGAGTCTCAAATGTTAGGGGCAATAATTTTTGGGCACCAGAATTGTCAAGAAGTTATTAATTTAATTAAGGAATTTAGTCGTGAAAGTGGTAAGATGCCTGTCGAATTTATACCACATGATATTAGTTCAATTGTAAATTATATCGAATCCTCTTATAAAGAAAATTTTAGTTTAGCATATTCTAATACCGTTAAAAAAGAAAGAGTATTAAAATTGGAAGAGTTAAGAGATAAAGTTTTACTTGAAGTGACAGAAAAATATAGTGCTGATAATATAGTATGTAATAGTCAAGATATAATTAGCGCGTTAAAGACCTTTGAAAGATCGTTATTAAGGTCCAAAATCGTTGATACTTCTTCTAGAATAGATGGTCGTTCATTTGATAAAATACGTGATATAGAAATTGAAATAGATGTATTACCCAAGGCGCATGGTTCTGCTTTGTTTACTAGAGGGAATACACAAGCATTAGTTGTGACTGCATTAGGCACACCTCAAGATGAGCAAATAGTTGATGATTTAGATGGTGACAGGAGAGAAAATTTCTTATTACATTATAATTTTCCTCCTTATGCAGTCGGTGAATCTGCAGCTTTACGTGCTCCTGGCAGGAGAGAAATAGGTCATGGTAAACTTGCTTGGAGAGCAATTCGTTATGTATTACCTGAAAAATCAGATTTTCCATATACTATTAGAGTAGTTTCTGAGATTACAGAGTCAGATGGTTCTTCTTCAATGGCTACAGTTTGTGGGGCATCTTTGGCTTTAATGGATACAGGTGTGCCAATTAAATCTCCTGTTGCTGGTATTGCAATGGGACTTATTAAGGAAGGTGATGAATTTATAATACTTTCAGATATATTAGGTGATGAAGATTATCTTGGTGATATGGATTTTAAAGTAGCTGGTACTGCTGAAGGTATTACTGCTTTACAAATGGATATGAAAATTTCAGGTATTAGCATTGAGGTAATTGAAAAGGCATTGCTTCAAGCTAAAGATGGTAGAATACATATTTTAGGTAAAATGAATGCGGTAATACAAGAATCTCGCGATCGCATAAAAAATCATGCTCCTAGAATAGAATCTATCTTTATAAATAAAGATAAGATTCGTAATGTGATAGGCAGTGGTGGGAAAAATATACGTGATATCTGTGAGAAAACAGGTGCAAAAATTGAAATAATACAGGATGGCACTGTTATGATATATGCTGTTAATAATGAGGCAGTGGAACATGCTAAAAATATGATAATGGATGTTGTAACTGAACCCGAGATAGGTAAAGTTTTTGAGGGTACTGTTGTTGAAATTGTGAAATTTGGAGCTTTTGTAAATTTCTTAGGTGGTAAAAGAGGATTAGTACATATTAGTGAAATAAAAAATGAACATATTAGTGCAGTGGGTAGTGTAATTTCTTTAAATGATAAAGTAAAAGTATTGGTAATTGGCATAGATCGTGAACATATTCAATTATCTATGCGTAGAGTAGATCAAGAGACTGGAGAACCTATAGATGGTGAGCTTTATAATATAAGAAAGGGTAGCTTTTCTGATGATTCAGATAGTGGCAGCAGTTTTAAGGAAAGCTATAACAGTAACAACAACAGGTATGGTAGTCATGATAAAAAGCGTGGTGGAGGTAGTAACAGATCATCACGTCGTAGTAGTGGGTCTAATTATTATAGGGAGGATTTACCATCGAATGGATGTGGAAATAATAATCGCTCATTCAGTAATAGTAGGAATGGTAATGACGTTTCCAGAAAACCTAGGTTTTTTTAATTAGGTTTGCTACGTAAAAAAGTTCCATGCTTATTTTTGACCGTAGCCTTGTAAAGCTTTATAGAGATAAGCTATTTTATACTAAAGGTAGTAACTTTATATTTTCTGAAATTAGTAATATTTTATTAGATAAGGTTAGTTTGTTTTCAGTTATTACAGGGTTAGCTTTAAATATCGGTGTTAGGACTAATTCTTTTATTGAAGATTTATTACAGAAAAAGCTGATATCTTCTGAAGAGCAAGTAATCCAATGTGATTTATCATATTGTATGTTATACAACGTGCAAGGTAGTTATAAGGTAGTGGCTGATGAGGAGGCATTACCGTTTTGTAATAATACTTTTGATATTGTTGTTAGTAATGCATCACTGCATAATGTCAATAATTTATTTAGTGTATTATTGAGTATATATAATATTATAAAAAGCAAGGGTGTTTTTCTTGCTGCGTTGTTTGGTAGTAAAACTCTTTATGAATTAAAATATTCAATTATCAGGGCAGAGATGGGTTTTGGTGTTGCACCTAGAGTGTTGCCTTTTATTCATGTTCAAGATATTGTTTCTTTATTACAAAAAACTGGATATTCTGATATTGTAGTAGATGTTAATACTATTATGGTAGAGTATAATGATATATATACTTTATTTAGAGATTTAAAAAACATGGGAGAAGGTAATGTATTATATGCTAGAAATAAGTATCCTTTAACTAGAACTATTATTACAAAAATTTTTGAAAATTATAAACGATACTTCTCAATAGATAAAATTAGTATTCCTGCTACTTTTGAAATTATTACTTTAAAGGCAAGTAAAGTGTAGAAGCTATATAGAATGTGAGGATAAAATGGATAAGAGTAATATAAGAAATTTTGCTATAATAGCTCATATTGATCATGGTAAATCTACGTTGGCTGATCGGTTAATAGAAAAGTGCAATGGTTTGGATGAACGAGAAATGAAGGATCAAGTACTTGATTCTATGGATATTGAGAGAGAGCGTGGTATTACAATTAAGGCGCAAACTGTCAGACTAGTATATAAAGCTAAGGATGGACAAACATATTATTTAAATTTAATGGATACACCAGGACATGTGGATTTTTCATATGAAGTAAGTAGGAGTTTAGCTGCTTGTGAAGGATCATTACTTGTTGTGGATAGTAGTCAGGGGGTTGAAGCACAGACTTTAGCAAATGTATATAAGGCTATAGATAGTGATCATGAAATCATTCCAGTACTGAATAAAATAGATTTAGCATCTTCAGATCCAGATAAAGTGAAGTTACAAATAGAAGATATGATTGGCATTGATGCAAGTGAATCACTACTTGTGTCGGCAAAGTCAGGTATTGGTATACAAGATGTATTAGAAGCTATTGTTTCCAAGTTGCCAGCTCCATATGGAAAATTAGAAAATCCATTGAAGGCTATATTAGTTGATACTTGGTATGATATATATCTTGGGATAGTAATTTTGTTACGTATTAAAGATGGTGTTATAAAAAAAGGCATGAAAATTGTTATGATGTCTAATAATGCTGTGTACCAAGTTGATAATGTAGGTATTTTTACTCCACATAAAAAGATTGTAGATCAACTTTCAGTAGGTGAAATTGGATTTATTACTGCTTCTATTAAAGAATTATCAGATTGTAAAGTGGGTGATACGATTACTGAAGAACAGAGGAGATGTAGTGAACCACTTCCTGGATTTCGGACAATTCATCCTGTAGTCTTTTGTAGTATTTTTCCAAATGAGGCTGGAGAGTTTGAAAGATTACGTGAAGCTTTAAAAAAATTACAACTTAATGATGCAAGTTTTACTTTTGAAGTTGAGATTTCTAATGCACTTGGATATGGGTTTCGTTGTGGATTTTTAGGAATGTTACACTTAGAAGTAATTCAGGAAAGGTTGGAAAGGGAATTTAATTTAGATTTAACTGCTACAGCTCCAGGTGTAATTTATCAAGTTACTACTAAGAATGGTGATGTTCGTGAAGTACATAATCCTC
This sequence comes from Ehrlichia muris subsp. eauclairensis, assembly GCF_051097115.1. NCBI lineage: Bacteria > Pseudomonadati > Pseudomonadota > Alphaproteobacteria > Rickettsiales > Anaplasmataceae > Ehrlichia > Ehrlichia muris. The sequence goes on along the minus strand of NZ_CP118226.1, from coordinate 706,396 downwards.
ATGATTTTGGTGAGCAGGATATTGCTAATATTAAAGAACCATGGATCTGTGCTACTATTATGGTACCAGATCAATATTTAGGTGTTATCATGTCATTATGTAATAATAAGAGGGGTGAGAAACTGGATCTGTCGTATTCAGGTAATACAGCATTATTAAAATATAGACTGCCATTATCCGAAGTTGTTTTTGATTTTTATGATAGAGTCAAATCTATGTCTAAAGGTTATGCTAGTTTAGACTGGGAGATGGATAGGTATTTAGATAGTGAGATTGCTAAGTTAAGTATTTTGATAAACTCTGAGCCAGTAGATGCTCTTGCATGCATTATTCATAAAAGTAAAATAGAGCAAAGAGGACGTGAAATATGTATTAGATTAAAAGATTTAATTCCAAGACAACAATATAAAATTGCAATACAAGCAGCAATAGGAGGAAGGATTGTTGCTCGTGAAACTATCTCTCCATATCGTAAAGATGTTACAGCAAAATTGTATGGTGGAGATGTTACTAGAAGGATGAAATTATTAGAAAAACAGAAAAAAGGAAAGAAAAAATTACGATCTATAGGGAATGTTAATGTTCCACATAATGCATTTATTCAAGCATTAAAAATCATAGATTAGCTGTATATATGTTTTTTTTAAGGTGAAGAATTTATTTTAGCTTTTCTTGGGTATGAATTATTAATTAAATTATTAATTAAATTATTAATTTATAGTTGATTATTTAATAATTTATTAATTAAATTATTAATTTATAGTTGATTATTTAATAATTGCATGTTATTATATGTGCTACATAATTGTTCAATGTTAAATAATGTTAAACTTAACCTTAAAAGATTATATATAAAGTTTTTGTTCTATTTTAATCTTTAATGTAGAGAAATAGTTATTAGTTAATCTTTATATCTTATGTAAAGGATTTAATATGACTCTTTTGAATAAAATGGTTATCTTAGTTCATAGCTTTATGATTGCTTTTATAGCTTTTGTTTATTTAAAAAAGGTTATTTCTAGAAGGTGTTGTGCTTATTATCCGCATTATACAACTCTGTATCAAGATAAAAGTGTAGAGGATATTATTTCTAATGCTGATCAAAATGTTATTAATGAAAAGGAGGATGATATTAACAAAAATACTACTTCAAGTATTGCTAAAACTAAAAAAAGGAATACTTTACATCTTTTATCTAATGGGGAGCAAGAAATTATAACTAGTATAATAGATGTAGACACTGGTCAAGTTATAAATCAATCAACAAGACATGTGTGATAATAGCTTTATCAATTGGGGTGGTTATGGTTGTATAAATACATAACATGAATAGTTATAATAAATGTTGGACAGCAAAGTAAAATAGATGAGATTTATTTATTTAATTGTATATATTGGTTAAAATATTAAACAAAAATTTAAGCTTAAATATTACTTATATTCCTGTGTAAAATGGTATAAATGCAATAATTTTATAATATAGGATTTACATATTTTATAAATTAACAAAATTTAAGAAGATTTAATTTGTGTAATATTTAATAACACAGTTTATATTTTATATAATTATGAGTCAATTAGTAAGTTATATAAGATAAAGCTAAGTCTTTAATAGTGAATAATACGTTTAAATAACAATGAAATTTTATATATTGATAACATATTTTAAAATTATTTATAGGGATTTGATATTAATTTCATACGGTAATATTGGTTGAGTGATTTATATTAAAATTTGTAAGTAAATATTGTGGATATTATGTTAATTTTTATAACAAAAATCATGATTTAATGCTAAACTATAGCAGTTTTATTGTTGCTATTTTGGCAGTAATAGGGTATACTATGTTGTATAAGTACAATATCTCAGAATCAAACTTGTATGGTATATTTACGTTTTTGTTTATGATGATAATTGTATTATTATGTGCAAATTATAAGGAGGGCATGAGTAAAAAATATATTGAGTTAAACAATTATTTAACAATATTGTCATCAGAACCTATTTTCAGCCTCAATATAGATTAAATAGTTTATTTGTAGATAGTTTTAATTTTTAACTGTAATGCAAGGCCTGGTGAGTAAATATAAATTAGTGTATTTACATCTCCAAAGCTCAATTTCATAGGGTATAGAATGGAGATGATTTTCTTGAAGTTGGTTTAATGATAATGGTGTTGAAAAAGTAAAAGTATTAGAAGTAAAATAAGAATAAATATCTAGTAATAATTTTTAAATATAGTGGGAAATTGTTGTTATTATGTAATAAAATAAATTTACTAGTAGAAAGGTTTTTTTCTTAATTAAAAGCTTATAGTTGAAGTAAAAAAGTGTATACAGTACATTGTATATTATTAATGTATGTTTCTATTGTTTTTGATATTTTTTAGATACTAAAGGTAGATATTTCTTATGGAAGCTAATAAAATAATGATGACTGTGGGTAGTGTGTCAGTAGTAATTATTGCAGCTGTAGGATTAATATTAAGTTGTGTAAATGTGAGGTATAACAATTGGCATTGTATTATGAATACTGCCATATTTGCATTCTTACTTATAATTGGAGCTGTATTATTTTTTGCTAATCGTAGAGGTATACAATATGATAGACTTGTTGAGATTTTATACTGGAATACTATTCCTGGTTATGTTGTGCCACCTTGTAAAAGTAAGACAAGTATATTTTTGAAATTGAAAAAGATTTTTGTGAGAGAAAAACCTAGCCAAGTATGTGATTTATTTTCTATGAATCTGTTAGATAGTAGCAGCTGTAATATGGATGATGACATTGATGAGACTAGTTTTACGAATTGTGATGATATGAGTGGTGTAGTTGTGAATTCATGTTTTGATTCTGCTGATCTCAGTATTGAAGCTGCAGAGAGAATAATTCAACAAAATATGTACTTGTATAATAGTAGAACATAAGTTTAGTTTTGATGCATTTTAAGTTGTTTTGTTCTGATAGTAATTCTTTTGCTGTTGATTAGTTTGGTAGCACTAGCAATTAAATTACTAGTGTTATTTTAAGATAAGATCTTAGTTTATTAAGCATATTGTAATTTCCTTTGTATCGTGTGAAGAAGTAATACTATGATTCTAAGTTTTATGTGTATGGTGTTTTTGTAATAAAATTTATATTTGTTACTATAATATCTAATTAAATTATTTATATGCTAAATCCAAAAAATAGAAATTTCTATAATAACCAAAATGATATATTGGCTCTTAATTGCAACATCTTCACTGTTCCAATAATATAAAAATACCCGTATCATTACTATCTAAAAAATAATAACTTTTTTGACTTAGCAGCTCATTACATCCCTTCTTCAACAGTCTTGCTAATATAGTTCTTATCGTACTATTTAATACCAAGTTCTCAATAGCAATTCCTATACTCTTGGGACCAGATTTAAATAATATATTATTAACTTTTTTATAATTTTGTATATAACCTTTTTACTTTGTTAAATTTACACCATTAGATACCTAGAAGCAGAACTACCACTACTATAATTAACAGCATTAACTTTACTTATTTGCTTACTTCTTTCATGAAACACAATTGTTCTTATAGATTCAAATTTTACAGAATCAGGTACACTTTTCAATATTGCTACATTACTAAAATATTTGAGCATTATATAATTCCTTGCACTATTAACTACTTCCCGAATAGTACAAACACTACCTAATGACTTTGAGATAATCATCAGTCCGGTTGAGATTTTTGATGTTAACACTTTACAGCTATACAAATTAATTTTTTCAGACAAATTACCATTTATTACATTATCCACTTCAGCAATTAAATCACCACTTCCAGCTGAATGTAATATTCTTCTAAAAAAATTATTTGTTTTAACATGATGCTTTGAACTCTTACACTGATAAGAAGCAATAGCAATTATAGCAGCTAATGTAGTATTACCTCCACATATCTCAGAACTTATTAGCTTACTAAAAGGCATACCACTTATTGTATAGTAATCAAGATACAGAGAGCTATAGTTATCTACTCCATGTATTGCATAAAATTTATGTTTTATTTTCTCAAATAATGTGACTATATGTTGTGATTTAGGAGTTAATTTATTACTTACTATATAATTTTGTAACAATTTAATTTTAGAAGATAATTCCTTATCCTTATCAAATACAGACCCATTACCTAATATCATCGAAACACGAAAGACCATCAAGAAAGTTAGAGTTAATCGGCCACTTACTTGATTAATCCAGGGATCTTTCCTCTTTATTCCTGCAGAAATACTAGACGAAACCAGTAAATTACTATCATTTGGACATGATTTCAACATATCTCTTAACAATAACTCATATAAAGTTACAGAATCTTTTCCAGTTTTATGCATCAACAGATCAACCGCATATTTTATATGATTACATAAGGCACTATAATCAAAAGTCAGTAACAACACACCATTCTTCATTTTAAAATGTTTAATATGAAGGTTGATCTTAGATGAAATATCCTTGATTAATGACGGGTCTGCTTTGATGTTCACAAAAATACCTAATTTCTCCTTGTAAAAAATTTGTTCATTTCTCGATAATAAGATACATTCATGGTTAGGATCTACCTGTACATTAACCACTTTTGTAAAAAATAACCTATATTTTTGAGTTATATTTAATACAATCTTTTTTTCTTTATTAACATTTATTCCAGATTTAATGCTATCATAGTCTATTTCAACAATATTATTTGTAGGATCAAGTTTATTTAATTGATCATTAGATAAGGGGATAAATAACAGCATTTGCTCATTTTCTCTAATATATGGTAATATATTGTGATGCTGTGCAGAGCGTCGATAATCCATAATAATATATGCAACACTAACTAATGTAGCTAGTACTGCCACAACTAAACCAGCAGTTACATTGAAATATGGTATATTAATGTTTTTGGCCATAAGAGCAGCCAAAGCTATAGCAATAGAAAGCATAATACATGCTACAAATACACGCACAAATTGGGATCTATTCATAATACTATAAAATTAGCTTATAAAATATTAATATAAAGAAATATACATATTACACTAAAAATTATACTTATAATATAATATATTACTCTAATTTATATATATAACATCAAAAGATATTATTAACTAATTATTACCACTTAACTTTATAAGGCTCTTTATTGCTAATATTTCAAATTTGTATAACAATCTTATAAATACAGGATCTTTTCAATGTTCCATTACTATTTTTTAATAGCCTCATAACGATTTCATCTTGTAATGGGCTTGTATATTGATGTTGATTAATCCCTATAATCAATCATATACATCCTTAATACATGATATGTCAAGGTATGACAAGCTAAATAACATCTGTCCCACTTCTGTAAATAAAGATTATATTATTTCTCTGATCAATAACACTCTTATCAATTATGTTATTCAGTAATAAATTCATCTAATACTTCATTAAAATTTTTATTGAATTCAGAAAATAAAACACAAATTATTAGATATTAGAAAGCTCTTGCATTTCTCAACTTTATGTACAAAATTTACAGTATCTTTGACATTTTCAGATAAAATTTTATTCGTAACTTCTAAAAATATAACATCTCACATTAAAATGTTTGTGATAATGGCTATTCTACCATTTGGAATATTTCTAACACTACTACATATAATAGCGCATATAATACTTATAAATACTTCATATACCTATCATTATTTACAAAAGACAATTACAGAACTGTTATTAACGAATGCTATAATTACAACATCTCTACTATTTTAACTATCATTTCTTAAGTATTTTTATATAATTTATTTATTAATTTTTATTGGTAAATTTATAATGTTACTTTACTAATAAAAATATATTGTAAATCACATAACACCTTTAGTACACGAGTGCTTTAACATATTGTTTTTCAGCTCAATTTACAAAAATAGATATAAAGTTTAAAAATACTCACCTCAAAGCTCTATTTTCAAAAAATTTATATAACAAAAGAAACCATACTACTAAATAATACTGCAACTTAAACACATTTCAATTAACTGCAAATAGCACCAATTTGGGTATCACAAAATGGTAAACAATACTTCTTAACATTATCTTTTATAATATCCTCATACAAATCAGTTTTATAAATATCATTAACCATCACTTTATAAACACCTCTTTCTCTAGTCACCTCTAGTATATTACAAATATTATCAATATCTTGTATTATATCAGGTGTATAAGCACAGTAATATTGAATACTATAAACAGAAAGCAATGTCTTAATTACTTGTTTTTTATCGCTAACTTTATCAAGGTTTGATACATTTTTATCAATATTAAATGCTTTAATCAGGTTTATCTTCATATTACATGCATCCGAAATACTTGATTTCCAGTCACTATAATTTTTAAATACATATATCCTTTCTCTTATTAAAGATTTAATTTGTTCTGATGCTGCTAATTTATCAGTTTTACTTTTATGTGAAATATCTATTTGAGAAACTAGCTGAATAAATTCAACAATTTCATCAAAGTACATAGCATGTAACATAGGATATTTACAAATAAATCTGGCAGCTATTATAAAAAATAAAAAATCTTCGCATAGTCTATCTTCTAGTAAATCTTCATCATAAAAATGATTTAATTCACCAGCTAAGATTCTATTGAACGTAGAACTAAATTCCGAAAAAAAGAAATAAGGCATATTATGAGATAATCCATTATTCAACTTGTTAATATTATCTATAATATCTTTCATAGTTGAAATATCATAGTCTACAAGTTCATCCAAAATTTTAGAAATATGTAACATTTCATCTGATACTAACTTATCATAGTGTAAACTTGAAAGTTTTCTCTGGGTATTTAGATTTTTGAATCCAGCATAACAGAACATAAATGATAAGATATAAAATGCTATACTACTCAGAAAGAAAACCATGCTAGTAACATACCCTTTTTGTGCAACTAACATTACAAACGCTATATATGATAAAAATATAATAGCACCAAAGGTTATCAATATAATTTTAAAAGGACTTATTCTCATATGCATACTGCATGATTAACAGACAAAAATACTAAAGCTAATATAAGTTAATTTTTATAAATACATTATATATATATTAAAAGAATAATAAATATTTATTTTAATAGTTTACAATATTTATACAAATTTTTATTTAAAGAACTTAACATATGTAAAAATAGCAACAATAAATACTCAATTATTGAAAATCTAATGCTTTGGTTCTATATCTAATAGTCAATCAATTGTCATGCTGATATCTTGTATACAGAATGTTAGACACTTCTTGCCAATCCGACAACCTTGTATTTAGCAAGTCGCATGTACTATGTTATTTTTCATCATTCTGTTTTGCTCAGAAAACGATATTTGCATATTTTTTAATAAATCAAATAATACCTTAATCATATTTTATACAAGATCTTTTATAAGATGAGATATGCTATATATAGCTTTTCCAATTGTATATCACATCAATCTTATTTGATCTGTTCCCACTATCACCTTAATAACCATTTAGATAAACATGAAATTTGCATCTTCACACTTTCTGCATTAAAGATTTCCCTTCAAATTCCACACTAGAAGGGCTACTTTCCAAATCTAAGCTTACGCTTGCAATTCACATTATTAATCATTCATCAAAAATAAGTATAGAATTACAAATCCAAGAAAATCAGAAATAAGATTTTTTTAATATTAATCAATAACATTTTGTAAAGTGATTATAACATTACAATCACATATAATTATATACATGTAGTAAGCTTATACTGATAACTCTTGTGCACTTTTTTTATATTCCTTAATAATACTTAGCATAGTTTATGAAATAAAAAATTAAGCAGCATTTATAGTATTTGAGTAAATATTTAAGATATTTATTCATATATTCATAACGTTTGTATAAAGTGGTAGTGTTTTCATAAGATCTCGCTAACGTATTTTTTTATTATTTTAATTGATTGTCAAACTATGAAAGCTGTATTTTTGTTGTTAATGCTGATATAATAGAATGGATTTGAATTTCTATCTAACAGATTTGCATTGTCAATTTTGTGTGCTGTACGTATATCATTTGATGATTAATAATATTACTAGTACTGCATTAGATATAGCTTTTGTTAAATAACTGGTAAAATAGTAGTAATTTTAAAGACAGAGTGGTTATAGAAAATTAGATAAGCTAACGTAGTTTAGTGTTCATAGTAGATTGTTTGATATGGGTGAATATCCTAATGTTTTGATGGCAATAACAGTTAATATAATTTATATGGTAGTTATGAGTATGTGAAATATAGATTTGCATTAAAAACCAAGATGCATATTATTGTTAATTTATAGTGTATAGTAAAATATAAATAGTTAATTAATTATTTATTATTATTATTTATTATTATGGATTAATAGGATCTAGTATTATGCCTAAAAAAGTCAAAGTAATGTCTTAGTTTTAAATTGATTAACATAAACTTCTTAAGAAGATATTTTTCAATTTTAGTGTAATACATTATGTGTTATAATGTGTTTTTCCATATATTAATCTTAGTGAACTGGTTTTAGAAGGTTAAAGGTTATGAAAAAGTCTCAATTTTTGTGTTTATTTATATTATTAGGTATCCTGCTTTTTGCTGTAATTTTACCAATTCTTCTGAGTAAAATCTATATTACATATAGTACACCGTGTTTCATAGTTCTTGGTATAGCTATGACAGTAGCAAGCGGAATTATGTCATTTTTTATTACACGTGCTATTTTAGCTTGTCAAGACACTACAGAAATTCACAGTACGTTACCATCTATTAAAGAAAATGAGCAAATTGCTTTATTTATACCGTTGTCTGATGATCAATTAAATAGACTTGATCCTAACAGTAAGATTGTTGAGATAAAATATGATAGAGTTGCAACTGGAATAAATCTCAATGGAGAAAAAGACATTGTATTAAATATAACTCAAAAAAAATATGGATTATGTGCTACAAGAGTAGTTGATGTAGTGGTGAATTCTGATCGTAAATGTATGTTGTTGACGAGTAATCAAGGTATTGCTCAAGTAAGTGGTAGAGGTATTTTTATAGTAGTCAATAAAAGACCGTCAACAATCAAGGATATTACTTCTAAAATGCGCTTTTATATTAAATATCCAGAAATGAAGGATGGTGTGTTGTCACTGACTTGTAATTATAGTGCTATGTGTAGTAGTATAAAAGGTGCGTTAGGTATGTTGAGATATAAGGTTGAAAGTGCTGGTGATTGTGAAGAGCAGATGAGTTTATATGAGTTATTATTAAAGGAGATGTTTAGGTCATGTCCAAGTGATAGTAGTTTGGTGGTTCCATCTGATACTTCTATAAGAAGTGGAACAGAAAGTTTATGGATTAATCAAAGTGATGGTCAATTGACTATGGCTCTTTTAATAAATTTTAGTACTTCAATGGTATTAGGCAGAGGGTCTAGATTGAATAACGATAAGAAATTGTTTGCTAAAATTACATTGCTACAAGATTATATAGTGCAGAATGGCATAACTTCTGACCCAGAAATTTTTCCTAAATTATTTGAGAAAATAAGATATAAATTTTGTAAGGTGCATCGTGCAATATCTCAGTATCGTTGTCTGTATAACGATTACTATACAAAATATGGTGTGACTTTTAGTGAGCTAATAAGGTCTGAGATACGTAATGGTAATACTATATTAGCTGCTATGGTTGCTATTGCTTCTTATCAGTGTCGGGGTACAGATTTTGCTACTGCAACAAATAGTTTTTTAAAAGAAATATTATCTTCAGTTGGAAGTAGTAATTTAATTGCTGAAGTGAATGATATAATAAATGGTGATTTATATGCAAGAGTTAATCTTAATAGCTATAAGTTGCTAGGATTAGGAATCTCAAGTGCATTAAAAGTAATATCAAAGTCATTAGGTGCTTTTTGTACTAATGAGCAATTGATAGATTGTGCAAGGAATTATATAATGTCCAAATGTTACTCTAGTGTAACAACATTAGAAGTTGTACCTTGTTCTTTAAAATTTAGGTCTGTACAAGATATAATGTTATGTAATGTAACGACAAGTGAGCCAGTAGTTGATAATTCTAATGTTGAATGTTTTAGTCATGGTATTGGTATGTAAAGATGTAAATTTAATAAAGTAGAAAGTTGTAGTCAATTACAAGGAAGGATAATATGTTGTTTAGATCTGGTCCTAAGAATATAGGGGCTGCTATTGAGAAGTTGATATTGAATAAGTGTAATAAGAATCATATTAGCAGAATTGAAGTACTTCTTTTTTTAAATTGGAATAGTATTGTTGGAAAGGAAATATCACAAGCTGCTAAACCAAAAAGGTTATCATTTTTAGATAGTATGAATACAGGAATTCTATATATTATGGTAAATAATGGAGGTGTTGCAATTAATATACAGTATGCCATTCCAGTTATTATAGAAAAAATTTCCATTTTTTTTGGATTTAAGGTAGTGCATGCAGTAAAAATTAGGCAACATTATACTATTTAAGTAAATTTTTCATGTATATACAATAATATTTGTATAAAGTGTAATGCTTCCATAAGGTGGGAGGGTGATTTTCTACTTATTTTTTGTTATTGAGTTATAAAAAACTGTGTTTTAAGTATACTATATTTTTGTTGTTAGTGCTGATATAATAAGTGAATCTAAATTTCCATCTAATACGGAATTTACATTGCCAATTTCGTGTCCTGTACGTATATCCTTTACCATTTGATATGGATGCATAATGTAAGATCTGATTTGGTTCCCCCATCCTATATTGCACCTTTTATTATGTTCTTCTGCCATTTTTTTTTCTTTTTCTTGTAATTTTAGTTGATATAGTCTGCTTTTTAATAAATTATGTGCTTCAGCTAAATTTTGATGTTGAGATCTATTATTTTGACATTGTACTACAATTCCAGATGGCATATGTGTAATCCGTACAGCACTTTCTGTTTTATTAACATGTTGTCCTCCTGCGCCGGATGCTCTGTATGTATCTATTCGTAAATCTTTATCAAGGATCTCAATGTTAATATCTTCATTAATTATTGGTGAAACTAATATGCTTGAGAAAGTAGTGTGACGCTTAGCGTTTGAGTTAAAAGGAGAGATACGTACTAATCTATGAATACCACTTTCAGTTTTTGCCCACCCGTATGCATTATCTCCTGTTACCTTTATGGTAGCAGACTTTAGTCCTGCTTCTTCGCCATCTAGCTTGTAAACAATTTCTGTTTTAAAATTATGATATATCTCTGCCCATCTCACATACATTCGAAGAAGCATGCTAGACCAATCATTGCTTTCTGTCCCTCCAGCACCGGATTGAATTTCTATAAAGCAATCATTGTGATCTGCTTCATTAGAAAACAGGCATTCAATTTCTTTTTTTTTGACCTTTTCTTTTAATTTTGTTAAACCTACCTCTAACTCATTAAGTAGTTCGTCTGTGTCATTTTTTATAATAGTTAGCAGTTCACGATAATAATTATACTCCTCTTCTAACTCTGTAAATGAATTAAGAGCTTTGGATATTCTAGCACGTTCAAATAGAACACGTTGTGCTAAAGAATTGTCATCCCACAAGGACGTACTAGAACACTGAACACTAAGATCAGCTAATGAATTTGTTAAATTATCAATGTCAAAGGTAACCTCGAATCAATTGCAAAGCCTTGCCTAAACTTACTAATTCTTCATCAGCATAGGATTTTGTGATCATAATAGTAATAAGAAAAACTAACTGTTAGATTTTACTCGATTTATTAGAATATACAATAAAAATAAGCATAATAACAACTTTAACATAAATACCATAATCGAATAGCTAATTATAGGATACAAAACCTGTGTTACGAAGGCAAGATATAAATTATTAAAGAAAAATTAACTTTATCTGATTATTTTAAAGAAATAGGAAATTTTGTTTAACAATAAACTTGTCATTTCATATACATACTTACTATGTAATTTAGGTATGTATACTACATTCAATAGCGATAAATAAAGATAAAAGCACTAATAATATTAGGATACTTAACTCTTAAGTCTTAGTAATATAACCTTAGAAGGTAAAATTACTATCTATGTATTGTACATCATCGTTATTTTCTAATAAATCCATTAGACTTAAAATTTTTCTTTGTATTTCTTCATCTTCTATTTTTAAAATATCACTTGATTTCCAAAATAATCTAGAAAACTCAGCATCAGCAAATTTATGGAATAGGTGATCTCTTACATTACCAAAATCTTGAACATTACAAATGACGTAATACATTTTATCTTGAGTGTCATCTTGTATAATTTCTTCAACATCTAAAGCTTGTAGTTCTATAGCAGTGTTAAATAATGAGTCAAAGCTATCAATAGATGAAGCTTTATAGGCTATTACTCCTACGTGGTTAAAAAGGAAACTTACGCTTCCAGATTCTCCCAATTTACCATTATACTTTGATAAAGCATGTCTTAATTCAGCTGCTGTTCTATTGCGATTATTAGTTAAAGTTTGAATCATTAAAGCTATATTTCCTGGACCGTAACCCTCATATACTACTTCCTCATAATGATCATTTTGAGTATTCCCAGTTGCACTTTTGATTGCAGCATCAATTTTATCTTTAGGAAGATTCTCTTTTTTTGCTGCAATGATTGCAGATCTTAACCTAGAATTGAATTCTGGATCTGGTAATCCTTGTTTTGCAGCGACAATAATTTCCCTTGTTAGTTTTGTAAATTTTTGAGCTCTTTTTGCATCTTGAGCTCCTTTTCTGTGTTTTATATTTGCAAATTGTGAGTGACCAGCCATGATTACCCTCTATTTTAAAATTCTACCTGTATGTTTTTCTATAATGCTAGCTACATTTAAAATTCCTCCTTCATCATAATAGTTACCTATTATTTGTAAGGAAAGAGGTAAATTGTTTTTTGATAACCCTATAGGAACTGAAATAGCAGGTAGTCCTGCTAAACTTGCTGGGACAGTAAATACGTCATTTAAATACATGGTTAATGTATCCAATTGTTCATTTATTGCAAAAGCTTCTTTAGGAGTGGTTGGGGTTAATATATAGTCAACTTTCTTGAATGATTCGATAAAGTCATTTGTTACTAAATGTCTGATACGCTGTGCCTTATTGTAGTACGCATCATAATATCCGGATGATAATACGTATGCTCCAATTAGTATCCTTCGTTTTACTTCTGTTCCAAAATTGTATCCGCGTGTTAATTCATACATCTCGTTAATATCATCGGATGGTATGCGTGTTCCATATCTTACCCCGTCATATCTTGCAAGATTAGAGGATGCTTCTGCAGAACAAATAATGTAATATACAGGGAGCGCATAACTTGTATGTGGTAAACTAATTTCTATAATTTCAGCTCCTTCATCTTTTAGATATTGTATTCCCTTGGACCACATTTCTGAGATTTCAGTGTATTCTTGATATTTACTTGATAACTCATATTCTTTTGGTATGCCAATGCGTTTACCTTTAATTTTATATGTGATGCTTTCAGAAAATTTAGGGACAGGTATATTAGCGGAGGTTGAATCTTGAGTATCATATCCACAAATTGACTCTAACATTAGAGCTGAATCTTCTACTGTGCGTGTTAACACGCCTGCTTGATCAAGAGAGCTAGCAAATGCTATCATACCAAATCTTGAACATCTTCCGTATGTTGGTTTCAGCCCTACTATGCCACAAAATGCTGCAGGTTGACGTACTGAACCACCTGTATCACTGCCTAGAGCCCCTGCGCATAAAAATCCTGCTACAGCAGCACTAGAACCCCCTGATGATCCTCCAGGGACAACTTCTACTCCATCTGCCCTTATCCATGGATTTTTTACATGTCCAAAGCAACTATTGGAGTTTGATGATCCCATTGCAAATTCATCCATGTTCAACTTTCCTAACATGACAGCCCCATTATTAAGTAGTTGCTGAGTAACAGTTGAGTTGTATTGAGGAACAAAATTTTTTAATATATTGGAACATGCTGTTGTTCTGGTATTTTTTGTGCAAAATAAATCTTTAATACCTATTGGAATTCCAGTTAAAGGGGTTAACTTTTCTTTTTGATGTGTAAAGATATAATCTGCTTTTTCAGCTGCACTTAAAGCAATTTCTGGTGTTTTAGTTACAAAAGCGTTTAACTTCTCATTATTAACAGTTTCAATATGAAATTTAGTGAGTTCTACAGCAGAAAATTCTCTTTTTCTTAATTTGTCATGCATTTCTGCAATAGATAATTTTAAAATGTCTTTCATGTTTGAGTAAATAGATAAGAGTGGCTGTAAGTTACCATATTATTTGGGATAAAACAATTAAATTTTTGATTATTTAAGAATATAGTTGATTAATTAAGATTAATTTATTGAATATATGTGATATTTATTTTAATAACAGGTATTATTTTGGTGAAAAGCTTATGTTCTCCTTTTATGAAAATTTATTTGTGATATATAATTTGGTTATAGCAACTATGGGACGGTTAGGTAAAGTAATTTTTGTGAATTTGTAATGTGTTTGAAGATCCAGTTTTCCTGAAAGTTAATTAATAGTATTCAAATAAAAAGATATAGATGTATTTATATTAGTAAGGACGTTTGAAATATAGGTTCATTTGTTATTATTTATGAATTTATGATATGTGTTGCTCTTTAAAATAGGGAGATAAGATATGGTATATATGCCACACTGGCCAAAGCCTTTAGGTTTTCGACCATCTGATATGGTTCTTGATAGAATTAAGCAGGTTTTGAATAATTTAGGTAATCCTGAAAAAAAATTACCTCCAGTAGTACATGTTGCTGGAACTAATGGCAAAGGATCAACTATAGCATTTATGCGTTATATTTTAAATGCTGCGGGATTAAAAACACATATTTATACTTCACCACATCTAATAGAATTTAATGAAAGGGCTATAATTGCTGGGGAGAAAATATCTGATAAATATTTATATGATGTTCTAGAAATTTGTAGAGAAGCAAGTGTAGGTATACCTCTTACTTTTTTTGAAGGTACAACTGCAGCAATATTACTTGCATTTTCGGAAGTTAAAGCAGATATTGTATTACTAGAAACTGGTATGGGTGGGCGTCTTGATGCAACAAATGTAGTACACCCGATATTGAATATAATTACTGCAATATCATTAGAACACACAGAAGTATTAGGTGATACTGTTGAATTAATAGCTGCTGAGAAAGCTGGGATAATGAAGGAGAATGTCACGTGTGTTGTTGCTCCTCAGAACCAAGATTCTATAATGAAAGTTTTTGAGTATTATGCAATTAAAAACAGCGTTCCATTATATCGAGGGGGAATTGATTGGTTTTGTGAAAAAAGAGGAGATAGTATGCTTTTTAAAAATAGTGTTGATGAATTATTTTTTCCTCTACCTTCATTACAGGGAGAACATCAGATAATAAATGCAGGCAATGCAATTGCTGCTTGTAGCATACTTTCTGGTAAATTTGGATATAATATAGATTATGAAAATATTGTTCAAGGTATAACACAAGCTTATTGGCCAGCTAGATTGGAAAGAATCAATACTGGTTTTTTATCTACAATGATACCTCAACTGTGGCAATTATTTTTGGATGGGGCTCATAATCCTGCTGGTGCTGAAATGTTGTCGCATTGGATACAGAATAATGAGTTAGGGGATTTATATATTATTATTGGAATGACTAGAGAAAAAGATAGTGTTGTATTCTTAAGTCATCTAAAGCCTCATATAAAATTTTTATCTAGTGTTTGTGTGAAATCTGAACCGAGAGCGCAAACTGCAGAAGAGCTGTTACAAACTGCATTATCATTAGGTATAGAAGCGGTTGCGTCTGAGACTTTAGTAGATGCAATTTCTAAAATATTGCAGGTAGGAGATCATAATAAGAAGTCTGCAATTTTAATTTGTGGATCATTGTTTTTGGCTGGGGATGTTTTATTAGAGAATGGTATAAAATAGTAACTTTTTACCTTATAGGTATTGTATTGATACATATAGCTTGTTATTAGTCTTTAGGAATTTTTGTAAGGATAAGTATATTTTGGGCATATCTTTCTGTAAAATTATCACATTATAAATATAAGTTTAGTTCCCTAATATACTGTTTAATTATTGTTTTTGGGAATTTTAATAGAAGAAGTTATGTATGTTGGAAAACAAAAAATATTTTTCTGTAATACTATTGTGAATCAATGTATGTTTAATCCGAAATTAGGCTGTCATATTACAAGATTTCATATTAAAATTAACCAAAAAAATAGGATATATCATTTTATATTAGGCTGTAGCTTTTAAGTTGCCAAGATTTCTTGTGATCTATAATGGTGTATGCAGTATGTCATGTTTAATTATATAGCAAATTTATATTCAGGAACTTATTTTTTGTTCTGTGTTTGAGTGGTAGACACATTTTTCATACTGGTAATAGAGAAATTTAACTGGTGGTATATCCCAGACATGGATTCTTCCTGTTCTGATTTTATAAGTACGAGACCTAATTTTATTATATAGTAATTTTATATTTTGTAAGTTTATCTATTTATCTTATATTTGTAGCAGCCACGTTCTCATGTTATGAAATTAAGTTTATAATTTATAATCTTTCCATTATCATGCTGAGGTTCTTATCTAATGTGGATGTATTATTAATATTTTGCAAGGAATTTTAAAATTGCTATATTTGAGATCTTAAGTTGTTTTTTCAGATTTAAAATCAAGTAATGCCAAACTTTTTAAGCATAGGATTACAAATAATGTAAAATTTAATGGCATATTTATTGTAATATTGAAATTTATAATATTAATTTTCATATTTGCTTTGTTCATAATGTAGTGTTAATTTATTTATAAATATGCAATGCTGTAGCATGTAGTGTATAGTTTTGTTATTATTAGGTTATT
The DNA here is from genome assembly GCF_051097115.1 of Ehrlichia muris subsp. eauclairensis. Classification (NCBI taxonomy): domain Bacteria; kingdom Pseudomonadati; phylum Pseudomonadota; class Alphaproteobacteria; order Rickettsiales; family Anaplasmataceae; genus Ehrlichia; species Ehrlichia muris. The sequence goes on along the minus strand of NZ_CP118226.1, from coordinate 689,403 downwards.
ATAAATGTTTTGCTAATTTATTATGAACATAAGGATTGGAACAAGAGGTAGTATTTTAGCTATAGCACAAACGTTGGAAGTTAAAAATCTGTTGAACAGATATTTTCCTGAAATTAATATTCAGATTGTTAAGATTAAGACTTCTGGAGACATTAATAATAAAGTTCACTTGAGTACTATAGGTGGAAAGGGGTTATTTATCAAAGAAATAGAAGAAGCATTGCTAGCAGGAAAGGTGGACTTAGCTGTACATTCAGTAAAAGATATACCAGCTTTTTATTGTGAAGGATTGATCATTCCTTGTATACTAAAACGTAGTAATCCATATGATGTTTTTATTTCCTCTAAGTATCAAGATATAAAGTCACTTCCTCTTAATGCAACTGTAGGCACATCTTCTGTAAGGAGAAAAGTACAACTAAATTATTTACGTCCAGATCTTCAAATAGTTCCTATTCGAGGTAATATAGATACTAGAATATTGAAGTCTAATATTGGTGAGTATGATGGTGTAGTATTAGCTGAAGCTGGATTAATCAGAATAGATAGGTGTGATGTAATCAAAGAGGTGTTAGATCCTAAAATGATGTTAAGTGCAGTAGGGCAAGGGGCAATAGGTCTTCAGTGTAGAGCTAATGACTATAATATAATAGAGAAGATTAAAGTTTTGAATTGTCATAAATCTTACGTTTGTATAATGGCTGAAAGAAGTTTTTTGAGAACAATCAATGGTTCTTGTGATACACCATTAGCAGCACTTGCTCAGTACGTTGATAATGATACAATTTATATGTCTTGTATGCTTTCAAATGAAAAAAATATGGTATTTTTAGATTGCTACTTTAAAGAATGTGATGCAGAAAAATCGGGTATTGATATAGGAAATAAGTTAATAGATAAGTTGAGCACGCATTATTAAAAAATATGGTTTAAAAATTTGTTGATGGATTACTAATCTGTTATATTAAAATACTCATTTTAGATTTAAACAGATGAGAGTTATATAATTTTTATTATATTTGCATGCTTGTGGTGTACTTGACAGATGGATTAATTATTTTTTATACTTAATATTGAGTAAGTGTATTATGTCATATTCAAGGTATTAATTTATTGTAAATTTATAATAAGGTTATGTTAGGTAGTAAAGAAAATTTGCAATCTTTGCAGGTGTATAATGCTCGATTATGTAGAGCAATAAAAGGTTTAAAAGACATATACATTTCAAGATGTTATGTAATAGGTGCTACTAGGACTGATAATAAGTTACAGGTTAAGATAAGTAAGACCCATCTAGGTCAGAAATCTTTCTCTAAGGTAGATCCTGTAGTTCAAGATTCCCCTGTTCTCTCTAGGGAACAAATTATGGGTATATGTCCAATTAGTGAACGTGAAATTCCTGGTATATTACCTTTAAGTGCTGGAAAAAGTCTTTGGATAGTGAAGGGTAAATTATCACGTAGCATGTTAGAGGAAAATCCAGAATTAAGAGATCTTGTAGGTTTCAATCCAGTACTTCCTGATACCAGAATAGCATTGTACTGTTTAGTTGAGCCAGAACATTGTTACTCTTTTTTCAACAGAGTACAGGCCCAATCAAAATGTCTTGGATATAATCTTGTTCCAAGTTTTTTTGATATAGTAAACTTAGTGTATGTTAGAGTGCGTGGAATACGGAGAGATAGTCGCTTTTCTGAGTTAACTGTTTTAAAGGATGTTGTAGGTTTACCAGCAGATTTTTTTGTGAGAGATGATGGACATAGAACAGATGAACCAAAATGGATAATGGTGCGATCAGTGTCTAGTGATGGTGATCTACCATTAGGTGCAGAGGGTGAAGTGTCGGGATCTAAAGAAGAAACTGATGAGGTGCAAAGAGCAGTAATACCGACAAGTCTACAAAATCTTTCTATTAGGCAACAAACAGACGTAGTAATAATAGGGTTACAAAATCTTTCTATTTGTTTGGAAAAAGCGATAACGAAGGATGACAGTCAGGGATTAAATAGGTAGTGTATATCTAATAAGGATGGTATTTTTAATTAAAACCGTTATTTTGGAGTAATATCTTTTAACAAATGGTGTTAAGTATATGTATTGGTAGTTATTCTTATTTTATATTCAATCTATATTACTGTTGAAATCATTATAAAAGTTATTAAGGTTGCCATTTGAAGCATTAGAATATATTTAGTATACTAATAATTGCTCATAGGTGAACTAGTTTATACTTATGAATAGCATATAGCAGAAGACTATTATAAATTATAACAGTTAAGTATGTTTGATGATGGAAGTTTAGGATATAGCAAAAATATAAGAAAATATCACTATAGTCAGTATATATAAAGTAGTGTTGATGTTAAATATTGGTACATGCTTCTAGAACTCATAATGGTACAATCTGATACATATTTTAATTTTCTAACTGATATTTTACTAAAAGTGAGATGTAAAGATTATAGTAATGAAAGATCTAGGATTATATAATCTAGTAGTATTAGTTTGTCAGTAATATGGAAGTTTGTATGTATCAATAGATTAATGATAATTAGCAGGTTTGCTAGTGATGTATTTATAAACATGTTCTGTGGAAGTTTTTTTAATCTTATGATAAATCTTAGTGATTTGCACTAAATAAGATCAGTTAGTGTATGTAGTAGGTTATATACAACAGTGATTTTTATTAAGCACAAGATTTAGATGATTGTGTAGGATTATGTGAAAACTTTTTATGATTAAAGTCAAGGGAGAGTAGTATTTCTTGTATATCAAAAGATAGAGTAAATAAAATAATGTAGGACCTGTATCAGGTGATATAATATCTTGAAATATAAGATATGCTAGGAAAGTAATAAACATAATAACCAGCTAAATAGTGAAGAATTATAAGGTGTTATTCTTGTGTTATATATAATGTACAGTTTAAGTTTCTAGGTAAAGAAGCGCTCAGGAAAGTAGGTTGCAATAAACAGGTAAGTGGTGGAAGCCTTAAAAGGTATTTTTCGCTTGTATGTTGAATCTAGTATCCAATATTGAACTAATTAATTAAGAATATAGTATTGTTATAAGAATGAAGTAGTGCTTACTTATCAATTAAAGTTGTTGATGCCTACTATTTTTAGCTAAGAGAAAATTTTTATATTATTGTCTGGTAGCTATGGATGGGGTTTTTTAATGTATTTTTATATTAGTGGAAGTGGGATTCCATATGGAATTGATTATATAGCTAATGAAATGGGTTGTTAATTATGTTAGGGTAACATTTTGTTTGTATAAGGTATTTATTTTTATTGATGAAAAATGATGAATCTTATAAAAGTTGATATTCAAAATATTTTGATAATTTATACTGATAGAGACAGTTTATACTTTAAAATTTTTATAACAAGAGTTACTATATTGAATAAGTGTTATAAAAATAATGGTTATATTATATGTTAGGTGATGATTTGTTAAAATGTAGGATAGAGCACAATAATAAGTTATGTCAAAAGTTATTAAACAATGATATTCTTCATGTGAGAGCAGCTTATCCGATAGGTGTTACTGGAGCTACAGGTGAGATGGTGATACAGGAAGGCTGCTTAGGTTATAGGAATAGGGAATTACTTCTTCCAGATACAAGTGGTAGTAGGGCAACTTTATTTTTACTGAAGTGTAGATTGCCAGCTGATACAGTACGTGATGATAAAGCATTATGTGATTTGCTGGGTGGTGTTCCTAAAATATTGCGTAGTCATTATAGTATAGACGTGTACTTTGTAACGCAACAGTATACTGAAGAATTTATGGAGCATTTAGCATCTAATATTTCACGAGGTCTTACAAAGTTTAAAAGTTTGAGAAATTATGGGAAGTGCATATTGTCTAGAGTACGTAGTGGACCTTATTCTGATATTTTTTGTGAGGCACAAGATTTAAAAAATTTGGGTAATCTTAATTTAAAATGTTTATCAAGTGAAGATTATAAGAAGTATGTTAAAGAGCAGCAAACAGTAAGTATAGAGCGGGATGATAGTAGTAGTAGTGATGAAGAAGGTAAAGATACTGACAATATAGCAATTGATGTGATAACACAGTTAATGAATCTTTCTATTGAGTATGTTGAGCCTAATGTGCGTAATATGGAACCTTGATCATAGTAAAACAGTATTTATTAATTTTGTTTATAAGTCATAACAATCTACACTTAGATATTTGAACAATTTTATGTGATGTCAGTATGAATCTGTATTCAGACTCAAGTGACGAATAAAAAATGTCAACTGATGTTAAATGAAATTTATTAACTGCATTTAAAATTATTACCTAATTCTGTAATAATGAATTCAAAGGCATCACTTATATGGATGTAACATAAAATTTTTCGAAGATTATAGTTGTATTAGATTAGTAGATAGTATTTTTTTACTAAATATAAATCTTGTATTATAGCTTTCAATACTATACTGTAGGTGTTAAGAAATTTCTGCAATATCAGTATTTTGTAGGAAAAATGTTGTAATACGATTTACGGTTATTTATATGTTAGGTAGTGAATGTTTAGAAAAGAGAAGAAGTTATAATGAGATTTTGTGCAGGAAGCTAGCATCTGCTAGCAGCGGTTTAGAGGTAAGTTCAGCTTGTGTAATAGGTAATACTGGACCTAGGGGTAAGATGCTGGTACGTCTTACTCAAGATCATAAGGGTAAGGATTTGACTGTTCCAAATACAGGAGATACTTTGTTTTTAATGAAAGGTCGTATACCATCTGAGGCGATAAGACAAGATTCAGAATTACGTGCGTTAGTAGGTAGGCGGAATATGGGGCCATTTACTTGTTCTGCAGCATTTCATGTGTACTTTCGAGTTAACAAATACAATCTTGAGAGATTTATGCGGCATGTACATGCTAGGTTAGTTAATCCGCAGGGCCTCTTAAGAAAGAAAAGACTTATTTGTTTTAATCTTAATACGTATGGGGATTTTATATTATGTAGAGTACCTGGAGGACCGTATGATAAGGTGTTTAATGCACGTTATGACTTGGAAAATTTTTCAGACTTAGATGCAGATTTTATAGTAGACAAAAGAAAACCTGATGATTCTTCATGCTGTCAGAGTTGTTTTCCAAAAGGTGAGAAAGAATCTCAGGGAAATACTGATGAAGAACAAGCAGCTAAAGAAAGTCTTGTTAAAGTACTGAATATAGATTATGAAATGCAATGTGCAGTAGAATCTCAGCCATTCTTAGAAGAAAGAAGGAGAGCACAAGAAAGAGAAAGAAGTGAGCAGAGGTATCAGTTAGGGATGGAAGTAATAACAGAATTAATGCATCTTTCTATTAGTAGTGGGATTGAATTACCACAGCAGAGGCCATATGGAAGGTCTAGAAGATGTCTATAATAATACTTTATAAATTACCCTAAGTGATTGTTCTATTTCTGAGTTATCTATGGTAGGTATTATTGGCATGAGTATGATATAAAATTGTCAATATAACATATTAGGTTATATGGTATTAATTTCAAAAATTTTCGTGCAGCTTGGTTTTATAAGTGGGGTTTATGTTAAATGAGTATGTAAAAAAAGGGAATAATACGAGTAGTGTGTCATGTGATAAATGTTTAGGAATTGTAAAGATCATAATTGAGTGCTAAAACGGGTATCTATTTTTGGAATTTAGAAAAATATAATAAAAGTGTTGGTGCATATTACTAAATCCATAAATACATGTGATACTTTATGGAAGAAGTCATCTAGTAAGCAGTATTCTTGGACATTTAGTAGTTATCTAAATTGCATATGTACTTTTTAGTTCATATGGACGGAATGTTCATCAAAATGTCTTGTGGATTTACTAATAAAGTATTTCAGGTATTTTGTAAACATGGAGGATTTGTTGGAATAAATTTCAGTAATTATGGAAATTTGTATTAATTAGGGTACATGGAGACTTTATGGTAAAAATTTAATTTTTAACGGATGTTGTATAGTTAAATGCAGATTTTCTTATAGTAAAAAGAAGGTTTATTGTTATGTGAAAGAAAATAGGAATTAGAGAAATTGGTAAGTAAGTAGTGATAATTCATTTTTTTAGGTGTAGTAGTAGGATATACTATCGGTATATGGAGACAAATACTGAGTAAAAATAAATTATATTGCAGAGGTCCAATCGTAGAGAAAATAATAGTTCAATATAAAATATTATATAGATTATGCTGATGATAGAGGCAGTAGAACTTTATAAATTTTAGGCTTTTAGGATTGTTTTGTATAAGAATATTAGTACAAGAAGTTATAATTGATGATTTTTAGAAAATCGTATCTATACCAAGAAATATACTCTTGATATAATATTTTATATTGATGAAGTATATTATTTATTAATTGAAAAAAGTTTTTAGCAGAAAAAGCTTCTTTACAGTAATTATTATGTCTAATGGTTAGTTATGTGTGTGGTTATTAGAATTCTAAGGATAGAGAGTTATCTCTGCTGAATACAAGTAGTTTTATTTTTATTAAAGGGGTAAAATACTACACATTTTCTAGGGATATAATAGATTTAGTAATATATTAGATATAATAATCACAAGGTAGATATATTTAGCTAATAAGTTGGAAGATTTATTAGTGTTTAAAGGTTTTATATTTTACAACAATGTTTATCCAATATGGTGTTTATATTGATTAGCCAAGATATGATTCTCAATTGACGAAAATTTTTGATGAAGTCAGTAACTATAGATTAGTATAGAAAAATAAGTGAAACAATTACTCATATACATTATGTAGTTGTACTCAAGTAATGTGTTTTGATGTAAGTAAGGTGCTTTATCTAAACGAGAAAAGATCTTAAAGATATTAATCTTCAGCTTAGTGCCATACTTTTCGCTTACTTATTGAGATAATTGATGCAAAGTATTATGGAAATAATCCTAATACAGAAAGAGGTTATAGTGAAAAGTAGTTTTAATTAGTAATTAAGATTAAGAGATGCTGTGGATGTAGAACAAATTTTGTATGAAAGAGAATATGAAAAGGTTTATTAGTTTTATGGTGTGTAGCAGTCAGGTTTTGATTTTAAATAAGCAAAAAGATACGTGAGTTAAAAAAATATTTTTTAATGATGGTTAGTTTAGTGTTTAAATTAGGCTAATAATATTGTTTATTAAATAATTTCTGAATTTTCAGATTTCTGTAATGTAAGAGATAAAGTAGCTATTTTTTTATAATAGTCCAATATAAATTACTGTTTTTTTATTTTATTAAAGAGTTTAAATATTTTTGTTTTGGATAAATAGATACCAGTAATTATTAAATCAGTATTTGTTGATTAGTAACATGTATGCTATAAGTTAGTGTGTAGAATTTTAAAATTTAAGAGATATTATGTTGTCACAAGGTGATTATCAGTCAATATGTAATTTAGCAATTATTGCTCATGTTGATCATGGGAAAACAACGCTATTAGATGGTATGTTAAAACAGAGTGGTACGTTTAGGGAGAATCAAGATATAGCTGAAAGGGTAATGGATAATAATGATTTAGAACGTGAACGTGGTATTACCATTTTAGCAAAATGTACATCTGTTATTTGGCAAGGTAAGAAAATTAATATAATTGATACTCCAGGGCATGCAGATTTTGGTGGAGAAGTAGAAAGAGTATTGTCAATGGCGGATGGAGTTTTACTACTTGTTGATGCTTCAGAAGGTCCTATGCCTCAGACTAAGTTTGTTTTGTCGAAAGCATTGAAGGCTGGGTTATTACCAATAGTGATTATAAATAAGGTTGACAGATCAGATAGTAGAATAGATGAGGTATTAGATGAAGTATATGAGCTGTTTATTAATCTAGATGCTACTAATGAACAATTGGATTTTCCGATATTATATGCGTCAGGGAGAAATGGATGGTGTGTTAAAAATTTATCTGATAATAGAGAAAATTTAGTACCATTGTTTGAAGCAATTGTTCAACATGTTAAGCCTGTATCTTATGATGCTGATGCACCATTTAGTATGTTGTTGACTTTATTAGAGTCAGATAAATTTTTAGGTAGAATATTAACAGGAAAAATATATACTGGTACAGCACGAGTTAATGACAGTGTTAAAGTCTTAAATTTATCTGGTGAAGTTGTTGAATATGGTAAGCTTACAAAGCTTTTAGCATTTTCAGGGTTAAAGCGTATATCAATTAAAGAAGCAAAAGCTGGGGATATTGTTGCTGTAGCAGGTCTTGAGAAGGCTTCTGTATCTGATAGTATTCTTGATAACTCTATTAATTTTCCTATTACATCAACTCCTGTTGATCCTCCGACAATGGCAGTTACTATTGGTGTAAATGATTCACCATTTGCTGGAACAGAAGGAGTAAAATTAACATCAACTGTTATTAAAGCACGACTTATAGCTGAAGCTGAGACAAATGTGGCGATTACAGTTAAAGAAACAGAACAGGGTGATGCGTATGAAGTTGGAGGAAGAGGAGAACTACAACTTGGAGTATTAATAGAGACAATGAGAAGAGAAGGTTTTGAATTATCTGTGTCTAGACCTCGTGTTTTATTGCAACAGGGTGAAAAAGGACAAGTTTTAGAACCTATAGAAGAAGTTGTTATAGATGTAGATGAAGCATATAGTGGTGTTATTATGGAAAAGTTAAGTTTCCGTAAGGGTGATATGCAAGATTTGCGTCCATCTGGAAAGGACAGAGTAAGAATGATATTTTTGGTCCCTTCACGTGGTCTTATAGGCTATCAAGGAGAATTTTTAACAGATTCTCATGGTACTGGAATTATTAACCGATTATTTCATAGTTATGCTCCACATAGAGGTCATATTCCTACTAGAAATAATGGAGTTCTTATTTCTACTGATAAAGGTGATGCAGTAGCTTATGCGATATTTAATTTACAAGATCGTGGTGTTATGTTTATCAAACCTCAAGATAAGGTATATTGTGGTATGATTGTTGGGCTTCATAATCGTGAAAATGATATTGATGTAAATGTGTTAAAAGGTAAACAATTGACTAATATAAGAGCTGCGGGTTCAGATGAGGCAATAAGGTTAGTTCCACCAAAGATAATGACTTTAGAAGAAATGATAGCATTTATTAATGATGATGAATTAGTTGAATGTACACCTAAGTCTATTCGTTTACGTAAAAAATATTTAGACCCTAATGAACGTAAGCGTGCTTCTCGTGCTAGTAAGAATATAGTTTAGATTTTTCGTTTTTTTTATTAGAGAATCATGTGGTAGTAATTTTGTAGTACTCAGTCATGAGAATGAATTTTTTTAACAAGAGTTGAATTTTTATTAACAAAGTATTTTAACATTCTTTTATTAAATAAAAAGGTAGAGATTTATAATAACTAATCTTCTATAGAAATGTGGGAATGTATTTCATGTTAATGGGGGATTTTAGTGTTTATATTGCATGATATTGTTGAGATAAAATTGCAGATACTAAATGTTATTGGTATACAAATTGAGTATTTAAAACAATTGGATTTTGCAACAGTACAAGATCTTCAGTATATAGAGAAAGAATTAGTAGATTTATTAAATTATAAGTGTAACACAATTAAATCTGATATAAGTGTTATATCATCTTGTAATAATCACGATATAATTGAATTGCTAAATAATGTATATTTAAACTATAAAAGAGCGCTAAAGATTAGGAATGAGCTGCTTGTTTGATATATGTGATTAAAAGAATTATGAAGATAAATTACTGAATTTTATCTTTTAATTTTAATAGAGTTTATATCTTATTTTCAAAATGCAAAAACCTTGAGTACTGCAGCTATGTAAAGATATGAATTCATTATAAAAATTCTCTGTTAGTAAAACTGACTGTTCTTTTTTATTCTTAAATCAATAGCTTCCTCCCATATTTGTCCATTATGAAGTAACTTACTTTTGTTATACATAAGTTCTTCTCTTGTTTCTGTTGCATATTCAAAATTTGGACCTTCTACTATTGCATCTACAGGACATGCTTCCTGACAAAAACCACAATATATACATTTTGTCATATCTATATCATAACGTACCGTACGACGACTACCATCATTTCGTTCTTGAGCTTCGATTGTGATTGCTTGAGCTGGGCATATGGCTTCACACAATTTACATGCTATACAACGTTCTTCTCCATTCTTATATTTACGCAATGCATGTTCTCCTCTAAACCTTGTGCTTAAAGGACCTTTTTCTAAAGGATAATTTAATGTTACTTTCGGTTTAAACATGTAACGTAAAGTAATATACATACCCTTACAGTTAATGAAAATACTCCGTATCAAGTTTATAATAATCAACAATCTAGGATTTTTTGTCCTGTAAATCATAATAACTCTAATTAATAGTATGCCATATTCTATTTAATCTTATTGTAAAAGGTAGCACAGTATCAGACTTTTTAAATGACAATGCTACTACATGAGCCTTACCTACGATATTTTCAAGAGGTATATATCCAACATCTGTAATAAACCTGCTATCTCGCGAATTGTCTCTGTTATCTCCTAAAACAAAAACATGTCCCTCAGGTACATTATACACAGGAGTATTATCAAGTGGACTGTCTGAAATTTCATCTAACACTTCGTGAGTATTTCCATTATATAAAGTCTCCAAATAGCGAGTAATTACCTTTCCATCATCATCAATAAAGTCGTCTAATTTTTCATACTTCATTTTTTGCCCATTAATGTATAGGAAGCCATTAATAAGCTGTATTTTGTCACCAGGTACCCCAATAACTCTTTTTATATAATGAAGATTTGATTCCTTAGGTGGACGAAATACAACAACATCACCAGCTTTTGGTAACCTAGAAAAAACGCGGCCTCTTATTATTGGTGGTGAAAAGGGAATAGAATGTTTGCTATAACCATAACTATACTTACTGATAAATATATAATCACCTACTAACAACGTACTTTTCATTGAGCCAGAGGGTATGTGAAACGGCTCAAATAAAAAGACCCGCAACAATAAGGCTACAACTAAGGCGAGAAATATAGTTGAGGAAAACTTTATAAAAGAATAACGTTTTTTCAAATTTATACCATTACTTATATAGAAAAGCTATTACCGCATCCACATTTAGATTTTACAATTGGGTTATTTACTATAAACCTTGACCCATTGATATCTTCAATATAATCTATTATAGAGTGCTTTAGAAGATCATTGGATGCTTTGTCTATCAATAATAGGGGCTTTCCTGTTTCTTCATCAAAAACAGTAAATTTTGCGCGACTTCCTCCTTCTAACTCATCTTCATCATCATATTCTTCGTCGTCTTCATCAAGAAAATCATAATCATCTTCTTCATCTTCTTCATCTTCTTCATTAGCAAGGAATGTATTTATGTTACCAATGTTGAAATTATATTGAAACCCTGAACATCCACCACCAGAAACAGATAAACATAAAAGAGAACCTGCATCTTCTTCTTGATTGATTAAATGCTTAATTTTATTAACAGCATTTTCTGTAAGGGTTAAGTCTGCACTCTTTAAGTTTGACATATATACAATACCGAATTAAAAATTAACAAGCAATATATCATATTTTTTTTTTGTGTCAAATTATAACTATGTTAGATTTAGTAAAATATGCATGTAATCCTACTGAGACAAAAGGTAGAATATTTCATGAAGAGGAAGACCAGTATTGTAGCTGTTATCAAAGGGATCATAACCGTATTATATATTCAGGTGCATTTCGTAAATTACAGTATAAAACACAGGTATTTATTAATTATGAAAATGATTATTATAGAACACGATTAACTCATAGTCTTGAAGTTGCTCAAATAGCAAGATTATTGAGTAGAAAATTAAGGTTTAATGAAGATTTGACGGAGGCTATATCTTTAGCACATGACCTAGGTCATCCTCCATTTGGACATGCAGGAGAAGATGCTTTAAATGAAATGGCTATGCATCATTTGGGATTTGATCATAATATTCAGGCTTTGAGAATATTAACACTTTTAGAAAAAAGGTATATAAAATTTGATGGTATGAACCTTACTTGGGAAACATTAGAAGGGGTAGCTAAGCATAACGGTCCTATTACAGGGAAAAATAGAGTCAATTCAAATAAGAAAATACATAAACTTATGTTAGATTATGATTCGTATTATAAGTTAGATCTTCATAATTTCTCTAGTGCTGAAGCACAGATTGCAGCTATTTCTGATGATATAGCTTATAATATGCATGATATTGATGATGGAATAAGGGCAAAGATTTTAGTTATAGAGGAATTATTGGAATTGCCATTAGTTGGGGGAATATTAAAAAAAGTTATAGATGATAATTCTGGATTAAATATATCTGATAATCAAATTATACATGAATTTTTACGAAAGACTGTTGATGTTATGATAGCAGACATAGTATATCAAGTTGTAAGTAATATTAAGGAGTATGATATATCTTCTCAAAATGATATTAGGAAATTAGGTAAAGCACTTGTTCATTTTTCTGATGAAATGAATCAATATAAAATAGGTTTACAAAATTTTCTTAGAACAAAACTATACAATTATTATAAAGTAAAAAGAGTAAAGAATAAGGTAAAACGTATAATAAAGGAATTATTTCAAGTTTTTTATGATGACCCGCAGGTTTTACCTTCTGATTGGGCTATGAAGGCGATGGATTCAAATTTAATGGATCGATCAATTGTAATTTGTGATTTTATTTCAGGAATGACTGATCGTTTTGCTATTCAAGAGCATAGGAAAATTTTTGATTCAACATATGAGATGTTGGCATTTTAATAAGCATTGACTATAGTCTATGACATCATAACAGCCTATATTAATTATTTTTTTAAATATTATTGATAACTTAACAAGTACAGTGTGCATGTTTTATCGAGCCACTTTAGTATGTGTAATTTATTATAAATATTTTTATTTGTAGTATTTGCATTGATGATCCAAGTATTTATTGTAGGAAATTTTTATGACAGATCCAAAAAAGGATGATTTACAACAAAATCAAAAAAATCCTAATGTGCAGGGTAATAATCCTCCTCAAGATTCAGATCAAGTAAATCCATCTGGTCAGCAAGATCAGCAACTTACTGAAGGGCAAGAACAACAGCTGGATGTACAGGAAGAGCCTGGAGGTGCTACTGGACATGTTGCTTCTCCAGTGTTGGAAGAACCTTTGTCTATTAAAGAAGAAGAAACTCCCCCTCCACTTCCAGTAAGGGAAGGTATGGGTGATGTTGGTCGAGAATTGGAAAGTGATATATATCAAAGTATACCTGCGCAAGAATCTGAATATGGGGATATATATACTGATATTGGAGCAGGTCAAAAAGGTGATGGGCAGGTAAAACAACAAACAGAAGCTGTTGAGGATATATATCAGGGTATACCTGCGCAAGAATCTGAATATGAGGATATATATACTGATATTGGAGCAGGTCAAAAAGATGATGGGCAGGTAAAACAACAAACAGAAGCTGTTGAGGATATATATGCTTCACCTTTACCTAAGAGTCAGAGACCTGTTGCTCCTCCAGTGTTGGAAGAACCTTTGTCTATTAAAGAAGAAGAAACTCCCCCTCCACTTCCAGTAAGGGAAGGTATGGGTGATGTTGGTCGAGAATTGGAAAGTGATATATATCAAAGTATACCTGCGCAAGAATCTGAATATGGGGATATATATACTGATATTGGAGCAGGTCAAAAAGATGATGGGCAGGTAAAACAACAAACAGAAGCTGTTGAGGATATATATGCTTCACCTTTACCTAAGAGTCAGAGACCTGTTGCTCCTCCAGTGTTAGAAGAACCTTTGTCTATTGAAGAAGAGGAAATTCCTCCTTCACTTCCACCAAGGGAAGATATAGGTGATGTTGAGGGATTTATAGTTACTCGATATAACGGACCTAGTATACGTAGCAGAGATTTGGTAGATGCGCCATATCATGATAGTGATGGCATTGATGCTATGGAATTTGAAGATAATAGTAATTGGGAATCTGTTAGAAATGCAGTTATACGTGATGAAAGAATAAATCCTGAGTTGTTAGTAACTTCAGGATTAATGCGGGATATTTGTGATCAGATAATTCAATCTAAGGGAAATTTATCTGAGCAGGAAATAAGAGATATTGTTATTGCTTTAGATATTAATGATCAAGGAGTAGCTGAGGATATTGTAAATCCAATAGAAGTTGATGTTGAAGGTAATCCTGTTAGTGAAGCTAGGAATGTAATGACATTACTGCATTTAGCTTATGCGTGTAATGTTGATACAAGAATAATTTCCGCTATAGAAAGTACGGAAGATTCAGCAGGCTATTGTGGACGTGATGCTTATAACATTCAAGATACTGAAGGTAATTTACCGCTACACTTGGCTGCTCGAAATTGTACTGGTCAAATGCTAAGTCTTTGTATATCTAATACAAGAAGTGATGTTATAAATCTTCGGAATTTTGGCAATGAAACTTTTCTGCACATTATGTGTCAAAATCCTACTTGTTCTGTAGAAAATGTACAAATTGCTAAAGAATGTAATGCGGATTTTGCTGCAGTAGATGGTATAGGCAGATTACCTCTACATAATTCTGCTGCATGTTCTAAGCCTGGAGTGCTAGCATCTGTGTTAAGGAATACACAGAGCTGTTTTAGTCCTGAAACTACTATAGTTAATATGCAGGATCAATATGGGTATACTCCACTTCATTGTGCTGTAATAGGAAATAATGCAGAGGTATTGCCTTTAATATTATTACAAAATGGAATTAATGCTTGTATACGTGATGTAAATGGATATATGCCTATACATCATGCTGTTGCGGAAAGTGATATTAATACAGTAAAGGCTTTATGTTCAGCTAAAGCGAGTGTTAAAGGCACTGGTAGTGTTGCTGAATCATTATTATCAAATGACTTACACGGTAATACACCTTTGCATATTGCTTGTAGCAAATCTAGTGTTGAAGTATTTAATGCACTTAAAAAGAGTATACAAAAGCACCATGGGGCTGATGTTTTTCGTGAATCTTTATTACAAGGCAAGGATGGAAGAGGATTAGATTTATCTGATTTTACTGTAGAAAAGGGAGCATTAGACAGATTTGGCCCATTATTTAATCGTATACAATCGGGAGGTTTCATTCTCTCTCCAGTGCATTGTGCTATTCGATATAGTAATCTACAGGTGCTTAAAGCAATCTTTAAGTATTCACCAGATCTTGTGCAACAAGAATCTTCTACTGGAGTAAATAGCTGTCATATGGCTATGTTATTTGGTAATGCCAAAACTGCAAAATTTATTGTTAATAGTGCTTCAAAGGCAGAAGTTAATGCTCAGAGCGATGGTGTACCTAGTCCATTACATTTAGCATGTATTCGGGGTAATAACGGTGTAATACGAATGTTGGTATCTCATAAGGATTTGGAGATTAATCAACGTATGGGACCAGATCAGGATACTGTATTACATTATGCGATTAGTAAAGGTCAACATTCACTCGTCAAAGAAATATTAGCTAATCCTAATATTGATGTGAATGTTCAAAATGCTGCTGGTATAACAGCTTTACATGAAGCTTTGGAGTTAGGAGATCTAAAAGTTGTAAAAGCGTTATGTGTAGCTGGTGCAGATGCTAGTATTGTAGATAATAATGGTAAGTCTGCAATGTCTCATGCAATATATTCAGGACAGAGAGAAGAACGCGTTATTAATACAGTTAAGCTTTTGTTGGATCATGGTGCAACACTTGGTTCAAGTGAAGATAAGAATGTACTTTTGGAGAAATGTGCATACTTTGGATATAACAAATTATTAAGTATGATACTAAATCATAAAGGTGTACCAACTTCTCCGAACAGTAGTAATTATCCATTATCCGCTGCTGTAATATGTAATAATATGGCAGCTGTTGCGTTGTTGCTTCGTCATGGTGGAGATGTTAATCAAAAAGTACCTAATCCAAATAGTATGCATTTTGGAAAGGGTTTATTGATGGTTGCAGTGGAAAATTCCAACCTTGATATGCTAAAGTTACTAGTACAGAAGAAATGTGATGCTAGTGTAGCTGGAAATGATAGGAAGACAGTATGTCATATGCTTGCTACTCATCAAGATGTGACGTTTGCTGAAAAAGCTTTGAAAGTCATAATCTCTAAGAGTGATAAGGGTGCTAGGAGTGTGTTGTCAAAGCAAGATAATCTTGGTAATACACCCATACATTTAGCTATGCAGTCAAATAATTTGAAGATGGCAGCTGATATGATGCATGCTATGTCTAAAAAAGATCTGTCAAAGATTATAGGGACGCAAAATAGCGAAGGAAACACATTATTACATATGGCTATTAAATCTGGTGATGTGCAGCTAGTTAAATTGGTGATAAATAGCTTAGATAAAAGGCAACTTGCAGCTTTAGCATGTGTACAAAATGAGAACGGGAATACCCCATTACATTTAGCAATGCAGAATGGTTCCCATGAATTTGCAGCATTAATATTGAAAGATTGTAAAAAAGAAGATTTATCTAGTGTACTAACACCAAAAGATGCTGCAGGTAATACATTACTACATTTAGTTTGTAAAGCAACTGATAAAAATCCTTCACTTGATTATATAATGAAATTAGTTACTGACAAGTTAAATAAAAAAGTGTTAAAACAGCTTGTTAATGAGCGAAATACAGAACGGAATACTCCTGTGCATTATGCTCTATCAGAAGATAATGCATATGCTTCACGACTTTTTCCATTGTGTAATACCAATACATTAACAATACCTGGTGCAGATGGTAAGTTATTATCAGAATGTATTAGTGAGACAAGTATTTTTAGAAAAGGTAGAGGACTATTTAAGCTAAAGCCTTCTTTGTTTAAAGCAATATCAAAATCTGAAGCAGCTGCTAGAATGAAATTATCTGTAGCTTCAGATGAATTGTTATCTAGTGTTGATGATTCATCAGTAAAAGAGAAGGAAAGTAGTAGTATTGAAATATTGACAGATACTACTAGTAGTGAATCATTAACAGAAGATCAATCAACATATAAAAGATATGAAGAAAATCTATATGAAGATATGGATAGTGAGATAGAAAATGCTGCTTATGGATTCAGTATGTTAAAGTTATCAGATTTTCAAGGGTCACCTGTATCAAGTTTGAGCTCTTTTAGCAGAAGATCTTCTTTGGATGTTAAATCATCTTCTGAAGAGTCATCTGTATCAAGTGCGAGCTCTTCTTTTAGTACTTTTGGCAAGGGGCCTTCTTCTTATGTTGAATCATCTGATCAAAGTGAAATACCAGTAAGTCAAATGCAAGCATTAAGTGGGGAAATAGAGAATATTGTTGGTGATATATCTGAGGATATTGGATCTGTAGGTAATGTAGATATTCAGTCAGCAGTTTCTTCTGGCCCGAGTCAAAGTACTACTACTAAAAAAAGTTCTTGCCATGGCAAGTAATTTAGTGTAATAAAAACCTAGATCTGAAAATTTATGGTTCTATTAATAGTAGTGCGGGGTAGAGCAGTCTGGTTAGCTCGACAGGCTCATAACCTGTAGGTCGTTGGTTCAAATCCGTCCCCCGCAACTTTTTTCTGTGAAGATTGTGTTTAGGTAAAGTGTGTTGTCATTATTAAAGTTATATCAGTGTTGGGGATTTTTATGAGACCTAGTAGCTATGTAATTCATCAATGGCAGATGTC
Organism: Ehrlichia muris subsp. eauclairensis; assembly: GCF_051097115.1. Lineage (NCBI taxonomy): Bacteria > Pseudomonadati > Pseudomonadota > Alphaproteobacteria > Rickettsiales > Anaplasmataceae > Ehrlichia > Ehrlichia muris. The sequence continues at coordinate 671,684 of NZ_CP118226.1, read as the reverse complement.
ATATATTGTATTGTCAGTCTTGTATTTAACGTTGTTAACTGGTGCATTTTTTATTATTTTATATGGATCTAGCAATATAAAATTTTTAGGGGATTATCTCTTCTTAACAGTTGCGGCACTATCATTTATCTCACAGTTTATTAATATTACATGTAATATATTAAATATAATTAATGTAAAGCGTGAGCTGGGAAACAAGTTAAAACAATTTAATAAAGACTCTAGGAGTTCTATGCCTGTATTATCTGCTAAAAAGCAGCTAATAGTAGCGGTGGGTTTTATTGGTGAGTCTATGGGGTTTTGTTGTATAGCTTCTGTACTGCTGATTTTAGGGGCTCACTTAATGCCTTTTAATTCCGTAGCTTTGCCTATGCGTCTTTTTAATATTTTTGCGTCATCATTCTCTGTAATGTATGGATATGTACTTTTAATAAAAGGTATTCAAGGCAATGCTGCATCAAAAGAATCTAGTAGCATGAAGGTAAAATTACATGCTAAGTGGGTACTGCTGAATAGTATATTATTTCTTTCATTGGGAATTTATAATATTTTATATGAAACAGCATTACATGAAGTTTTAGATTTTTATACTAATCATAGTCTTGCTATGCTTTTAAAAGCTACTGTCTTTATTGGATATGCAGTTGTTTTAACATCTATCTTTTTTTCGCAAGTTTTTACGCCGCATCATGCTGTAGGTACTGAACACAGTAATGTAGGGGCAGGTGAAGTATCAGAAGAAAAAGCAAAATTAGTTATTAATGAAGCAGGATTAGGTGTGAAGTTAAATTCTGTTGTTGATGTTAGCAAGGCTCAGGTTGTTAATACGTGTTGTCGGTAAAATTTTTGTGTGCGCACACACCATTTTTTAACAACTGAATGCATAATATATTGATGATGATTGAATAAGAAATGAAGAAATTAGCAATAAGAAAATTAATAACAGTGATCTATATTAATAATTACAAATTCATCTAAGGTTAGATTTATAGGTTATCCAAAATTCAGTGTTGTAGTAGAAATGATATAAATTAATCTGTGGTTGTATTAATACTAAATGCTTTTATTTATAAAGTTCAAGATAAAATATCAACTATTTCTTAATCTTAGAGAACTTATTTTAATAAACCCCTCTGCATCTGCGTGATTGTAATTCTCTGATGTGTCAAAGCTTGCTAGATCATGTGAATATAAACTGTTGTGAGATTTTCGTCCCACGATCATAACAGATCCTTTGTATAATTTTAAGCGTACAACTCCGTTTACTTTTTCTTGTGACTTATCGATGAGTGCTTGTAACATTTGTCTTTCAGTAGTCCACCAATAACCATTGTATATTAGCTTGGCATATTTTGGCATTATTTCGTCTTTAAGGTGCACGGCTTCTCTATCTAAAGTTATGCTTTCTATAGCACGGTGTGCATGTAAAAGTATTGTTCCTCCAGGGGTTTCATATACTCCTCGTGATTTTATGCCTACATAACGATTTTCTACTATGTCTATAATTCCTATACCATGTTTACCACCTATTGTATTCAATTGTTTTAATAAATTTGCAGGGGAAAGAGGTACGTTATTTATTGCATATGGATCCCCTTTTTCAAAGGCAATTTCTATATATTCTGGAGTATCACTAGCTGATTCTGGAATTACTGATTTGGAGAGCATTGTATAGTCAGGTTCGACATATGGATCTTCTAAAGATTTTCCTTCATATGAAGTATGCAATAAGTTTGCATCTATAGAATATGGTGGTTCACTTGCTTTATCTAAAGGAACATCTATATTGTGCTTTTTTGCATATTCTATTAAGCTGTTTCTTGAAGTTAATTTCCACTGACGCCAAGGTGCTATTACCTTTATATTTGGGTTGCAAGAATAGTACCCAAATTCGAATCTAATCTGATCATTTCCTTTTCCAGTTGCTCCATGTGCTACAGCATCTGCTCCTGTGAGGCGAGCTATTTCAATTTGACGTTTAGCTATTAGTGGCCTTGCTATAGATGTACCAAGCAAATAATACCCTTCATATACAGCATTTGCTCTAAACATGGGAAATACAAAATCTTTTACAAATTCTTCTTTTAAGTCTTCTATGAAAATTTCTTTGACGTTTAATGAAACTGCCTTTTGTCTTATAGCAGACATATCATCGTTTTGTCCTAAATCTGCAGTAAATACTACTATTTCACAATTGTATTGTTCTTGAAGCCATCTTAATATAACCGAGGTATCTAACCCTCCTGAGTAAGCTAATACTATTTTTTTCATTAGGTAATAAATAATAATTACGTCAAGCTTAAATTTTATTATGTTTTTATTAGAATGACAAGTTATTATTGTTGATAATTGATGTTGTAATGATTGGAAAATTTGAGCTTCTCGAAATAATTTGAGATATTAATAAAATTACAATGCAAATAATAATTTATATTATATTATACATAACTATATTGGTAAAAATATACTGTCTTCATGAAAATTATCTTGTATCTAAAAATTATACTTTTGGTATTAATTTGTTCAAAATGCAATGAAGTGTTTGCAAAAGGTATAGTAAATAACTCTATTGGCAATTTTTATATTGGTGGGTCTTATGGGTATGATAAAAAAATACTAGAGTTTAAAACTGGAAATGGATATTTAGATTTTGATTTTAGTGTAAATAATGTAGTAGGTTATAATGTTGAACTGTCATTAGGTTATATATTTCCTAGTGCTTCTTTAAGTAATTTTAGGACTGATTTAGAATTTGTGTATATGACTAAGAAAAAAATACTTAATGAACAAAGGATAGCTAATGAAGATAATGAAGAACCTTTAGAAAAGAAAATGTTATATTGGAATAGCAATAAGTATAAAATTTTCTTTAATCTGTACTATGATGTTGGTAATTTTTTTAGTATAATGGACCTTACGTTTTTCTTTGGATCAGGTATTGATATCCATTATCTTATCGGTTGGTTTTCAAAAAATAGTGAATCTCTAGATCTTGAAAACAAATTAATGATACAAAATATGGTTGGTATAAAATATCAATTATTACCTAATATTGCTATTTATAGTGGTTATAGATGTTTTATTGGTTATGCAAAACCTAGAGATGATGTTAATTTGAAACATTGTTGTATTTTAGGATCTTATGGTCTTATATTTGGTTTAGAATTTATTTTTTAATGCTATATATTGATAGTTTATATTAATTATTGTTTATAATGTATTGATTTTTAGTTATAAATTTTTTGCTTATTGTTATGCAGATTATAAAAGTGGTTTTTCTAAAAAATTTGTTATTTATATATTTCATGATTAAAAACGTGTTGTTAATTGTACATGAGTATACATTAATCTAATTCTTAAGTATGTTATTTATCTTATTGATAATATATTAATATACAAGTAATTTATAGTTAAAAGTGATGCAAGATAGTAATATCTCAATATAGGTAATGTAAAAATTATTGACTTATATTAATTGTATTGGATGATTTATCCTAATAATTTTTATGTTGACTTCATAGTAGAGATTTGTATATCAACTATATAGTTAATATTTTTACTTTTTATGAAAAATTATATATATGCCATTATATGTTTTACAGTTATTACATTTAGTTTTGACGCTATAGCTAATCATTTTTATTTAAAAGGAGGTTATAATTTTTTGGGGGATTATTCTGATAGTTTTAAATCAGAATATATAGATTATCAGCATTTTAATATAGATATTAGTACTGCACTGGGGTATAAATTGGATAATAATTTTTTTTATGAATTTAAAATAAGGTATACAAATATAAAACCTGCAATACATAAATTAATGGATTTTGAAAAGATGGATTTGATTGATATCTTGCAAAGGATTATTGGTAAAAAACTCTATACACCAAAGATAGAAAATGTATTTGAAATTAATAGTGTTACTACTCTTGTTAATTCTGGGTATGATTATGTTATTAATAATAAACTGACAGCATACTTCAGTTGTGGAATTGGTATTGCTGGTTTATTGAATTATCAGGGATTTAGAAGTCATGTTTTGACTCATTATGGTGTGAGCGTGCAGAGTGAGGTTGGATTGTGTTATGTTGATAAAAAAAAAGTGAGTTTATGTATAGGATATAGCTATTTGAGGAATTATTGGAAATATGATACAAATAAAATCTATGATGAAGATGGAAATACTGTAATGTATCATTTTCAGGATTTTCAATTCAATTCTCATGTTGTATTTGCTGATTTTAAAGTTATGTTATAATACTGGTTTAAGCTTTACTATGCTTGGTGCATATCAGTAATTGTTTGATGAGGGTTTATTTAATAAAAATATCGATGCTATTGTGATTAATTTTAGAGGTTATCAATAGTATATAATACTATATTTAATTTTTTAGGAATGAAATTTTGCTGTTTTTTTTTTAATAACTTTCTTGCATTGTGTGGTTATACTTTATATAACTTGAAAAGTATAAAAATGTTAGCTTGGTAGTGTATAATGGTCAAGAATCTTTCAAATAATCTATCTAGATTTCTTCTTTCTCCGCTTGCTCCTACTAATTTTCCTGTTATGCCTAAACTTAATGGAATTGAGTTGTATTCTTTTGCTTGTGGTATTAGCAGAACTTTAGATAAGCTTGATCTTTTAGTAGTAAAAATGCCAATTAACACTACTGTGGGGGGTGTTTTTACAACTTCTTATACAGCAAGTAGCAATGTTGAACATTGTAAGAAAATACTTCCTTATGGTAAGGCAAGAGTTTTAATTGTGAATTCTGGTAATGCTAATGTTGCAGTAGGTGTTGGAGGGTATAAAGTTGTTGAAGAAGTGACAAGATTATGTGCAGAAAGGTTTGGTTGTTCTACTAAAGAAGTCTATTTCTGCTCTACAGGAGTTATAGGTGTTCCCTTGCCAATTGATAAAATTAAATCTGTTATACTAAATCCTATATGGAGTAATGCTAAAAACTCCTGGGAAGATGCTGCTAATAGTATTACTACAACTGATACTTTTATAAAAATGGTAACAAGAGAAGTATTAATTTGTGGTGAGAAAGTTACGATTAATGGAATATGTAAGGGTTCAGGTATGATTGCCCCTAATATGGCGACAATGTTAGCATATGTTTTTACTGATGCTAATATCAAATCAGATGTATTGCAAAAATTATTAAAAGAATATGTTGATGTATCTTTTAATAATATTACTGTTGATGGCGATACTTCTACTAGTGATTCAGTTTTGATATTTGCTACAAATCTTGCTAAACATAAACAGATATGCTCTGCTGATGATCAAGTCATTGATGATTTTAAAATTGCTTTAAAAGATATGCTAGTGGAAATGGCACATTTGATTGTCAGAGATGGAGAAGGAGTGGAAAAGTTTATTACAATTAATATTAAAAATGCTGTGTCATTGAATTCTGCTAGAAAATTAGGGTTTTCGGTAGCGAATTCCTTACTTGTAAAGACTGCTATAGCAGGTGGAGATGCTAATTGGGGTAGAATAGTTATGGCTATAGGTAAAGCTGGAGAGCCATTTAATAAGAATGAGATTTCGTTGAAAATAGGAGATAATGTTGTGTTAGTAGATGGTGAAATTAGTTCTACCTATAATAAAGTTGCTGTTAATCAATATGTAAAAAATGAGCAGAATGTTTATATTGAAGTTGATATTAATACTGGTAATTTTGATGCAACTGTATGGACTTGTGATTTAACCCATAGATTTGTTGATATTAATGGCAAATATTTGACTTGATTATTATTGTTAATTTTAGAAATTATAATGAATTTAAAAATAGCTACGTGGAATGTTAATTCTGTTAGGAAGAGGTTGGATCATCTATGTAGTTGGTTGGTAGAATATGATATTGATATAGCATTATTACAAGAAATAAAGTGTACAAATGAACTATTTCCTTTTTTTAATGTGGAATCATTAGGATATAGGTGTTATGTACATGGACAGAAGGCTAGAAATGGGGTAGCTATTATAACAAGGTATCCTATAATTGGGGAATTGGTTACAAGTATTTTTTTTTCTGATTACGAATCTAGTTTATGTTACAAATTAAGTTCAGAAGGTTTTATTTATAATTATAGAGAATCTCGTTATTTAGAGTGTGTGATTTTATGTAATAATGTTAAAGTTCGTGTTGCCAGTATATATGTTCCTAATGGGCAAAGTATTGATTCTGATGCGTTTCAATATAAACTTGGATTTTTTGATCAGTTAAGGGAACATATGTTCTCTTTACTTACACAGGAAGATATTTTAATATTGGGTGGTGATTATAATGTATGTCCTTATCCTATAGATGTGTATTCTCCTGAAGTTATGGATGGTAGGCTGTGCTTTCATAAATCTGAAAGAGAAAAATTTCGATCTATCTTAAATCTGGGATTTACAGATGCTTTTCGTATATTAAATGAGTATGAGCAGAAGTTTACTTGGTGGAATTATAAAGCAGGTGCATGGCAAGCAAACAAAGGTTTAAGGATAGATCATTTATTGTTGTCACCACAAGCTGCAGATAAGCTGTTATCTTGTGTTATTCATGATAAACTCAGAAGTTTAGATACACCTTCTGATCATGCTCCAGTTGTATGTAATATTGATTTAAGTTCTTAGTTAGTTTATGTATAAATATAATGTTTGATTTGTTTAATATCTAGGAACTTGTGTTTTACAATATGTGCTGTGTTTTAGATATAGAAATAAATTGATTTTTATAATAAGAACATATAAATATCTGAATCACAGTTAAAACTATATATGCAAAACGTTCTTTAATCTAACAACTGTCCTTACTTGTGAAGGTACATATTACAATATATTTTTAGTGTCTTACCAAAAATTTAATAGTGTTTTGTTTGTAGGTTTATATATGCTATAACGCATTTTTCGTCTAGATATATATTGATACGAATAATTGAGGAAGGTTAAGACATACTTTTTGATATTTTAACTGGACTTGTTAAGTATGTAAATATAATGTGTGGGTTTACTCTGGAAAAGTCTAATTGTATATTGTGAATTTTATCTACTGTACTCGCGGCTTTCTTGACATTTAATAAGATGTTGTCTTTCTTCTGCTGCTATATTAGCTTTTGTAGCTTTTACCTGTAGGTTTGATAATGTTGAATGATCATTTTCTTGCATGGTTTTCATAAGAATCATAGAAGTGATAATTGATACATATACTGTAAATAATAAGATTTTAAAAATATCAGTGCCATTGTGTGTTATTAAGTAACTAATAGATGTGAAACTTACATTTGCTATTGATATGATTAATGCTGTAATCCAGTTTACCATTGACCATATTGTATATTTTGTAGATGTGTTGGTATTTTTTAATTCTTTGTATTGTTTAATATTTGTGTCTAATGAAATAGAAGCGTATTCTATTACGAAAAGTGAAGATAGTATATTCAATATAGAAGCTGCTATAGCCATATGCTTGTTGATTGGCAAAATTAAAATGGCAATAGTTGATATAATATTAAGCCCTAGTAAGCTTACTGCTTCTCCTATAAATCCCAAATAAGAAAATAAGATTTTTTTTTGCAGATTTGTTTTTTTTCGGTAATTTTTTAATACGATATTTAAGTTATATGTTATATTAATACTATAGAGTAATATTGATGATATTGATAATATTGCAGTATATGATGATATAAGATTTTTAACATCTTTTGGGATACTTGATATTAATTTTATTATAAAAAAAACATTCCATAATGATAGAATTATTACTGTAGCTATAAGATGAATTTTTGTGTAACTTAGACTCTTACTTTTGGTCATATTTGTATACTTTAACATTATGTAAATTTATGATTTTCGTTTCTTATTTTTGAATCATTTTAATAATAAAACTTTTTTGAAGATAATTATTTTTAGTTTATTTAAGGCATGAGTATATAGTATATTTTTTGTTATAGAAATATCTTTTTATATAGAAAGTCTTTTATAATATCATCAAATAACTTTCTGTTATGTAAGTTTATAAAAATAATGTGTTCTTAATTAAAAAACGTGTATTGATATAACAGGATGGATAAGATTGCCTTTAAAAGCATATGTAGTTTTAATATTTCTTTTATTAAGTTATAAGCATTAAATTTTTTATAATTAATTACTGTATAATTGTGTTGAAATTATAAGAGTCGTATGTTATATGATTACTAAAAGGCTAGGTAGCTCAGTGGTAGAGCAGGAGAATCATAATCTCTTGGCCGTGGGTTCGAATCCCTCCTTAGCCACTTACCCTATTATTTAGTATTTTGTGTTGATGCTGTATTTCAATATCTGATAATGCTAAGTTAGCAGATAATTCTATATTGAGTATTATTATTGTTAATAATATACTAACTGCAATGCATGATATTCTAATTATTGGTCCAAGAGGAAAGTTAATAGGCCCGTTATTGTTGTGATCTTCTGTGTCAAAGAGCGAAAAAAATCGAGTTTGTTCTAAAACATTAATAATTTTGCCAGCAAATGCTATAAGATTTATCACTAGTGACACTATAGAAAGGGAAAATAAGAATACCAGATATTTTTTTTGTGTTATATGCTTATTTTGTTTCATTCTATGATAGTTAAAATATATCAGCAATGGTGATGCTATTAATAGCTTGATTAATATGCAAGCAAAGTCTACAGCGCCTTTGGTGTGGATTGCTGTTTTCTTACTTGATACTATCTCTAAATTGCCTGTTGCTACTTGATGTATCGCAATGATTTGTATTATTATTGCAATTGTAGCACTAAGTGCTTCAGCTGTGTGTGCTACTTTTTTATATTTTATTAAAGAGTTTTTATTGTTAGTATGGTGTGTACATGCTAATTCATAGTACGATAGTAGACACAGTATAATGCGTGCTGATAAAACCATCAGTAGATTAGTTAACAATAGATCTTTAGCACTAAGCTTAGAAGGGAACCTGATTAGCTGTATAAAAATTGCAAATAGGAATACTCCAAAGTATATAACATTAGCACAAAGTGCCATGTAGTGCTTAGTTTTATATGTTGCTTTTTTTGAAAAAAACATGCACTTTTTCTATGTTGATTAGTACATTAACATTCCACCGTTGACGTGTAGAGTCTGACCTGTAATATATTTACTTTCATCACTAGCTAAGAATAAAACTGCAGCAGCTACTTCTTCTGGTGTACCTATTCTTCTCATAGGAATATTTGCAATAATGTTATTGCGTTGCTCTTCGGATAATACATCTGTCATTGATGTTGCAATAAATCCTGGAGCTATACAATTTACGGTTATATTTCTACTTGCAAACTCTTTTGCTATGGATTTGCTCATGGCTATAATGGCAGCTTTAGATGCTGCATAACTTGTTTGTCCAGGATTACCAGTAAATGCTATAATTGAGGAGATGTTAATTATTCTTCCTTGATTATTTTTTAACATTGAACGGCATGCATTACGGTTTAGCTTAAAGGTTGTAGTCAGGTTTGTATTGATAACTTTATGCCAGTCTTCATCAGAAGTACGTAATGTGAGTTTATCTAATGTAATACCGGCATTACATACGATACCATCAATGCCAGACATAATTTTACATGCATTGTCAATTAAACCATTAATCTGTTCATCATTTGTTAAATCGCATGGTAAAGTATGTATTATACTATCTGTGCTTGAAGATTGTTTTGCGATTTCCTGTAAAACAGATTCTTTAGTACCTGAAATACAAAGTGTAGCTCCTGCAGCTGATAAAGTTTTAGTTATAGCCTTTCCAATACCACCAGATGCTCCAGTGATTAAAAATCTTTTTTGTGATAGATTAAACATGTTAGACCTAAATGTACACTTTTAACATGATATGCTACTTTGTTGAAAATGAGAAGTAAAGAGTTGTGTTGTTAAAGTAATGCATAAATATGTTTATGCAAGATGATTGAAGATTATTCTAGATAGTGATGTTGTGTAACTATTGAAATATATGTAATATTTTTTATACTATGGACAAATTTGTAGAATATATTGTTGTAAAATTTATGATATTAAATAAGTTCGATAAGCGTGTCATGATACATAATGGATAAAAGAAATAATTATGTTCATATATGGTAGCATTAGGTATAGATTTCTGCAGTTAAAAGTGATTACAAAATGTATTTATTAGTATTCTAGAAATAAAGTAGCTCTCAAGTTAGTGTATATTTCAGTTAAATAGATACCTATAATAGTTATTGTAAGGGTTAGTTTAATGTTGTTATTGTAGAAAGGTATGCGAGTTTTATATTTTTTATAGTAGTAATATGTTTTATGGTGTATATTATCTTATATATAGTATTGGTACTGTGTTATGTGTGTTACTATTTGTATAATTCTGTTAGAATAGTTTATTTAAGATATCCACGTAACTCTTAGAAAAATAATAAAGTCGTGAATTTTTATAGAATATTATTAATATTTATGATAAACAAAATATTTGATTTTTATTAGTGTGTTTAATTATTAACTTCATAATAGGGTTGATTAGATATTCTAGTTGTTAACTAATATGTTGCTGTAGCAAGTATAAGTATTAATGGGAGATATGAGAAATGATAAGTGCATTACAAGCGCCGAATGAAATACGTAGACGTATGCAGATGTTGTATCGTACAGAAGAAAATAGTTATATAAGGTATTTGACAGAGAAAACAGAAATATCACAAGATTCTAAAATTAGGATTTATAGTGTTGCAAAACAAATAATAGAGAGAATAAGAGTAGATAGAAATTTAGGTATAATAGATGCTTTCATGCAAGAGTATGGCTTATCAAATGAAGAAGGCATAGCTCTTATGTGTTTAGCAGAGTCTTTATTAAGAATACCAGATGATTGCACCATAAATGATTTAATAAGAGATAAGATAGGAAACAGTATGTGGAGTAATCATATAGGTAGTTCTTCATCAATATTTGTTAATGCAGCAACATGGGGTTTATTTATAGGTGGAAGAGTATTAAAAGATAGTAGTGATAGTACTCGATTATTTGGTACTATAAATAATTTATTGAAAACAATGGGTGAGCCTATAATTAGAAAGGCAGTGCAGCAAGCAATGTGTATCTTGGGCAAACATTTTATAAAGGGAAGAGATATAATAGAAGCACTTAACAATAGAAAAGCAGGTGAGTTATATTCATTTGATATATTAGGGGAAGCCGCAAAAACTAGAAAAGATGCAGAAAGATATTTTACTGAATATATGGCAGCGGTAGAAAATATAGGAAAGTCTAAAATTGTTAATGAAACAGGAAATTTAATAGATTATGATGAGATATCAGTCAAAGTATCTGCATTACATAATAGATATGAGTTTTCACAAATCGATGAAGTATTAGATGAGATAGTAGATAAATTATTGCAAATATGTAGATTGGCAAAAGATCATAACATTCGTGTATGTGTTGATGCAGAAGAAGCAAGTAGATTAGAAATATCATTAATGATACTTGAAAAATTGCGGTTTGATAGTAGTTTGAATGGATGGGAAGGTCTAGGATTAGCTGTACAAGCGTATCAAAAAAGAGCATTTTCAGTATTAGATTTTGTGGAAGATATATCAGTTAGATCTCATCATAAGATGATGCTAAGGCTTGTAAAAGGTGCATACTGGGATTATGAAATAAAGAATGCTCAAGAGTTAGGTTTAAGTAGTTATCCAGTGTTTACAAGAAAGGTGTATACTGATGTGTCATATTTAGCCTGTGCAAACAAAATTTTAAGTAAGCCAAATACTTTTTCTCCATGTTTTGCTACACATAATGCTTATACATTGGCTGCAATATTAGAAATGGCAAATAAGGATCATCCAGGGTTTGAATTTCAAAGATTGCATGGTATGGGAGCTAGTTTGTATGAATATGTAACGCAAGAATTAGCAGCAAATGTTAAGTGTAGAGTTTATGCTCCTGTTGGAAGTTATCAGGATTTACTTCCTTATTTGATTAGAAGATTATTAGAGAATGGAGCAAATAGTTCATTTATTAATCAATTAAATGATAGTAATGTGTCACTGGAACAGTTAATAGAAGATCCATTAGAAAAAGCAAAAGAGTTCGAATATTTACCTCATCCTAATATACCATTACCAAAGGACATATTTGGGCCTGATAGACTTAATTCTATGGGTATTGATATTACTGATTCTGTTACTTTAGCAAGTTTTAATGAAGAAATGAAAAATTATCAAACTTGCAAATTTAGAGCAGCTCCAATTATAGGGGGAGAAGAGCTAGATGGTAATTTTATGGAGGTATTTTCTCCAACGAATTCTGAAGACATTATAGGAGAGGTATTATTTGCAGATTCTGCACAAGCATTATCAGCCTTAGATATAGCATATGATGCGTTTAAAGACTGGTCTAATATCCCAGTTTCTACTCGTGCTGCTATACTGGAAAAAGCAGCTAATTTACTAGAAGAAAATAAAGCAAAGTTAATAACTCTACTTATCAGAGAAGGGGGTAAAGTTATTTCTGATGCTATTGCAGAAGTAAGGGAAGCTGTTGACTTTTTACGTTATTATGCACTTCTTGGAAGGCAGGAATTAGAGCAATCAAAAAAATTACCTGGTCCTGTAGGGGAAGATAATTATCTTTACTTTAGAAGTAGAGGGGTATTTATGTGCATATCTCCTTGGAATTTCCCCTTAGCAATATTTATTGGTCCTATTGCTGCAGCATTAGTTACTGGAAATACTGTACTTGCAAAACCTGCTGAGCAAACTTCTATCATTGCATATGAGACAGTAAAGTTATTGTATGATGCTGGGGTGCCGAAAGAAGTTTTACACTTATTGTTAGGTCATGGTAAAGAATTAGGAGAAGTATTATTAAAAAATGAGAAGATAGGTGGAGTAGCATTTACTGGTTCAACAGAGACAGCTAGCATAATTAATCAATCTATTGCACAAAAAGAAGGTGGTATTATTCCATTCATAGCTGAAACAGGTGGTTTAAATACCATGATAACTGATACTTCTGCATTAATAGAGCAAGTTACAAATGATGTTATAACATCAGCATTTAAAAGTGCTGGACAAAGGTGTTCAGCGTTAAGGGTATTATTTGTGCAAGAAGAAGTGGCAGATAAACAAATTGAAATGATTTGTGGTGCTATGGAAAGTTTGGTCATAGGAGATCCTATGTTATTAAAGACAGATATAGGGCCAGTAATAGATAAGGCATCGCAAGAAATGTTAATCTCCCATGAAAACAAGATGTCACAAGAGGCAAAATTATTGTGTAAAGTTAAGTTAGGGGAAGATTGTAAAAAAGGTTATTTCTTTGCTCCATGTGCATATGAGATACAAAGTATATCTCAGTTAAAGAGGGAAGTATTTGGTCCGATATTACATATAATCCGTTATAAGAAAGAGAATTTACATAAAATTTTGGACGAGATCAATAGTACAGGATATGGGTTAACGTTTGCTGTGCAAAGTAGGGTGCAGAGTAATATTGATAGTATTATTGATAATATAAATGTTGGGAATGTTTATGTAAATAGAAATCAAGTTGGAGCAGTAGTAGGGGTGCAACCTTTTGGTGGACAAGGATTGTCTGGTACTGGTCCTAAAGCAGGTGGTCCATATTATTTACATAGGTTCCTAACAGAAAAAGTGGTAAGTATTAACACTACAGCTTTGGGTGGGAACACTTCTTTGATGTGTTTAACTGATTAGATTTGGTAGAACATATTATTTTGTGTTCTATCTCTATTTTTATTAGGAATATTTATGTAAGTTATTGGTTTAGAAGCATAAATGTTACTGTTTTGATAGCATTCTAGCGCTATACTAAAGTGGTAGATTATATATTTTATATAAATTCCTGATGAAGATGAGAATATCCTATCTCCTGAAAGTATGAGCCTGGGGTTTTATAGTCGTACTATTTTTTATAATGATCTAATTCTGTTTGTGCTTACTTATATTTATCTAGACTTGTGATTAAGTAGATACTTTATGGTTTAATTAGGTAATAACATGTAATATATGTGTAGTTATACTTTTTTATAATGTAATTTCTTAATCAATTGCTGTAAATGTTTATGCATAGTAATTTTTATACATGGTTTGATGAAGGATATCAAAATATTTGGATGCCTTATACACAAATGAAAAATTCGCCTCTACCATTAAAGGTAAAATCTGCTAATGGGTGTTATATAACATTGGAGGATGATACAAAGTTACTTGATGGTATATCTAGTTGGTGGAGTGTGTGTCATGGGTATTCTCATCCACATATTGTTCAAAAGATTCAAGATCAAGTTGCTAAATTATCCCATGTTATGTTTTCTGGATTAGCACATGAACAAAGTTATATTCTAGCATCTCGACTTGTCAAAATTGCTCCAAAACAGGGAATGAGTAGAGTTTTCTTTTCAGATTCTGGGTCAACTGCTGTTGAAGTTGCTATGAAAATGGCAGTGCAATATCACCAAAATTTGGGCAATGTGAACAAATGTAGTTTTATATCTTTTGTTAATGGATATCATGGAGATACAATGGGTTGTATGTCAATATCTGATCCTGGAAAGATTCATGGTACCAAATTCAAAAAGTATCACCCTTTACAGTGCATTTTGCCCTTACCGCATACTGAAGAGGAAATTGAGAGTTTTACAAATACAATATCTTCTATAAAAGATTGTATTGCTGCTATAATTTTAGAGCCGATCTTGCAAGCAGCAGGTGGGATGTTGATTCATTCTGCAAGTATTGTAAAAAAGATTTATGATATTGCAAGAAATAACAACATATTATTTATAGCAGATGAAGTAGCTACAGGTTTTGGTAGGATTGGGACTATGTTTGGATGTAATCAAGCAGATATTGTTCCAGATATTATGGTAATTGGGAAAGCATTGACAGGTGGATTTTGTACATTAGCTGCAACTTTAACTACGCAGGAGGTTTATAATGCATTTTTATCAGATAATATAAATGATGCTTTTATGCATGGTCCAACTTTTATGGCAAATGCTTTAGCTTGTGCTGCAGCAAATGCTTCACTTGATCTTTTTGAAAATCAGGATTTAATACAAAATGTTACGTTAATTGAAAATCAACTAAGATCAGAATTAGAAATATTTAGACAACTAAGTTATGTAACTGATATTAGAGTGAAAGGTGCAACTGGGATAGTAGAGTTAGAAAGTGGATTAATTGATAAAAATGATATTATAAGTAAAGGAGTTGAATTAAATGTGTGGATACGTCCTATTAATAATATAATATATGTTATGCCACCTTTTATAATTAATTCTAGTGAACTTACTAAATTAATAACATCAATATATATAATACTTAAAAACAATATATAGTTATTGTGGTAAATATATACGTAAATGGTGTAAGAGCGGATATAATACTTTTTTATCTAATGTAATTACTATTACTTTTTTTACAGTAAAAAGCATTTTGTAGTATTATTGTAAATAAGTATTGTATTTTGTTGTTAGCTTAATTATTATTTTGGAGATGAGATAGATAGTGCAATTATTTAAAATTGCTAAACCATGAAAATCATGTGGTAAGTTATAAAACTATATTTCTGAATATTGAATTGTAATATTGTTAATAATAAATATGCTAGCGGTCTAATAGTGTATTGTTTTCTATATTTGAGATGTGGTCCTGATTTTAAAAGAGTCACTAGTTATAGGGAGTCATATGGTAGATTGTGAAACTATATTTCTCTAATGGTGAAAGTATTTTTAATCTTGTTATTAAACCAATGCAAGTATTGTGTCATGCTATCGACCTGATCATCGTTTTGTGTATTTGGGAATGATAATAATTCTTGTTCGAAATCACTCAGCCATGGAGAGTCATATGGTAAAAATATTTTTCTGGATTCAAATATAGGAATAATTTTGTAAAATCTTGTTACCTTATTAGCTGTTGGTACAATACCTATGATGGATGTTGTGCTAATACTACTTAATTCTTGAATGATTTGTAACCCACTTGCTTTTTTTTCTATAAGTATAGCATTAGGTTTCCAATAATTTTCTAAATTTATTATCTCTTGTTTTAATTGTTGATATTCTAGTTTTACTTTATACACTTCTAATAGGAAGAAGCAGTTATTTGTGTAAGACCATGTTGTACATACACTATAATTACTTTTCTTGTTAGAAGAAGATGCTGTATCCCAACTTTGAGTTATATTACTATCTTCATTGTTATAGGAACTATATCTTTGAATCCATTTGTATTTTATTATGCCACTTGACAAATGGATTGGGTGTTGTTGACATTGAGCGGCAAATGCATATGATCCAAGGTCTGATTTTAATTCTTCTATGTATTTTTTTCCGTATTTTTTATATAGAAGATCCCCTTCTTTTCTTATATGTAAAACATTTCTTATTTTGTTTCCATGTTTAAATTTCCATGGTGAAGTAATAGAATAGAAAGTATGATTCTTTTCTGCTATTATAGGGAGTGATAATATATGCCATTTATTATAGGTCTTTTTTGACAGTAAGTATCCAGTTAAATCATCTGTATGTAATCTATGCATTACTATTACAACAATGCTGTTTTTTCTATCATTTAGCCTAGTCATGAAGGATTGTTCAAACCAATGACATACACGTTGTCTATAAGTTTTGCTTAATGCCTGCATAGGGTTCATTGGGTCATCTATAATTAAAATATCTCCACCTTCTCCTGTAATGCTTCCTCCTATTGATGTTGCAAATCTATAACCTCTTTGTGTTGTTTGAAACTTTCGTTTTGTATTCTGATCTTTTGATAATATTACATGTGGAAATAGTTTTTTATACCATTCAGATTGTAATATATGTCGGTTATCTAAAGATAATCTTTCACTGAGTATTTGAGAATAACTTGCAACTATAATTCTAGCTTGAGGATTTAATCCAAAGATCCATGATGGCCATGCTATGCTAACGCATATGGATTTGATAAATCTTGGAGGCATATTAATTATTAATCGATTGATTTTTCCATTAAGGGCAGCTTCTAATCTATCTGCTATTATTTGAATATGCCAATTATTTATTATTTGATTATTTGGTGATACTGTTTTAAAGCATAATTTTAGAAAATCTAAGAAATTATAAGACATTTTTTATGAATACGATGATTTTAACTTTGGTATTATTTTAGTTGTATTGTTTTTGTATATTCTATTATTGTTAATATTAGTCTTTTAAAGTATATTTATGGAGTATATTACTGAATCAAAATTGCGAATGAAGTTGGCTAATTAAACGTTGCTCTATATGTATTTTTGTTTATTTTTTGGCAACTTTAGAATTTTTATGATTCTTGTTATACATTATGTGTTGTGAGTTGTTTAGGATGGAATTTTGTATAATAAGGCTAGCATTTAATGTACATGAAGGTATTGGGATGATAAGATGAAATAAAAAGTTGAGTAATTTTAAAAACATGCTTTTTGATTTGCGTTTATAACCGGTTTTTTTTTTACTTTTGTTATCTCTACCAAACTTTTTTGCTCCTCTAATATTTGAGGCTACGGTTTGTCCAGCTCGTTGTGTTGGATCCATCTCGTGAGCTATGGTTGACATTAATAAAGTTTTAATTTCTCTTTTGATTTCTTTTTTTATATAAATTGATAAATTATTTTTTTTTAATTCTTTAGGTATTTTTTTTACATTATGTATATCAATATTTTTTGATACCTTTTTTCTTTTATTTAAATATTTTTCTGTTTTAATTAATTTTTTGTATATATATACTAATTCGTTAGTATTATCACATTTATTAATATGATTATATATTGCTTTGATTTTTAATTTATAAGGGAAAAGCATATTATATATAACATATGATATATCATAATATTAATATATTCATATAAATCTTTTATTAATCTAGATGTTATACTTCTATTTTTATATTATTTTTAAATATTTTAATCATATTGCTAATTATATGATGCTGATACGTATTATCTGCTTCTGTCTTGCTGATTATTTTTTTGGAATTCTAGATTAGGTAAATATGATTGTTGTTGCTCTATATTTATATTCATATCCTTATGATCTTCAATTTTGTGATTTGTGATAGCTACTTCTAATATAAGTTTTATTTGATTTAAAATTGTTTTAAGTAGTGCCATCGTTAAACTTGAAGAATCTTTGTTTGACCTTCCAAAGTTTTTCGCATCTCTTTTATTTGATTCAGCAGTTTCTCCTGCACGTTGTACTGGGTCCATTTTATGTGCGATAACTGACATAAGCATGTTAAATTTTAATTTTATATTATTTTTAATATTTGTGATCTCTTCATGTTCATTATTATTTTCTAGTATTAATGCATTTAGTGTTTGATTAACGTGAGTTTCTGCTTTTTCTTTTGATGATGCTTGCTTTGTTATAGAAAGGTTTTCTAGCAGAGATTCATCTTGTGCTATTTTTAATAGGGCAGATATTCTTTTTTCTGCTGTATAGAGTTTTTGATAGCTATTACACTTATCTATCATTTGATATATTAATTTTTTTTGCTGTAGCATTGTAATTATTTTTACAATTATTAACACATATTAAATATATATTAATTGTATTAATAATCATTAAAAGTTACTTTTTTATAGCTTGTTAAGATTGTATTAAAATTGTCAAAATTGCTTGATTCGTAATATCTTTCATATAATTCGACAATACATTTTGCTGATATTACCTCTTTTTTATTGATAATTATTTTAAGTTCCATAATATCGTTGTTGAAAGAATATTGTTGTAAAAGTTGATTTGCAGGTGAGTAATCTATAATGCCATTGATCTTGAATATTACATGTTTATTTCCTGAATTCTCTAAAGCAGTTTTCCATCCTGATAAGGAAATGTTTTTAATATATTCGTTTTTATTATGTAGGCTAATTCGTACACTTTTTATATTATTTAAAGAGGAAAAAGAGTTATTAGAATCCTTAATTTGTAGTTGTATTGACATGAGTTTTTTTTGCTAAGATAGTAAAATTTAATAGTGCATATGCAATTTCGTTATGCTGGTTTGTATTATAGCTATATTCTGGGGCAATCTCGTATTCAAAATTAGCTATATCAGATTTATGATTTACTAGTAGATCGGTGATTAAATTTAGTATTGTGTATAGTGTATTAGATTGGTAACAATAGATTTTACATGATAATTGTATTTTTGACATATTACTGTTAAACGTATTTAGTGTTTTTAAGTTACTTATATATATATATATATATGGTAGTGATACTTTATTGGGTATAACATCGTATATATCGGTTATAATATTTGTTAAGTTATTATTAGATTTGAGTAATTTGATAGTTGAGTTAAAGATTTCCTTTGTTATATTTGTCATAAAACTAACTTTAGTTCACGGAAGGGAGAGTATATGTTTTTTATAAAAGTTAGATTATTGATATTTTCTGATTCTCTGTTTTTGTATGATATAGCAACATGATGTAGTATACCGTGTCTAATTTGTGCAGGTATTAATGCATTGTCAGTATATCCTGCTTCATATAAAATTTCTATTCTATCTCCATGAATTTGTTTATTGAATGAAATATATGATAGTAATGTATCTACGTGATAGTATTTTTGATCTATAAATTCTTCACTTCCATTTGTATATATTGTTTTTACATAATTAACTTTTATTATTGGATTAAATAATAACTGTATTTTTCCAGGTATATAACTACTACAGGAAATTTCCCATGTTTGTTTCATTAATGACTTTTCAATATACCATTGTGCATATTCAGATGCCATAGTAATCAAATTATTGATTAATATATCATCTTGGTTATTATTTATACGTAAGAAAGATTTTACTTCTGATAAGGTAATAGGCAGAGATACAGGTACAGTTTTGCGTGTAATACACAGCATAGAATTTTCTAGCATATAACTCCATTGTTATATTGATAATGGCTTTTTATATTGGGTTTTTATTAAAAGACTAAATTCTCTAATATACTGAGAGAAATTTTATTAAATATTTTAGCAATAGTATCTTTCTCATGTTTATTAAGGCTTGCTAAACTGCTAGAGTTTAATAGTTGTTCTATAAGATATTTATTGAGTTCTTGGAAATTGTGAGAGTGTATTTTTTTGATTAGTGATATTAATTCCTTTTCTAAAGAATGTTGAAAATAGGTTAGAAAATTAGATGTTATGTCCTCCATCTTATTTTCAAATTTCATTTGGTATTTTGTGGTGATATTGTCAATTGTATATGAGAATTCATCTAATTTTTTTTGTTGCGTGAAGATTTTTTCGCTATGATTAAAAGTTTTTATCATAATAATATTAATGTTGTATTTGATGTATTATATATACTTGATTTAATATTAAGGAAGCAGTTTATTTATATTTTGGTTGAATATTTTTGTATTGCTATTTGAATAACATTAAAAAATTTTGTAGGGTATAGTTATGAACATTGAGGGGGGATAAATAGAAATGTATTGAAATTTGCTTAGTAAGTTTTATAATATGTGTTGTTTTTTGCATTTTTATAGGTAATTTGTAAAAATATAAAGTATTGATGGGAGAGGTGGCCGAGAGGCTGAAGGCGACGGTTTGCTAAACCGTTATACGACCTTAAATCGTATCGAGGGTTCGAATCCCTCTCTCTCCGCCAAGGATATATAGTAGTATTATTGAATATAGGAAAAAAAATGAAAGTTATTGGATCACTTAAATCTGCAAAAGTAAGGGATAAGGACTGTAGGGTTGTACGCAGGAAGGGGCGTATTTATGTAATAAATAAAAAAAATCCAAGATTTAAGGCAAGACAGGGGTATTAATGAAGTATTATTTAAGTACTTTTGTGGAAATTGTTCTTAAAATATTATAAATGCTTTTTTGATTGTCTTATTTTAGAATTGATGTTATCGGTTAATTTAACGTTAGGTATTTTTTTCTTTTATATAAGAAGCTAATCTAAGGTACATAACTAATTTTATTAGTTTATATGCTTAATGAGTACAATAATGGAATTAGTATGGTATATGTTTTTGATTAATGTTTTAAATAATTTTTTTCATATTTTTATTGTAACAATATGAGTTAGTTAACGTACTTACCTTTTTTATATAAGGTAAGTTGATTTATAAATTATGTATTTTACACATCCCTACTAATTATAGAAAACATAAGCCTATTTATTCTTAATATGAATAAAACAGCTGTAATACTTTTTATTGACTAGCTATGGCTATAATAACCTAAGTTTTCTTTTTTAGATACAATAAAGTTCTTTATTTTAGTAAAGGCATGCATTTCTATTTGCCTGACTCTCTCCTTGGATATATTATATTCTTGGCTTAATACTTCTAAAGTATCTGGTTCTTCGGCCAATCTTCTTCTAATAAATATGTCGCGGTATCTTGTATTTAACGTTGATAAAGCCTGTGCAATTAAGGTATTCTTTATATTTGATTCCTCATTTATTAGATATATATCTTCTTGATTTGGAGTATCACATTTGATGATTTCTTGTAACTCGATACCATTTTGATTGTCGTTAGAGAATACTATTTCATTTAAGGACCTGTCTCTGTAGGAAAAATACCTATTCATTTGTTCAACTTCTTGCTCAGAAGTTGAACACTCATTTGCAATCAGTTTTATATCTTCTTTTGTAATATTATTATTATACTTAAAAAGTTTTTTCTTGATTTTCCTCAAGCTAAAAAATAACTTTCTTTGTGCTTGTGTTGTACCAATTTTGATACATGACCAAGATTTAAGTATATAGTCTTTAATGGAAGCTTTAATCCACCATATTGCATAAGTAGATAACCTAAAGCCAAGAGTAGGGTTAAATTTTTTTACAGCTTGCATCAACCCTATGTTTCCTTCCATTATTAATTCTATAAGGGGTAACTCGTAATTTTTAAAGCTTAATGCAATTTTGACTACTAGCCTTAAGTGGCTAGTAACTAATCTATGGGCATCAGCAATAATTCTATTTTCATACCAGCTTTTTGCTAACCTATCTTCTTCTTCATGAGATAAGATAGGGAACGCATATACTTCATTAATGTAGGACATTAAATTATCTTGGGTTAAGGAAAATATAGAATTCGTTAGCATATTAATATATAAAACTTAATTATAGTGCTGCATTATATCAAAGTGATATAAAGATGTATAGTAAATTTTAGAGTTTTTGTGTATTAATTTGTCAGTGTAATTTTTAAGAGTGATTATGAATATACTTATTACTGCTAGAGGCTTTGATGTTACTGACAATATTAAAGCTTATGTTGAAAATGCTGTACAAGATCATATAACTAAATTTTTTGTAAATGACTTAACGGTCAATATGAAAATGATTTTATCTAAAGATGCAAACTTATTTAAATCTACAATTAGTATTAGTGATGTCAAGAGTGAGTTTATTAGAATTTCTAAAACGTCAGATACAGCATATCATGCCATAGATAATGCTATTAATTATTTGCGTGATAAGTTGCAGAAACACAAAAGTGAGAGAATTAGTAAATATCGTCACAATAAAAACTCTATAAAGTCGCAGATGAGATGTTTTGGGTATGTATTGGATAGTGATAAAGTGGAAAAATATCATGACACTGATGATTCAGCATTAGTAATAGAAGAAGATGTTATTATACAAACTATGACTATTGGGGATGCAATTATGGAAATGGAATTGTTATCTTTGCCAGCTCTTTTATTTATTAATGTAAAGAATAATAGAATTAATATGATATATGCTAAGAGTAACGGTAATATAGTATGGGTAGATCCACTAAATATATCTCCTATTAAATAAGTTAAGTATATTTTGTATTAAAGAAATTTACTTTATTACTTATAACGTATGGTGTATTATTAAGTGATAAAAAAATTAATATTTATTTATATATTATAATTTATTAATCAAATATCGTTTTATTATAAGTTTTTTGTAAATGTTTCTGGTTAAAGAGTATGGAAAAGCAATATTTGTACAATGCCATTAAATCTGGAGATATGGTAAGTGTTAAGAATTTCTTTGAGTCATCGACAAATAAAGAAATATCTGATGCAATATTTGGTAATGTAGAAGGTGGAAATGGTATATTGCAATATATACTTAAGCGGCATCAGAATGATAAAAAACCCGTTAATGTTGAGATATTTGGGGAGGTTTTAAGACATTGTAGCGATGATGTAATAAATGCTAAGGATGCGAATGGAGAGTATCCATTGCTTATGGCTGCAAGAATTGGAGAGCAGTTTTTATGTCAATTCCAAAATATTCATTTAACACGTAAGACAAAACTTTTGAAGAGAGTTAATTGGAAAGTTACTGATAATCAAGGTCGCGGTGTATTAGCTAATGCTATACTTTCTGATGACCCTGAATGTTGTGATCTAGTGTTAAATTTACCAGATGCACTGTATCATGCTCGTGCTAGAGAAAATGATAACAGCAATGTATTACATTGTCTTTTTAATAACTATACTGCTAACCCTGAACAAAAAGCAGTTTTTAATGTTGTACTTAATAAAATAAAATCGTTATATGCAGGTCTTGACAATGCAAAATCAAGTACAGGATTTGGTTTAAATAATTTATTAGCTGAAAAAAATAAATTGGGAGAAACACCACTTCATTTACTTGCAAAGTCTGAATTAATTGGTAATTTAGGAGATGAGATTGATTTTGACGATATATTAAAGAATTGCAATCTATTAGCACGTACTAAAAATAATGAGAGTGTTATTGATTTAGCAGTAAAGCACCAGAATGCTATTATAGTTCCCTATATATTGAAAAATGCTGAAAAGTATTTTGAAGAACTGTGTGATAAGGAAAGCTTGGTACAGCAACAAAAATTACAACGACAGGAAGAACAATCAGCACAGTTAGTAATACAACAAGAAAAATTGTTAGATTCAGAACAGAGAGAAGAAATTAGAAGAGATGAATTGTATAGTAAATTGCGAGCAGCATGTTCGAGTGAAGAGCTAAAAATCAAAAAGTTGTTGCAGGATATAGTTAAGTCAGATGAATCTGTTATCAAAATATTCGATATAAGTAAAATAAAATCTAAATTAGCACTAGAGGGAGCATTAGAAAAGCAAACACAATTGCAACAAGAAATAGAGAGACTGGAAGCTGGGATTTTTGATGATAAAGATAATAAAAAGGTAGAGGAAGCAAAGGTACTAAAAGTACGTTGTGAATTGGATAACATAACAACAATACACGGTCACATAGAGAAATCAGCAGAATTACAACGTAAGGTGAAACATGTACGACAAGAGATTAATGAGACAGTAAAGAAGGCAAGATTACCGTTATCAGGTATTGTAGAAATACTTAGACTACAAATCAAATATCAAGAACTACTAAAACTAGAGAACGCACAGCGTGAAGTCGAGAAACTTTTATTTAAAAAAGTTGAATCTCAAGAACTTATGAAGAAAGAAATACATTCACAAGTAGGGAAAGAGCTAAAAGTAATACAACAAGATCTACAAAGAAACAGACAGGAATGCTTAAAGTTTATAGAAAAAGTATTAGAGGGCTTACAGCAAGAGTATCTACAAAGGAAAATGTATGTGGAAGGGCTAGAAGAACTAGAAAAAGAACAAAAGCGGTTAACGAAGCATGAAGGAGAATTAAAGCAAAACAGGCAAGATTTGCAAGTCGAAAGTGTGTTAACGAATCAATTACTCTTACAAGACGAAATATTAAAAGATATACGTGTATTACAAAATTCACAACAGGCAAGTCAAAAAGAGAAGGTAGTACTATTAAATAGTAGGTTAGAATATATTAATGCATTGGTAGGGATAACAAAATCTGTATCAGACCTAAAGGATAGGATAGCAGAGATAGAAAAACTACAAGCAGAACTGGATCAAGTACAAAAACAAAAAGTAGTATCAGAATCTGCGGGAACATTAGTAGAACGAGACTCAAGATTGTGGATAGCGAAACACATTGTGTTGTTAGATATGAAAATGCAGCTACAAAGAGATATTGTAAAACAGATACAAAAAGGAGAGAGATTAATAGAAGAGAGTAATGGACAAGCAATATTCAGTGAGGTACGAGTACCATTATTAACAATATCAGATCAGGAATTAGCATTAGAGAAACGCATACAAAATGCGCAATATCGATTACTAAAATTGAGGAACTTATCATTAGGAACATTAGATAAACAATTATCAGATGAATCAGTAAAGCAATTAGATAGGCAATTAGAAGAACAACTCAAGAATTTAAGTAAACTGAAAGAATACAGATATCAAATACAGGAAGCCATAAATGGTATCCAAAAATCTCAGAAAAAAGGAGAGGTAGTACCAGAAATGCGCATGTTACAAGAAGACAAAAAACATCTAGAAAAAGAATACAAACAAACACTAGAAATAGTAGCGACATTACAAAAGGAAATATCAGGAAAGAAAAAAGAAGGAATGCAAGAAACTCTGCAAGAGTTAAAATGTGCTCTATTTGAGAATTTAAATGAGCATAATTTTATAATGTTGTCTGATTACAGAAGAATATTTGGGGATTACTCTGCATATGATTCAGAATTAGTTTCAAGAATAGTTAACGGATATAAGAAGTTTAATAATGTAGAAGAATGTCGTCAATATTATAAAAGAGTTAATGATCTAGGTATTGATATTGGCATAATAAAACATGTTATTGAATCTAGGGATATTGAATCAATTAAACGCACATTTCATGGATACGAAAGATCATTTAATCGAAATGCTTTTATAAAAGAAGTCATTAAAATTAAAGATTATAATTTTTTACATGATGTAGTAGCTGCTTTAGGCGTTTCTATGGTGCTGGATTATATGATAAATTGTTCAAAAAAAGAAGGATCTTTAAATTATATATCTCCTGAGGTTTTTATTAATATAATACGTAATCCATACATAACCAATGATGATTATCAGAAATTAGCTCAGATATTTGCTAGGAATGGTGATTTATTTGATAAGGTTATACAAGAAACTTCATCTCGTTATCTTATAGCTAATGGCATTACAAGTATTATCTATGCTAGTCATAAAGATCCTGTTTGTGCAGCAGTAATGATGCCTAAAGTGAAAAGTTTTCTATTTTATTGTGTTAATAATGATCAAATGGAAGATCTTAAGTTGTTGTTGAAACATTTCCCATATATGATCTATGATACAGAACATGGTAAGAGTTTATTAGAAACTGCATCGGATCTACAAAATGTACCTTTAGTTAAGCATATAATTTCAGTGCATAGAGGAATGATTCTACAAGCTGTAAGAGATTATCAAGGGAATGTCCCACATCATTTGAGTGAGAATCTAATGAAATCTTTTGATGAAATTTCAATAATTCATCACGAAGATGTTCTGAATATTTTGAAGGAGAATGCTGATTTTATTAGAATACTTGATCCTTCAGTAAGGTCTGTATTAGTGCTTAAGGTATTAGATAATGCTCAAAAATGTGGTAATATTGAAGTTTTACGGTATTGTGCTAAGGTTTATCCTGAATTAACAAGCAAAGGTCTAGATGATAATTATAATCCAGCACGTATATATGAGACCAAATCAAATTCAACAACTATTAGCACAACTCCATTAAGTAAAGAAAAAAGTATTCTAAAAGATATGTTCCCTTTATCAAGAGGTAATGTAGGTCAGTTTGGTATTTTATCACCATATGTATCAATAGTAAGGAGTGGTGATATTGAGAGATTTCAAAAAGAGATTGTTGATTTATTGAATGATAATGTAGCAAAATATGCTGAAAAAAGTCATGGAGAGATAGGGCATACTGTATTTACTTTGGTAGCAGCGCTTGGAAATGTTGAGCAATGGAATAAGCTAGTAAAGGGATATCAAGGTATAGCACAGGATAGAAAAACAAAAAATCTGTTTTTTAATATTGGTGATCCATTGAATGGAAATAAATTGTCCACTCTGCTTAGTCCATTTCAAGCTGCTGTTATTAAATGCAATACGCCAATGCTTAAGTATTTTATAGAGAATATTAAACCTAAAGAATTAGCAGCAGTATATGGTGATAATGGTAATAATGTTTTTCATACTATGATATCGGAGGATCAATTTAACTTAGTTGAAGATATTATACATAATGGTAGATTTCCAGCAGATATATTAATGAATGCATTTTTGCAGCCTAACAAGGAAGGTGTGACACCTTTTGCTATTGCAGCTCAGAAAGGATACAAGAGAGTTTGTATAGGTTTTATTCATGAAATTGAACAACGTAAAAAGCATGTAAAAGATTTAATGATGAATGAAGTTTTCGTCAAAGGTATTGTCGATAGTAAAGATTGTGACTTACTAGAAGAGTTGTTCAACGTTGAACATTATACGGGTAAATCTATATTTAAACAGCGAGTTCATTTAACAAAGCATAAAATAGAAGGACATAACTTATTAACTTATGCTTGTAAGGTTGGAAACGAAGAATTTATAAGATCTTTAATGAAGTATTATAATGAAAAAGACCTATTTGGTGTATTACAGGAGGTTGTTGATCCTAAATTAAATATTAAATCTGATATATTATGTCTATTTCTATCAGATCTAATTTCTAGATCTACTGATCCTGATGTATTAAATAAAGTTTCACGGTCTGTTATGCATAATGCTAATGCTTTAGCAGCTTTTAGTGTCTTGGAAAATGCTCTTGATCTTTCAATTAACCAAAAACTCAGTATTGGAGATGTTATTAAAAAAAATAATTCTCAAGCTTTAAGATATTTGATTGAGAAAAAAGGAGAAGACTTTTGGTTAGAATGTGATCAAGGGTTAAGTCATTTAGGATTAGCTGTTTGTTATCCAGATCTGTTAGGAGTATGTTGTGACTATTTAAAGAATAATCCTGAAATAGCCGTGGGGGATGATGTACTACCTTATGGTGCAATATTATCTAATAATCTTGAATTATTGAAACAGCTTATAAAGAGGAATCCTGCTTTATTGTTAGAACAATATGATATTAAAACACCAACATATAAGAAAATTGCTAAACAATTAAAAGGGAATTATAAGTGTAATTTAAAATCTTCTGATACACTATGTGATTTTGCGCGGAGAGAAAACGCTAATCTTGATATAGTGGACTATTTAGAACTAGCTACGTTGAAATATTGCAATAATATTATGGATGGTAGAAGTAATCCAGTAGTTAGTGAAAGCTTAGTACGTATGGTTGCAAAACATGTCAATGAGGTTATAAGTCAATATCCGAAATTGTATGATTATACCATTAACCAGTGTGTTAATTGTTTGAAAAGTAATATATTTCATTTGGTTACAGAAGAAAATGTTAAATTTTTATATGCAATAGCTGAAAAATCTTATAAACATGCAATAGATGTAAGAGATAAGAAGCTTCAAGATCTTATCAAAAAGATGATTAACCAAATTAATCCTTCAAATGGATTATCTTTTTTTCAATATCTTGCGGTGTCTGGTAACTATGATATGTATAAAAGCATTAAGTTACTTTGTGGAGATATAAACTCAAAAACATCACAAAAAGCTAATTTAGCGCATCTTTGTGCTTATAGTGGCATGAAAAATGAAGAAGGTGATTTTGAGTTTGAAGATTTAATTAAAGGCAATAAAAAATTAGCAGTAGCTTCAGATTGTAGAGGAAGAGGGCTATTGTATCATGCTGCTGAGGGTCGTGTACAAAGTTCAAAAGTACGTGAAGAAGCTGTTAATCTAATATTATCGCAAAAACTAGATGCTAGTATCGAAAAGCTACCAAAAAATAAGTATTATGAACAAGTCTTTGATGCTATTTTTGTTAGTGAAAGTCCAGAAGTATCTAATGACTTTTTAGCAAGAATGAGTATTAGGAAAAGATATGATTTTATTAAGCAGCAAAAAAATTTGTTGCATATAGTGAAAAATACTTCTGATCCTTTAATAAAGGAAGCCTTACTGTCTTATGAGTCTAAGTTTGCAACTCGTGCAGAAGAAGCATTGTTTGATAATCTTGAGGAGATTGGTGATTCATCAAGGGTATCTCCACCAGTATCAGCTCAGTTAGGAGAGCCTCAATTTGGTAGTGGTGCAGAAGCTCTTCCATCTAGCCAGCATGCAGGTTTATCGAGTTTAGTAACTGATGGTGACATAGGAAGTGATTATGATTTTTTAGAAGATGATGTATTACCGGAAAGTGA
Source organism: Ehrlichia muris subsp. eauclairensis (assembly GCF_051097115.1). Lineage (NCBI taxonomy): Bacteria > Pseudomonadati > Pseudomonadota > Alphaproteobacteria > Rickettsiales > Anaplasmataceae > Ehrlichia > Ehrlichia muris. Next base: position 642,461 of record NZ_CP118226.1, on the reverse strand, counting down.
AATTGTTATTAGTAAAAATAAAAAGGAAATATTAGACAGTCAGAATGAAATAGAATCTCTGATTCAGAAAAAAGGAGGTTTTGATGATTATATTGGGGCAATTAATAGAGCTCCTAGTGCATCAGTATTACAACTTAGAACTTTATCAGAAGAAGCTTCTATTGCTGAGCGTGCTGTTTTGTCTGGTGATCTTGATTTTATAAAAGCTTTGGTGGATTCTAACAAGAAGTTAAATCCGAATATTACTGATAAAGATGGAAATACCTTATTACATAAATTTGTAGAATTTTTAAAAAGGAATCCAGAAAAGTTATCGGATAGGAAAGTACACAGTTTATTTATTGGGTTACTGCACAATCATAATTTTGATATTAATTGTAGAAATCAGTCTGGTGATACAGCTCTTGATATGTTATTGGAGTTAGAAAGAAGTGATAATGCTACATTGATGGAGTTATTAACACCACATTCTCGGGCAAATGAATATCATGGTAAAAGATTTAGTCAGGCAAAAAGTACATTTTTTGAATACGATTCTATTTATGATCTTAGCAATGAAATTAAAGCATCTAAAGTTCTAGAGCATAAATTTAGTGATGTGTGTTATAAAATTTGTAGCAGTATTTTAGGTGATGAGTCTATTAAATATAAAAGTGTTGCTGATGTAAATTATGCAAAACTACGAAAAATATTAAATGATGATGTTATTAGGAAAACTTTAGTTAATACAGATAGTGAAGGTAACAATGTTTTTCAAAAATTGTGTAGAGACATTGCTGCTGGGAAAATCAAGAATGATAATATCAAATTGTTAGAACTTGTTGAGACAATTGTACGTTGTTTAAAAGATAAAGATCCAGAATTGCTACAAGATCTATTATTTAATAATAGAAATTTAAAATTTGAAAATGGGATGGAATCTATAGCATGTGTTCCTGGTGCATATACTTTAGTAAAAACACTAGAAGAATTATTAGGCAAAAGAAAAATATCTGATGAATGTGATTTTAATTCTATATTAGTAAATTGTGCTGAAGCTGGTAATGCTGATTTATATAATTACATTCGTGAATGTTATGCAACTATTGGCATAAATAATGTAGATATACATGATAATTCATCTTTACATAAAGCTGTTATGACTGGTTCAAGAGAAATAGTTAAAGCAGTATTATCAACTGGAAGTAATATAAATAGAAAGGATAAAGATGGTAATACACCTTTACATAGTTTGTTGATTTTTATGATATCTTCTCCTGAGATGGTAACACTTGAACATCTTAAACTCGTAGAATTTTTGGTATCCCGTGGTGCTTCACTTAATGTAAAAAATAAATTAGGAATCTTTCCATCTCGGTTGGCAAGACTTATTGATACTTCTGGAAAACTTAGTGCAAGATTTCCAGGTGAGCAGCTTGATGTTTTACAATCTTTGGTAAATGGTAGAGATAAATATTACGGCATTAAATCTCAGTGTATTTCTGAATTTAAAAATTGTGTTCAGTTAGGACAAGGCATGAAGTATGACAATATACAGTTTGATATAATAGGTGGTATATTGTCTACTAGTATGGGTGGTGGAAAATTACAAACAACTAAATTATTGAGTAGTGATTTTTGTCAAGAGTATAGCTTACGAACAGTAAAATTTAATTTTTCTAATGAAGACAAAGGGTATGTGCAAAGTGTTGGCAAGAAAAGAAATTATGTTGTTACTAATGGATCTGTAAAACTTAAATTATCTTGGAAACCTGTTGTTCCAAAAGGGGCAAAAGAACAAGTGGTTAATGTTATAGTAAATTCCGATGGTAGTGTATCGTTGAGTGATCAGGATGCAGAAAAATATGGAAGGCGTGGTGAAAAAATACATTTTGATCGCTGTTGCGTTTACATTGGTGGAATAAAATTGGAAGATGCTTTAAGGGATGGTAGATGGAAGGAGCAAAGAAGTAAAGATTCTCTCAATCAGGAAGTTAAATCTACAACTTCATTAGATAGAGATCATGGAGTTGACGAGTCTGTAGGTCAGGATCCACATGCTAGTATTACATCTCATCAATCTTTAGGATCATCTAAATTTACGATGGAAGAAAATGAAACATTGTTATCACCTAAAGACCGTTGGGATATGTCTTTATCTACAGATAAAGAGGAAAGTATGACACGGTCATTAGTGTCGAAATTACCGGATACATTAGTTTCATCGGAATCTACAGATAAAGAGGAAAGTATGACACGGTCATTAGTGTCGAAATTACCGGATACATTAGTTTCATCGGAACAGAAAGCACGCTTTTTAAGTGATAAATGTGACCTTGAAAAACATCTGAGAGCTTTTGAAGTGTATATGAATTCTTCTGATAAAAAAGGATTGCAAGGTGAACTTAAATCCTTATGTTCTTCATATGGTACGATGTTTTCAAGATATCGGGAAGTATTGAATATATTAAGCAGTGAAATATTAAAACAAGAGTCTGTAATTGAAGCTTGTAAACAGATATTAAAAAAATATGAAAATGATCTACAGAATATGTATATGATAAAGGGGAGGTTAGAAGCTTTATCATACCTAGATGGTCCAGGATATAGAGACTTAATAAGACAAGTATGTCATGATGAATCTATAAAATATAATAATATACATGAAAAAATATATCAACGGGTAGAAGGTGTACATGTTGTGGATTCATCATCTAGTTTAGAGTTTCCTTTAACAACTTCTAAATCTATAGCTGTAGCATCTACTTCCAAGTCTGTACAGGGGTCTCCTCAATTAAAAACAGCGGAATCAAAAGATTTATCAGCTGAAATTAAGGTAGGTATTTCTGATGATGGTTTACACGATGAGATTATAACATCTAAAGTTTCAGATTTAGCTCAAAGCTTCGAGAAGATAGAAGCAGCTGCTGATGATATACAGAAGGATAAGAAAAAGGAGCTGAGAATTTTAATGCAAGGATTGGTACCAAGAATTATAAAAGACGATAAAAATAATGATGGCAAAAAAATGCCGACAATAGAACGTTCTTTATTTGCTAAAGATGTGCTCAAATTTTCTAAGGGCATATTGAATGTGGAGCAGCATAGTGGTGATGCTGTGAAAGATTTATCTAACAGAATAAGTCGAAGTGATACTGATCTTAATCAATGGCATCCTGAAGAGGCGAGATCATCTATATATGGTATTGCTCAAAAAAATCAAGAGCAGTCACGATTGAGATCGGAAGATGTATCTAAAAGTAATAAAGGTGACGGAGCAGTCTCTACTACAGAACGTTATTCATCTAAAGATATTATCAGGTTTTCTAAGAGCGGATGGAATTTTAGTCGATGTAATGATGAAGTTGTAGAAAATATACAGCAGATATGGGAACGTAATTTGAATAAATGTAGTAGTGACACTGATCTTTATAGATCTAGTTCTAAAGGGATGAGATCACCTATGAGATCAGAAGATGTAAAGCATAACGCTCAAGATTACCAAGAAGATGTGCCTTTGACAAGTGGAAAAAGCGAGGTAAGTATTAATATTGATCAAGAATTTGTTAGTGATGCTTCATTAGGTTCTGTAACGCCTTTGCCTTCTCCTAAGCCTAAGAATAAGTCAAAAGGGCAAGGTAGGTAATGCTATTTATGAAAGTAGTGTTTTTATATTTATAAAATTCTTGTATAGCTACTAAAAGATAATATACTTTGAAGAGGTATTTTTAATTTAAGGTTTATGTCTAATCTTAAAGCTTTATTGTCAAGAATAAAAAGCGTAAAATCTATACAAAAGACTACTAAGGTTATGCAGATGATATCTGCTGCTAAGTTGCATCGTGTTCAGCAGAAGTTAGAAAATGCTAAGAAGCATTTATTAGAACTTGGTGCTATTGTAGATTATGTTACCCCAATGACACATGATCTTGTTCCTGTATCTAAGAAAGAAAAGATTTTGTTGATTGTAATGTCTTCTGACAGAGGGTTATGTGGTAACTTTAATAATTTAATAATTAAATTTACCAAATCTTATATCTCTAATTTAGAAAGTAATAATAAGGAGGTGAAATTAATTTTTTTTGGTAAAAAAGCATATGATATGATGTATAACCAGTACTCAGATAAGATATTGGATGTATTTTCTAATACTAAATCTATTACAGATTTTTTGTATTTTAAGCTTTTTGTATATAATAGTGGTATTAACTTTGATCAATTTGATAATGTTATAATATTGTTTAATAAGTTTTATAGTACTATGCTGCAAAAGCCTAGTGTCCAGGAATTAATACCTTGTAATCTTGAAATTTCGGTATTGCTAAAAGAAGTGTATCAGTGTGAGCCAACATATATTGATATTTTATCTACTGTAAGTTTGGGTTATATATTAAGTTTAATGTATGTTGCCTTTTTAGAAAATTCTGCTAGTGAACATTGTTCTCGTATGATTGCTATGGAATCTGCAAATCGGAATACTAAAGATATGTTAAATAAGTTAGCATTGGAATACAATTGTTCTAGACAAGCATCTATAACTACTGATCTAATAGAGATAATTAGCGGTTTTGAGTCATTAAATTAATAAGTGAGAATTTATGAAAAGTAATAAACCTTCTGATAGTGAAGCGGAAGAAGCTATTAATTTATTAATAAGATGGATAGGTGATGATCCAAATAGGGAAGGTCTTGTTGATACTGCTAAGCGTGTATTAAATGTTTATAAAGGTTTTTTTTCAGGGTATAAAGTAGATATGCTTTCTATTCGAGGGTCCGTATTGTTTAATGAAGGTTATAACGATATGGTAATTTTAAAAGATACTGAATTTACTTCATATTGTGAGCATCATATTCTTCCTATGAAAGGTAAAATCAGCATTGGATATATTCCTGATAAATTAATATTTGGTGTTGGTAAAATTGTTAAGTTGATTAATTGTTTCACGAAAAGATTGCAACTTCAAGAAAGATTAACCATGGAAATAGCGAGAGCTTTTAATGATTATTTACTTCCTAAAGGGGCTATTGTTAATGTTGAAGCAGTACATGATTGTGTTGCATGTTGTAAAGAAAAAGATAAGAATAATTTAAAATTGCAAACAATGTATGCAATTGGAGTTTTCCAAGATAATATGGAGCTAAGGAGAGAGTTTTTTGCTAATATTGATTAATTGGAGGATAAATTGGAGATTTTAAATGTAGCTGAAGATGCTGTAAAAAGAATAAAGAGTATTGGTTATATTGGTGATGTAGTAATTTGTCAGAATAATAGATTGTCTTTGTTACAACGTCTCCATAAAATTAGTGAAGTGATTCAATCTAAAAACTGTACAATAGGGATTAGGGTTATTGTAAATAATAATCAGTTTGCGTGTATTTCTGCTAATGAATTTTCTAATATTTCAAAATTTATAGGTCAAGCTGTTGCTATGGCAAAATTATCTACAGGAGATCCATATATTTCTTTGTATGATGATTTTATTAATAGGGAAAATTTGCTCACTAGTCATGATCTAATGATATTAGATAAGACTAATGTTACAGTTGATCAATGTAAAAAAATTACTGAAAGCATGGAAAATGCTGCGTTATCTTATGACAGTAAGGTTATTAATTCAGAGGGATCTTCATTTTCTAGTGGTACAACGAATCTTGTTTTAGCAACTTCAAATGGGTTTATAGGTACTTATAGTAAATCTAATTTTACAAGTAGTATTTCTGTTATTGCTGGTATGGGTGATAAAATGGAGGTAGGGTATGATTTTTCTTCTGTATGTAATTTAGATGACATGAAAGATCCAATAAAAATGGGAGAAGAAGCTGCATTAAGAGCAATTAATAGATTAGATCCTGGGAAAATACAAACCTGCAAAATGTCAGTTGTAGTTGAAAATAGAGTAGCTAGTACATTATTAAAAAATTTTGCAAGTGCTATAAGAGGGGATAACATAGCTAATGAAGCTTCGTTTTTAAGTAATCATATTAATAAAAAAATTTTTCCGGATAACGTTTTTATAATAGATGATCCATTAATGGTATCTGGTCTGTCTTCTAGGCCTTTTGATGGGGAAGGAGTTGTTGGAAATAAAAAATTAGTAGTAGAAAATGGTATATTGAGAAGTTGGATTCTAGATATACGTTCAGCTAATAAATTAAATCTTAGAACTACTGGAAATGCTATAAGGCATTCTAATGCATCGGTAACTCCTGGAGTTAGTAATTTTTATATACAAAATGGAACTTTATCTGTTCAAGAATTAATGTCAGATATAAAGAAAGGACTTTATATTACTGATCTTTTTGGTTTTGGTATTAACTTAATTACTGGTGATTACAGTCAAGGTGCATCAGGATTTTTTATAGAAAATGGCAAAATATCCTATCCAGTAAATGGAATTACAATTGCTAGTAAACTACAGCATATGTTTTCTAGAATGTCAATTGCAAATGATTTGGTGTTTCTTGGTTCAGTAAATTCTCCTACAATAAGGATAGATGATGTTACAGTTGCTGGATAGTGAAAATTTTAATAGTATTTTTCTTGTGATTTATACTCAAAAGATTATGATGATATCTATCTTATAATAAGTTACTGTATGTCATTTATTAATAACATGTTTTAAATGTTAGGTATAGCTGTTTGGTATGAGTCCATTTTTTAGCTCAAAGTTTGATACTTTATATAAGTGTTTTAAGCGTGATTGTTTTCAAATTATATAAAAATTCTTGTTATCAAGTTGTCTTGTGAGGAATAGCAAATATATACATATTTTTATGTTTTGTTTCTTCAACTAACATTACAGATAAGATAATTAATTATGCTGGAAATATTAGTTATTACTCAATAATAGAAGTTGGTTCAGGATTCGGTACAATGAGTTATTCTATATTAAAAAATCCAAATGGATTGAAATTGTATTTTTTTATAATATGAATACATTACCATATAGTGTTATTATATAATATTTCTAGATAAATTTTCTTGTTTAGTTTAAGGTATTAGCATGAAATTTGGCTAATATATGAGAAAGATATGATTGATTATACGACTGATATTGCAGTAATAGGAGCTGGTCCTGTTGGGATATTTACTGTATTTCAAGCTGGTATGCTCAAAATGCAATGTTGTGTTATCGATGCATTAAATGAAATTGGAGGACAGTGTGTAGCATTGTATCCAGAAAAGCCAATATATGATATTCCTGGGTATCCAATAATTAATGGTAAAGAGTTAATAGATAATTTAAGAAAACAGTCTGAGCCTTTTAGTCCTAAATATTTATTGGGACAAGTTGCTGAAAAGATAGAAGATTATTCAGATTATTTTTTAATAAGGACTAACAAAGGAATTGTAGTACAAAGTAAAGTTATTGTAATTGCTGCTGGAGCTGGAGCATTTGGTCCAAATCGCCCTCCTATAGATAATATTCTTGATTATGAAAACAAGTCAGTATTTTATCAAGTGAGGAAAATTTCAGATTTTTCTAATAAAAATATCATGATAGCAGGGGGAGGTGATTCAGCTGCTGATTGGGCAGTTGAACTTTCTAAAATTGCTAAACAATTATATATAGTGCATAGAAGGAAGAATTTTCGTTGTGCTCCTAATACTGCATTACAAATGGATAATTTGTCACGAAGCGGAAAAATTAAAATTATTGTTCCGTATCAGATTAAGGAGTTATATGGTGAAGAAGGGAAATTACATTCTGTAGTTCTTAAAAATATCACAAATCAGGAAAAAATGACACTACAAGTTGATTATTTATTTCCATTTTTTGGTACATCTGCAAATCTTGGTCCCATATTGAATTGGGAAATAGAAATAAGAAATTATCAAATGCTTGTTGATGTTAGGACTTGTAAAACAAATCGCGATAGAATATATGCAGTTGGTGATATAGCTACATATCCAGGAAAGCTTAAGTTGATACTGACAGGGTTTTCAGAATCTGCAATGGCATGTCATCATATATATCATGTGATATATCCTAATTCTCCATTAAATTTTCAATATTCTACTTCAAAAGGTATACCGAAAAATTTACAGATAATCTAGCTTGTTATGTAGATTATGATAGGTGTAATAGTTTAGTATATCTTCCTATTTGATAGTATATAATATATGTAGCACCAATTATATATAACTTGCAATTTTACAAAATTGTTCTATTGATAAATTTTCAGGGCGTAAATTATTAGCAATATTAAGAGATTGTAGAATTTCATCTGCATTATGAGTAAGTTTTTTTAGTGTAGAGCGTATCATTTTACGGCGTTCACTAAATGTTGTTTTTAATACTTGAAATAATTTATTGTGATTTACATGAAATCTAGGTTCTGATAATACAATTATATTGATTACAGATGACATGACTTTAGGTTGAGGTGAAAATATTTCTGGTGCAAAATCTTCCATTTTATATGTATTAGATAACAACTGAATAAGTATAGATAGTATCCCATAACTTTTGCTATTTGGTTGTGCTACTATACGATCTGCTACTTCTTTTTGAAACATTAATGTAAAACTAGTAAAAAAATTAATATAATCTATCCATTTTATCAATAAGGGAGTTGCGATATGGTAAGGTAAATTTGCTATGACTTTTACTGGAGGTTCAACTATGTTCCGTAAATCAATATTCAGTGCATCTGACAATATAAATTCATATTTTCCTTGATATTCTTTAACTATTTTCTCATGTATTGGTAATAATCTACTGTCTTTTTCGATAGAAATTAATTTCTTTGGATTTTGGTTTAATATAGAATAAGTCATTGTACCAAGTCCTGGACCAATTTCTATTATTGAATAATCGCTAATATTTCCAGCATAATTAACTATCTTGTCTGTAATGTTAGTTGAAGAAATAAAACATTGGCTTAATTCTTTTTTAGGATTTATCTTATTAAGATTATGCATAATTAAAATGATGTAATGATAAATTATGCTTATTATACATGCAAAATAATATAATTAGATATAAAATATGATTTCTAGGTATTGACTTTATAATATTATATCATATAAAATTATGGGGGATTCTAGCCGGCTTAGCTCAATTGGTAGAGCATCTGATTTGTAATCAGAGGGTTATGAGTTCAAGTCTTATAGCCGGCACACATTTTATAGTAATTTTTTATGTCATTGCTCATCGTTGCTAATTGGAAGATGTATGGTGACTTTCTTACCTTTTCCTCTTTTACAAAAGAATTAAGTACTAACCTAATTAATGTAAAAGCTGATGTGGAGATAGTACTGTGTCCGCCTTTTATTGCATTGCCTAAGATAGTTGATTGTATTCCTAATATAAAGCTTGGTGCACAAAATTGTTTTTATGAAGCTGAGGGAAAATATACAGGAGAAGTTAGCGCTAAGATGTTATACAGCTGTGGATGTAGTTATGTAATAGTAGGTCACTCTGAAAGAAGAAACATGTTTCATGAATCTGATCATTGTGTACAGTTAAAAGCAAATGCTGCGATAAATGCAGGATTGATACCAATCATTTGTATTGGAGAAACTTTATTGGATAGGGAAAGTGGTATGCTAAAAGATGTTTTGCTAAATCAATGTTATAATTCTTTTCCTAAGCATGGCAAATTCATCATTGCATATGAGCCTGTATGGGCGATAGGAAGCAATAGTATACCTTCTATTGATATGATAATTGAATCTTTAAATATTATTAGGTCATATGACAGTACATCTGAGATTATATACGGTGGTGCAGTAAGTCAAAATAATATAAAAAATGTGATTGATATAAACCAGTTATCTGGTGTATTAGTTGGTGGTGCGAGTTTAAGATTAGATAGTTTTTGTAATATAATATATGGTGCTATAAATGTGAGGCAAAACTAATGAAAAAAATGTTGGTTATATGTTCATTTATTATTAGTGTGCTTTTTAATAATGCAATTGCCTCACCAGAAGCAGATAGTTTAGACAAACAGTATATCTTGATTGGTACTGGTTCTATGACAGGAGTATATTATCCAATAGGTGGTAGTATCTGTAGATTTATGACAACTGATTATGGTAAAGATGATAGTAAGGTAATTTGTTCTATTTCTTCTACTACTGGAAGTGTATATAACCTGAATTCTATACGTTATTCAAATATGGATGTAGGCATTGTTCAATCAGATTTAGAGTACTATGCTTATAATGGACTAGGATTTTATGAGAAAATGCCTCCGATGGACAATTTAAGAATATTAGCATCTTTGCATAGGGAATACATTACTATTGTTGTTAGAAAGGACTCTGGTATATCAGTGATTGATGATATAAAAGGCAAAAGAGTGAATATTGGTAGTCCTGGTACTGGGGTAAGAGTAGCAATGTCAAAGCTATTAAAGGAAAAAGGTTGGACTAAAAGGGATTTTTCTGTTATGGCAGAATTAAAATCGTCAGAACAGGCGCAAGCTTTATGTGATAATAAAATTGATGTAATGGTAGATGTAATCGGGCATCCTAATGCCTCTATTCAGGAAGCATCTGCGACTTGTGATATAACATTTATTTCTTTGGATGATAAGTTAATAGCCGATTTACATGCTAAGTATCCTTATTATCAAAGGGATATTATCAATGGTAAATTATATAACAATCCATCAGATATACAGACTGTATCAGTAAAGGCAGCGCTAGTTACAACTACAGAATTAAGTGACGATTTAGCATATAAGGTAGTAAAATCTATAGTAACTCATTTGCGAGAGCTACGTGGTATTACTGGAGCTTTGAAGACTCTTACTCTGCAAGATATGGCTAAGTCAGATATTACCCCTATGCATGATGGTGCTAAGCGTTATTATAGGGAAATTGGGGCTATAAAATAAAAAGTGTGAATAAATCAATAAAGATAGTATTGGGTATAGAAACGAGTTGTGATGAGACTGCTGTTGCTATTGTAAATAGCAATAAAGAGGTTTTATCTCATAAGATTCTTTCGCAGCAAGAGCATTCAGTATATGGTGGAGTTGTTCCAGAAATTGCTTCTCGTGCTCATATTAACTATTTATATGGTTTAATTGTTAACTGTATAGAAGAATCACAAGTTTCTTTAAGTAATATCGATGCTATTGCTGTTACTGCTGGTCCAGGACTTATTGGTGGATTGATAGTTGGTGTAATGATGGCTAAAGCAATTGCTAGTGTTACTGGTAAACCTATTATTGAAATCAATCATTTAGAGGCTCATGCTTTAATTATTCGTATGTTTTGCGAAATTGATTTTCCATTTCTATTATTGGTGATATCTGGAGGACATTGTCAATTTTTGGTGGCTTATGATATAGGATGTTATTATAAGTTAGGTTCTTCTTTAGATGATTCTTTGGGAGAGGTGTTTGATAAAGTAGCAAGGATGTTAAATCTTGGATATCCTGGAGGACCAATTATTGAAGAAAAGTCTTTGTCTGGTGATGGTAGAAACTTTATTTTACCACGAGCATTAACTAATCGTTCTGGATGTGATTTTTCATTTTCTGGTCTTAAAACTGCTGTAAGAAATATTATTGCAAATCAGGAATGTATAACTCATGAATTTGTATGTGATATTTCAGCATCTTTTCAAGATTGTGTTGGTGATATATTAGTAAATAGAATTAATAATGCAATTGTAATGTCGAAGGCTATAGATCAGAGAATTCATAAGTTAGTAGTTACTGGTGGTGTTGCAGCTAATAAATTATTACGTAGCCGTATATTGATGTGTGCAGATGATAATAATTTTGAAGTGTTATATCCTCCGAGTAAATTGTGTACTGATAATGGAATTATGATAGGATGGGCTGGTGTTGAAAATTTAGCAAAAGGTTATATTTCAAATTTAGATTTTACTCCAAAAGCAAGATGGCCTTTAGAGAATTTAAAATTTACTCTATCAAAGAAGTAGCTAACTTTTTGTTATTATCATAATAATGACTGCATTGGTAATTATAACTTTGATATATCTTGTATAGCAGGAGCTTTTAAAGTGTTAGTTTAGATTTTACTTCAAAAGTAAAAAGCTTAGTATACTAAAAAATAGTATGGATTTTTAGTGTTCTCATGATGGTTATGCATAATAATATATAACTTTGATATATCTTATATAGCAGGAGCTTTTTAAATTTTAGTTTAGATTTTACTTCAAAAGTAAAAGGTTTAGTATGCTAAAAAAGAGTATGAATTTTTAGCGTCCTTATTAATAATTATGCATTAACACATGTAACTTTTCTATTAATTTTATCAGTAAAAATTATAATATTATGCAGTATATACTGATATATTTAGATATTTTATGTGTAGAAAGTATTTAGTTAAAGCTATTTAATAGTTATGGTTATATTTTTTGGTTTATTCGAATTATGATTTGATTTGTAATAAAAAAATACTAGCTAATAGATATAAGGATAGGTATATAGTATCCAGTAATATTAGTCTTGTGATGTTGTAAGAAAATGGATAATATCTTAAGTACTATATAAACATGATAGAGATAAACAATAAAGAAATTGCATCAGAGGTGAAATATTAAAATTTTTTATATTATTAAAATATTTAAATGTGCTGGGAAGAGGGTACTGGTTACTAAGAGTCATACATATATGCTGAAAAATCTAAATTCGAATTTTCGGTAAAAACACGTGAAAGTACTAAAAATTAGATTATATATATATTTTAAAATACTTATTTTAGTAATATGCTTTCTTTGTTTTTAATAATAATCATGAATTATGGTTATTATGATAGTTTTTTAAGCTTTTATTAGTTACTACGACAGTGTTTGCTATTTTATCATGCCATGTTTGTTTACGTTTATTGAAGTTACACCATAATATTCCCAAGCATAACGGTAGAGAAGAAACAATAGATCCAAAAATACGTTTAGTTGATTGAGATAGTGTTATTTTTTGTAAAGTTGTAGCATCAACAACTCTTAACCCTGTCAAGAATTTTCCTAATGTTGCAGAAAATTTAACCCAGCTATATGTAGCGTATATGTAAAGTGCAATGATTTGAATAATTTGTCCACAAATGGCTTTATATACATATCTATTTTTAATTTGTTCTTCTTGTTCAGTTAATGGTGCACTCATTTTATATTTTTCTATAATTTTTATTACAGTATTATCTGCTTGCTCATACATAAAGAAATAAGAATATACATTGTGTATAATTTGTAATATAAATATTAAAATAGTGAGGTCTATTAATATGCTACTAAGTCTTCTTATTCCTCCTGAATAGCAAAGTTTATTATCATCTTGATCTTGTTTATTTTTTTTTAAAAAAGGCAAGTAATTATATAAAAACATTTTTACATTATTCTCAATTATTTCAACATTGATATTTATACTATATAAAATTAAATACAATAGTATTTTGTAAAAAGTTATGAATCTAATGTCGAAAAAATTTATAATAAAGTAAGGATTTGTTAGGTATTTTTGTTGAATTTCTGTTAATGATAATATATCCTTGGCTTTACAATTTTTATTATCTATCACATATTTAATATAGATGAAAATGCAAATTCATGGGTTGACAGCCTATTCTTATGTAGGAATACGTTGCTGGGAAAAAGTTATAAGACAAAAAATAGTAATAGATTGTGACTTAACTCTTCGCTCTTCTGATTCTATATATGATATTAATGATACTGTCGATTACAGTATATTTATCAATAACTTGGTTAATTTTGTTAGTTCACGTCGTTTTCTATTATTAGAAACAATGGCATCAGATTTACTGGCTTATATTATGGCAGATGAAAAAATTTACCACTGTTATTTAAAATTATACAAATCTTGTGCTTGTGGAACAGATAGTAATATTAGTATTGTGTTGGAATCTACAGAAAGTGATAGCTAGTTCAGTATTAAATATTGTTATATATTTTATAATTATGTAAACTTCATAAGTGTGATTGAAGCATAGAGGGGGATATGATTAAGCGTAAAAAAATTGCTCTTATTGGTGCAGGTAATATTGGAGGTATGGTAGCATATTTAGCTAGGTTAAAAAATTTGGGAGATGTGGTTTTATTAGATATTAATCATGGTATAGCTAAAGGGAAGGCACTCGATATGGCTGAATCTTCAGTAATAGGGGGGTATAATGGAGAAATATTAGGTGCTAGCAGTTATGCTGATATTGAAGGTGCTGATGCAATTGTTGTTACTGCTGGGATAACTAGAAAGCCTGGCATGAGTCGTGATGATTTAATTAATACTAATGTTAATGTTATAAAGGAAGTAGCAGAAAATATTGCTAAATATGCTTCTAATGCATTTGTTGTTGTAGTTACTAATCCACTTGATGTCATGGTTTTAGCTATGTATAAGTATTCAAATTTGCCAAGTAATATGGTTGTTGGTATGGCTGGGATACTTGATGCAGCAAGGTTCTCTTATTTTATTGCAAAAGAATTGAATGTATCAGTAGATAGTGTGAATTCTCTAGTATTGGGTGGTCATGGAGATCTAATGCTTCCTTTAGTAAAATACTCATCAGTTGGTGGAATATCTATTGCTGATTTAATAAAAACCAATTTGATTACACAAGATAAAGTTGATGAAATTATAGAAAGGACTAGAAAAGGTGGTGAAGAAATAGTCAGTTTGTTAAAAACAGGTTCAGCTTATTATGCTCCTGCTGAATCTGCTTTGTTAATGGTTGATTCTTATTTAAATGATAAAAGGTTAATATTATCTTGTTCCGTTTATTTAAAAGGGGAATATGGAATCTATGATTTATTTGTGGGTGTGCCTGTAATTATTGGCAAAAATGGCGTAGAAAAAATAATAGAGCTTCAACTGACTGAAGAGGAAAATAATGTGTTTAATAATTCTGTTATGTTAATTAAGAAGCTAGTAAGTAATGTTTAATGTTTGTTATCGAACTTTTATCTTAATCTAAATTTGAAAATTTTAGTTATTTCTAACTATACTTGTGTCTTGAATAATAAGTATATCTTTTATTATTCAAGATTTATAGGTAGTAATATTTATTATTGTTAATTTTTATAGTGTTTGCTGCTAAGTTAGATTAATATACGTGCTAATAGATTTATTATTTTAATATATTAGTACTTTTTTACCTACTTTACGTAGGGAGCAAAATTAAGGAATTAGACCTTATAAAAGAAATAATATTATCATATTAAAAAGAATTATTAAGAATTTTAGAAAAATTTCTACAAAAAGTTGTTATAAAGTTCCAAAGAAAGTAGCAAGCTAGTATAAATGTTTTTCATGAGTATATTATCAACTACTAAGGTTACAAGTAGTACAGTATAATGTAAGATGTGAAATAGCTAAGAAATAGGTCTAAAGGCGAGTTAAGTTATGAAATACTGTGTTGAGATCTTTAATAGACGTAAAATGGTTTGTTTATTATAGAAATACTATTGTATAAGATTGATGATTATATTTTGTGATAATCAAATACACATGTAGGTAAGTAGATTTCTTATGTAATTGTATTATGGTAACTCATGATCATGTGGTTTGTGATTGTGTGCAGGTCAAACATATTTTCAACCAACGTTGGCTAAGAGGTATGCCTATGTAATATGTGCTGATTTATTAAAAGTTATAATGGTATGATGTCCTTACTAATAAAAGTGGGCCATTTATAATGCCTGGAGTGAGAAATTTATATGATGCTGTAAAATTATTGGATTGAAGTTATTTCTCTAGATTGCAATAATATTATGTTATTGATTTTGCAATAGACATAAAAATAAAAGATTACATACAGTTTATCAAATCAGAATTAAGAGAAGTTGTTTGTAGATAGTGAAGCGTTGGTAAAGATGGATTGACCATTTATTTTTACTATAAGGTGGATAATAGTAATATACAAAAGTTCTAGTTCTACAAACAAGGCGCGCTTATATCATTGTAACTGGTCAAAATCGATAATTTATTTAAAGATTTTCAAAATTGTATTTTGTATGTACTATGTTGCTAAAAGAAAATTTATGAATGTTATTATGTATGTATCTAGAATAAAAATTTAATTAATATATAAAAGAGGTGATTTTATAGGTCTTTTTAAGTATAATGTAATGGTCTATAGGAAAGTTGTGTTTTGACAAAATGTGAAATTTTTTTATAAAGTAGAGAATAATGTGTTGCTCTTAATTTATATATCAATTTTATGTTTGAAGCAAGTAACTAGTCTAATAGTAAAACTTAAAAGGTGATATTATTATAATTTAATATAGGTCAAAAATTTCTATGGGGTTATTTTATATATTACCAATTCTTCCTAAAACCATTAGTATATGCAATGCAACTGTAAAAACCTTACTTGTAAATTTATGTGTTATATATCTCACTGTTACGTAAACAGATTGTAAAAACCTTTGTATTTTGGAATTGATAATATATCAGAAATATACTAATGATTGAATTTTAGAAATTTCATAAGACATTTACTACCTTTTCGCTAAGTAATTAAAGGAAAATTGTATTATCAACTATTAATTCTTCTCTAAGTAAAAAAAACAGAAATACAAATATTGTAAGAGAAAAAAAATAATATAGTAGAAAAATATTAGTAGATTAAATACTACCTACAATAGAAAAAAGGCTAATTATTACTACATCAACAAAGATAAGTAATACTACTTACATATAACATAATTGTTGTATATTTCTAGAAATACATTTTCATATATTTCAATTTTTTTTATGAATTTTGTTACATGATATATCATATGAGCAAACTGATCTTCTGTAATTAACCCAGATTCAAAAGCCTCTATTATGTTCTTTTTAGAAGCAGATGTATAAGATTTGATATTATTTAAATAACATAAAGTACATTTTATAATGTTTTCTGAATCTTCTTTTCCTTTACTCATATCCTAAACAAAGTTATTTAAAATCTATATTAAGTTTCTACACCATTCTCTTGAATTTGTAAAGAGAAATTATAACGTTTAAGTTGTGATTGTGTTTATGATGTTGACTTTTCATCCTATTTCATATAGATATTAAATCATGTTGAATTATGTTAACTATGCAGAAAGTTTTTATTTCTTCTGATCATGCTGGGGTAAAGTTAAGATTGGTTATTAAATTATATTTAGATGGATTGGGTTATGTAGTAGAGGACTATGGTTGCGTGGAATCCAGTATTGCTGTAGATTATCCAGATTATGTACAAAATGTTGTAAATTGTGTTATTAACAACACTTTAGGGTTTGGTATTTTAATATGTGGTACAGGTATTGGAATGAGTATTGTAGCAAATCGTCATAAGAAAATTAGAGCGGCTTTGTGCTATAATGTGGAAGTAGCTAGGTTAGCACGTGAACATAACAATGCCAATATACTGTGTCTTGCGGCTAGGTATGTTAATTGTGAAGAAGCTCAGTCTATAGTTTATAAATTTCTTACTACAAAATTTTCTGAAGGAAGACATGTACAAAGGATAGCAAAAATAGATAATTGTTTATGAATCAAACAATTGACCAACATGAGTTATCAAAATTTTCGAAGATAGCTAATAAATGGTGGGATGAGGATGGTCCATTCAGGGCTTTGCATAAAATACATCCTTTAAGGATGAAGTATATTGTTGATTACATAAATAAGGTTGTGCCTAGGGCAGATTTTAAATCATTGTCAGTTCTTGATATTGGTTGTGGAGGTGGGTTATTATCAGAATCTATGGCCCGTTTTGGTATGAAAGTTCTTGGTATAGATGCTAGCGAAGAAAGTATTAGTATCGCTAAGGCGCATGCTTTGGAACGTGATTTATGTAATTTAAATTATTGCTGCATGGATATAGAATCCTTAATTAATAATAAGGAAAAATATGATATTATAACTGTTATGGAAGTAGTTGAGCATGTTGACAATTTATCAGTTTTTATAAATGCTATAAACAATGTATTAAGTGATAATGGGATAATATTTCTATCTACATTAAATAGAACTATAAAGTCTTTATTATATGCGATAATATGTGCTGAATATATTTTTAATTTTGTTCCTCGTAATACTCATCAATGGAATAGATTTGTTAAACCTTCAGAAATCGCAAATTTATTTTTACCTAGTGGTATATTTATAAAAGACATCATGGGAATAAATTTTGATGTAATAAGGAGAAATTGGATATTATCTAATGATATTTCTGTAAATTATATTTTAACTGCGCAAAAGGTTTAGATATTCATAAAAATTACAATAAGTAATTAGATTTAATTTTGTCAGTTGATGTGGAGAGGTAGTATATAATTCTAGTATATTAGGTAATAGATTTTAGTATTGTTGGATTATCAGATTATTCTTGGGTATCTAATTTAATAATAAGATATAACTATTTGAATTACCTATAGTTTTTATTATGGATGAGTTTCATTATTATAATTATTCCTATTCCAAAGGTAAGAGTAGGTAATATCCATAACAAGTAAGTATATGGATTATATGGAGGTATAATAGTTATTTGATTTCCATAATAATTTCGTAATTCAGTAATTATTTGATTATCATCGTAACCATTTTGAATCTTATTGCGTATCATTGAACGCATATCATAAGCTAATTGTGATTGCGATTCATAAATAGATTCACCAGAACAAATTAAGCATCTTACTATTTTAAATAGATTAATTGCACGTAATTCCATTTTATTATTGATTAATTTCTCATCTATTGAAAAAGAGTAAACAGAAGAAAATGGTAGTATTAATATAATAATAAATATTAAATTACTTTTTATTTTCACGGCTGTCCATAGTATTTATAATGGTTTGTATTTTTTTTATAAATTCCTCATAAGGAACTTTTCCAATAAAAATATTAAAAGGATTTGTTACCTCATTTATTGATAATATAATATTACCATTGTCTTTTTTTTCGGAAATTACATATATATAATCTTGTAAAGCGTCAACTATTTTGTCTTTATAATGTGACTTAGCATGAAATATCTCGACTAGTTGTTTTATGATACCTTTATAACTGCTCATTTCTATTGTTAATTTTTCATTATTAATCTTACTATCTAGAGATAATGGGAATGATAATTTCCCATAAATCGAAATTAATGAGTTTTTGAATGCTAACATTATATTATCTATGATAGTACTGATTTCTTTAAATTCAGTATCTGACATACTTAATGTCACTATTGCATCTTTTATATTGATATTAATATCTGCATTATCGGTGGCACTGGCATTTATTTTATATTGTAGTATTGTTAATAAATTATCTAAAGATTTATGTTCATCAGTTTCTATATGTAATAGATTCTTATTTGTAATAGCATTATCATTGCATGTTATGCCATTGTCTTCATATATCATGGATGTGAAATATGCTTTTTTCTCATTTTTATTATCTAATAATAGAAACAATAGATGTTTGGATGGTTTAACTAATAATTTAGATTTATTCAGGCTACATATTGATATATTAGGCTGATTATTATTTGTGATTCTCATTAAATTTTCAAATTTTAATGTAGTATTATCTGAACCTAAAAATTCTAATGTGTTGCTTAATAAGTGATACTTTAATAGTAATGATGGAATAAGTATGTTTAATGAAGATGAGTTTATCTGTAAGCTTGATATATGTATTTTTGGAATGAAAGGAAAATTTGTAATGTGTATATCATTACTAGGTGTTGCATGGATATGTGCCAAAGATTTTGATAAAGTTGCCTTTACATGAGTTGCAATAACAAGCCAAATACCTACATATAAAGATGAAATTGATGCAACAACGACTGATGATATTACAATTAATTTTTTATTAAAATACTTCATTATTTTTTATAACTTGATTAACTATTTTTTACAAAAGATATATTACGGGTTTCGGTAGGTAAAATTACACATAATCCGTCAAGTTCTTTTGTTAAAATAATTTGGCATCCAAGACGTGAAGTATCTGTCAGTCCGAATGCTAAATCAAGCATATCATTTTCTTCATCAGAGATCTCGTTATGTTGTTCAACTACATTATACCAGTTTGGTTCGATTATTACATGACAAGTAGAGCATGCTAAAGAACCTTCACATGCACCTTCTAAATCCACATTATTTCTATGTGCTAAACTTAATAAAGTTTCTCCATCGTAAGCTTCATATGTTTTTCTGCTTCCATCTGGTGAAATAAATGTTATTAATGGCACAACGCACCTCCATATATATGTCTATTTATTACTAATATTACAGTTATCAATGGATTTATTTAAATAAAAATCCATTCGTTTTTTTATAAAATTATATGCTTGTTTCTCAACATTGTTTATAACATCTCTAATTTTATCAGTTTTACCATTTAGTAATATTTCTTCAGCTTCTGCAACAGCATTATTGATTGTATTAAATTCCGATTCTGATATTAAGTTTTTATCTTCAATTAATGCATTTTTGATAAGTGTAATAATTCTTTGTCCTTCAATTTTTTGCTCAGCTATTGAGCGTATATGCATATCATGATCGAAGTTGTCAATAGAATCCATAATATTATTTTCTACTTCTTCCTTGTCTAATTCACATGTATAGTTTATACTGACAGATTGTTTTATTCCTGTAGATTTTTCTTGTGCTGAAACAATTAATAATCCATCCATATCAACTTTAAATTCTACTATAATTTTTGCAGCACCTGCAGGTAATGGTGGTATACCTTTGAGTTCAAACTTTGCTAAAGATTTATTATGTTCTATCATTTCCCGTTCTCCTTGACAGACATGTATTTGTATAGAACTTTGTCCATCAACGTAGGTAGTGAATTCTTGCGTTGCAGATGTAGGTATAGGTGTATTTCGTGGAATGATTTTCTCTACAATACCACCTATTGTTTCTATACCTAGCGAAAGCGGTAGAGCATCTATTAAGACATTTTTATTTTTTATGTGTGGATTGGATAAGTAATAAGCTTGTAATGCAGCCCCAACTGCCACTATTTTTTCAGGATCTACATCGCAAAATACTTTGTTGTAAAATATATTGTTTAGCATGTCTTTAATAATAGGCATTTTTGTACTGCCACCTACTAGTATTACTTTTGCAATATTACTTAGATTTAGTCCTATACTATTAATTGTTGAAGTTGTAATACTTAAGGTCTGATTCAATAAATCTGATACTATACCTTGTAATTCACCTCTGCTTACTTTACAAGAAAAGTTTTTGTCATAAATTTTAAAATTAAAACTTCCAATATGATGTTGACTTAAGTATTCTTTTGCATATTTTATGTCTGGAATTAAATTATTTAGTAATTCTTTACTGAGTACTATATCATTAATACTTTCCACTTGTTGATATTTATTATATATAAATTTTGCAAATAGGTAATCTATATCATCACCTCCTAAATTCGTATCTCCACCAGTTGCTAATACTTGGAATACTCCTTTGTGTAACTTTAGGATTGAAACATCAAATGTTCCACCTCCTAAATCATATATCATATATATATTATTTTCATATTCTGGTTTTCCTATGCCATATGCTAATGCTGCTGCAGTAGGTTCGTTTAAAAGGCGTAATACTTCAAGATTGGCAAGACGTGCTGCATCTTTTGTAGCTTTTCTTGCTGCTTCATCAAAATATGCAGGAACTGTTATAACTACTTTTTTTACCTCTAAGTTACTAGTATTTTTTACAATTTTACATAATTGTTTAAGAATTTCCGCTGATACTTCAACTGGTGTAACACATGTACCATCTTGCTTATTTATATATATATTATTATCACCTTTATCAGTTATATGAAATGGTAGCTCTGAAGATAATTTATTAATATCTTTAATTGATTTTCCCATTAATCTTTTTACTGAAGAAATGGTTTGATTGGAATGGGTTTTTCCTACCTGTATTTGGTTGTCAGTATAACTTACTGTCGAAGGGATGAGAGATTTACCATTCTCATCTGAAAATATAATAACTTTACCTTCGCTATCAACCATAGATATTAAAGAATTAGTAGTTCCTAAATCTATTCCAAATGCTAATGTATTTTTATTGATCTTTGGGTCTGTTATATTAATTAATTGCATTAAATAATACTCCTATCCTCTTGAATTTTATTAAGATATTTTAATCTCATTACCTGTTTTGCAGCTTCATAAAAATCTTCTATGGCAAAAGCATCTTCCATGGCTTTAGTAGATAATAAAATTTGGCTCTGAATATCAATATTACTTGACTCCTGTATCTTAAATATTTCTTCTACTATATGATTTATATCGTTTTTGCTGGTAGTAATTCCCTTAATTTGCAATAAGTATTCTGCTCTTTTTATATAGGATTTTAAAACCTGGTATGCTTTGTTTATTTCTGCTATATTATCTAATGCTAATTTTTTCTCTAACTTCAAAGAAAATAAATCTGGATGATAGTTACTTTGTAATGCTATATAGTTCTGTTCTAATATTTGCATATTGATAGAAAATTGTGGTTTTAATTTAAATAGTGAAAAATAATCTTTATACATAGAAACTTTCTCCACATCCACATCTTCCCTTTTCATTAGGATTTTTAAATATAAAACCTGAAGATATTTTATTTTCTACATGGTCCATTTCTGTTCCATTAATAAACATCATTGCCTTTGGATCAATTAATATTGTAAAACTCTCATTTTGATATTCTACTTTAATTTCTACGTCTAATAATTTGATATCATATGCATATTCAATATTATATTTAAATCCAAAACATCCTTTTTGTTTTACCATAATCCTAATTCCAATGGCAGCACCTTCTTTTTGCTTTATAAGCTCTCTTATTTTTTTTATAGCATGTTCTGTAATAATAATGGGGGAGTTACTTGCTATCTCACTATTTATATAATACCTGATCTGTGAACTACATGAATTGTTTTCATTATTGTAAGATACAGAAGTTTCATTGCTCATATCGAAACCTTACCTTAATATTTTATATTTACTCACTTAGAGACGAAAGCTTATCTTTTTTATTTGCTTGCTTCATATTATAATCGTTTATAGCAGCTTTTACAGCATCCTCTGCAAGTAAAGAACAGTGTATTTTTACTGGAGGCAAGCTTAATTCTTTTACTAATACGGTATTTTTTAGCTGTTGTGCTTCATCTATTGTCTTACCTTTTATTAATTCTGTTGCTAAAGAACTTGCTGCAATTGCAGCTCCACACCCGAAAGTTTTGAATTTTGCATCAATAATTCTCCCGTTATCATCTACTTTTATTTGTAATTTCATTACATCTCCACAACTTGGAGCTCCTACTAATCCAGTCCCAACATTATAATCTTCTTTAGATAAAGTACCAACATTTTTAGGATTTTTATAATACTCTAGAAGAGATTCACTATAACTCATAATATTACCTCATAATTGCAAAAATATAATAACAAAATCAGTGTGCGTCCCATTTGATATTATTAAGATCTATACCTTCTTGAACCATTTCCCATAATGGGCTCATCTCACGTAGTTTTTTTATGCTGTTAACAATAAGTTCTGCAGCATATAAAATTTCTTCTTTTGTAGTAAATCTACCTATACCAAATCTAATCGATGAATGTTCTAAATCTTTATCGATGTTTAAAGCACGTAAAACGTAAGATGGTTCTAGAGAAGCCGAAGTACAAGCAGAACCTGAACTTACTGCAAGATTATTAATTGCCATGATAGTAGATTCTCCTTCAACATAGGGGAAACTTAAATTTAAGTTTCCTGCTATGCGTTGTTCATAATCACCATTTAATACAACATATGATAAATTTTTTTTTATTTCATTGTATAAAATATCACGCAATTCTCTTATTCTAGTATTCTCTTCTTCCATTACTTCTTGAGCTATATGTGCTGCTTCTCCTAACCCTACAGCTAATGGAGTAGGTATTGTTCCTGATCTCATACCGCGTTCTTGCCCACCTCCGTTGATCATAGTAGTAAGTCGTACTCGTGGTTGACGTTTACGTACGTATAGTGCTCCTATACCCATTGGAGCATATATTTTGTGTCCTGATATACTTAAGAGATCAATGTTCATTTTATTAACATCTATTGGTATTTTGCCAAAAGCTTGAGCTGCATCAGTATGAAAAAATATTCCATGTTCATGGCAAATTCTTCCTATTTCTTCAATTGGTTGAATAACACCAATTTCATTATTTACCATCATTACTGACACTAATATTGTTTTATTGGTTATAGATGATTTTAGTAAGTCTAAGTTTAAGATACCGTTTTTCTGTACATCTAAGTAAGTAACATGGAATCCTTCTGTCTCTAAGTGGCGACATGAATCTAAAACACATTTATGTTCTGTACGTACTGTAATTATATGATTTCCTTTATTTTTATAGAAGTTTGCTACTCCTTTGATTGCTAAATTATTTGATTCTGTTGCTCCTGAAGTAAATATTATCTCTTTAGCTTCAGCATTTATTAAAGATGCAACCCTTTCCCTAGCTAGTTCAACAGCTGATTCAGCTTTCCACCCAAAAGAGTGACTGCGTGAATGAGGATTAGAAAATTGTTTGAAATAGGGTATCATAGCTTCCAATACCCTATCATCTGTTTTTGTTGTAGATTGATAGTCAAGAAATATAGGTAAATTAATATGTTGTTGTCCTGCTTTTTCCATGTTTATAACCTATCACTGATAATATTAATTATATAATAATCTTCTAATTTTTGCATTATTTTACCTAATTTAATTTTAGTAATTGATTATTCTGATATATTTTGTACCAACAATTGACTATTTTTGTTACCTGAGTGTCTGTTACATCATGACTAAGACTAATTCTGATTGAATTTTTAGCTATATTGTCATCTACTCCCATTGCAGCTAATACATGAGAACGTTCTAATGCTCCAGAAGAACAAGCAGATCCACTACCAACTGCAATATTATCAACATCAAAACTTATTATTTGTATTTCGCTATTTACGTTTGGCATTGCAATGCATGTAGTATTTGGTAACCTTGGTGCATTTCTGCCAAAAATTTGAGCTTCAGGTACTAAATTTAGTATTTCATGTTCTAGTTTATCACGTAGCTTCTCAATGGTAGACATCTTTTTCACGGAATCTTCCAAATTGCTTAAAGATATAGATAATAAATAAATTGATATGACATTCTCAGTGCCTGCGCGTAATCCTTTTTCTTGATGTCCACCTAATATTATAGGTTTTATTTTAATTTTTTTACTATTGAAAAATAGTATACCAGTTCCGGCAATGCTTCCAAGTTTGTGTGATGAGATTGTTAATAAATCTACTCCTAAATCTTCAATATCTATATGAACCTTTCCACATGCTTGTATAGCATCTGTGTGGACTATTGCACCAAATTTATGTGATATTTCTACTATTTCTTTTATAGGTTGAATAACTCCAGTTTCATTATTTGCGGTCATTATTGATACAAGAACTTTTTCACCTTTAAATTTGCGCAAAGTATTACTTAACGTATCTAAGCACACTATACCATTAGAATTTACAGGAATTAATTCTGCATTTGTAGCACAATTCATAATAGACAAATGTTCTATAGAAGAAATTAAATGTTTATAACCAGTAGTACTATTTATTACTAAATTATTAGCTTCTGTACCAGATGAAGTAAAGATTACATCATGATTTATAGCGTTCAATTGATTAATAGCTATTTCTCTTGCTTTTTCTATAATGCTTTTTGTATTTTGTCCTAATTTATGTGTTGATGATGGATTATATATACTTAGAGAAGATAGGTTATCTAATTGCTTTTTAACTACAGGGGATATAGTTGACATTGAATTATAGTCCGCATATATGTATTGATTGATATTGTTGCTTACTGTGGTTTTAGATTTAAAGTTATCATTGACTATATCTTCTAATGAAATGCTATTTAGATGTTTTTTTATATGATTGCCTATGTTATCCCATAAATTATGGGTAACACATCTGGCATTATTTGATAAGCATCCCATGAGATCATTTTTACACCTTGTAATTTTTACATTTTCTCCTATAGACTTAAGGATAAGGGTAAGTGTAATTAAATCTGGACTTTTACTTAAAGAATAGCCTCCACCAGGACCTTTTATAGCGTTTATTAATCCTTGCTTTTTTAATTTTACAATAACCTGTTCAAGGTATCCTTCAGAAAGAGATTGGCTGTTTGCGATATGTGACATTTTTTTTGGTTGAATGCTACCTTTTAGTACATAATATTCATGAGCTAGCTTTACCATAAACATAACAGCATAACGTAGCCTTGTTGTAATTAACATATTAAATTTCCCAAGTCTTTACCTAGCTATTCAATTTTGTTGAAACATTGTTATGAAAGATTTTTTTATTACAATCAACAATGTGTTAGCGTATCATTAATATACCTTATGTCAAGTAGGTTTTTATTAGTTAGAATATATAAAGTTAATTTTAATTTTTTACATGTAAGTTCTTATTAGATAATTTAGTATAAGTTAATGATCTAGGATTTTGTTCTATTATCATAAAAAACTTTGTAAAGTTGAGTTTTTTTCTTATTATTGTAAGGTTGAGGTTTATAATTTACTCATTTTTTATCTAAGGAAGTTAATTCATGAGAGAAATATTTTTTAATGGTGCAGTTGGTAAAATTGATTGAGGTTTATAATTTACTCATTTTTTTATTTAAGGAAGTTAATTCATGAGAGAAATATTTTTTAATGGTGCAGTTGGTAAAATTGAAGGAAAATATCATCATAATAAAACGTTGGGTGCTCCACTTGCTTTAATTTTTCATCCTCATCCTCAATATGGTGGAAATATGGATAATAAAATTGTGTACAATTTATACAATATATTTGCTAATAATGGCTTTTCTGTCTTAAGGATTAATTTTCGTGGGGTAGGTAAATCGTCAGGTAATTTTGAAAAAGGTATAGGTGAATTAAGTGATGGTGCAGCAGCAGCAGATTGGTTGCAAAATAATAATGTGGCTTCAGCTCCTTTTTGGGTTGCTGGGTTTTCTTTTGGAGCATGGGTTGCTATGCAATTAATGATGAGACGTCCTGAAGTTGAAGGATTTATAGCAGTCTCACCACCTGCAAATAAATATGATTTTTCATTTTTATCACCTTGTCCTGTACCTGGATTAATTGTTCAAGGTGATCAAGACAGCATTTCCGATGAAGCTGCAGTATCTCAGCTTGCTGCTAGGTTAAGTAATTCCATCAAAAGTGAATATATGCAATATTACGTTATAGAGAAGGCAGATCACTTTTTTCGTGATCATATGGATAAGTTTAATGAAATTGTTGATAATTATATAAAGTTTCGCTTATCTGAATCTGTGGATAGCCGTAAAAAAGGGATTATACAGAAGAAAATAAAACAACGTCGTGTTGTTATGCATGATGATCCAGTATAATTTTAAATATTGAGAATTATTTTTAGTTTACATCACCACTGAAAATCTATTGGTTTCCTATTATTCTGAACATGTGGTCTCATAACGAAAAGTTATATTCTATTCTATAAAGGTTTTCACTAGTGTTTAGTAAATAAATTTGTAGGATATTTTAAAACGATTATTATAAATTCTGTAGGCTAATTTTTTTTGTATATTTATATAGCCTGCTATATGTTTTGCTACTTTATGCATTTTGTGTTATAGATAGGTGGATTATAAGCTATCAATTTAATATATTATGATGGGACAATATAAATTTTGGCCATTTCAAGAAGCAGAAAAAATATTAAAGAAGTTTGGAGAGAATACGGAAATTATTTTTGAAACTGGATATGGTCCTTCAGGGCTTCCTCATATTGGTACTTTTGGGGAAGTATTACGTACTACAGCAATAATGAATGCACTACGTAAAATCTGTCCTAATATTGCAACAAAAATTATAGTTGTGTCGGATGATATGGATGGATTGCGAAAAATACCTGATAATATTCCGAATAAGGATATGATAGCTGCCCATTTGGGCAAACCTTTGACTATGATACCAGATCCTTTCTGTGCTTGTAAGAGTTATGGACACCATATGAATATGTTGTTATGTAAATTTCTTGATTTATTTAATTTTGACTATGAATTTAAAAGTGCAACAGAGTGTTATAGAAATGGTTTATACGACGAAAAATTACTTTTGCTACTAAAAAATTATGATAAAGTGATGGATGTTATGTTACCTACATTAGGTGCTGAGAGACAGAAGACTTATAGTCCATTTTTGCCAATATGTCCTAAAACTTCAAAAGTATTGCAAGTGCCTATTATTGATATTGATATTGTGTTAGGTACTGTTTCTTACAAAGATGAGAATGGAGAAATTGTTCAAATTCCAGTTACAGGTGGAACATGTAAATTACAATGGAAACCAGATTGGGGGATGAGGTGGTCGGCACTTAATATAAAATATGAAGCATATGGTAAAGATTTACAAACGTCTGCAGAATTGTCTAGCAAGATATGTGAAATTTTAGGTAGTACTCCTCCTGTTTTATTTTGTTATGAATTATTTCTTGATAAAGAAGGTAGAAAAATTTCAAAATCAAAAGGTAATGGTATATCAATAGAAGATTGGTTGTCTTATGCTCCTGCTGAAAGTTTAGCATTGTACATATTACAAAATCCTAAAAAGGCAAAAAAGCTATATTTTGATGTTATACCGCGTTCTATGGATGATTATTTATATCTGGTAGACGATTATCATAACAATGTTAGTTGTGATAATCCTGTATGGCATATTCATAATGGAAATGTACCGTTAATTGATATTTTTGGATTAAGTTTTTCTTTACTATTGAATTTAGCATCAGCGTGTAATGCTGAAAATAGCGAAGTACTATGGGGATTTATCAAGAATTATAAAGGTAATAATGATTTACAGGATAATAAAATATTATCTCAATTAGTAGATTTTTCGGTTAAATATTATCATGATTTTGTTAAACCACATAAAATTTATAAAATTCCGGATCACGATGAAAGAATTATATTAGATGAATTAAAGAATATGCTTAATGATTTTCCAGAAAATATTACGCCTGAGGAAATACAAAGTAATGTATTTTCTTTAATGAAAAAATATTGTTTTAATGATTTGCGATCTTGTTTTCAAAGTTTTTATGAAATTTTGTTAGGACAAAGTCATGGTCCCAGACTTGGATCTTTTATAAAATTATATGGAGTAAATAATACTGTAGATCTAATTGATCAAGCGTTACAAAGATAGAAAGAGTATGCAAAAAGAAAAGTTTTTTATTAAATACAGTATTTTTGTTTTTAGTAATAGATTTAAAAATATATGATTTATGAAATTGACCAATTAATGAAATTGTGATAGCTTACAGGATATTTATTTTTGAGATGTTATGCTAACTAGAGTTATTTGTATAGCTTTATTTTTATTAAGTAGCTGTGGTACTATAGTTATTCATCATGGCTATCCTGCTTCAGAAGTTAATTTATGGAATGATATAAAAATTGGGGATTTAAGTAGTCAGGTTATACAGCGTATAGGTGATCCATGCGTTATTGAAGATAATGTATGGTATTATGTTGCTTATAGCATTTATAAGAAACGTTTTTTTTCAGCAAAAGAATATGAATCTCTTGTTTTAAAATTAACTTTTGATTCTCAGACCAATGAAGTTATAGACGTACAAAATATTACAGTAGATAGGAAAAATTTAACAAAGTTGTCAAAGAAGAATACATCAGTTACTGGTATACATGATAGTTTACTTCGTAAGTTTGATAATAAATTAAAATAAACAATAGTGGTGTTTTCTATCTCTATTACGTAATCCTATATTTCAATGTATTCAGGATAGCACCTAGTTTTTGGTGTATATCGTCTATGCGTATTTACAGTAAATTACATATTATTGGATTATTTAGTGAATATTTCTATGATAATATTTATAAAAAAAGTAGTGTACTAAAACAAAAGCTAAAAATTAGCTGTTGTATTTTACAATTTGCGTGTTTTTTATTTTAAATCTAGTATTAACTAAGGATAATCAATTTAATAATACGTTACAAGGTTCATATATTACATATAAATTTTACAATTATTCTTGCTTTTAAAGAAAAATTTATTTGTTACATTAGTGCTGTAACGTGATGAATTTATAACCCAATTTTAGCTCAGTTCTTACTTGTATCAGATCTAAAGCAATAGTATTATTTGGAGCATAAAAAATTTATAAATTATCATATTATAAATTATCATAATGATTTAAAGTTCTCATGTACAGAACTATAGGGGGTGCATTATTGTCAAGTTTAATATATTATAAATTCAGTGATATATCCATGTGTCCTCTTTAATATTTTTCTACATGCTAAAAGCAATTTATTATTTAATATTAAGAATTTTATGTATTATAAAATGCAATAACCAAGAAGCAGAAAAATTAGAAATCATCTGACTAAGATAAGTAATTTGAATAAATACCTTTTTCTATATTGCTTATGTGTAAGTTAATAATACCATACATCTATAAATTTTTGTAATAGTTAAAAAATGTAGATTATCCTTAAATATTCTATTTAACTATTTGTATTTATATTATTATTTGATTTAAAGACTGTTAGCAAATTTTATAACTTTTGGTAGTTTTTTTTGTACAATATGATTTGATTATTATTCTTGTAATACGTAAATGTATATTTCTAATCATTACTTAAATATTCACTTTAATTATTTGTATTTACTTTACTGTTTTACTTAAGAATTATGGGTAAGTTTTTGTATCTAGATTTAGTTTCTTCTGAAAGTATATTTTTTGTGTTATATAGAATTTTAGTAATCTACTTTTACAAAATACAAACCATATGGTGGTGCTGTCATACCAGCACAAGACCTATTTTTTGCTTCTAAGATATTCTTTGTGTATTCTGGTGGGAAGTTATTTTTTCCACATTCTACTAGTGTACCTATAATAATACGTACTTGGTGATGTAAGAATGATATAGCAGAAATATGAATATTGATGGATTGATTATTATGAATAATTTGTAAATCATCTATTGTTTTTACTGGACTTTTGGATTGACAATGTCTTGCTCTAAAACTAGAAAAATCATGATTACCTTTTATATATTCGATAGCTTGTATCATATTGTCAATATTCAAAGGATTATGTATAAGCCATGCACGATTGTGATCTATTGTTAGAGGTGAATAACGATTTATTATCCTGTATAAGTAATGACGTTTTTTTGCTGAGAACCTTGCATGGAATTTATCATCTGTTTTTTCTACGCTTAATATAGCGATTGCGTGAGGTACTAAGTGATGATTTATTGCATTCCTTACTACATATGTATCAAAGTCTTTTGTGAGGTCAAAATGTGCTACTTGTCCTAAAGCATGCACACCAGCATCAGTTCTTCCTGCAACATATACTGTAGTGTGTTGTTGTGAGAATTCGAATATTGCTTTTTCAAGAATTTCTTGAATAGAATTTGATAAATGTTTTTGTTTTTGCCATCCAATAAAATTAGAACCATTATATTCTATAACAATTTTATATCGCATTATTGTTCATTTAGTTGTTGCATAATAAATAATGTAATATGGCTTTACGTACTGCAACACCCATCTTTACTTGTAATAGAATTACGGAATTTTTTTCTGCTGTGTTATTAGAAATTTCTATTCCTTTGTTTGTTGGACCTGGATGCATGACTATAACGTCCTTTTTTGCATATAATAGTAATTTTTCATTATTTAGCATATATAAATGAGAGTATTCTGTTTCTGAAGGAATAACGGAATTAATAATACGTTCTTTTTGTAATCTTAATAGTATTATAACATCTGCATTGCATATCCCTTTGATTAGATTGTGGTATATGTGTGATACACCTTTCAAATTGCATAATAATGTTGGAGGAGCAACTAAAGCTATATTAGCTCCATATCTAGATAATAACCTTATATTTGATCTTGCAACTCTACTATGTAATATATCTCCACATATAGATATATTTAAATTATTAACATCTTTTTTTATATAACGTATAGTACAATAATCTATTAGTGCTTGTGTCGGATGTTCATGATGTCCATCTCCAGCATTTATTATAGAACAGCTTGGTAAATATTCAGATATTTTTTTAATAAATTGACTATATTGTGACCTTATAACAATTAGATCAGGATTCATTGCATTTATATTTAAAATAGTATCTATAATGCTTTCTCCTTTATTTATAGATGATGTATTAATATTTAAAGTGATTGAATGTGCACCTAGTGATTTTTCTGCAATTTCGAAAGAAGATAGAGTACGTGTTGAGCTTTCAAAGAATAGGTTAATGATGACTTTTCCATTTAGAATATTGGGATTAAGATTTTTATCATTGAAATATTGCATTGTAAGGTTAAAAATGGATTCTACATCATTAGATGTTAGATTACTTATTTCTAGCAATGTCTTCATTAAATTCCTGTTTTTAAAATATTGTTGATTGAATTATATATTTTATACATGTTATTTATAAGATTTATATGAAATTTTTCTACAATTTGATGTTCAAGTTGTTTTTATAACATGAGTTGAATAGCAGTATATTAATTTAGTTGATTATTTGATAATTTTAGATTAAGGATTTTTAATTTTATTAGTTAACATTATTACTTAAAATATACTATATGTGCTTGTTATAATACATTAAACTTATAATTAAAGACTTTTTTTACTTTGTCTAAAATTTTCTACAGTATATAATACCTCGTCACTTAATTAAGTATAATATTGCTATGGATGATTATAATGCAAGTTCCATTACTGTTTTAAAAGGTCTTGATGCAGTCAGGAAAAGACCAGGTATGTATATTGGAGACACTGATGATGGATCTGGCTTACATCATATGGTATATGAGGTTATTGATAACTCTATAGACGAAGCACTTGCTGGTTTTTGTAATAAAATAGATATTGCAATTCAAAGTGATGGTTCTGTTTCTGTTATAGATAATGGTAGAGGTATACCTGTAGATATGCATGAAGATGAAGGTGTATCTGCTGCTGAAGTGATTATGACACAATTGCATGCTGGTGGTAAATTTGATCACAATACTTATAAGGTGTCAGGTGGGCTTCATGGTGTTGGAGTATCAGTTGTAAATGCTCTTTCAAGTTGGTTGGAGTTAACTATATGGCGTAATGGTAAAGAGTATTTTGTGCGTTTTGAAGATGGAGTAGCTGTAAAACCATTATCTGTAGTTGGTGAAAATATAACTAAAAAAGGTACTAAAATTACTTTTTTGCCGTCTAAAAATATTTTTTCATTTGTCAATTTTAGTTATTCAACACTAGAAAATCGTATCAGAGAGCTGTCATTCCTTAATTCTAATATTAATATCAACCTAAAGGATTTGAGAGGCACTCAAGTATTAAGTTCATCTTTTGGTTTTAAAGACATTTCGAAAATTGGTGATACAGAAGATAGAGGAACGTCTGCGTTTGTAAAATATCTTGATCGTAATAAGACTGCTGTGACTAAAATTGTTCATATAGAAGGTATTGTCCTTGAACATGGAATCAGCTTAGAATTGTCAATGCATTGGAATGATTCTTATTATGAAAATATGCTATGCTTTACAAATAATATAAGACAAAAGGATGGAGGAACTCATCTTGCAGGATTTAGATCAGCTATGACGCGTTGTATTAATAATTATGCTGTGAATGAAGGTTTCTTGAAAAAAGCAAAAGTGAGTATTTTGGGAGAAGATGTAAGAGAAGGCTTGACTTGTGTGTTATCAATAAAATTACCTGATCCTAAATTTTCATCTCAAACTAAAGATAAATTAGTGAGTTCTGAAGCTAGGACAGCTGTGGAAAATATAGTATATGAAAAGCTTACAAATATTTTTGAAAATAATCCTAAATTAGCCACTAGTATTCTAGAAAGAATAATTAGATCTGCCAAAGGAAGGGAAGCTGCTCGCAGAGCAAGAGATTTAATAAAAAGTAAAAATGGTTTTGATTTTACCATTTTACCAGGAAAATTAGCAGATTGTCAGGAGAAATCTCCAGAATTATCTGAGTTGTTTATTGTAGAAGGTAATTCTGCAGGTGGTTCTGCAAAGCAAGGGCGTGATAGGCGTTCTCAAGCTGTATTATCTTTGAAAGGAAAGATATTAAATGTAGAACGTGCAAGTTTAGATCGCATATTATCATCAGCAGAAATTGCATCATTAATTACAGCAATAGGTAGTAATATTGGTACTGAAGATTTTGATATTGAAAAAGTACGTTATCACAAAGTTATCATTATGACAGATGCAGACGTTGATGGATCACATATTAGAACTTTATTGTTGACATTCTTTTTTCGTTATATGCGTGAGGTAATAGAGAAAGGCTATTTATATATTGCACAGCCTCCACTTTATAAGGTTACAAAACATAAGAAAGAGTTTTATATAAAAAACGATGATATGCTGCATGATTATATAATTAGTAATGCGATAAAAGACCTAACCCTTACTGGAACCAAAAGTTATTCAGGTAGTAGTCTGTATAAAGTTTTACATCAATGTATGAATATTAGTAAAATAACAAAGTCTTATGATAGGATAATTCCTCAGAATGTTTTAGAATCGTTAATTATTTTCTTTAAGAAGCATAATTTTGATTCTGCTAGTGCGATATCTAATCATTTGAATAAGGTTTTTTATGAATATGAGTGGAGTGTTGAAATACCTAGAAAAGATGAGATAAGTATTTTTAGGTTGTCCCATGGGTTGGTTGATAAGTACTATATTGATGATACAATAATGAATTCAGAAGATATTCAGCATGTTATCAATATGTGTAATGAAATTGAGGATATTTTTTCTAATACGCCTATTTTATCTACAAAAGACAATAATATAAAAATAAATTCACCTACTTCTTTAGTGGATAATATTATTGAATTTGGTAAAAAGGATATGACCTTACAAAGGTTTAAAGGTTTAGGTGAGATGAATGCAGATCAGTTGTGGGATACTACATTAAATCCTGAGACAAGAACACTCCTTAAGATTAAAATAGCTGATTGTGAAGCTGCTGATTCAATATTTTCAATACTTATGGGTGATTTTGTAGAACCAAGACGTAATTTTATCAATAATAATGCTTTAAATGTACAAAATATTGATGTGTAATTATATAAATAATAATAAAAAGTGTTGATATTTTAGTAATATAGTTTGTACTACTATTTATAATTCTATATGAATTGATAATGTATACTATTTTTATAAAAGTAAAAAATTAAAATAACAAATCATTAGAGATTGTAACCATATAATTTATTGACGTTGGAAACTTAAATGATAAAATATGCTATTACTTCATGATTTTATAGCTACGGGGGTATTATGGCTAAGAAGGGGGTTAAGGTTGCAAAAACAGCAAGTAAGAATAATCCATTACAGCGGAAAAAAGGTACAGCTCAAAAAATGTATAATGGTAAAGCTGTAAAGCCAGTTAAATATATTGATAGAGAGTTAGGCAAAATTTTTATTGCAGGTCAATATGATAATGGTGATTTAGTACAGGATAATAGCGGTAATACTATAGAATGGGCTAACATGTAAAGGTAGTGCGTGGTTAAATTAGTTATAGATTCTTTAGAAATAGAAGTTGAAGAGGGGATGACTGTACTCCAAGCTTGTGAGATTGCTGGAATACAGATACCAAGGTTCTGTTATCATGAAAGGCTTGCTATAGCAGGTAATTGTAGAATGTGTTTAGTAGAAATTGTTGGTGGTCCACCTAAACCTGCAGCTTCTTGTGCAATGCCTGTTGCAGAGGGTATGATAGTTAAAACTAATACTGACAAGATAAAAAAAGCTAGGGAAGGAGTACTAGAGTTTTTATTAATTAATCATCCTTTAGATTGTCCAATCTGTGATCAAGGTGGGGAATGTGACTTACAAGATCAAACCATGCTATATGGTAGAGGTAAAAGCAGATATGAAGAAAGAAAACGTGCTGTAAAAAAGAAGAATTTTGGGCCATTGATAGAAAACACAATGACTAGATGTATACATTGTACTAGATGTGTTAGGTTTTTATCAGATGTTGCTGGTAGTTATGAATTAGGTACGATTGGTCGTGGTGAAAATATGGAGATAGATACATATATTTCTAAGTGTATTACCTCAGAGCTATCTGGTAATATAATAGATCTTTGTCCAGTTGGTGCGTTAACTTCAAAACCTTATGCATTTAAAGCTAGATCTTGGGAATTACGTCATTGTGAGACAATAGATGTACTAGATGCTGTATGCAGTAATATTAGAGTTGATACACGTGGTCTAGAAATAATGAGGATATTACCTAGATTAAATGAAGATATAAATGAGGAATGGATATCAGATAAAGCACGTTTTTCATATGATGGTTTAAAATTACAAAGGTTAGATAAACCATATATAAGAAAGAATGGACATCTGTTACCTGCAACATGGGAAGAAGCATTTAATGTGATTGCCAAGAAAATTAGTAGTGCTTCTGGAAATAAAATTGCAGCAATTGCTGGAGACTTAGCAGATTGTGAATCTATGCTGCTACTAAAGGAACTTATGCATGAATTAGGTAGTCCTAATATAGAATGTAGACAAGATGGATCAATAGTACCTACTAATAGCAGAGCTGTTTATGTGTTTAATACTGGTATATCTAATATAGAAAGTGCAGATTTGTGTTTATTGATTAATACAAATATAAGACTTGAAGCGCCTATAATTAACGCAAGACTGCGTAAAAGGTATTTACAAGGAGGATTTAGAGTTGCGAGTTTAGGTTTATATAATAATTTTAATTATAAAGTAGAAAATTTAGGGAATAATTGTTTAGTATTAGATGATATCTTACATGAAAGGGTACCTTCTTTTTCTGAGTTGTTAAAGTATGCAAAAAATCCTATGTTAATAATAGGGCAAGATGCTCTAATTGGTGAAAATGGTAATTCTATATTTACATTAGCTGCTAAAATTGCAGAAAAATTTGGCATGTTAAGAAATGATTGGAATGGATTTAATGTTTTACACAAAGCTGCTGCTAGAGTAGGTGCTTTGGATGTTGGGTTTGTTCCTAATTCTAATACTAATATAATATCTAATATAATTAATGGCATAAGTTCTGGTGAAATAGAGGTTTTATATTTACTAGGTGCAGATGAAGTAGAAATTTCTCCTTCTGAATCTTCTTTTATTATATATCAGGGACATCATGGAGATAGAGGTGCTCAAATTGCAGATGTAATATTACCTGGTGCAGCATATACTGAAAAAAATGCAACTTATGTTAATACTGAAGGTAGAGTACAAAGAACAAATATAGCTGTTTTTCCTCCTGGTATAGCGAAGGAAGATTGGTTAATTATTAAAGAATTATCAAGATATTTAAAAGTGAATATGCAATATGATACTTTGGGTTGTGTTAGAGATAAATTGTCAAGATTGGGAGAGCAGTTTCGTGAAGAAAATATTGGGAATTTGATTCCTAATAAGTGGACTTCAATTGATGAAAGTATTATTTTGGAAAAGGATAGTGTATTTATTAATAAAGATTTTAATTTCTATATGACAAATCCAATTAGTCGCGCATCTATTATAATGGCAGATTGTGTAAAAGCTTTTGCAAATAAAGATTAGGTAAGTATGAGTTATTATAATGTTTTTTTGGATTTTTTCAGTTATATAAGTAGTGGTATTGCGTTATTTATAAAAATAATGACGGTAATAATTTCAGTTATGGTATCTGTTGCTTATTTAGTGTATATGGAACGTAAAGTTATTGCAGCAATACAGCTAAGGCAAGGTCCCAATGTTGTTGGACCTTTTGGTTTGTTACAGCCTTTTGCTGATGCCGTGAAACTCATTATCAAGGAACATATTATTCCTTTTAAATCAAATAAGATATGCTTTTTTATTGCTCCAATCATTACTTTTACTTTAGCTTTATTAGGATGGGCTGTAATTCCATTTGGTGCTGATGTAATAGTGAATGATGGGTATGAGATAATAACGCCTAATGCTATTGCTAATATAAATATTGGGGTATTATATATTTTAGCTATTTCTTCTCTTGGAGTTTACGGAATTATAATAGCTGGGTGGTCAAGTAACTCTAATTATGCTTTTTTAGGTGCAATCAGATCTGCATCACAGATGATATCATATGAGGTATCTATAGGGTTAACTATAGTCACAGTATTATTAGCAACTGGATCATTAAAATTAGGAGAGATAGTTGTAGCACGGCATAATATGCCTTATTGGATAGATTTATTGCTACTTCCGATGGCATGTATTTTTTTTATTTCAGCCTTAGCTGAAACTAATAGACATCCTTTTGATTTGCCAGAAGCAGAATCAGAATTGGTATCCGGATATAATGTTGAATATTCATCTATGCCATTTGCATTATTCTTTTTAGGGGAATATGCAAATATGATATTAATTAATGCAATGGCAGTAATATTTTTTTTTGGTGGATGGTATCCACCTTTAAACATTAGCTTTTTATATATAATTCCTGGAATTGTATGGTTTATATTGAAGATAGTGGTTTTACTATTTTGCTTTATATGGATTCGTGCTACTATTCCTAGGTATCGTTATGATCAGTTGATGAGATTGGGATGGAAAGTATTTTTACCTATATCTTTGCTGTGGGTAGTATTGGTCTCAGGTATTCTGGTATATACGGATTCATTACCTAATAAAGATGTAGGTAATCAATACATACTGCGTATACATGAATAGATTTTATATAAATAATTAAATAGACCTTGGATCATATACATTTGTAGCTCAATGTCAACAAAACTCGATTCATTTACCAACAGAATAATAAAATACAGATGGATTCAAAGATATAGTTCCTATAGCAATGAAGGTAGCAATATCAAAGTTGGGATACAGAACTTCTTCTAGCAAGAAAAGTAATTTATAGTGTATGTACAACATGATCTTACATAAACAACTGCTTCTTCTTATTAGAAGTGTATAAAGTAAAACTAGAATATCAACAATTAAAAATAAGAAATAATAAACTTAGCAAATCATTGGAAACCTAATGCTGTACTTATAGAAAAAAAGCAACTGGGTTACAAATCATTCAAGAATAAGTAGTATTAGCACAACATTCATTTATAGATATTGTGCCAACAGCTAATAAGGTAAAAAGATGTATAATTCTTTCATATATTTTTCCATATAGTAAAGTTATTTTTTACATTTACTTATGTAATATAAAACTGCTATATAAAAAGCTTGTTCTTGACATGTCATGTGTGTGCTTACATAATTTATGGTTATATACTTGGTAATTTTAGTAAATGTCTGATCAAGTCAAGATTACACCAATGACTTTAAATTTCGGTCCTCAACACCCAGCAGCTCATGGTGTAATGCGTTTAGTTTTAGAAATGGGTGGTGAAGTAATAGAAAGGATAGATCCACATATCGGGTTATTACATAGAGGGACAGAAAAGTTAATAGAATATAAAACGTATTTACAAGCTTTACCATATTTTGATCGCCTTGATTATGTATCTCCAATGTCTCAAGAACATGCTTATTCTTTATGTGTGGAAAAATTGTTAAAGTGTGAAATACCAATTAGAGCAAAATATTTACGTGTTATTTTTTGTGAATTAACTAGAATATTAAATCACTTATTGAATATATCAAGTCAAGCGTTGGATATAGGTGCTATGACACCTTTATTATGGATGTTTGAAGAAAGAGAGAAAATTTTAGGTTTTTATGAGAGAGCATCAGGTGCAAGATTTCATTCTGCTTATATTCGTCCTGGAGGTGTAGCAGCTGATATACCAGATGATTTAGTTGATGATATATTTAAATTCATTAAAACTTTTCCTAAATTTATAGATGATATTGACAATTTATTAACTGAAAATAGGATTTGGAAACAACGTAATGTTGATATTGGTATTGTATCAAAAGAACAGGCCTTAGATTGGGGTTTTTCCGGGCCAATGTTAAGGGCTTGTGGCATTCCTTGGGACTTACGTAAAAGCCAACCTTATGAAATATATGAAAATTTAGAATTTGAAGTTCCTATTGGAGAAAGAGGAGATTGTTATGATCGTTATTTAGTAAGAATGGCAGAAATCAGACAGTCGATAAAACTACTTGAACAATGCTTAGATCGTCTTCCAAGTGGTCCAGTAAAAACAGATGATAGAAAAATTGCTCCACCAAAAAGGTCAGAAATGAAAGAATCTATGGAAGCATTAATACATCATTTTAAATTATATTCAGAAGGCTATAGTGTTCCAGTGGGGGAAACTTATATAGCTGTTGAAGCTCCAAAGGGTGAATTTGGTGTATACATAGTGTCTGATGGAACGAATAAACCGTATCGATGTAGAATTAGAGCTCCTGGATTTGCTCATTTGCAAGCGATAGATATGATAGCAAGAGGTCATATGTTAGCTGATCTAACAGCTATAATTGGATCTTTAGATATAGTATTCGGAGAGATAGATAGGTAATGAGTAATGTCTAATATACGGAAAAATAGCAACACAACTTGTACTGAAGAATTTAAATTTAATAATAAAAATCTAAAATATGCAAATGATATAATTAACAAGTACCCTCATGATAGGAAGTCTAGTGCTGTAATGGCTTTATTACATATTGCCCAAAAACAATGTGGTGGATTTATTCCATTATCTGCTATTAGTTATATAGCAGATTTCTTAGATATGCAGCAAATACATGTATTAGAGGTAGCAAGGTTTTATTCTATGTATAATTTATCTCCTATTGGTAAATATTTAATACAAATATGCAGGACAACTCCTTGTTGGTTATGTGGTAGTGATGATATTTTAAGATCATGCAAAGAATTACTTAATATAGATATTGGAGAAACAACAAGTGATAATTTATTTACTTTAAAAGAAGTAGAATGCTTAGGTGCTTGTATTAATGCTCCTATTGTACAAATTAATGATGATTATTATGAAAAATTAACTTCTGATAAAATTAAGGATATATTAATGGAAATACAAAGAAAAGAAACTTTAATTTCAGATTAATATATTTTCAATTTTATTATATATTCGAGTATAATAAATCCTTAATTTTAATTATTATATAAATATTATAATGCCAATGAAGATGTCTAGCTGTATGCTCAATGAGTTGTTGTTAAAGAATTTAATGATCCATTGCTTTGTGAAATACATGTTACATAGCTCAGTGATCTTGATACAATACTAGCTTTATGTATAAATTTAAGAGTAGGATATTCTGTAACTATTGGAATCATTTTTGAAGTTGTACTTAAAGCATTATGTTCATTAAAGTGTTCAAAAAAGTCATTATTATATAGTATTGTATATATAACATTCCCGTACTCAGATGGTATAATAGTAGACAATGGTTTATTATTATTATTTAATATATTACTAATAAATTTCCTAAGATTACATTCTTTTACAAAAACATAAATTTTTGCATTTATATTGCTTTGTTGCATTGCACTCTGTGACAGTGTTAGAAAGTGAATATGTTGTAATTGTGTTGTTACATCAATAGGATACTTAATACTTAGTACAAACAGGGAATTCCCACATGGAATTATTTTTTTTTTACTTGTATAAGTCTTTGAAAGATATATTTGTAAGGTATTATCATTTTCTGGGGTATTCCCTATACAATAACATTTTTCATATAACAAGGAAAGATTATCTGCTTTTCTACATAAGTGTTGATTGACAAATTTTTTGATTTTTTCTTCATGTTCATGTTTTACATTTTGCATAATAGTAAACTTATTAAATTATTTATTTAAAATAATAGATAAAAAATAATTATATAGTAATAAATATATATTATATACTAGTATTTTAATTAATATGAATTATATTTTGATATAAAATAAAATTTTGTTTTTTTTTAAGATAGGTTTGTATTACGTAGATACTAGTATACTTTTATTGCTTTATGGGATATTCTCTATATAAAATCTTGAATAAGCAAAATCCACAAGTTCACATAAAATAGAATATTTTCTAATATCATTAAAATTACTGATCTGTATAATAAAACACGTGTGTTCCTTCTACTATTTTCATGTACTTATTGGAGGGTTTTATATGGTCTTTACACAAAACTTATATTCCTTCAATGAAAATAAAGTTGGAAAATATATATGTTTGTTTATGTATTAGGCGGTAATTATTTTACTTAATTAAGGTTCAGTGTTAATGCTGAGTTAATTTTTATAAAATTATAGCTTAATTAGCATAAAATTATAAATAATTTATCTATTATTATTGGTATTTAAATAAATCATCAAAATTTATTAACTAAAAAATCACTACATTTTTTCATCAATAGGAGGAACATAAATTATATATCATGATAGTGCAATTGTTTGTAGGCAGTTTAGCAATACCATTTATCATGATAAGACATTGATGTATTTTTCTTTCAAATAATGCTACTAAAGGATAAATATATCCCCTTTTTATGTGATAATTTGGAAAATTAGTACAAGGTTTCAATAAAGGTAAAAAATTGCCTTTTAATTAAAGCTATATGTTATTTCCTTTATGATGAAAATTTTTATATATAATGTAATTATTTTATTGCATCAAGGATATTTAATACTTAGTTATAGCAGAACATTCCCACATTAGTAGTACTTTTTTTGTTCTAAGCTTTTGAAAGATATATTTGTAAAATATTATCATCTTCTGGAGTATTCCCTATAGAATAACATTTTTCATATAAAAAGAAAGATTATCTGCTTTTTTGTATAAGTATTGATGACAGATTTTTTGATTCCTTTTCCTATATACATACTTGTAAATTGACTATTATAAATCATTTAATATTTATCATACATGAACTTTATGATTTTAATACCAGTAAATAACACCATTAGCATGATATGCTCGTTAAACATATACTTAATTAACAAAACACTACTTGCATTATACTATTAATGCAAGTTCCTATTGAATACTGTATTGCTATGCATTACTACTTATATTTGTTTAGTTTATTAGTTACTACGTCATCTGCCTGGAGTGTGATGCCTGAGTACTAGCCTCCATTAAAGAACAGGACGGTAATTCCTGCTTCTGATCCCCTTCTAATGGCATAGTGTCACTATATCTAACATTCATTACATTGAATCCTGCTAAAGCTTCTCTCAACATTTGTTCCTCCATATGCTCAGGTAATAACATGGACGGATCTCTAAGATGATGAGAGAATATAATTTGGCAATAATAGAATGGTTTGTGTGATCTTTTGTTTCCGTTTTTACATTCACATAAAAAATTAGTAATATCACTACCATTTACCAAGCAGTATAACATCATCTTTTGTGTATCACTTCCTTCTTTAAAAACAGCAGTACTATGCATTGCATGTCTAATATCTTTAGTTGGCACTGTAGCTTTTACTAAGAACATACTCATTCCTTGTGGTAGTACTTTATTTTTAGCATGCAAAATGCTGCTATTATATATAATCAACTCTTCACCACAAGTATGACCTATACACGTTCTTTTTTTTATATTTACTTGTGGTCCATTCATGTTCTGTATAATGGCACATAATGCTTTGTTCATGTTTCTATCTAGATCAAATATTCCTGCTGTAAGAGAGTGCCTTCTTTTGTATGCTAAATGTGTCCTAGTTTTATAAGAGATATCTTCCTGAGCATTTTGTTCAGCTTGTAACTCTTTCATAGCTGTTTTAGAGTATATATATTCTAGCTTACAATGTGTTAAACATCCCCTAAGTTTTTGCTCTTCAACAGAAAAAGGTAATACATCTAACGCTGAATGCAGAATAGCACAATGGACAAGTGAACTGTGAAGAAATGGGATAAAGTGTTGTCTTGTATTTCTACAGCCGTGAGTAAATTTTGTAATCTCATTCTCCTGTACTAAGCAATACGCCATACATTGTACAGTAGAACTGTCACCTGGTATAGGGTAAGCATTTCTGATACATTCATGACCTTTGAGATAATTACTTGATACTTTACATGTTACTAAGAAGAGAGATAATGCTCCACTTGGAAATATTTTATCTGTACCATCAGGATTTCTTCTATCAGTATATATTCTTAACTTGCCATCTTCTCCAGTATTACCTATACACGTTAGATCTTCTATCTTTAATTCTGTACTACTTGCTGTACACACAGCTTGACATAAAGCGGCTTCAGCCTGCTTCTCTTCAAATTCCAACTGGGATAGTACACCTCCTAGACCTTCATCTGGATGTAGAACTATACGTTCTGGATTTGCTAGAATGCTTGATGAAGCTGCTCCTGTACTAGCTTCACCTTGTTTACCACTTTCATCTTCTAATTCTTGTGGTTGTATTCCTTTATCAGATGATTGTCTAGCAGAACTTTCACCCTTGCCTTTGAGTACCTGTTGTAATTTTGAAAACATCTTATATAAACCATTAAATAACACTACATCTTATTATAAGTATTATAATAATAGTTGTGTGGCAATATAAATTTAGCTATTACAATATATTAGTTCTGATTAAAATCTACATGTTTAAATTAATTTATATATTTTTATTATGATAAAGATTTAATAAAAATGCTGTTTACATCTTAGTTTGGTTTGTATTTTCCATAATTATGTGCTTTTCCTTATTTCCTTTTATTATATTTTAACGTTTTGCTGAAAAAAAGGACACAGCATCATGAAGAAATTTTTCTTATATATTTTTCATTATTAATGATACATCACTTTAATGGCTTATCATATTTATAAAACTACTTTCTTATTTTTAGATTTATGATATTAGTATCATTACAATTTTTTGTGTAAGTGATATTATTACTTTCATCTTTTTTTAATATGTATTTTCATCTGGCAAGTAGTACATAAATTGAAAA
Source organism: Ehrlichia muris subsp. eauclairensis (assembly GCF_051097115.1). Lineage (NCBI taxonomy): Bacteria > Pseudomonadati > Pseudomonadota > Alphaproteobacteria > Rickettsiales > Anaplasmataceae > Ehrlichia > Ehrlichia muris. The sequence continues at coordinate 597,579 of NZ_CP118226.1, read as the reverse complement.
TCTTTCTTTATTATACTGCTAATATCGTTGATTTTGTTGTGAATAATATTACTGTTATATCATTTTTATGATTTCATTTTTTGCATTACACTAAGATTGCAGGATATTATGATATAATTATACATTTATTTCATGATAGTTATGAAGTTTTTTTTAAAACTATACACTAGTGTTTAAAAATTTTGAATTGCTTTTTAGTAATGGTAGAATGAAAAAGTTACTTTATGTTTTGCACATACTTTATGCGTTGCAAACATTCTTTTTGTTCAAAATTAATCATAATTCCAATAATACTTGGGGCATTCATTCTTCCAATAATAGATGCACGCAAGCAATGATAAATAGTACTAATTTTTATATTCAAATTTTGTGAAATATTTTTTATCGTTGATGTCAATACACTGTTGTTCCATTCGTTTTCTGGAATTTTTGATAGGTCGTCATATAAAATGGAAAATATATGCTTGTAATCCTTTATAATAGCACTGGATTCTTGATCAATAGAAATTGGGATATCCTCAACATAAAATAAGGAATCATTGGCTAAATTTAGTAAGCTTTTTGTCCTTTTCTTTAATTCATTTAACCCTTTTAATAAATATCCTTTTTTTACGTCATTTATTGTATATCCTATTTTTTCTTCTATAATTGGAATGATCATATTAAGAATTACTTTATCCTCAGTTATATTAATGTAATGATTATTTAGAAATTCAAGCTTTTTATTATCTAGTCTTGCTGGAGATTGCCCAATGCCCTCTATAGAAAACCACCTTATTGCTTGATCTACAGTAATAATTTCATCATTTTTATGACTCCATCCCATTCTTAATAAGTAATTAAATATTGCATCTGGTAATATGCCTAAGTTCTTATATTCATGTATGCCAATTGCTTGTTGTCTTTTAGATAATTTATTGCCATTTTCATCATGTATCAATGGAATATGAGCAAATTTAGGTGGATTCCATTCCAATGCGTTATATATTAGTAATTGACGTGCTGTATTCGTTAAATGGTCTGTTCCTCTAATAATGTGAGTAATGTTCATATCATGATCATCTACAACTACAGATAGAAGATAGGTTGGGGTATTATCAGAACGTAATAAAATCATATCGTCTAACTGTGTATTATTTACTGTAATATTACCATATACTTTATCATTAAATGATGTTATACCGTCAGTAGGACTTTTTAATCTAATAACTCTAGTGAGATTATTACTTGGTGGATTTTTATTTTTCCATATGCAATTGTGTTTGTAATACAAACCTTTTTTACTGAATTCTTCTTTTTCTTGACTTATCTCTTCTTCAGAACAATAACAATAATATGCTTTATCATTTAATATTAGTTGATTTGCAATTTCAACATGCCTGGATATATTTTTTGATTGTAATATCATTTCTTCATCATACGAAATCTTTAACCAAGACATTGCGTTAATAATGGAGTCTATAAGTTCTTGGGATGATCTTTTCTTATCAGTGTCTTCAATGCGTAATAAAAATTTACCACTATTACATTTAGCATATAACCAATTAAACAAGGCTGTTCTTGCACTTCCTAAATGTAGATGTCCAGTTGGTGATGGAGCAAATCGAGTTATTACTTTATGTGACATAAAAACAAAGAATCTTATAAAGAGTAGAATTGTTTTATATTTCAATGTTTTTGTAAAGTAATTATGTGCAGATACATATGACAAAGTAAGTATCTTGAATTGTATCTATACTATTTGTAGATTGTAGCTTTTTAAAGTTGGTGATATCATGTTGTTGTGTTTATTATAAGAAGAAGTGTGAAGTATAAACCTAATGATAGTAGAATTATTACAATGTCTAAATTGATCAATTTCAAAGGCGGGAAGTAATAAAATATTTTTAATCTTATAGTAATGCTAATGACAATTGATAGATCTTTTGCAAATTTATAATGTGATACTTATCTGTAATAATATGTTACCTCTAGTAACAATAAATTTATTAGTTGAAGTATCATATAAATAGTTAGCATTAAACTTCTATATAAAGCCCTGTATGAATAACAGGAATTAGATTTACTAATACTTTACAATTTTATAAAAAAATATATGCTTATGAGTGGGTGCCGTTACCAAGAATCGAACTTAGGTACCATCATTACCAATGATGTGCTTTTCCACTAAGCTATAACGGCTTAATTAAATTTATTTTATTTTTTTATTATGGATAAGTCAAAAAAAATTAAAAATACAAATAAAAGTAAAGCTTTATCTGATGCATTAAAAGCTAATCTGCTCCGTAGGAAACATAAGCAACGTCAAATAAAAGATGCCAGAACTACCTGAAGTAGAAATAGTTTGTAGAGCATTATCTACTGAAATTTTAAATAAAATTATATTAAGTATAGAAATCAATAGGTATGACCTACGTATACCAGTTATACAGGACCTATGTAATATTGCTATAAATAATTCTATATCTGAAATAACCCGAAAGGGTAAATATATTATTTTAGTGCTCAGCAATCAGTACTATATAATTATACATTTAGGTATGAGTGGCAATTTGGTTTGTAATGAGAATTGTATTAAACAAAAAAAACACAATCATATAATTTTTTACCTTAGTGATAATAAATTACTTATTTTTAATGATCCAAGAAGGTTTGGAATAGTGACATTACTAAATTATAATCAATATACGGAATTTTTTAAAGACTTTGGTATTGATGCATTATCTGATGAATTTAATACTGATTATTTGTACAATACTGTTTATAAAAAGTGTACTATAAAATCTTTATTAATGAATAATAAATTTGTTACTGGTATAGGTAATATATATTCTACAGAAAGTCTTTTCCTTTCAGGAATATCACCTAATAGGCTTGTAAAAAATTTATCAATTATAGAATGCAGTATCATTGTTGATAACATTAAAAATATTTTATTATTTTCAATAGAAAATGGTGGATCAAGTATCAAGGATTATGTGTCACCACTTGGAATACGAGGAACATTTCAGAATCATTTTGTAGTATATAACAGAGCAAAAAAGCAATGTTACAAGTGCAGTAATTTTATTTCAGTAACAAGGAAAAATGGTAGAAGTACTTTTTTTTGTTCGTACTGTCAATCGTAATCATTATTATATTCTCAATTATTGAATACATTTCATATGTATGTATACGTTAATATATGAGCTCGAAAATTTTATGAGTTTAACATTATTGAGTTTATCACGATTCTTTATCGTGATTTACATAATTTCATCGGTAGTAAATTTATGATAGATAAATTCAATATGTATATATCAAATGCTATTTTGAAATCTAGTAAGTGATATAAGATTTTCACAGAGTATAGCAATATTAAAATGTGGATATCATCAAATATAGAAAAATCCCTAATTTTTAAAATTGTAGAGTTTATCAGATATATATAATTGAATATGTTACTATAACTGATAATATTAAAATTAGTCATTTATATATACATTGAATGGTTTCTATTTTTCAAATATGGAAACTTTTTTTCAGTTTATACACAGTAGCTCTAAAAAATAGCATGCAGTGTTACACTAGTGTTAATGTATCTAAGGTATAAAAAATTAACAAAAAGATGAAGCAGATTATCAAAATGTATGGTTTTAATAGGCAAAATATTATTTTTGTCATGAACGTGCAATGTTAAAAAGTGCCTTAATGGACATGAAGAACATACTATACTGAAAAATAGTAAAGATATACCAATATTATTCTTAAATAAATTAATATTACAAATGGTATTATCTCACAGGAAATGGATGTTTAAAAAAAGATTATTTTAATTGAATAATAATAAAGCTATGAGCTTTGATAGTAATCTAGAAGAATTGTTTCAAAAGTTTTACAAAGTTAAAAAGTATGTTAGAAAATCTGAATCAATTAAGTGTTTTTATTCTATATAAATATTTATAGATTTTTTATTAATATTATGATATAGGACATAGAAGAGTATTTAAATTTTGGTATAAGTTATTAAATCATTAATTTTTTTGTTAGATAAAGATGGCAATGCTTTCTTGTCTGACGCAGATTTGTATAAGAACGAAAATGGTAGATTTGTTACAGATGATCTATTTCTTAAATATTTAATATATGATCCTGAAAACGATCTATGTATCGGTTCTGGAAATCATAATCCATATTTATATGGAGCTAAGTTTGATCAATATTGCATTGTAAAAGCTAAAAAATGTTTAAATGAAATTGTGATACTTCAAGGTACTAATCAACAACTCAACAAAGTATATTTAGGTATGTCACTAGCTAAAAATGAATTTAAATCTTTTTTAGTACGTATGGAAAATACTTCATTACTTTATATGAATTCAAAGAATTATCTTGATGGAGGATTAGTTGAAGACCATACTTTGAGGGAGTTATTTTATGGCTTGAAGACTCATGTGAGGTTTATATCTGAAGTTCATAAAGAAAAAGTTTATACCCATTTGAATTTCTTTAATGAAGCTAATAAAATGTTTGATACTATGTATTGTGTTGGGAAGTTATCTAGTGTAGATGTTACAGGATTAAAAAGTATCCAATTACTTTAACCAATATCTTAGATCATGCTCTACCTGCAAAATTTTAGTTACCAGAAGTACAAAACTTACATATTTGATATAAATCGTGAAATGTGATAAGAATATTCTAATATTTTTATTTCTTTTTGGATGTTATGAATTTTATAGGGTTACAAGATTTAAATAATAGAAAGTTAAAATCATATAACGGTGGTGGTTTATCTAGGATAGAAAAGCAACATCTTAAAGGTAAATTAACAGCAAGAGAAAGATTAACTGTTTTACTAGACGATAATTCTTTTGAGGAATATGGAGCATTTGTAGAACATAGGTCCGTAAATTTTTCTATGGATAAATCTAAAATACCCGGAGATGGAGTAGTCGTAGGATATGGAACTATCAATGGCAGAAAAGTATGTATTTATTCTCAGGATTTTACTGTATTTGGAGGATCGCTTAGCGAATCAAATGCTAAGAAAATATGTAATGTTATGGATAAAGCTGCTACATTAGGAATTCCCATAATTGGTATTAATGATTCAGGAGGAGCAAGAATACAAGAAGGTGTGGATTCATTATCTGGCTATGGAGAAATTTTTCAACGCAATGTTAATCTATCTGGTGTAGTCCCACAAATATCTTTAATTATGGGACCTTGTGCAGGTGGAGCAGTTTATTCTCCTGCGCTGACTGATTTTATTTTTATGGTGCGTAATACCTCTTATATGTTTGTAACAGGACCAGATGTAATCAAAAAAGTTACATATGAAGAAGTGACTCAGGAAGATCTTGGTGGAGCAAAAGTGCATGCTAGCAAAACTGGTATCGCAGATTTGGTATTCCACAATGAAATTGAAGCATTATTACAAGTTCGTAAATTTATGAATTTTATTCCATCTAACAACATGGAATCATTACAATCTCACCCAATTACAGATTTTACAAATACGGAAGATTTTTCTTTAAATACATTAATACCTAAAAATAATTCTGTTCCATATAACATGTATGAATTATTAGAAAAAGTATGTGATGAGAAGCTATTTTATGAAATAAAACCGGATTTTGCCCGTAATATTATTATAGGATTTGGCAAAATAGGAGGATATAATGTAGGATTAATAGCAAATCAACCATTGTATTTAGCTGGATGTTTAGATATTGATGCCTCAAGAAAAGGAGCAAGATTTATACGTTTTTGTGATGCTTTTAATATTCCTATTATCACTTTTATTGATGTTCCAGGGTTTATGCCAGGTGTAAATCAAGAACATGCTGGCATTATAACACATGGTGCAAAATTATTATACGCATATGCAGAAGCTACTGTACCAAAAATTAGCGTGATAGTACGTAAAGCTTATGGAGGAGCATATATAGTAATGAATTCTAAGCATTTATGTGGTGATATTAATTATGCTTGGCAAGATGCTGAAATCGCAGTTATGGGTGCTGAAGGAGCAGTTGAAATAATATTTAGAAATGAAAAAGATAAAGATAAAATACAACATATTATTGATGAATATCGTACTAAAATAGTCAATCCCTATGTAGCAGCTTCTAGAGGATATATTGATGATATTATCCTGCCATCACGTACAAGAGAACATTTGTTTAAATCTTTAAAACTTTTAGAAAAAAAGAAAATACATAAAATTATGCGTAAGCATGATAATTTGCCTTTATAAAGAAAAATAACGATTGTCACATCTAATAAATTTTTTTGTAATATTAAAGTTTAATTTTTCTTCTTCAAGAAATCTAATACACATTATCCTGTCTTTTTGAGATATCATATATACTTTTTATTATGATTATATAGTTTTTATCACCTTCAATTCCTTAAATGAAATTATACAAGAATCATAATTTGAGTAATTATGTATTACTTTATTTTAAAATTCATAATTAAGATAAACACTATTAATAATATTGGTACATCTTTGCTATTTTTCAGTACAGCATTTTTCATATCTCTATTTAGGGTATTTTTTATATGCATGTCCATAACAAAATATAAATAAAATTAAAGGCTGTTTATAATATCAGGACATCTGTAATAGTCATAGAATCAAAAGTTGATAAAAATTGTGGAGTAAGTAACAATTTTAATGATACAGAAAGGGATTTTGAAAGCTGGTAATATTATTGTTATTGGTCATAATTTTATACGGTAAGTATGTAATATTTATAGGGATGAAAAAAGTGAAAAGGTTGCCATCTTCCGTCCAGTGTCGGTGAAATGTGAGGATTAAATAATTATACCTAATTCTAGATCTAGTTTTATTGTTGTAGATTCTGGAGAACAGTAAGTCACAACGTAATATAGGTAAGAATTATTTATGCAGAGTAGAAACAAGTACTAAACTAAAAATAGAGCTTATATAGTTTATATTAAGATTCACGTAATAATACTCTTAGAATCAACTACTACTTAATTATTTTAAAACTGCAAAAAATTTCCATATTGATTAAAGTAGAACACATCTAATGTATGTATAAACTACTAATTTTAATATTATTGGTTATAGTAACATATTCATTATATATATCTGATAAATTTTACAATTTTAAAAATTAGGGATTTTTCTATATTTGATGATATCCACATTTTAATATTGTATAATACCTTGTGAAAATCTTGTATCACTGCTACATAATTAGCACATATAGCACTGTTTAAAAAAAACTCTAGCTTAAATATGTAAATTTTTTAATTTATTCGCTTCATCTTCAGCTATTAATGCCTCAATAAACTCATCTAAATTTCCCTCTTTCATTATATCCTCCAACCTATATAACGTAAGATTTATCCTATGGTCTGTAATTCTAGATTGAGGAAAGTTATAAGTCCTTATACGTTCAGAACGGTCTCCTGACCCTATTTGACTCTTCCTCATTTGTGAAATTTCTGCATCTCTTTTTTGTTTTTCAAGATTATAGAGTCTTGCTCTTAGTACTTTGAGAGCCTTGCTTTTATTCTTATGCTGAGATTTTTCATCTTGTTGTATAACAACAATGCCACTTGGTATATGTGTAATACGCACAGCACTATCAGTAGTATTTACAGATTGCCCTCCCGGACCACTTGATCGATATACATCTATCCTTAAATCTTTCTCATCTATTTTTAAATCTACTTCTTCAATTTCTGGTAAAACTGCCACTGTAGCAGCTGAAGTATGAAGTCTTCCAGAAGCTTCAGTTTCTGGTACTCTTTGTACTCTATGAACTCCAGATTCAAATTTTAATCTTGCAAAAACATTAGGTCCACTTATACATAATGATACTTCTTTATGCCCACCTATACCGGTTAAAGCTGAATTGATTTGTTCAAATTTCCAATGTTTCTGCTCAGCATACTTCGTATACATTCTATACAAATCAGTAACAAATAATGCAGCTTCTTCTCCTCCTGTACCTGCTCTAATTTCTAAAATAGCATTACGTGCATCATCCTTGTCTTTTGGAAGTAAAGATAATTTTAATTTATGTTTAACCTTAGGTAATTGTTTCTGCCGTTCATAGAATTCTTCTTTGGCTAAACTTTTTAATTCATGATCAGTTTCTGGGTTATTTATCAGTTCTTCTAAACCTACTATATCTTTTTGTAAAGTATTATATTGATCTATTACTGACATTATAGGCGATAGCTCTGAATATTCTTTTGAAGCTGCAATAAAAGAATCCACAGTTAATTGACTCGGATCTTCCAGCATATTTTTTAATTTGTAAAACTTTTGAGATAATTCTTCTAAATTACTATCAAAGCTCATAGCTTTGCCACCATTCAATTAATAATTTTTATTTAAAATACCCATTCGCTGTTAGATAATATCATTTGTAATATTAATTGCAAAATTTTTTTCTTTAAAGCTTTATATGTGATACTATTGAAGAATAGTTTTTTAATGTCTTTAATAATTAACTACCTAATTAAATGAAGCTAAAAGCCATAATGTCAAAGTGTGAATTTATAATAGGAGCTACTCACATAAAATCATTACCTAACTTTTTAATACCAGAGGTTGCAATTGCTGGTAGGTCAAATGTAGGTAAATCTAGTTTAATTAATGCAATAACAAATAATAAAAAAAATGCTAGAATATCTTCCAAGCCAGGATGCACAAAACAAATTAATTTTTATCTAATTAATAAAGATTTTATGGTATTAGTTGATTTACCAGGTTACGGATATTCTAAGGCAAATAAAACTACTATTAATAATTATCTCTGTCTGATGGAATATTATTTATTAAATAGTAAAAATTTGTTAAAAGTTATATTACTTATAGATGCTAAAGTTGGTTTTAAAGAGATAGACTTAGATTTTATCAGCTGGCTTGATTTACATCAAATATCTTATCAACTAGTATTAACAAAAATTGATAAAATACCGAAAGAAATGCTTGATGTTAATATAAATTATATTAAAAATCTTAATTTGGATTTTATTATGTATCCAGTTATCAGTACTAGTAGCCAATCTAAACAAGGAATAGAGGAGTTGATTTATGAAATTGCACAATGTATTAAAAAGTGATAGTAACAAGGAAGACATTATACCAAACATTGAGCAATTTGGAGGAAATGCTGATTGGTTTAATACAGCTAAAGTTTTAGCAGAGTCCTTACCATATATACAACAGTTTTCTGGTGAAACATTTATCATTAAGTATGGTGGAGCTGCTATGAAGGATAGAAAATTAGCAGAAAGTTTTGCTCATGATATTGTATTATTAAAACAACTTGGCATCAATCCAATAGTCGTTCATGGAGGAGGAAACAAGATCAATGAATTTCTAGATAAGATAAATAAAAAAAGTACATTTGTCAATGGGCTAAGAGTTACTGATTCTGAAACTTTAGAAATTGTAGAAATGGTGTTATGTGGTTTAGTAAATAAAGATATTACACAACTAATAAACAAAGCTGGAGGTAATGCTATTGGTTTATGTGGCAAAGATGCTAATTTAATAGAGGCAAAAAAAATCTGCTACACTTATAGAGAAAATCAATCAAATAACGTAGAAAAAATATTAGATATGGGGTTTGTTGGAGAACCTCATGAGGTTAATACAGACTTATTATTTTTTATGGAAGAATCAGATTTTATTCCAGTAATAGCTCCTGTATGTGGCGGTGAAAATGATCTTACATATAATGTTAATGCTGATTTAGTAGCTGGTGCACTTGCAAATGCCCTTGCTGCTGCTAAATTAATTATTCTAACAAATGTACCTGGAGTTACTGACATTAATGGTAATTTATTATCTGAAATATCAGTAAGTAATGCAGAAAATCTAATTGAGAGAGGTATTGCAAACGCAGGTATGATTCCTAAATTGCAAACTTGTATCAAGGTAGTAAAAGAAGGTTATGGTTCAGCTCATATCATAGATGGCAGAATACCACACGTATTATTATTAGAGTTATTTACTGTACATGGCACTGGTACTATGGTACTAGGTACAGATGCATAATCTAAAAAATGCATAACTATAGAATAAGACTGTATTGATTTGTTTGCTTTATAACATTATAACTGAATATGGTATCTGCAGAAATCATAATATGTATTATATATCAAGCATAAAGTAGAGTTTTTTATGAAAAGTCTTGATTTTCTCAATTATAGATGTTATTCTGCACCTAGTACGTTTATTGATATCTGTTATGTGAGGTAAATTTGGTGTATAAAAAGAAGCTATATGTATCTGCTGTATTCTCTCTAATATTATTTATGAATCAAGCAATAGCTGATGATTTTGCACTAAGTGGTAAATTAAATTTACAATACGGTTTTAATAGTGATGATTTTTTTAAAGTCTCATTTAGTGCAGTTCCTGCTTTAGAGTATTCATATCATATTAATGATTATTTTTCTGCTGGGTCTTTCATAAAATTAAGCGCAAACCTTGTAAACAATACTATAGATAATCCTGGTAATACAAAGAATTCTATATTAGATATTAATAGCAATACGAGGGAAGCATACATTTTTCTTAAAGCTCCTAATGCTGGAAGTTTAACGATAGGACGAACAGGCCCTGTATCTCAAAAAATGAAGCTTTCATCTTCAAATATATCAGTAGCTTCAGGTGGTGTTAGTGGAAGTTGGTTACAATATTCTTCTTACAACTGCAGTACAGAAAATACAGTTTTATGTGCACCAAATTTGTATGTTGCTTGTCATGGGTCTTCTATTCCAGTTATTAGTTATTATTCTCCACAAATTAAAGGGGTAGAGTTGGGTTTGAGCTATATTCCCAAAGATAAACCTAAAAATATTAATGGTACTAATGATGCTACTTCAAAACTTTATCATATATATGACAATATTATTAGTATGGGAGTTAAGTATCAAAATCAGTTATTTTCTAAGGTCGATTATTCTATATCTGGAGTCATTGAACATGCTAATACATTACCTTCAGGAGATAAGTATAATGATTTACTATCTTATACTGTCGGTTTTTCGTTTAAGTATAAGAATATCGCCTTTGTAGGATCATACGCTAATCTTAGTAATTCCGGCAAAAAAGAGATTTCAATAACTAAAGATACTAGTATAACAAATACTTATAAAATAATTGATAGCAGGTTTTATGATCTGGGAATAAAAATTGAAAATGATAAGTTTGATGTCAGCTTTAGTTATTTTTACGGTGCTAAGGATATTACAAGTAATTCTTCTACAAATTCTGAAACACATGCACTATCTGCATGTGCATTGGGTATAGAAAAAACATTAGCTAATAAAATAACTGTCTACGCTGATATTGTTTTCTTTGATATTGAGCAACTTAGCACTAACAAATCTGGTTATGTTGGATTAATAGGTACAAAAGTAAGTTTTTAATAAAATTTAAATATTAATACACTTATTGCTATGAGATATTAAGTGTTTATAGGTATATATCGAGTACAGTTTTTCAATCTTATCAAATATCGATAAAACGTAAAAAATTATACTTGATTTAAACCTAATGGGATATAGTAAAGTGAGTAACTATTTCAAGTTAAACAATGACTAAAATATCTGTAACTTTATAACAAAATTTTGACATTAAGGTAATTAGTGATTACATTGTAAATGATTGTCATGTCGCGGAGTCCATTATGACATAAGATTTGAGAGTATTAGATGAAATTTTACCCGTGAAATAACATTCTGTTATATTATAAATTTGGTGTTTTTTTAAGTTTATGGAAGAAAAGAAAGAAAGGACAGTTGTTTGGTTTAAAACATTACAAAATCAGCTCTTATCTAAATTTATATCAATAGAAGAACAGTTCTCATCTTCTATCCCACAGATAGACCACAAAGACTGGAAAAGACCTGGAGGTGGAGGAGGACATTCTATAGTAATACATGGTAAAGTCTTTGAAAAAGCTGGAATAAATGTTTCAGAAGTGTACGGAGATATGACAAAAACCAATGAGTTATTTAACGTTATAAATCCTTCTGAAACACTGAATCTCCATGTAGGAGAGAATAAAAAATTTTGGGCAAGTGGAATTTCTGTTGTTGCACACATGTGTTCTCCATTAATACCGGCTATACATATGAATACTAGATTTATTCATATGTCAGACAAAAGTTGGTTTGGAGGTGGAGTAGATTTAACTCCTATATATGAAAATAAAGAAGATCAGGAATTTTTTCATAATAATTTACGTAAAATGTGTGATCAGTATAACAAACAATATTATGAAAAATTTAAACAACAATGTGACGATTATTTTTTTTTACATCATAGAAAAGAGCCACGTGGTATAGGTGGTATATTTTATGATGATATAAATTCAGGAAATTGGGAAGCTGATTTTGAATATACTCAGGCAGTAGGTGAATTTTTATTAGATATCTACCCAATCATCATAAAAAGAAATTTAAATAAATTATGGACTGCAGAAGAACGCGAATATCAATTATTTAAACGTGGAAGATATGTAGAGTTTAATTTGATTTATGATCGAGGTACAAGATTTGGGTTATTAACAAATGGCAATCCTGATGCAATCTTGATGTCTATGCCTCCCGTAGTAAAATGGAAATAAATCTTTTTTACTATATGGTTATCTTGATAATTATTAAAAGAAATTCTACTTTCATTTTTTATTTTTTTTCTATAGAAATATTAAATAATACATAAACATACAAAATGTGATTGACGAAACAACATATGTTATATATACCACTTTCACATAGCTTTTAAATTTTACTAGCAAATTTTACCTTAAATATAAACTAATTCTGCATAGATTCTAATAACTGATCTTGAGATTCATAAAATGATGCATTTCGGAACTGATGCTTAAACCACGTGTATTGACGTTTAGCATAATGTCTAGTATTTTTTTGTGCTACTTCTATTGCTTGATCAATACTGATTTTATTTTGTAAATACTGAATTATTTCTGGAACACCATGTGCTTTCATTGCAGGAAAATGTACAGGTACATTCAATGATAATAAATTTTCTACTTCTTCTATTACAGATACGTTTATCATATCAATAAAGCGTTTGTTTATTTTTTTATACACCTCATCTCGTGGTGGCATGAGAACACAAAGTTTAAAATTTTTAAATATAGGCTCACAACATGTATTCTTTTTCCATACAAATATGGAAGTACCTGTCTGTTCTATTACTTCATATGCTCTTAATAATTGATGTGAATTATTTTGATGTAAACATTTTGCCATAGGATCTCTATCTATTAATAATGCATAAAACTCTTTATTTCCTAGAGCTTCAAACAGCTTTTTTGTTTTATATCTTATATTATCTTCTATCTTAGGAATTTGCGACAACCCATATATTATACTATTGATATACATTCCACTGCCTCCAGTTATAATTGGTAGCTTTTTTTCTTGCATAATAGATAATATTTCTTTTTTTAAATCTTCTATCCATAACCCTACAGAATATTGCTGTGTTACTGATACGTATCCGTATAACTTATGTTTTACAGAATTATCGTTCAAGTTTGGTTGATCTGTAATTATAGGAATTTCTCGATATATTTGCTTTGAATCACAGTTTACAATAATTCCATTATTATCTTGCGCTATTTTCATAGATATCTTAGACTTACCTGATGCTGTAGGTCCAGTAATAATTAATATATTATTCATGTTGACTATGCATAATTAAGTTAATCGTAGTAGTATATAATTATACTAAAAGTGTAGTATATATAAAGAACTAGTTATTTTTACAATACATGATTTATTAAGTTAGGTGCAAGTAAATGGGTGATGAAATAAATAAAGATTCAAAATTTACTAAGCAGTTTGCTGCTAATAGGAAAAGTGGAGGTTTTACCGAAAAGTATAAAAATCCTAATGCTTTACCTGATAAATCAGCAAAATTTTTTAATATACTACAAGATAAGAATAAGAGCGAAAAAGAAGTTTCTTTTTCTGACTCAAAGAACGTGTTAAGAAAAAGCAAATTAAATAACAAAAATTTTGCAGAATCTACTAAAAAAAGTAGGTTAGATTGTCTGTTTCTTGTACGAGGAAAAGATAATGGAAGATCTGCTTGGCATTATGTATTAGTAGATAAGCACAAAAGAGAAATGTTTCTTGCTAAAAGTAGATCAGGTTCTATAGATGTTGCCTTGTATGGGCAAATATTATATTCTGGTTGGGGAGAAAATCCTCCAGAGGATATCGTCAAAAAAATTGAAGATGAATTTGGCGTATAATTAGTTATATATCTTTACTTTATCAATTATTTTGCTAAATTCCTGATAGATGCTCATTGAGATGTATGACTAAAAAAAGAAGGGCTTTATTCAAATGCAAAAGGTAGCAGTTATAGATTTTAAGAAAGTAGATAATAGTACTCTTATTACCTACATGGTAGAATGTAATATTTCAGTGATTTTAATAAATTTAGATAGCAACGGTAATAATTTTCAAAATCAAGTTGAACATGTTTTAGTAAACAATGTAAATTTAAATGATAATTTATCATGTCTTAAAGATGTAAAATGGATAATTAATATTAATTCTGAAAAATCAGAAGAGGATTACAATTTAATATATAATATATATAATAAAATATTACCTTACCTTAATAATAATATTATTATATCAGCTACGTCAAATTTTTTCTTAGATGTTGTGAGCAAAATACTATGTAATATATCTTGCAACTTCACAGTAGTATCCTTTTTTGATCATATTAATAAAATCAAATTGATAGAATGTGCCTACCATAATAAGCTTGAAGATAAAAACATTGAAATATTAAGCAATCGTTTTTCTAATTTAATTGTATGTAATAATACACCGGGACTTATATTAGACAGAGTACTTTCATTTTGGTTAATAATTTCGTTAATAGGAGCTTATAAATTCAGTATCAATGTAGAAGAAGCAGATTTTATTATAAGTAATCAATATATGGGAATACCACATGGAGCATTTAACCTATTAGATGAAATAGGATTAGACAATTTTATATCTACAATAAAACATTTAGTAAAACACTTACCAAGTGATGACCATTTATGTAAATTATACGGTACCATGCCTATAGTAATACTACAAATGATTTCTGATGGATATACTGGCTCTATGAGCAAAATTGGTGGATTTTATCGTCTTTATGAATCACATTATGGCAATAGCAATCAGGTTATAGATTTACATACTGGCTTATATAGACAATTATATGCTATCAATTACGAATTTCAAAATATTCAAAACTTATTTGATGTTCAAAATAAATATGGTCAATTTATGTGGTATATATGGTCTAATACTTTAATATATGTTTCATCTTTAATTCCAAAATTATCTTCTAATATATCGGTAATTGATAAAGCTATAAAATTAGCATACAATTGGAAGCATGGCCCATTTGAAATTATAGACCTACTTAATGACTCAATTGATAATAAGCTTTTTGATTCTGTTGAATATAGCAATTTTCCACAGATTTTATCTATTAGAAAAAGAATGTATAACAATAAAGGACAATGCCTCAGTATAAATGGGACTTACCTCTAACATAGAAATTTTTTGTGTTTTTTTAATATAACCAAGTATAAGATAGAATATTATAGTAATTTATTGAACTTTATGCATGATGTAGATTTTATAAAACGGAATCCAGAATTATTTGATAATGCAATGCAAGCTCGAAATTCTGAAAAAGTTGCTCAAAAAATTGTAGAACTGGATCTAAAAAAAAAACATTTATTAACTCAATTATATTCTTTACAAAAAGAACGTAATCAAGTTACTCAGGAAATTGAAAAATTAAAAAGAGATAATATTCAGTGTAATACACAAATAGAATTCTCAAAAGATATAACAAAGAAAATCAATAATATTAACAATATGATACGAGAAGATTCTCAATTAATTGACCTTCTCAATGTATTGCCAAACATACCAGATGAGAGAGTACCTATTGGAAAAGATGAAAGTAGTAATGTTGAACTTAGAAGATATGGAAACAAAACAAATTTTGATTTTCCAATAAAAACTCACTATGAGTTAGGAGAAAATTTAAATCTAATGGATTTCAAACAAGCTGCAAAACTTTCTGGATCAAGGTTCGTAATACTTAAAAATCAGCTTGCACACCTGGATCGTGCTTTAACTAATTTTATGTTAGATATTCATACCAATGAATTTGGTTATTCAGAAATATCTCATCCAGTATTAGTATATGAATCTGCTATGTATGGAGTAGGACAATTGCCAAAATTTGCTAATGATTCTTTTAAAACAACAGAAAACTTTCGACTTATACCAACTAGTGAGGTAGTGCTTACCAATTTAGTATCAAATATGAATATCAATGCATGTGATTTACCTCTCAGATTTACTGCTTGCTCTCCATGTTTTAGGTCAGAAGCGGGAAGTGCTGGTAGAGATACAAGGGGTATGATGCGACAACATCAGTTTAACAAAGTAGAATTAGTTAGTATTACAACTGAAGAACAATCAGCATTAGAGTTAGAAAGGATGACACAAGTTGTTGAAGAAATTTTAAAACGATTGGAACTGCCATATAGAGTAATGATATTGTGCACTGGAGATATGGGTTTTTCAGCGAGTATAACGTATGATATTGAAGTGTGGATACCAAGTCAGAATCAATATAGAGAAATTTCTAGTTGCTCAAATTGTAAAGCCTTTCAAGCACGTAGAATAAATACCAAATATACTACTATAAGTAATAATATTAAGATTAGTAAATTTGTACATACATTGAATGGCTCAGCTTTAGCAATAGGAAGAACCATTATTGCAATTTTAGAAAATTATCAAAACAGAGATGGTTCTATAACAATACCATATGTTTTGAGGAAATATATGGATCATCAGGAAGTTATAAAATAAGTATAGTGGATAAGATCTTGAAAAATGATGCAATTACAATAAAGTTATAGTTATTATAATATATATATACAACATAATATTTAATACAACGTATCATAACTAATCTGAACGCAAGATGAAAGTTATTCATCATTCTATTAATATGTAAATATTATCAAAGAATTTCTTAGTTTAAGATGAAGATTTAGGATCAAAGATTTAAAGGATATATATCGATTAAGTGATCCAGGAGAGGACAAAAGTAGTTTTATTGATGTGGAATATATATACATAAGTCAAGCCTTCTCTTTTTATTTTCTATCAAAATTTCTTTAACTATCGCTCCTTCTATTGATATTTCGACTAATGGTAAGCCTTCAATAATTATTTAAAATTTTAATAGAATATGATGTAATGTATAATCTTGTTTACTAGAAAATCCAAAAATCTTCCAGTAAAAGTAGATGTAATCTCGAAGAATACTCAAATATGGCTACTTGTAGAAAAAAAAAAGGAATGGAAAGTATTATAATGAACTTAAAAATTCAGTAAGGTACAATACCAAAGAATGAGATTGATAAAATAACGTGCAATCCAGTTATACAAGAGGTAGTTTAGAGAATTAGATTTTGTTAGGAACATTTGGAGTGAACCATTGATAATATACACAATTAGAACTACCTCAAACATCATTAAGTAGAAAGATTATTAATTTAATTCGATCACAAAAGAAGAATTAAAAAATTTAATCCAAGCACAGCAGAAATTGAGTTTAGAAGATGGCTTTCAGGCAAAAGTAAATCAAATGATGTTTTTAATATTAGATCACAATACTTCAAATCATTATCAAGCTTGAGTAATTAAATTTGTAGACATAATACAAATATATTGTGAGATCTCTGTATCAAAAAAAAGACGATCTTGTAATTTTCTAAGGCTTTTGGAAGTAGTAGTAGCATATAAATGCCATTTCTGGACATTTCTTAACGTATAAAATGATAAAAATTCAAAGTTCTAGATATTTCTTTCTACTTTAACTTTCTAGTATAGATATTTGTGAAATGATATCTGAGATTAGCAGAAAGTCAGCAGTCATCTTTATAATAATCAAACCATAGTAAAAGCTTCTATTGTTTCTTATATTTTAAAGGTTATAAAAAAATATTTTTACTACAAGTTTTAAGCTTATTAGTGACGTTTTTTCTATTACGTCAACAATTTCTGGATTTAGTAAATCTAATTACTTATTTTTAGCAGAAAAAAATACTATCATATTTTATAAGTATGAAAGTATCAACACTTAGTCATCTTCAGTTCAAATAATAATACTTATATATCCTATCAACGTGCTTCACAAAATTATCATAATTATTTATTTAATTCTTCATCTTTTTTAGTAAGGAGCACACTTTCTTTATATACTATTTGAGTAATACATACATCTGACCATACGTTAATTGCAGTTTCAAACATATCTATTATTGTATATATAGGTAATATAACTCCCATAATACTTAAAGGTACTTTCATTGATATGAGATAACTCATAGCCATAAAATAACAGCCCATTGGAACTCCAGCATTGCCAATAGCTGCTCCAGTCGCTAAAAATATCCATAAAAACATTTCACCAATAGAAAATGTATATGCGTTCATTTCCGATACAAAAAATACTGTAATTAATATGAAAGCAGCACATGCATTCATGTTAATAGTTGTACAAACTGGCAATATAAAAGATGATATTTTTTTTGAAACATTTAAGTGATCTTGCGTACAACGAAGAGTGGTTGGCAAAGTAGCTGTAGAAGATTTTGAAAAAAAAGCTATAGTTAAAGCTGGAAAAATACCACGAAATGTTTTTATTACAGAAATCTTTTTTAATCTTAGCAATAATGGCAATACTATGAATGCTTGTATAAAATTTGCTATTATGATACATAGTAAATACTTTAAAATACTTGATATATTATGTCCTTCTTTTAGATCGTATAATAATACAGTAATAAACGACCATAATGCTACAGGCATTAGCTTTAGTATAAGTTTCGCTATTTCTAGAAATGTATCAAAAAGAGCATCAAAAACTTTATGAAGCAATTTGCGCTTGTTCTTATCAGGTAATAATAGTAGTGCTCCTCCTATAAGGAATGCAAGTATAACACATCCTATTACATTATTATCTAAAAATACTTTAACAAAATTATAAGGTAATATAGAGATTAAATATGACAAGTAATTTGGAGTATTAAACGCATTAACATTTAACATATTATGTATAAGTTCTTGTTTTGATGGATCAATAAATAAATATGTGATGAGGGCTATAGTAGCTGCAATAATTGTAGTAGATATGGTATAAAATATGGTTTTCTTTATTAAAGTTTTTATTTCTGCTAAATTTGCTAATCCAGAAATTGTTGATGTAATAGAAAAAAACATTACTGGTAAGCTAATGAGCTTAAGTAAATTAATAAAAATATCCCCAAACACTTTAGCAAATTCCACTATCCACAATTGATTCATATAATATGAAATTATAGCAATAATGATAGGAATTAAGATTTTAAAACCAAATTTATGAATCATAAAATATAAAAATAAAATATATAATGCACATATGCTAATACACATTAGTATCTGATAATAGATGTTTTTTTATAAAGTTTTCTATTTAATTAGTTAGAAAAGTTAAAATTACACAAATTTCCATTCATAGATTTAAAGACTCTACAATCATAATATTTGTAATAGGGCATTATATATATTTTAATTGTACATCATTACTATAAGTCTTATAAACATTTTTATAGTAATTAAGCAAATTTGCTAGTATCACTGCTTTCACAGTAATGTTACTTATATAGTATATATTTTTATGTAGAATTTTATGAATCATAGCCAAAGTAATAATGATAGGTATATTGGAAGTAATAAATATTTTCAGGATGCATTAAATTGGTATTGTAGTCGTTATTTATTATGTGTAACTGAAAGAGCTTGGTTGTTTGTAATATCACTGTTTGTGTCTTCCATATTATTAATACTAATACTTGATATATTTTCATATTTTCCATTAAAAACGGATTTTTTCTTTATTAAATATACCGATCATTACACTGATGAATTTTCTGTAATAAAAAAGCTAAGCACCAATAATAAAGATAGTGAAGAGGCAATACTATCACAATATCTTGTTGCACAATATGTTAAAAAATACGAATCATATCTCCATAATGATTTAGAGAGTCAGTTTAATTTTATAAAAAATAATTCTTCAAGAAAAATATACTTAAAATTTAAAGACATGATAGCCTTTAAGCATTATACTGATAATTCACAACATAAAAAAATATCCATTGAAACAATAATCCATAATGTAAAACTTTTATCAAAAGATTTTACTTCTTTAAATAATGCTATTGTTACTTTTAAAACACAAGTTGCGATAAATGGAATAGCATCACATCTGCAGTCTCACAAAGTATTAGTTACCTTTTCTCTGTCTAATATTAAAATGGCTGCATCAGGCGTTATGCCATTAGAATTCATTGTACATGATTATAAAAAACTAGATTAAGAATTAAATAACATAATTTTCCATAATAATTATTATGTAATTTAATTTTTGAACATTAGAAAATACAAAAATGTATCTGAATTTACAATAAAAAATTCATTTTTATCCACAAATATGTTAATCACGTAAGGCTATCACACCTCTTATGATATTTTGTGTATGATTTCTACGAGTCTACTCTTTATATAAAATAACATTATATGTTAAAAATTATTCCTATGCTTCTAGTTTGCGTCTATTGAAGACACTGCCTTCAAGTTTTTAAGGGAGATTAGTGAAAGTAAATATGATTATCTATCTGAAATTGCATTTTATATGGTTAGTAATATAAACAATTATATAGAAAATCCTACCCTATTCGACCACAACACTGAATAAATCTTATGAAAATAGCATTCGTATTTATTGAAAATCAAAAACTAAGTAAACATTCTGACATGCAAGTAATATATATAATAATGTATTGATAAAATGCTTTAGACCATAATGATTCTACTAAAAATTAAATAGATCCTTAAGTTGCCTAATCAAAAAATTGTAAATAACTATTGAAAATTCAAATACTTTTCTAACTGTTAATCCTAGTATAACCTCCTCTTTGCACAGGGATGATTTCTACAATATTCTGAATTAATTTCCCCCAATAAGTTAGTGGAAAAGTCATACTATTAAGCTGAGCATTATCACTATTTTTACATATATCTTTAAGATCTTTTTTTAACTTAGACAAAGTCATTTTACCTTGACCAGAACATATTATTTCACCATAACTATAATTTAGCATATCATCTATATGAGAAATTATTCCTATAGGATTATTGGTTTTTTCTGCATTAATAATAGCTAAATTCTCAGTTATAAACTGTACTACTTCAGATCTTTTTACTAATATACAGTTCCATACTTTAGTATCTTCTTCTTTACCTTTCATGAAAAATATATAATATGGTATAATTTCTTGTTTATAATAAAAAGGAGTTTCTTCACCCCGTAAAAAAACTAATTTATTATTTATTGTAATAATGCCCACACATATAGATCTATAGAACCATACATAATCTCTATATGTAACCAATCTGTTTAGACGCTGAGATTCATCAACATTTACACCATTTATATGAAATATCATATTATGTACCATCATTAATTAATAATGCAGATATTATATATAATATTTTAATATTAAAAAGTAAAAATTTTAATTATTTTTCATAATAAAACTTCATTCATAAGCATAAATCATAGAATAATTATTCTTTTTATTGTATTTATATAAAAATCATGAACGTAAAAAAACTATGATAATGATTCTTATATGTGTTTTAGAAGGGTTATTAATAGCTTCAATTAGTTACTTTATTGCATTAAAATGTAGAATATCAAAGCTTGACTATCAAATGCTTAGTATGCTTAAAAATGGCTTAGAAGATCAAGTAAAGAGATTAGAACATGAAAATAATCACTTAAAAAGTAAAAATGATGAACTTTCTAGTGAGTTACAAAATATGCAAAATAAGATTATAGGGCTAGAATTTGAAAAAAAAACTTTACATAATACACTTGATTTATATAAGAATGAATTTTCAACAATCGATGAGAAATATAAACTATATTTTGAAAATTTAGCAAATCGTATTTTTGACGAAAAAACAGATAAATTCAATAAACTATCCATAGAAAGTTTAAGTAGAATACTAAATCCGTTACAAGAGCATATTAATTTATTTAAAAAGAAAGTTGATGATTCATTTAATATACATAATAAAGAACAATTCTTGTTAAAACAAGAAATTCAGAGGATTATACTTGCAAATGAAAAAATCACTTTACAAGCTGAGAACTTAGCTGATGTTTTGAAAGGAAATGTCAAAATTCAAGGCAATTGGGGAGAAATGATACTAGAAAAAATATTAGAGAGTTCTGGTTTAAGGAAAAACCAAGATTATATTCTACATGGTACTGGTATGGACTTACAAGATAGTGAAGGTAAAAAACAACAACCTGATGCTATTATTAATTTACCAGAAAACAAACATTTAATTATTGATTCAAAAGTATCTTTAATTCACTATGAAAAATATTTTTCCACAAAATCAGAAGAATCAAAAAATATACTTCTTAAACAATTTATAACATCTATAAGGATACATGTTAATGTATTATCAAACAAAAAATATCAAAACATAGAAAAATTAAAAACACCAGATTTTGTATTGATGTTTATTCCTATAGAAGGTGCATATACCCTTGCAATGCAGGAAGATATTATGCTGCATAATTATGCATGGAATAAAAAAATAGTCATAGTATGCCCATCAACGTTATTTGCTACTTTAAGGACAATTGAATCTGTTTGGAGATTAGAACGCCAGAATCGTAACACTATGGAAATAGCACGTCAAGGTGGTGCATTATACGATAAGATAGTAGGATTCGTATCTGATATGCAGAAACTTGGAAAGCAAATGAATGTTTTAAGTAGTGTATACAACGATGCAATGAAAAAATTATCAGAAGGACATGGTAATATCTTATCACGTACCGAAAATCTAAAACATTTAGGTGTTAAAACTTCAAAGAAAATACTAGAAGATGTATAATACTTTTTGCTTTCTTCTATATATAAATCCCATTACAATGTTGTCTTTAAATTCTCCATAATAAAACTAGTACAATAAAAACAATTCTTGTGTAAAAAATAAACTTAATCATCAATTTCAACCAATATTCCAAGTGCTCTCTTATAAGTCATTAAGAGCATCTCATGTTCTTCTCTATCATCATTGCTCATCTTTCTCAATTTTACTATTTGTCTCATTACTTTGGCGTTGAATCCATTGCTATTTGCTTCATTATATATTTTCCTAATATATTGATTTATCTCTTCTTTTTCAGATTCAAGTTTTTCAATTCTTTCTATATAACGTTTTAAATTTTCAATAACTACATTATTTTCATCTTTTGAACTAAGATTAGAAAGGGACATGCTATTTTCTCATGTTTATATATGAAGCAGTATATCATAAATTTAGTAAACATAAATGACCAAATCATGATATTTTTATATAAAAAAACAGAAAATAATTACAATGTTCTATAATGCTATAAAAAACCACTATACAGAGCATACATATAAATACTACATACCCCTTGTATAATACCTACAAAAAAGATATAAAAAATTCATTACACTCCAAACTCCTTCCTTAAGAAGAAAACATTTTTTTCCCAGATGCATTCCAATTTTGTAAAAAATCCTCAAGACCTTTATCAGTAAGAGGATGCATAAACATTTGCTTAAAAATAGATGGAGGAACTGTAACTATATCAGCCCCTATTTTTGCAGCTTGTATAACGTGTGTAATACTACGTACAGATGCTACAAGAATTTCAGTATTAAATTTATAGTTAGTATAAATGTTATGTATCGCTTCAATTAGCTGCATTCCCGATTGCCCAATATCATCTATTCTTCCCACAAAAGGAGATATAAAATAAGCTCCAACCTTTGCTGCTAAAATTGCTTGAGATACAGAAAAGCAAAGAGTTACATTAACTTTTATATTATATTCATAAGATAAAACTTTACACGCAATTAACCCATCATAAGTTAAAGGAAGTTTTACTACAATGTTATCAGCAATTTTAGATATTTCTAAACCTTCTTTAATCATATCTTTATAAGACGTAGATATGACTTCAATACTAACTGGACCTGTAATTAATGAACAGATGTTAAAAATCAAATCATGACACTCTAAATTTGATTTTGATAATAATAATGGATTAGTTGTAATACCGTCTATTAAACCAGTAATACTAAATTCTTTTAAAAAATCTATATCTACAGTATCAAGAAATATTTTCATAAGATCTAATCTATTATTTTATTTATAAAAGTTAAATGCCTTGTTGCCATTTTAAGTAACATTTTATCACTTATAGAATTTAATATTTTTTCTATATCCTCTTTATATCCTTTAAGCATAACAGCATTAATATCACAAGCATCAATGAACTGATTTGCTATAATTTTACAATTATATGGATCCACCTTCAATATAGGATTTAATACATAAAATATATTAACACCTGTATCAATCTTTATCTTAACAAGCCCAGAACACAATTCTATAATAAATTTTTCATGTCCAGGCAATATTACAAACTCTCCATCTATAACATACGACGTAATAGATAGAACATTAGATATACCTAAAAAAGCATCTGGGGTAATAAATTCAACAGAGAGATACTTCATTAAATCTTACCTTCTTTTTGAAGTAATTCCGCTTTTTTTATAGCATCGTCTATACTACCAACCATATAAAACGCAGCTTCAGGTAGGTGATCATACTTACCTTCCACTAATCCCTTAAAACTTGAGACAGTGTCTTCAATAGATACAAACTTACCAGGAGCACCTGTAAATACTTCTGCAACATGAAAAGGCTGTGACAAAAATTTTTGAATCTTCCTTGCTCTTGCAACTATAAGCTTATCTTCCTCCGAAAGCTCATCCATACCAAGAATTGCAATAATATCCTGTAAAGATTTATACGTCTGCAATATACGTTGTACCTCCTTAGCAACTTCATAGTGTTCTTGATCTATAACATCAGCAGATAATGCTTGAGAAGTTGAATCTAAAGGATCAACAGCTGGATATATCCCTAATTCAGATATCTGTCTTGATAAAACAGTTGTTGAATCAAGATGAGCAAAAGAAGCAGCAGGAGCAGGATCTGTCAAATCATCAGCTGGTACATATATTGCTTGTACAGAAGTAATAGATCCATTATTAGTAGAAGTAATTCTTTCTTGCATTGTACCCATTTCAGCTGCTAACGTTGGTTGATAACCAACAGCAGATGGTATTCTACCTAATAATGCTGAAATTTCTGATCCAGACTGAGTAAATCTAAAAATATTATCTACAAAAAATAGAACATCTTGGCTTTCGGCATCTCTAAAATATTCAGCCATAGTCAAAGCTGACAATGCAACTCTTAACCTGGCCCCAGGAGGTTCATTCATTTGACCATATACTAAAACTGCCTGCGACTGATCTTTTTCTGCTAAGTTTATCACACCAGATTCTATCATCTCATGATAAAGATCATTCCCTTCACGTGTACGCTCTCCAACGCCAGCAAAAACTGATACTCCTTTATGTGCTTTTGCAATGTTATGAATTAATTCCATGATTAATACAGTTTTACCTACCCCAGCACCACCAAATAAACCAACTTTTCCACCTTTAAGATATGGAGCAAGTAAGTCTATTACTTTAATTCCAGTTACCAATATTTCAGTTGCAATTTTTTGATCAGTAAGCTTAGGACTTTCTGAGTATATTGGTTTAATAATATAACTTGATTCTTCTAATGGACCACACTCATCTATTGTATTACCTAACACATCAAAAACTCGACCTAATGTCCCACGACCTACAGGCACTGATATAGGAGCACCAGTATCAATAAATTTATCATTTCTAGACAAACCATCAGTTCCATCAAGCGCTATACATCTTACAACACTATCACTAATATGTTGAGATACTTCAAGAATTAATTTTTTTCCGTTATAAACTTCCTTACTCTCTAATGCATTAAGTATTTTTGGTATATTACCACTAGCAAATTTTATATCTACAACTGCCGTCATAACACGAACTACTAACCCAACATTTTCATTTAATGCATCAATAACCTGAGTATCTTTCATATTATTCTTATTTTTGCTATTTTTAACCTTACCTTTTGCTTTACTAGCTAAACTTGACATCTCATACCTTAAATAAAAAACCAGTAAGGGAAATCCCCCTTTTTCAAACTATTACTCAAACTCACCAGTATTGTAATAAAATAAAAAAAACTTGCAACAACTAACAATTTATTTTCAAGTACCCCTAGCCGGACTTGAACCAGCACATTCTTTCGAACAGTAGATTTTGAGTCTACCGCGTCTACCATTCCGCCATAGGGGCTAAAAATATTAAATACCATATATAAATTTCAATTTTTAGTCAACGATTAGATTGAGGGAATATTACCTTGAAAACTAAATATTTATTATTAACATTAAAAATGTATTTAGAATTTATTTATATAACCATATACTTGGTTACTGATAATTTTTTGTCTTATTTGTCAATAATTTTAAGGACTATATTACTATGTATACACAGGAAAGTAGCCACGCTTTACACTATATATTAGATGAAAAAACTAGTAACTCTCTAACTGAAGCACTAGAAACACAAAATTACCCAATAATAGAAGAAATAATTAGTAAATCAGATAATGTACAACTTGCATATTTTTTATTAACTTCAACATATCAACATCGCAAAGAGTTTTTAAATAATATAAATGATAACCTAGTAAAAGATATTCTTATCCACCTTGTTCCAGATCTACGTCAAGAAATAATTAAAATTTTAGGAATAAAAAAAGTAGCATCTTTAATATCTCAACTAAGTACAGAAGATATAGTCACAATTATTGAAGATCTTGACAAAGAAAGTCAGATAAATATTTTAAATGTGCTACCAGAAAGTAATAAAACTCACGTTAACGAATTATTATCATATCCAGAGGAAAGTGCTGGTAGGTTAATGCATAAAGATATTATTATTGCTCCAGAATACTGGAGCATAAGTCAGTTATTAACTTTTTTAAAGCAAAATAACAAATTAAATAAAGAATTTTACGAAATTTTTATCGTAGATCCTAAGTTAAATCCTATAGGATATTTAAGGTTAGACAATATAATCTGCTCAAATAATACTCAAATCATAAGAAATCTCATGAAAACTGATATAAAGATTATAAAATCACACACTACACAAGAAGAAGTTGCAGAAATTTTTAGAAAATATTCCTTGCTATCAGCTCCGGTCATAAATAAGGACGGAAGAATCATAGGATCGATAATAGTACACGATATATTAAATGTAATACATCAAGAAGCTGAAAAAGATGTCTTACATTTAGGGATGGTATCTAACAATGACATTACCTCTCCTCTTTTAAAAACCGTTATTAAAAGACTGCCATGGCTAATCATAAATCTACTTACAGCTACGATTAGCTCAATGATCATAGGGATATTTAGCAATACTTTACAACATTTTATAGCATTATCAGTAATAATGCCAATCATTGCATCTATGAGTGGTAATGCAGGATTACAAGCTTTAACCGTCACAATCAGAGCTTTATCTACTAAACAACTCACTAATAGAAATGCTCAGAGATTACTTTTTAAAGAATTGTTTGTAGGATTCATTAATGGTATAATATTAGCAATTGTATCTTCAATAGCACTTATGTTGAGAGGACAACATATTGATATTCAAGTATTAGCAGGAACGTCAATGATAATTACCTTTTCAATAGCAACATTTTTAGGTACAGCCATACCGATGATATTGAATCTTTTTAAAATTGATCCCGCTATATCTTCCTCTATTATTATATGTGCTACAAGTGATACCCTATCTTTTCTAATTTTTCTAGGAATGGCTACAATATTTTTATTATAAATAATATTCTGCATCTCACATAAATATATATCATACTTTGCCTTTTATGTCTATATAAGGTATTTACCACTAAGAAAACATATGAATAAACTATACTTAGGTATATAATTGCGATCTAACTCTAGTATTTACTCTTGCTGTAATTAACTTTTTGAATAGTATTAATGATTAATGCAATATCTCTATCTTTATAAAAAAAAACAATATAGTATGAACAAATAGAAAGACCTCTTATACATCAAGGGTCATTATTAAAAATAATCACATCAAGAAAACCTATAGTAGTAAAAAATAAGTTGAATACAGAATGTTAATATAATTATAAAAGCAATTCTAGAGTTGTATCAAATACAGGAAATTATCACACAACAAACTTTTTACTTCAACATTATTTTGTAACAATAGCCATTCCATGTTGAAATGTATCTTCAGAAGAAAATAGTGCAGCGGGGGGCTGTTGTATATTATCATCAATTTTTCTTAGATACTGAACATTAACTTCATCTACAGAGTTATCCATGAATTTTTTAATTACTGTATATAATTTTAATCTACAAGCATGTGACATTTGTTCTTTTTTATAAGTATCTATCTTATTTCTAAAATGATTAATGTTTTCTTTATATATTAATGCCAGCATCACATTAGTTGAACATGCTACTTTTGCTCTTACATCATCTTCTAAAATCTCCATCAAATCATCACATATAATTTCATTATTCATAAGCTTTTTCTTTATCAATCTCACATTGATTAAATCTTGAGGATAATATACTGATTGATCTAGCAAAACTTGCACACTTCTATCCAATTCTTTAATAACTGCTGTTCTTAACTCTGATATCAGTATTTCTTGCTGATGTATTTTATCGTTTAAGTTGCCAATTATATTCCTTTCCACATCAAACTTTCCTTTAATTATAGTATAGCTTAAGAACTTGATAAATGATAAGAAATGAGCAGTATATGAATTCAATGCTAATTTTTCTTTATAGACTTCACTTTGTGATTCTATACTGGATAGTATATCAGGTAGCTCATCATCTGTTAAAAAGATATTTTGCAAACCTTTATATATTTCTTGAAATTTTTTCTCAGCATTAGATATTATTATTCGATTATCTTGTTGTAACATATTTTGCAAATCTTTAAGACTACTTTCCATTTTTGAACATAACGTTACTTCTACTCCATACCCTTTATTACTACGAAAAAACAGTAACATACTACATATGTCGTCTATGACAGGACCTAAAAATTCATTTAGTTGATTTTTATGTCGATTGAATTTTTCATCTCGAGTTTTATCAATATACTTTTTTAAGTAGTCAAGATCTTCATTTAGATTCCATTCTTTTAAATTTTCACATAGTTTTATTTCTGTATGACTTAAAACATTTGGTAAAAGTTTCAATAATTGATCGATTATTTTTTTAATATCATTAGGTTCTTTTCTTAATTTTAAAACACAATCTTGTAATGCTATTAATTTGTCCAAATCTTGATATTCTTCACATATAAAACCATTGATTATTTCTAATAAATCAGAATTATTATCTAAAGACTCTAGCTTTTCATTTACTAATTTTATCAATGAATTCTTATTACATTCTTTAGCACCTACAGTTTCTAGTATTACATCCACAGTTTTTTGATGTAACTCAACAAGTTCTTTCTGCAAGTATTTCACTACATCAACAAAACTACATAAATCATCACATACACTCAATTGCTCCTTAATACTTAACTGTTTTTCAATATTCATTAATCTTTTAATCAGACCTAGTGATTCTGTATTGTCTAATTTTAATGTTTTAATCTGTCCTGCTCGCAATTCATTTGATAGTTCAGAAATGTCTTTTAAATAATTCAATATACATTCAACATAATCCTTTTTATCATCTAAAAAACCTGCATGATTTCCTAGTTTAGATAATGAATCATCAAACTTCTCCATGCTATACAAAAACTCTGATATATCTTCCTTATTACTAATTTCATCTAATAGGTCAGATAGCAATCCAATAAATTCTTCCATTTCATTTGCATGTTCTTTTGCTATCAACAATTTTTCCTGATTAATCTGATCTATTATTTGATTAATCTTATTTTTTAGTTCAAGTAATGCAGGTATTGCTTCTTCACTTTCTAGAAACACCGTTTTTAATTTTTCTAATATAGGAAGACGCAGTCTTTCTTCTTCTTGAATTTTCGTTTTTAAATTTAACAAATTTGATAACTGATTATCTATAGAAAAACCTTTTTGTAAGTATTCTAAACAACTTATTAAATTTCTTGGTTTTTGTTCTGGAGCTTCGTTATCACCATACAATAATTTTGGTACTCCCTTTATTAAATTAATAACAGAATTAATTTTTTCTATATATCCATTAAATATTAATGGATCATCCTGATTGAACAACAATATTAATACCTCTTTCAATCTTTCTAACCCATCAATCAAATTAATTATCATTTCTTTAGATAGATACCTTACAATATTTGGATGCATTAATATTTTATCTCTTTCATATTTAAAGGCAGCTAAAGACTCCTTAAGAGATTGAACTTTTCTGTCGTATTGATCTTTTATCCTGTTATTAAGTATATCAAAATCTATTTTTTTTGCAGACAACAATCCCAAAAGCTTTACTTGGTCTTCTTGCCGACTTAATTCGGCTAGAAAATCGTTTTTCTCATTTTCTGGAATATCTAATAAATGTAAATAAGATGATCCATCCTTTATTACAAAAGCTGCATCTTTTAATTCTTGTAATTTATTTAATAACAAGTTAATATCATTGTATTGACTTTCTGATGTTAGTACCTCTTTAAATATATTATGAATGCGTTTCATATTTTTGCATTTAGTAGACCAACATGAGCTTATCGTACGTATATCAACTAATTTTAATAAAATTTGCGTAACCTTATTGTAATTTTGATCTAAAAACTCATATCTTGCATACAAAATGTTATACATCCCTTCTAAATCCGATAACCCTGCCCTTAGTAAGTCTGTAAACACAATGTTATTATCTTTCATTATTCTGTTTTGCTCAGAAAACGTTATTTGCATATTTTTTAATAAATTATTATAACATATCAAATTATCATATAATAATTTTAATATAAGATTTTCCATAGAGGGCTCTATGCTAGATATAGCTTCTGCAACTGTATTTTGTATACATTGCAATAATCCTATTTGATCTTTCTCTTCATCAAATAACTGTTTATATAAACATGAAATTTGCATTTTTACATTTTTTGGATTTAAAGATCTTTTGTTAAACTCCAAACTGAAAGGGCTACTTTCTAAACCTAACAATGCTTGCACTTGCATAACTTCGTGATACGGACCAGAAAAATTTACTACAATACGATCCTTAACTTTACTAAATTGTGATTTAATATAAGACATCATTTGATTTATTTTTGCCTGAGTGCCATTTTCTAAACTCAGTTCCTGCTTTTCTTGCATTAAATTTTTTAATTCTTCTTTTGATCGAATTAAACCAATAATCTTTCCACTTAATGACGCTTGAGGTAATTCTGGTTGCATATTATCAATGTTTGTCACTCTAACTGTTTCTAACACATCTAATTCTCTAACTAGCTCTTCTATAACTGGATTGTAACTTACCATCATTCTATTAATCTCATGCTCTGGTATTTGTACGTTTACTGAATTTTTAAGTTCATTTATAGTACTTTCCATTCCTGTTTTTGTACAAGAAGTAACCATATCTAAATATTCTTCATCTGAAAAATACTTTAAGGAATGTTCAGCCCTTTCTATACTACTAATCAATTTAGTACGCCATTTATTATTTAAATACGAGTTATTTATCCAATAGTTAATATTAACATATGTATGTAAATCAGATTTCAATTCATTAAATAAAGATATTTCAGTCTTTAAAGCTACCTTACAATCAAAATCATATACCCTTTGACAATATTGAACAAATGGCACTTGATGATCTATTTGCAAGCTTCCAATTGTATTCAGGAAAGCACTTGCTAATTTAAAAATATACGTTATAGATGGTACACAATTAACATAGATCATAGCCGCACTTAAAGTAGGCTTAAGTCTATCAGACTTAAACTTATGACCAACCTTAAAATCATCTAAATAAGAGCAAAAACAATAGTGTGAATATCTTTCATCTTTAATATGTTTTATAAAAATATCCTGTGCATATTTGATATGTTTACCATGTTTCCAATTCTGCATTTGGAATTTACGTGTTAAACTATCCGACTGTTGCAGTATCTCTACTTGTCTCTCTTGCATATTTTCCAAATGCTTTATTTCGCTATCATATTTTTCTAAAATTAACTGACTTTGTTGCGTCTCTACAGTATAGTCAGTAGAAAGATCTTCAAGCGCCGATTTCTTTAACTCTAATAATCGTTTTATAGATTGTTCAAAATCTTTATTTAACTCAACCTGAGGTAACTCTACTTTTTCCTCATGTTCTTTTCTAAATAAATTTCCTGATGATTTAATTCTAGGTTGAAGGTTATCAGATAAATATTTAAAACCAAAAGTGATAATAACAGTTACTAAAAATAAAGCTAGAAACCCTGTTACTAAGTTACCAACAGTAGTATCTTTGCCGAAAAATATTCTAGCCAAATGTGCAACTAACAGCATCAGTAACATAAAAAATGCAATATAACTTATAATTAAGTAATATCTAGATAATGTCTTATTAAAGTTTAACATCTTTAAGTTGTGTTTTAATAAATTAACCAGATAGTAACATCTATTATTTTATTAATCAAGAATAAATGTTAAAGATTTCTATATTGAAAATTTATTATTTTTAAAAAATTAAAATAATATACTTATTATTTAAGTATAAAATTAACTAATTTAACTATAAATATTTTCATTTATACATTAAAGAAATAATTATTAATAGCTCTATCAAAGATATTATGATAGATTTTTATCAGGTAAATACTAGCTGTATTAGAAAAACAGCGTATATAAAACAAATTTTATTTTATATAAAATATACACTATTTTAAATATCTATTTGTTTCTAATGAAAACTATTAATATATTAAAATTATACTTCTGCACAACAAAAGTCATACACTAATTTATTAGTATTAGTATCAAGTTTAATTTTCACATTGCCACCATTAAGTAATCTACCAAACAATATTTCCTCCGCTAGATATTTTCTAACTTTTTTAGAAATAATATTCTCTATATTTCTTACACCATAAGCATCATTATAACTAGATTGCGCCAAATACATTAACACATCATCAGCTACATCTATATGAACATTTTTTTTTGCTAACTGTTCTTTCAATTGAAAAATAAATTTCTGTACTACAAGCAACATGACCTTTTGATCCAAAGATGAAAATGAAATTACAGCATCTAATCTATTACGAAACTCTGGACTAAAAATCCTTTCAATCGCTTTTTCGTTATCCCCATGGTTAAAATTTCTATTTCTAATAAAACCCATAGAATTTCTATTTAGCTCAAAAGCGCCAGCATTAGTTGTTAATATAATTACCACATTATGAAAATTTACTTTTTTCCCATAAGTATCAGTAACACATCCATAATCCATTATCTGTAGTAATATATTATATATATCACTGTGAGCTTTTTCTATTTCATCAAGTAACAATACACTATACTGATGTCTTGAAATAGAATCAGTTAATAATCCTCCTTGATCATATCCTACATATCCTGGAGGAGATCCTATAATTTTAGAAACGGCATGAGATTCCATATATTCAGACATATCAAATCTTATCAATTTCATACCCATATGGTTTGCTAATTGTTTTGCTAATTCAGTTTTACCTACCCCGGTTGGCCCAGAAAATAAATAACTTGCTAAAGGTTTGTTATGATTCCTAAGCCCTGCTTTAGCAATTTTAATTGAATCAACAAGATGAGAAATTGCAAAATCTTGACCAAATATATTTTTTTTAAGATTTTTTTCTAAGTTTTTTATTCTATCTAAGTCATTAAATGATAAATTACTACATGGTATTTCAGTAATTCTAGAAATGATATGTTCAATATCACTTCCAGTAATAATTCTATTGCCAGTATTATGTAATTTACAATATACTCCAGCCTCATCTATAACATCTACAGCTTTATCTGGGAGCATCTTTCCTGAAATATATCTATCTGATAACTCTGCAGCATATTTAATTGCTTGATTAGTATATCTAACTTGGTGATGTGACTCATAATAAGACTTTATTCCATCTAAGATCCTTAATGTTTCGCTAACTGAGGACTCTTCAACATTAATCTTTTGATATCTTCTAGCCAATGCTCTATCTTTTTCAAAATTATTATTATATTCTTTATAGGTAGTAGCACCTATACATCTCAATGTTCCTCTGGCTAAAGCAGGTTTCAGCAAATTACTTGCATCAAGTGACCCACCACTAGTAGATCCAGCTCCAACAATTGTATGAATCTCATCAATAAATAATATTGCATTTTCCTTTGCTTCTATTGCCTTAATTACAGATTTTATTCTTTCTTCAAAATCTCCACGATAGCGTGTTCCAGCTAATAATGCACCCATATCCAAAGAATATATTACCATTTTCTTTAACTGCTCTGGCACATCACCTTCTATAATTTTTAATGCTAATCCTTCAACAATTGCGGTCTTCCCAACACCTGGATCTCCAACATATAATGGATTATTTTTCCTTCTCCTTAATAGAACTTCCATCGTCCTATCTAACTCATATGATCTTCCTATTACATAATCTATTTTCCCTTTTTTTGCCGATTCATTTAAATTTACACAATAACTATCCAAAGTCTCATTATCTTTTAATATATCTTTATTTACATTACTAGCTGCTTTATTATATTCGCCATATTTTACAAATTCTTGATCTATGTTGAATTCTCCAGCATACAAATTATTATTAGAGGTATAATTTAAAACATCTACGTATTTTATGTTTTGTTCATGTAAAAAACATGCACTATAAGAATCCTTTTCTGATAAAATCTCAGCAAGAATATTTGCACCTGTTACTTCACTTTTACCAGAAGTATGAGCATGTATAATGGCTCTATGTACTAATCGTTCAAAAATGGCAGTAGGCTTAACCTCTGAAATACTTTTATCAACTAAAGTTGGTATTTCATATCTTAGAAAATTTATAATTGTAATCTTTAGCTTATCGATCGATACACGAAAAGCATAAAAAACACGTCTTGCATCTATGTCATCAGTTAAAGCTAATAAAAGATGCTCTAAAGTAGCATATTCATGATGAAAATCAAATGCAATCGATAGTGCTTTGTGTAAACTAGCTTCTAGATTTTTTGATAACACTAATATCCCCAGTTTCATAATTTAAAAAACTCTATCACCTAAGAATTAAAAATAAGTTGAAAATAAAAATACAAGCGCTATAGGATCAATAATATTCAATAGATTTTTAATACTATATGCATTAAATAATATAATTAACATCTTATAAAACTATCAAATATGGAAAATTATATTATTCAATTTCTAACATTACTAATACTAGAGGTAATTTTAGGAGTAGATAATATAATTTTTATTTCACTTGCTGTTACAAAAATATTACCTGAATTACGCAATAAGGCAAAATATGTAGGATTATCAGCAGCATTGATAATGCGTATTATTACTCTATATGGAGCATCAGCCATACTAGCACTAAATAACCCCATTATTTCATTATCACAACTTAATCTTTCCCCAAATAATTTATTTATGATATTTGGAGGAGCATTTTTAATTTATCAGAGTTTATCTGAAATATGGCATGATGTTTTCAATAAAAATGATAAAATCAATAAGTTAAAGTCAAATTTCTATCTCGTAATACTACAAATAACAGTAGTAGATTTAATATTTTCTATAGACTCAATACTAACTGCTATAGGCATAACACATAATATTTTTATTATTCAAATAGTCTTTGTTATTTCTATCATATTTACAATTTTGTTTTCAAATTACATCATAAAAGTAATCACTACACATAGTAATATAAAAACTATAGCTGTCATGTTTGTACTAGTATTAGGTATAATCTTAGCATTAGATGGAATACATATTAAGGTATCACACAACTATCTATATTTTACGTTTGCTTTTTCTATAATTACTGAGGGAATAAATATAATAAAAAAACAAAATAATCTATTAAATATACTACGTGAATAGTAACAATGATACCTACTACTGAGATTCTAATATTTGATTTACCCTAACTAAATTATCAAAACAATGATCTAATTTAAAATACAACCTAGGTATATATCTAAGGTCTACATAAGAAAATATCTCTTTCCTAATAAAATAAGATGAATCATTTAATTTTTGGATAAGATCTTTTTTATTTGAACAATTTTGAGGAAGTACAATAAAAACAGTAGCATTTCTTATATCATTACTTACTTCCACTTTAGATACAGTTACTAAATGACTATCAACTAAATAAATATCTTGCATCAAAACTTTAGATATGGCTCTATTCAATACTGAAGCAACTTTTAAACTTCTAAAATTCTCAGATTTATAAATCATTTGATAACTCTAATTTCTTCTACTATTTCTAATACATGAATTATATCATTTTCTGGATACACTTCTTTTGCATAGTCCAACAAGATACCACATTCAAACCCAGCAGCAACTTCTTTTACATCATCTTTAAAACGGCGTAAGACCTTAATTTTTCCTTCGTGAATAACATTACCATTACGGATCAATTTCACTGACGCACCTTTCTTAACCAATCCACTTGTCACGTAACATCCAAGTACACTTCCTGCACTTCCAGAAGAAAACACTTTCCTTATAGATAAAGTACCAACTTGTACTTCCTGCTGTAATGGCTTCAACATACTACTTAATATCTTTTTTACATCATCAATTATATCATATATAACTGAATAATGCCTTATTTCAATACACTTTTGCTTTGCTAATTCTTTTACCTGTGTATCCGCTTTTACATTAAAAGCTAAAATTACAGCATTTGATGTCTCTGCTAATAAAACATCTGATTTTGTAACATTCCCTACACCTTTATATAAAACATTCAATCTTATATCTTCATGAGTTATTTTACTAACTGAGTAGCATATTGCCTCAACAGACCCCATCACATCACACTTCAAAATCACATTTAATTCATCAATCTTATTCCAAGTTAATATACTATTAGCATCCATTTTTGGTTTAGCACTTGCTTCTAATTGTGCATTAAATAATTCTTGCCTATAATTAATCAATTCACGTGCTTGCTTTTCAGAATCTACAACAATAAAACTACTTCCAGAATTAGGTACATTATTTAATCCTAAAACCTTCACCGGCATTGACGGAATAGCAACCTTTTCACTCCTTCCATCACTATTAAACATATTACGTACTTTACCATATGAATTATGAGCAACAACAATAATATCACCAGCTTTTAAAGTTCCTTTCTGTACTATTAAAGTTGCTACTACTCCACAATTTTTATCAACTTTCGATTCTATGACTACTCCAGATGCCCTAGTATTATAAACAGCTTTTAATTCTAACAGCTCTGCTATTAATAATATGCTTGACTTTAATTGATCTAAATTTATCTTTTCTTTAGCAGATACAGGTACAACAATTACATCACCTCCTAAACTTTCCGCTATTATCCCATGATTAAGTAAACTATTGGTAATTTTATCGATATTAGCATCGTGCTTATCAATTTTATTAACTGCAACTATCATTGCTACATTAGCTGCCTTTACATGATTAATTGATTCAATCGTCTGAGGCATAATACCATCATCAGCTGCGACAACTAATACTACTATATCAGTAACATTAGTACCACATGCTCTCATGGCAGTAAATGCTTCATGACCTGGTGTATCAATAAAAGTAATTCTTTTATCACCATCAAGCATTATCTGATATGCCCCTATATGCTGTGTAATGCCTTTAAATTCTCCATCTGCAACATTTGATTTACGTATAGCATCAAGCAATGAAGTCTTTCCATGATCTACATGTCCCATAACAGTTACAACAGGTGCTCTAGGAAGCAATTCTTTGTCATTACCATCAGAATATAAATCTTCCTCTAATTTACCATCATTAACCAATTTAAAAGTATGGCTAAAAGCTTCTACAATCATAGAAGCTTGCTCTGGATCTAAAAAATCTGTTGGCTTAACATCACGCTTTCCCATTTGAAACAACATATGCTGTACATCCTTTATCCTTTCAGACATATTATTTGCTAACTCCTGTACAGTAATTCTTTTCGGTATTAGGACTTTGCGAGTAACTTTATTCTTTGTAGAGCTAACTGAACGATTTTTCTTACTTTTATGTGTTTGAATGACATGTTTATTATTATCCTCCAATTCTTCTTCTATTACTAATTTTACATGCTTACTATACATGTTATTAGAAACTACCTTCTTAGGATTTCCTTTCTTTTCTTCATGCTCTTTCTCGAATTTCTTAAGCTTTTTCTCTTCAATACCCTTAGACTGTAACAAATCACTTATATTATTATCTTCAACTTGACTACCTACTTCAACCTCTTTCTGCTTATCCTCAACAATGTTTAAAGATACTGAATCAACATTATTACTACTTTCTTCAAGTACTTGTTCTACGTTTTCTTTTTCAACTTTTTCAGTCCTATCTTCTTCAACGGTAACAACATTACTGTTATCCTCTTCAGTACATACTGACTCTGTTACTTCAACATCAATAACTTCTTCTTTTTTAAGAACTTTATCATCACTTGTATCCTCCTTTTTCTCATAAATACTAGCATTCTGCAAAGCATTCATACGAGAAATTTGTTCTTGTATAGTTAAGGAATTATTATGTTCACTACCTCGATAAGCATTATCATTTTGCAATATTACAGAAGCCTGCTTAATATTATCAATATCTCTTCTCTTCTTACTCTTACGAACTTCTACAGTAGTTACAGACTTCTTTGAAGCAAATTTTGTACCCTGTTGTATACCTGAAGACAGTTTTAACTTATCACTAAGTTTGAGTGTTGTACGTTCAGTTTTACCTGACATCAACCCACTACCTACAACACCTTTAGACTCATTCATAGACAACTACCCAAAACAAAAGTTATAACCATCCTATTTTTTTACGAGACTCTAATATAACAGAGTCTACTTGATCTTTAGTCAATGCAATATCAGGAATAATATCGAAAAATTCATCTGTACACAACCCAGCAACATCTTCAAGACTCTTAATACCATTCTTAGATAACTCTATAATGTCACTTGGTCTTAAAAACGGTAGCATAGTAATATCTTTATCAACAGACAAATTATCTAAAATCTGTTTCATTTCAGCATCTTTACGTATTAAATAATCAGCTGCTCTATTCTTTAACTCCTCTGCAATTTCTTCGTTAAACCCATCTATTGCAGAAATATCATTAATAGATGCTTGATCTATATCTTCAATACTAACAAACCCTTCAGTAAATAACAATTGTCCTATTATCTCTTCAACATCTAATCCTTCAACAAATATTTTTGACCCTGCACTTAACTCTTTTGCTTTTCTACTAGATTCAGTTTCATCTCCTATTACATCTATTTTCCACCCAACTAATTCAGATGCCAATCTAATATTCTGTCCATATCTACCAATTGCTAAACTTAATTGATTTTCAGGAATGATTAACTCTACTTTCTCTTTATCCTCATCAATAATAACTTTCAAAACTTCTGCAGGAGCTATAGCATTAACTATAAACTTAGCGAGTTCTGGAGAATATAAAATTACATCAATCTTTTCTCCATGCAATTCAGAAATAATACTTTGAATTCTCACACCCCTAGCACCAACACATGCACCTACTGGATCAATATTTTTATCAGAAGAAAAAACTGCAACCTTTGACCTTGAACCTGGATCCCTAGCTATAGCTTTAATTGTAACTATTCCATCATATATTTCTGGTATTTCCTGCTTGAATAATTGCCCCATAAATCCTTTACTAATTCTTGAAAGAAATATCTGAGGTCCTGAATTTTCTTTTCGTACATCTTCTATATGAGCTTTTACTCTATCACCAACACGAAATACTTCACCTTTTATTAAATTTGAAGCTGACAAATAACCTTCATTCCCATTTAAATCTACAATAACATTATTATATTCTATACGTTTAGCAGTACCATAAACAATATCACCTATACGATCTTTGAAATCTTCATATTGCCTTTTACGTTCTTCTGAAATAATAACTTGAGCAATTTTTTGCTTTGCAATTTTAGCAGAACTATAATCAAGATCAATAACAGGCAGAGGCTCCAACATTATATCACCAACTTCAATGTTTTTATCAATTTGCTTAGCTTCCGTTAAAGTAATTAATTTATATTTGCTTATATCAGAAGAATCTACTTCATTTTCCTTGCTTTCAGGAATAATAACATCACCATTATCATTAATAACTAATACTTGCCTGTAAGTAGCCACTACACCAGTTTTTCTATCTACTGTAACCTTAATCTTACAATTTCCATATCTACTGCGACTAGTTAATTGAATAGCTTCTTCTATAGCCCTGATTATTACATCTAAATTCAAGCCTTTCTGATCAGCAATATCCTTAGCCACCCTTATTAATTCTAAGTTATCAAAATTTTGTAGATTAACCATAAAAACCCTTAGTAAAAACCTATGTACAAAAAACTAAGATTTAGTGCACCTGATTATTTAAAAATGACACATATTCAGATAAAACCGCGGTAGCAGTTTATATTATAACTACTATTCAAGTCAAGCAATTTCTCCCAACAGTAAACTTACTACACATACTGCAAGCTTACTTAGCAGTTTTATCATATTTTCCAATCATAAGCAATGCAGGAGTAAAAAATAAGGTAATAACAGTAGCTAAACATAATCCGGTAGCTATGGTATAAGATAATTCAAACCAAAGCTGACTTGATGGCGAATCATAAATAATTTGTCGATTAATAAAATCACAACTTATACGTAATATCATAGGAACTAACCCTATAATTCCAGTAATAACTGTCAATAATATTGGCCTAACTCTAGATAAAGCTGCTCTCGTTATAGCCTCCTTTTTACTACATGTAACCTTCATATTAATATAAAAAGCATCAAGAAGTAAAATATTATTATTTACTATTACACCAGCCAAGACAATAATACCCACTCCTCCCATAACTACAGAAAAAACATGTCCTGTAATGAAAAATCCGAAAAATATACAAGTAGTTGACAAAAAAATAGCTGTCATAATAATTAATGTATCATAAATACTATTAAATTCAGTAATTAGAATCAGCATAATAAGTATTATTACAATAAAAAATGCTTTTATTAAGAACCTTTGCGATTCTTCTTGATCCTTTATCTCTCCTTTTACTTCAACTAACACTTCTGAATCAAAATTATCTTTAAATTTTTGATTTAAAAAATTTATCATTCCTTTCAATAAATACCCTTCAGACAAATCAGCCATTACACTAACTGTTCTCATGCCATTAATATGATTTATTCCACCTTCTTTACGTTGAGCTTGATGAATAATAAAATCACTGACAGCAGTATATCCATGTGAAGTACTGACAAATAAATTACTTAATGTATTTAAATTACGATATTCCTCAGGAAATCTCATAATAATATCTACTTCATCATTAACATTATCTGGATGATAACTATTTAACAATATTCCTTCAGCTATCATCTTTATAAATTTGCCAATTATAGAAACATCAACACCAGACTTCATTGCTTTATTTTTATCAATATTGACTTTCCATTCTATTTCTAAAGATGATCTATTATCCGTAATATTTTCAAAGCCTAAAGAATTGTTCATAATAGATATTACCTTATTGGTCATATCATTCACTTTAATTATATCATATGAACTAATATCAATGCGTATTGGCTTGCCAATTACTGGCTTCATTTTCTCCTCTGTAATATTTACAATAATACCTTTTACATCTTGTAACTTACTTTTTATTTCACTTAATATTTTTTCAGATTTTCTACGAAGAGACCATCTTTTTAATTCTATTTGAACTTTTCCAATAATATCATCCACATCTAATGAATAATCAAATAGGCCAGCCTTTATGTAAATAAATTTTATATCAGGTATATCAGAAATTCTTTGCTCAATTTCTTGTAATATATCATTTCTTTCATAAACAGATAAATTATTATTTGCTCTTACAGTAATAAGCATTCTTTCTGAGTCAATACTTGGAAAAAATTCTATACCTGGACCAATTATAAAATATCCCAATGTAGAGATAAGTAAAATACCAATTATTATACAAATAAATTTTTTAGGATGATCAAGCACATTACTTAAAATTTTACTATAACCTTTAGTAAATTTTCCTAAATGTATAAAATCACCAGTACTTACTGCTACAATCTTTGCTGCACTTTTTTTATCAGTTACTGACGGCGTTCCAATAATAGCACCTAAAACTGGAATGAAAATCAAAGCCATAATCCACGAACCACTCAAAGTCGTAATTAATGCAATAGGAATATACTTCATAAATTCACCAGTAGTTCCAGGCCAAAATAACAATGGAATATACACCACCAATTTTGTTAAAGTAGCCGATGCAACTGGCCAAAACATATCATATGCAGCTTGTTTAAAAGCTTCTACCTTGTTTAAACCATTAATCATTTTCCTATCTGCATATTCAGTAATGACTATAGCATCATCAACAAGCATTCCAACAGCCATAATTAAGGAAAATAAAATCACTATATTCAACGTATACCCTAGTGAATACATAATGATAATACCAAACAAAAAAGATCCTGGTATTGATATAGCAACTAATAATGCAGTTTTAGTTCCCATAAATATCATCATAATGATCACAACTAGTAAAACTGACATTAAAATAGAATTTTGTAATTCATTTAAAATGTCCGATATTTCTCCTGACTCATCTTGGAGATAAATAACTGATAAGTTGTTTGGCAATATATCTCCTAAGTTACTTATAAGTTCTTTTACTTGAGATATAGTTTCAATAATATTCTTACCTGTTTGTTTCGATACCTCTAATACTAAACATGGATGATTGTTTACTCGAACAAATTCTTTGTTATTTTGATAAACTGGTCTTATAGTAGCAATATTCCCTAGAGTAATAACAGAATGTCCGTCAGTTTTTATTGGTATATTCATGATATCTTGCATATTTTTTAGAATACCTGGTAAGTGTAATGTATACTTACCAACCATAGAATCCAAATTTCCAGCATTTACAAATTGATTGTTATTTAATACAGCCATTACTACATCTTGTACTTGTAAGTTATAACTATTAATAACATCAGGAGAAATATTTATCTCAACAACATCTTTACCATTTCCAGTAATTTTTACACTTTCTACATTAGGTAAATTTTCCAATCTAGATTGTAAATTACTTGCAATTTTAGATAACGTTCTATTAGGCAAATCACCAATCAAAGCTATACTTAATACTGGAAATAAGCTGAAATTTTCTTCACTTATTATAGGAAAAGTTGCCTCTTGAGGCAATTTAGCACGTATTATATCTATTTTCGATCTTACATTTTCCAAAGCTTCTTTATAGTTAAATCCTACATTAAATTCCAATATTACATTTGCATAGCCGTTTTTAGCGATTGAGATAATCCTATTAACACCTTTAATAGACTTTATTTCTCGTTCAATAGGATATACTAAAAATTTTTCTACATCTTCAGATGACATTCCTTGTAAATTAGTATGAATAGACAAAATAGGTTTTTTTATTTCAGGATTTTTTTCTTTAGGAATATCAAAATAAGAATAACAACCAAATATCAATATAATCACCAATAGAAATATTGATACTCTATTCCTTTGTAAGAATATTTCAGCAATCTTTCTCATTACTTAAGCCGCTATAAATTAATTAGCTCACAATACCATTACATATAAACAACATTTCTACAAGTAGCAAAATATTATTTATTACGCTCAATATACTTACAAGCTAATATTGATGCTTCATATAATAATAACATTGGTATTGCTAATCCTATTTGGCTTAATACATCAGGTGGTGTTAGTATAGCAGCAAGAATAAAAATAACTACAATTGCAACTTTTCGTTTTCGTGCTAAACTTTTTGCAGATACTATACCAATCCTGGACATTAATGTTAAAAATATAGGAATTTGAAATGCCACACCAAATGCAAACATTAGTTGTAAGACCAAATCTAGATATTCACTTACCGATGGCATAAATTCTATTGGCACACCCATTGAAGCATCTCTGTTTTCAAATGCAATAAAAAATCTCCAAGCTAAAGGGAATATATAATAGTATACCATTGCAGCACCAAGAATAAAAAGTACTGGGGTTGATATTAAGTAGGGTAACAACACTAATTTTTCTTTCTTGTATAACCCTGGAGCTAAAAACATATAAAATTGCCATGCAAAAATAGGAAAAGAACATAACAACGCAGCCATAGTAGCAACTTTTAAATATACAAAGAAAGCTTCTGTTAAATCAGTGTATATTAAAGAAAACTCAGGATTAGTACCTTCTAAATCTATTAGAGGAATTAATAAAAAGTTATATATTCTTTCTGAAAAGAAATAACATATACCAAACATGATACAAAAAAATATAAAGCTAAAAAATATTCTATATCTCAATTCCTCAAAATGCTTAAAAAAGAACATTTCACCAGTTGTGGATTCCATTAGATAGATTACCTTTCTTACTATTGATAATAGACATTAACATAATTCTCAATTATTGATGTAAATTGCTCAAAAATATTAGCACCTTCTAAGGTACAT
This sequence comes from Ehrlichia muris subsp. eauclairensis, assembly GCF_051097115.1. Taxonomy (NCBI): domain Bacteria; kingdom Pseudomonadati; phylum Pseudomonadota; class Alphaproteobacteria; order Rickettsiales; family Anaplasmataceae; genus Ehrlichia; species Ehrlichia muris. Next base: position 552,623 of record NZ_CP118226.1, on the reverse strand, counting down.
AATTTTTCTCCATTTTGATACACCGCAGCTACAGGTCTTTCACCATAGCCAGGAAGGCTAATGCCTACATTTGCATGTTTACTTTCACCAGGACCATTCACTATACAACCCATAACTGCTACAACCATATTTTCGGATCCAGGATTAGTATTTTTCCATACTGGCATACGCTCTGCAATATAATCATTTACATTTTTAGCTAACTGATGAAAATATTTAGGGTTAGTTCTATTACAACCTGGACATGAAGTTACCTGTGCAGTAAAACTCCTTAACCCTATACTTTGCAAAATTTCTTGACACAATTTAACTTCAGCACTTCTTGGTTCTCCTGGCTGCTGAGTTAGCGAAACACGTATAGTATTCCCTATTCCATTTAGTAATAGGTAAGATATTCCTGCAGCACTACTAACCATTCCTTTTGTACCAGACCCTGCTTCTGTTAACCCCAAATGTAATGGATAATCACATACATTTGACAACACTGTATAAACAGGAATTAAATCTTGTATTTTACTCGTTTTACAAGATATAACTATTTTATTTTTAGATAAACCAATTTCTTCTGCACGTTTAGCACTTGTTATAGCAGAAATTACTAATGCCTTCTGTAAAATCACATAATCTGGTTTAGGGTTACTAAGCAATGCATTATCATTCATTAATTTTGAAGCTAAATACTTATCTAAACTTCCCCAATTTACACCTATTCTAATAGGGATATCATACTTTATTGCAAATTCGATAATATCTTCAAAATTCTTATCTCGCTTATTCCCAAATCCAACATTTCCTGGATTAATACGTATTTTCCCTAAAGCAGCTGCACATTCCGGATATGCTCTTACTAATCTAGCAATTTCATACTGCCCACATCCTATTATCATTTTAGCATTAAATCCATGATCTACTAACACATCCCTCATATAAGGAATATTTTTCATAGCTTGTTCTGAATTAACTGCAACTCTTACCAACTCAGATCCAGCTTGTGCCAATTCTAAAACCTCATGTGCATCTTTACCTACATCCCCAGATCCACCCAATGCCATGGATTGCACTACTATAGGGTTATTACCACCAATTACAACATCACCAACCTTTACTTCATAAGTTACTTTACTTTTCTTTGGAATACAGTCAAATAACTCCTCTTCATTTAAAATTCTACCCACAACATCACACTGCATACTACAATACAATTTTACACATAAAATCAAAATTATACATAGCTAAAGTCAATAAATCTACTATAATTTCTCTAAATTTACGCTCTACTCTTTATAGTATGCCATACCTTAATCATTATAATAATAAGTAATACTATAGTCTTCATCATATTCTTTCATCTCTTTAATACGTTGTAATAACATGTAATCTTTTTTCTCTTCTTCAGACATTATAACCACTTGTTCGTCATTATTACCGTTATTACTGATATCAATTTGACCATTGTGTCCAGATATTTCAACGTTATCTTTTACAGCATTATCCTGCTCCTTTGTAGAATTATCTTGATCATTTTTATTTTCTGCCTCTTGTAATTCTTCTGTAGTATCGTTTTGATCTTTATTTTGCTCTTTTAAAAATGACAAAAAGTGTACAGCTTTATAATTATTTTTTTGTTCACTCCCTTCAGAAACTGGCTTAGCAGGTTCTACGTCATGCTCAGATTGAGATAGCACAGGTTCTTCATCACTATCAATATTATCCTTATGATTTTCTGAATCACCACTGGAATTTTTGTCTTTATTGTTTTCTATTTTTGTAAATTTTAACAATGAACGAAATCCTTTGTCTTTTTTATCAACTTGATTGTCACCATTATCACTCAAGTTAGGTGTATCATCTGTACTCCCAGTAGTTATTAGAGGTTTAACTTCATTTTTAACATCTTGTAATTTAGTCTTATCTGCAGCTTTAGCTACTGGAGGTTCATTTTTAACATCTTGTAATTTAGTCTTATCTGCAGCTTTAGCTACTGGAGGTTCATTTTTAACATCTTGTAATTTAGTCTTATCTGCAGCTTTAGCTACTGGAGGTTCATTTTTGACATCTTGCAATTTAATCTTATCTGCAGCTTTAGCTACTGGAGGTTCATTTTTAACATCTTGCAATTTAGTCTTATCTGCAGCTTTAGCTACTGGAGGTTCATTTTTGACATCTTGCAATTTAATCTTATCTGCAGCTTTAGCTACTGGAGGTTCATTTTTAACATCTTGTAATTTAGTCTTATCTTCAACTTTAGCTACTGGAGGTTCATTTTTGATATCTTGTAATTTAATCTTATCTGCAGCTTTAGCTACTGGAGGTTCATTTTTAACATCTTGTAATTTAGTCTTATCTTCAACTTTAGCTACTGGAGGTTCATTTTTGACATCTTGTAATTTAATCTTATCTGCAGCTTTAGCTACTGGAAGTTCATTTTTAACATCTTGTAATTTAGTCTTATCTGCAGCTTTAGCTACTGGAGGTTCATTTTTAACATCTTGTAATTTAGTCTTATCTGCAGCTTTAGCTACTGGAGGTTCATTTTTGACATCTTGCAATTTAGTCTTATCTGCAGCTTTAGCTACTGGAGGTTCATTTTTAACATCTTGTAATTTAGTCTTATCTGCAGCTTTAGCTACTGGAGGTTCATTTTTAACATCTTGTAATTTAGTCTTATCTGCAGCTTTAGCTACTGGAACCTCATTTTTATCCTTCACATCTTGAACATCTACACCATTATCATCTTCCATAGGATCAATAAATTTAGCACCTGCTACATCAATCAAATTTATTCCATTACTATCTATCATAGAATCATGACCCTCTTCTTTTAAGAAAGCCTCATATTCTTTATCCTTTACCTGCGCTTTAGGTTTTACCTTGCGTCTTGTATTAACACTCTTACTATTTTTATCAACACCAGAGGTTAATGCATCCCTATGTTCTTTATAAATTGAGTAGTCACGAGCAAATTCCACATTACTATCAAAAGCTTCACCATCAGGATTATAAATTGGAGAATATTTCCTACTAAACTGATACCTACTCTTATTTGAGCATGAAATAACAAAAGAGAAAATTAATACCAATAATATATTCAAGATATTACGTCTAAACATCTAACACCTATAAGACACATCTTCATTTTAAAATATTTATACCAAATACACTATGTCAAGTAAACGCATTATTTAATAAAATTAAAGCAATATATCATTATTTAAAGAAAATTAACTTTTAATAATTAACATTCTTCTATTTTTATTAAGTACTATTAAGCATTAACGACATTATTTATACAAATTAGCAAAAATACAAACATATTCCAAAGATGGATTCGTAATGTATTATTAAATATATTAAAAAATAATTTAATATATTAACACAACTTATCAATAGTATTACTTGCTACTCTTCTACTTACTGCATCACAATCAAGAATATTTGATAGAGAATTAATACGACCATAATTAACTAAGTTTAATGTTTCATAGACTACACTTATAATATCAAGAAACCCTATTTTCTTATTTAAGAAAGCATCAACAGCAACTTCATTTGCAGCATTTAAAATAATGCTATTAGCATGCACATTAGATGTTTTTAATACCTCAAATCCTAATTTTATACCAGGAAACTTATAAATATCAGGTTTTATAAAAGTCAAATGATTACATAATGCTAAATTCAGTTTTCTACATAAAACAGCTGACCTATCTGGCCAAGATAACGTATACATAATTGGAATTTTCATATCTGGTACAGACATAACAGCAATAGATGTACCATCTACATAAGATACTATTCCATGCACTATAGATTCAGGATGTATAATTATATCTAATTTTTCAGCCTTTACTGAAAAAAAATAATAAGCTTCTATAACTTCAAGAGATTTATTGATCATAGTTGCACTATCAACAGATATTTTTTTTCCCATCTTCCAAATGGGATGCTTCACTGTATCTTGAATTGTCACGTTTTTCATTTGATTATAATCCATTGATAACAATGGACCACCAGATGCAGTTAAGGTAATCTTTTCCAAATCTTTTTTATCATTATTAGAAAACATCTGATGTATAGCATTGTGTTCTGAATCCACAGGAATAATATTAACATCCTTTTCTTTAGCTAAACTAAGTAATAATGTCCCCCCACAAACTATACTTTCTTTGTTTGCTAATGCAATAACTTTAACATTTGAATTAATTAAATAAGTCATCGGTATAAGCGCCGCCACTCCTACAATAGCCATCATTGCATAATCTACATTTAAAGACGTAGCCATAACCATCCCAGAATCTCCAGCACTGACTTTAATATTAGTACCAACCAATAAATCTTTTAGTTCTTGATACAAATCAACATCAGCAATAACAACTCTTTCTGCACTAACTAACTTAGCTTGGAATGCTAATAACTGAACATTTGATTTTGCAACCAATACCTTTACTTGATATTTATCGAGATCAGCAAATATTATGTCAATAATCATCTGACCAATAGCACCAGTTGAGCCAAATATTGAAATTGTTTTCACACGTTTTAATATTGAATAAACTCAGTATATTATATATCGAATATTCAGATTATTATCCATTAAAAAAAATTAAAATATAGAAAATAACCTATAACACGCCTTACATCACCAACAAATACAAAAAATATAAAATATATTAACACTGTAAACAATAGGATAACAGATAATTTCTTATTCATTACTAAGATACTACAAGAAGTATCATTTAAATCAAAATACATTACCTTAATAATTCGCAAGTAGTAATAACATGAAATAACACTTACAAGAGCAAAAATTATTGCAATTTTTATAAAACCATTTTCTATTAAACTTGATAATATATCATACTTAGCAAAAAATCCAGCCAAAGGTGGTATTCCAGCCATAGATAACATAGTTACAGCAATACAAAATGCTATTACTGGAGAGTGAGTATGTAACCCTCTTAAATTCAATACATTACAATCATCATCACGATACTGTATCAAAACAGAAAAAAGCCCTATATTCATAATAATATATAACAATAAATACATTATTACAGCTGTATTACTAGCCAAAGTATTCATTGCTAATGCAATTAACATATACCCCATATGTCCAATAGCAGCATATGAAAATAATCTTTTTAAATTATTTTGCCTCATTGCCCCAAATGCTGAAACAAATATAGATAATACGGATACACATATCACTATATGTTGCCAATCTTTAGATAAAGCAGGTAATACTTCATTTAATATTCTAATCAATAATAGTATAAATGTACTTTTGGGTACTATAGAAAAAAACGCTGTCATAACAGTCGAAGTACCCTGATAAACATCAGGAACCCACATATGAAATGGAGCCGCTGATAATTTAAAAAATATACTAATTAAAATAAACACCATACCTAAAATAGAACCTAAAGGTATATTCTGACTACGAGAAAAGAAATTGTATAATTCATAAAAACCCACTTCTGTTGTATAACCATATAACATAGAAATTCCATACAGCATTATACAAGAAGACAGCGCACTTAATACGAAATATTTTATACCTGATTCAGAAGACCTAATTGCACTTTTATCAAAACATGTTAATGCATATAAAGTTATACTTTGTATTTCAAATGATAAATAAAAAGAAAGTAGATTATTTGCAGAAATCAAAGTGATTAAACCAAAAACTGCAAGTAAAATCATTATTGAAAATTCATAACAATACTCCCTACCAGATGCTAACATCATAAATAGAACACTACTGCTAGAAAATAAAATCACAATTTTTGCAATAGAAATATACAAATCAGACTTTAACAGTCCATCAAAAATTAGCCGTGGTTCAATCTCTAAATTAATTAAAACAACACCAATAGTTATCAGTGAAGCAATCAATGACAAAACATGTATAACTCTTTTATTCAGTACAATCCCTAATAATAAGAAGATCAAAGATGAACTAACTAAAAAAATTTCCGGTATTATATAAACAAAATTATTCCAATACATAATAAACAATCTCAAATGCTACTAAAGTATAAAGTTTCTTAAAGACAACTGCTCTATGAATGGAGTTAAGCATTTTAATAAGATATAATAAGGATACAATCCAAATAATAATATAAAAGCAACTAACACTATTAAAATAAATAACTCATCCTTATTAAGATTACAATCAATTAAATTACAATTTGGTACACCCCAGATTACTCTCTTACATAAGAACAACATATATAAAGCACCTAATACAACTCCAACAGCAATAAAAACTGAAAATAATTTAGAGTAATGAAAAATCCCTAATATAGATAAAAACTCTCCTATAAAACCTGAAGTACCAGGTAAAGCAATCGAAGCCATTGCAAAAAATATAAATATAACAGAAAATTTAGGCATTGTTTTTGCTAATCCACCATATCTTGCTATTTCTAAAGTATGAGTACGATTATAAAGTATACCAACACAAATAAACAAAGCTGCAGATATTAATCCATGGCTAATCATCTGAAATACAGCTCCTGATATCCCATATTTATTAAAAGAAAATATTCCAGCAGTAACAAACCCCATATGAGCTATTGAAGAATATGCTATTAACTTTTTAATATTAGTCTGGACAAAAGATACCAATGAAGCATAAATTACAGCTATAATACTTAATATTATTACAAAATTTGAAAAATATACACTAGCTTCTGGTAACATAGGGAGAGAGAATCTTAGTAATGCATATGTACCAACTTTAATTAGAATGCCAGCCAATAAAACAGATCCTACTGTAGGTGCTTGAACGTGAGCATCAGGTAACCAAGTATGAAAAGGTATAATAGGTATTTTTATTGCAAATGAAATAAAAAATGCAACCCATACCCATTTCTGTGCTGTCAGATTTAAATAATTTGATAAAATATAAGTTAACTGCCCTATATCACTTACTTTACCAGAAAAGAAATATATATACAGTATTGCTATTAAGAATAATAAAGAACCAAGTAAAGTATATAAAAATAATTTAAATGTAGCATATACTCTGTCTTCATGTCCCCACATTCCTATAATAAAAAACATTGGGATTAGAACAGATTCAAAAAATATATAAAACATCACTATATCAAGTGAAGCAAATACTCCTATAGTTAATCCCTCTAGTAACAATAATAAAGCAAGAAACATACGCAAATTTCTTAACTGCGTATTACATAAAGTGAAGATAATAGATAATAAAAATAAAAAAGTCGTCAATAATAAAAGCAGCAAAGACAACCCATCTATACCCAATACAAAACCTGGAGCTAGATTATGTATAAATTGAAAACCCTTATATAAATAATCAAATTTTACAGCTACAATAACATTTATAAAGAATGCAATTACAGCACATAACAAAGAAGTTATCTTTGCCATTACTAAATTCGCCTTAAAATTACTAACTGCTAATAAGCATGACCCTAATATTGGCAATAAAATCATCAAAAATAGCATTACTTTAAAATCTTATATTATTATAAATTAACCACATGATAATACTTATCAAACCTAATAGCATAATAAATGCATAATCGAAAACAAAACCAGTTTGTATCTTAACGCTACCCTTTGAGCAAGAATCCACTATTTTAGTAATACCACCTAACCCAAAATAATCAATAATTTTTTTATCAATTACTCTAGAAAAGAAATTAGCTATAAACTTAATAGGTATTATAAATACAAGATTATATAACTCATCAAAATACCACTTATTATATAGAAATTTAAATAACCGGTTAAAATGCAAATTACTAGAATAATTGCAAAAATATTTTAAGTAAGCACATACTATTCCAAGTATACTTAGAAATAATGGTAACATTTTTACAAATAACCCAACTTCTACATGTTCATGTATTTGTATACTACCCTTCCAAAATGCAGCATCATTAATTAATAATAAATTTTGTCCCCACATACCAGAAAATATAGAACCTATAGCCAACACTAATAGAGGCAAGAGCATAATCTTTCCTGACTCACGTATTGGACCATTTCTTGAATTGATTCCATGAAAAACTAATATAATCAATCTCCAAGAATAAAAAGCTGTTAGAAATGCAACTAAATTACATATTATAAAGGCAATTGTACTAGTGTGATAGCTACTTTCAATAATTAAATCTTTCGAATAAAAACCAGCAAAAGGGAAAATACCTGCTAATGCTAAAGATCCTATCCAAGTCAACACATATGTAAATGGTAACTGACGCCAAGAAATACATATCTTATGAATGTCTTGTTCGTGTATAGAATGTATTATATTACCAGCACACAAAAACAACAATGCTTTGAAAAAAGCATGAGTCATCAAATGAAATACAGCAACACTATATGCTGATAACCCACATGCAATAAACATATATCCTAACTGACTACAAGTAGAATATGCTATTATCTTCTTTATATCACTCTGTACAATAGCAACAGTCGCAGCAAATAAACAGGTACATGTGCCAATAATCAAGACAATATTGCGTGCCATTACTGACAATTCAAATAATGGAGAACATCTAACAACAAGAAATACTCCTGCTGTTACCATAGTTGCAGCATGAATTAATGCTGAAGCAGGAGTAGGACCTTCCATTGCATCAGGCAACCATGTATGTAAACCAATTTGTGCAGACTTACCCATACATCCAATAAAAAGTAACAAGCATATCACATCTAAATAAGGTACCGGATAACCAAAAAAATTAATTGCACCTTCAACATATGTTGAATCAAGCATGTTAAACACTTTACTGAATTCTAAAGATCCAAATACCCAAAATACGGCTATAATTCCTAATATAAAAAAAAAATCCCCTATTCTATTCATAATAAATGCTTTTATTGCTGCTTTAGTAGCTGAAGCTTTATCAAACCAAAAACCAATCAACAAATAAGAACATAATCCTACACCTTCCCAACCGAAAAAAAGTTGAACAAAATTATCACTTGTTACTAAAATTAACATAAAGAATGTAAATAATGATATATAAGATAAAAATCTAGATATGCCTATATCATGAGACATATAACCTATTGAATAAAGATGCACTATCGCTGACACTGTATTAACTATTATCAACATAATCATGCTTAATGAATCTATATACAATGACCAGTTAATTTTTAACTTATGTAATTCAATCCACGGAAATAAAGTAATAACATAACTATCTTTAAAATTAAAAAATAAGTACCACGATAACAATGATGCACAAACCACCAAAGAAGTGGTAACTAACTGAGAAATTAACCTATTATTTATCATATTACCAAAAATAGAACCTATTAAAGGCAAAAGAACACATAATAGCTCAACCTTAATCATAAACCTGATCCTTAATTAATTGACCACAAATCAATTAAAATAACTAATTATAATTAGTCAATAAATACTATAAAAACCTTCTTTACTCTTTCATTTCATTGGCTGTTTCAATGTCAATATTTCCACAATTTCTAAAATATACTACAATAATAGCTAAACCCACTGCAGACTCTGCAGCAGCTACTGTTAATATAAACATGACGAAGACTTGTCCTAAAATATTATCAAGATATACCGAAAAAGCAGTAAAATTAATATTAATTGCTAACAACATCAGTTCTATCGATAAAAGAATAGTAATGATGTTTTTGCGATTAATAAAAATTCCAGATACACCAATAGTAAATAAAACTGCACCCAAAATAAGGAAATGATTTAAAGTAATACCAGCATCAGTTAGAATTTTCATAATCCACTCCTTCTCGTACTTTAACATTTACATATTTTATAGTAGATGACCTATTAACCTGAACATCTATATTTTGTCTACGCACACTATTGCTCTTAGCACGTAAAGTTAATACTAAAGATCCAATTATTGATATTAAAAGTAATATCCCAGATAAATGAAATATATACATATATTTTGTATATATTAAATTACCAATAGCAATAACATTACTTACATAAGGAACAGATCCTGTAGTTACTAACTCAGTTGTTGCAGATTGCTTAATAATAAACACTATATTAATAAATAATATCACCCCACATAATAACCCTATAGCAAGATATTTTGTAAATCCACTTTTAAATCTCGAATAATTTATATCTAACATCATAACTACAAATAAAAACAGTACAGCTACAGCCCCTACATATACTATTATAACTAGCATTGCTATCAACTCTGCACCCAACAAAATAAATAATGTACTAGATATGAAAAACGTTAAAATTAAACATAGCACAGAATAAACAGGATTTGATACATAAACTACAGCTATAGCTGATAATACTATCAACGCTGCAAAAAAATGAAACAAAAAATAAATCATTATATTTATATCTGTTAATAATTAACAAATTCAACAAAAGAGTATAACTATATTAAATACTCAAGTAAATTATTATTACAGCTGAAGCACATAAGTCAATAAGTATTACTGAATGACCAAGTATACTCTAAAGAAGTTCACTATACATTTATATAATTATTAAGTGCATCTATTATAACATGATTTAAGTATGTACCTTGATATTGAGCATGAAATAATTCCCCACTATCATTAAAAAATTCAACATATATATATGAGGCAGATTTTTGCCAGAAGAAAACCCCAGGCAAGTAGTATATTCTTTCGCCTGCAATGCTGTCTAGATAAATTTCTCCACTTATAAAAACTATTTCCTTAGTAAATACTAATCCATTTGCCTTCAAGTCACGTAAAAAATTAAGTTTAACTTGAATGGCTAGATAAAATTTTCGCCTCTCTTTATTTTTCCCAAATAAAAAGTAACATTCTGATTTAAATCTTATATTACTCACAATACAACATTTTTGAAACATTGTTTGATGTATAGGCATAAATATAGCATTTTCAGAAGAAGGTAGACCAATTTTACTATCAAAATTAGGATTTACTCCATAGTATGGCTCCACGAGACTTATCATAACGACACTTCCTCTCAGGTACTAAAGCGCAAGATGTCCATCTAAAAATAACAATATTAGCCACATATAATTTTACCTTTTTATAAGTATTTTAATATTATTTTGAATAATCCTTAGAACTTCATAATATAACTTAGATCATTATCGGACACATTTATTTTAGTGTGACTTAAGTATGTGCTTTGATATTGAGTATAAAATAATTCCCCTCTATCATTAAAAAAATTCAACATATACGAACGAGGTAGATCTTGCTTAAAAGAAAATCTAATACAAGACTTATACTTGTTAAACAATGCAATCGTACACTCTTCTGGTGTAGTTTCGCCTAGACAAACTTTTCCAGCAGTAACAACTATTTTCTTAGTCAATATTAATCCATTTGCCTTCAAGTCACGCAAAGAACCAGGTTTAACTTTAATAATTAGAAAAGATTCTTTTCCTGCTTTATTCTTACAAAATAAAAAGTAATACTCTAATTCAAATCTTACACTACTCATAATACAATATTTTTGAAATATTGCTTGATGCATGGGCACAAACCTAACAGTTTTAATAGAAGGTGGGCCAATTTTACCATTAAAATTAGGATTGAGTGGATAATAAGCTCCGTGGGACTTATCATAACGATACTCTTCCTCAGGCACTAAAACAGGATATCCATCTAAAAATAACAATATTAGTCGCATATAATTTTAATTTTTTAATAAGAAATATCAATTATTATCAATGCATATTAATTGTTTTTAATAAAATGTAAACTATTATATTAATTTTTATATTATACTTAGTATAATCTATTGCTGAATCAATTCTAGTCCTACTCAACTTTATTTTTCAAATTCAGTGAAAAATAATTATTTCTTTCACACTAAAAAATTCCATTATACATGAAATGCTTTACACATAATATTAGACAAAATGATGAATATCTTGGCATTCATATCAGTTATGACATGTTGTATTAATAATTATGTTATAAAAAATGAAGGCTTTTTAAAAAAGTAAGAGTAAGCAATTTGGTAGAAGATAAAAAGAGAAGGCTTGACTTATGTGCTATCAATAAAATTACTTGATACTAAAATTTTCATCTTAAACTAAGAAATTGTTCTATAATATTTAATATATTAAGAATATGATACTATATCAGCATTTTAGGTTTCATTACTCGATTGATTGTTACCAAAAAATACTATGGATACAAGTCGATTGATTACGATAGTAAAATCTGTACTTCTGATCAATACAATAAGTAATAAAAATGATCTTCTTGAAGATTCCCTAATTCCATTCACATTAGCATCTACTGTATACATTCCTAAGCTTTTACCATACTTTACTGAAATTTAGGTAATAAAAGATGTACCATTTGTAAATGATAATAATACTAAGTACATACCAATTAACAACCATTACATTTTATTGTGTTACAATTAGCAAAATTATTCAACAAAAAACACAATATAATATACAGTTCATCCAGTAAAAAATATTTACAAATAAGATTATATTGACATATAAATTGGATAAAATAATTGCATATATACAATATTAAACAGATAAATTTCTTAGATTAAAATTAAAAACCACCTATTGATAAAAATGATTCTACAGCATAAACTTACTGCAATCTCATAAAATACCTTTGAGCATTAGTTGTTGGATTCACACTTACACTCTTCAAGACTGTAGTTTTATAGCTTGTATGAAATAACTCACCATTACTACTAAAATAACTAAACTGAGTCAAACGGCTTACTGGACTTTTGGTTGCTATCCTAATCTTATTACTAACAAGAGTAAACAAGCTTAGAGTTTTATTTTCAGATGATTCATTGAACATTGACTGATCAAGCACCTCAGCTGATACAAAATTACTGGAACCTAATACTATACCTTGCTGAAATACCGTACGCATAACACTAATTGGACATATGAAAACTAGATATACATGCTGGCACCCTGGATTCTTGCCATATAAAAATACCATATTTTCCACTGATTTAGCATTAGTTACAATAGAATAATCATCAAATTTTGACCGATATAGATCCTCAGAAAAAATAGAGTTACCGACAAGACTCAATAATCGCATATCTATATTAGGATTCTCTGTATGACAAATATTTAACTCTTTATTATAACTACATGAGTTTACAGGTAACAAAATACATTGTGAATCCCCATAAGATAATAACATTAAGTGCATATAATACCTACGTTACATCTCACTGTATTAAACACTAGCAAAAATCTAACAAATACACAACATACCATTATAGCACCCATTCACTAAAAATATTTACCAATATTAATATAAAAATTAGATAAAACAATAGGACATATACAACATTAAACAGATTTTTTTTTAAAGTAAAAATCAAAACCATTTATTTACAAAACCTAGTTTCATAAACAGAGTTACAACTTTTTATAAATCTTTAACTTTAACAGCATAAACTTACTGCAATTTCATATAACATATTTGACTATTAGTTACTGGATCCACACTTACATTCTTCAAGATTGCAGTTTTATAGTCTGTATGAAATAAGTTACCACTACTATTAAAATAACTCAACCTGGTCAAATAACTTACTGGGCTTTTGGTTACTATCTCAATACTACTAGAGACAAGATCAAATAAGCCTAGAGTTTTATTTTCAGATGATTCATTGAACATTGACTGATCAAACATCCCAGCTGATACAAAATTACTGGAATCTAATACTATACCTTGCTGAAATACCGTATGCATAGTACCAATTGGACATATGAAAACTACATACATAGGATGGCCTACTGGATTCTTACCATATAAAAATACTATATTTTCCCCTGATTTAGCATTAGTTACAATAGAATAATCATTAAGTATTGACCGGTATAGAGTCCCATAAAAAATAGATTGACTTAAAGGAACCACTAATTGCATATCTATATTAGGATTCCCTGTATGACAAATATCTAACTCTTTATTATAACTACATGAGTTTACAGGTAACAAAACAAGTTGCGAACTCCCATAAGATAACAACATTAATTGCATATAATAGCTCCATTACATCTCACTGTATTAAACACTAGCAAAAATCTAGCAAACACATAACATAGTATTATAGCACACATCCACTAAATAAATATTTACCAGTATTAATATAAAAATTAGATAAAACAATTGGATATATACAACATTAAATAGATAAAATTTTTTAAGTAAAAATCAAAACCACAATTATAAAATACTAAATTAATTTAGCTTTATTATTAACTTTTTATCCGATCTTCAACTACATCCCTAAAATGTCTAATCAATCCTTGTATAGGCCAAGCTGCAGCATCACCAAGAGCACATATAGTATGTCCTTCTATCTGATGCGTAATATTCAATAATAAATCAATGCTTTCAGGCGTAGCATCACCCCTTACTATTTTTTTCATGATTCTCCACATCCAACCAGTACCTTCTCGACATGGTGTACATTGTCCACAAGATTCATACATATAAAAATGTGACAATCTCTCTATAGCTGCTACTAAATCTGTTGATTTATCCATAACTATTAAACCAGCAGTACCTAACCCTGACTGCACAGCCCTCAAAGAATCAAAATCCATAGTTACAGTATCACAAATAGATTTTGGAAGCATTGGTACTGATGAACCACCAGGTATTACTGCTAATAAGTTATCCCACCCTCCACGAACACCTCCAGCATATTTTTCTATAAGTTCCTTCATGGGAATTCCTAATTCCTCTTCTACATTACACGGATTATTAACATGTCCTGATATACAAAAAATCTTAGTACCTGTATTATTTTCTCTACCAAGAGATGCAAACCAATCACTACCCCTTCTCATGATCTCACTAACAGTTGCAATAGTTTCAACGTTATTAATAGTAGTAGGACAGCCATATAACCCTATTGCAGCTGGAAAAGGAGGCTTCAACCTTGGCATACCTTTTCTTCCTTCTAATGATTCAAGTTGAGCAGTTTCTTCCCCACAAATATATGCTCCAGCTCCTCTATGAATAAAGATATCTAAATCATATCCAGAATTACATGCATTTTTCCCTATTAATTTAGCTTTATATGCTTCATCTAAAGCCTTAGACAATACTAAATATTCATTATAAAATTCACCACGAATATAAATATAAGCTGTAGTTACATTCATTGCAAATCCAGCTATCAATATTCCTTCAATAAGCCTATGTGGGTCATACCTTAATATATCACGATCTTTACATGTACCAGGTTCTGATTCATCCGCATTAACTATCAAATACGCTGCTTGGCCTTCTTTTCTAGTTTTTGGCATAAAGCTCCACTTTAAACCTGTAGAAAATCCTGCTCCACCTCTACCACGTAATCCTGACTTCTTTACCTCTTGAATAATATATTCAGGACCTAGATTCAATATTTCTAAGATATTACTCCAAATACCTCTACTTTTTGCAGATTTTAAAAATGGAGAATATTGACCATTAAGATTAGTAAATACTCTATCACTATCTTTTAACATAAAGCTTTATACAATACTAGAAATTATTAATAGATTAATAACGATTAATATAAAACATAGCTATACTAAAACATTACATAATCCCTAAAGCAAAAATACATCCATTGGAAAAACACGGCTATAATTGGTGGGCCTGGGAAGAGTTGAACTTCCGACCTCACGCTTATCAGGCGTGCGCTCTAACCACCTGAGCTACAAACCCCAACAAAGCTATATTAAGAAGCAGAATTAGCTTCTAGTACATCAACAAACATCTTATTAAGTACTCCTCTCCTAAAATGTACAAAACCTGAAATCTTAGAAAAAATAGTATGATCTTTTCCCATTCCAACATTCTTACCAGGATGATATTTTGTACCTCTCTGACGTATGATAATATTACCAGGAATTACTTTTTCACTCCCAAATTTCTTTACTCCTAACCTTCTACCTCTCGAGTCCCTACCATTACCGGAGCTACCACCAGATTTTTTCGTAGCCATACTTCTACTCCATATTATTAATTTTAGTAATACGTAAAACAGTCATGTACTGCCTATGACCATTTTTCCTTCTATAATTCTTACGACGTTTTTTCTTAAACACTATTATTTTATCATTTCTACATTGCTCAAGAACTGATGCTGTGACAGTTGCATTCTGTGCAAAAACCATATTGTGATTTATATCAGTTAACGCAATTACCTTATTCAGAGTAACTTCTTCCCCTACAGAAGCACTTAATTTTTCTATTTTTATAACATCTTGCTCTCGTACTTTATATTGCTTCCCACCAGTTTCAACAATAGCAAACATAATCCATCTCTTAACGTTTAAATCAATTATTATTTTTAGTAATTCTGCTCAATATAATACAATATGTCAATAACATTGTTATTCTTTTAAACATAAGCCAACATTGAGAATAAATTTACATTTTATATAAAAGATATTACTATCTTTTTTGAAATTTTTCAACATACCATAAAAAAACAAAATAGGTAATGCTGTGTTTAATGTAACAATTAATAAAATATTAGCCAGACAAATTTTAGATAGCAGAGGATATCCTACTATTGAAGCAGAAATTATATTATCAAATAATATAAAAGCAAAAGCTTGTGTACCTTCAGGAGCTTCAGTAGGAAAGTTTGAAGCCATAGAATTACGAGATAATGATAAAAATTCTTACAATGGATATGGAGTAACAAAAGCAGTTAATTTAATTAATTCAGAAATTGCTCCACAAATCATAGGTATGAATACGTTAAATCAAGAAAAAATAGATAACGCATTAATTGAAATAGACGGAACAGACAATAAATCAAGAATTGGAGCAAATTCAACACTTGCGATATCATTAGCAATCGCAAAGGCTGCAGCTTTAACATTAAATATTCCTTTATATCAATACTTAGGAGGAATTACAGCAAAAGTTCTTCCTACTCCACTTATTAATGTCATTAATGGTGGAATGCATGCAGATAATAATTTAGATTTTCAAGAGTTTATGATTATTCCAAATGGAGCTAATAAGTTTGAAAATGCAATAAGAATGTCAGCTGAAGTGTTTTTTCAATTAAAACAAATTCTAAAATTCAAACAATTAAATACTAATGTAGGAGATGAAGGAGGATTTGCTCCAAACATAAAAACAAATACTGAAGTATTCGAAATCATTATAGATGCTGTAGAAAAGTCAGGATATAAAATGTATGAAGATTTCTCATTAGGATTAGATGTTGCTGCATCTACATTTTACAAAGATCAGAAATATAAATTTGCAAATTACGAATTAAATACTCAAGAATTAGTAGAATATTATAAAAACATAACCTCACAATATCCTATTACATCAATTGAAGACCCAATAGCAGAAGAAGATATAAATGGGTGGAAATTGATAACACAAGAATTAGGCAATAAAATACAAATAGTAGGAGATGATCTATTCGTAACTAATTGTAAATTAATTCAAAATGGAATTAATAATAACATGGCAAATGCAGTATTAATAAAACCAAATCAAATTGGTACACTAACTGAAACTTTCAATGCTATAAGACTTGCTCAAAAAAATAATTATAATGTAATAATATCTCATAGATCAGGTGAAACAGAAGATACTACAATTTCCCATATAGCTGTTGCAACAAACTGCGGACAAATTAAAACTGGTTCTCTATCTAGATCTGAACGTTTAGCAAAATACAATGAGTTATTATATATAGAAAAGTTATTAGACATTTCATCAATCTACTATGGAGCATTATGAGCTTTATTGATGAAGCAAAAGTATATTTAAAAGCAGGAAATGGCGGAAATGGTTGTAGTAGTTTTCGTCGTGAAAAATTTATTGAATTTGGCGGGCCTGACGGTGGAAATGGAGGTAATGGTGGAAATATCATCTTTGCCACAAGTAATAATATTAACACGTTACTATATTTTAGATATAAACAACATATAAAAGCAGAAAATGGAAATCCGGGTTCTGGTAAAAAGAAATCTGGACTATCTGGAAAAGATATGATCATAAAAGTTCCTATAGGAACTCAACTGTATGATGAAGATGGAATATTAATCGTCGACCTTAATTCAAAAAACCAAAAATTTATAGCAGCATATGGTGGTAAAGGTGGAACAGGTAATGCTAACTATAAAACATCTACCAATAGAGCACCTAGACACTTTACTATTGGAGAAGCAGGAGAAGAAAAATACATTATATTAAAATTAAAAATCATTTCAGATGTAGGAATCATAGGATTACCCAATGCAGGAAAGTCAAGCTTTTTAGCTTCATGCACTCAGTCAAAGACAAAAATTGCTGATTATCCGTTTACAACTTTAGAACCACATTTAGGAGTCGCTTTTATTGACAACAGAGAATTAGTGTTAGCTGATATACCAGGATTAATCCCTGGAGCACATCTAGGATACGGCATAGGTGACAAATTTTTAAAACATATTGAAAGATGTTCTATATTATTACATATCATAGATTGTACCTCAAATAACATTATTGATTCATATGAATGCATTAGAAAAGAACTAATACTTTACAATAAAGAGCTAGCTGATAAAACAGAATTTATAGTATTAAATAAAAGCGATTTATTAGATAAAAAAGAAATTAAGAAAAAAAAGCAATTATTATCAGAGCACACACAAAAAGAAATATTTGTATCATCGATAAAAGATAACCGTTACACTATTCTAGCTACTTTAATTCAATACATAAACAAGGATAATGCTGAACCATATATATATGATCCATTTAATATATGACATATATTTGTCTTTAAAAAGCTAAAAAACAATATATTATACTTAAACCATTTTTTATATAATTGATATGCTATACCAAAATTATAGAACCTAATAATAAAAATAAAATTCACTAGTCTAGTATTAATTAAAAAAGCAAGTTTAGTGTCTCAATACTAAAAATTTTATAAAACACTAAATCCAGAAAGATACTCTTATAATTAAAAAATATAAATTTAATAATACATCTAACAAAAACGATACATATCTTTTTATTATATTAAATTCAAAAAATAGTAATATATCAATTATATCAACCCATAACTGAAACTAAAATTTTATATATTTAACTACAAGATGTTATATTGATATTCATATTGGAAATATAAACTTAAGAAACCTCTCAAAAAGCATATTATAAATCTACAACTTGATTGATCTAAAAAGTACATTATATTTTTAATATAGCTCTCAACTTTGCAGATCTAGATCTAGGATTTTTTACTATTTCCTCAGAACTTGGTCTTATTATTTTTTTATTAATCAATTGAAATCTCATATTTAACTTTGATGAAGTTATAGTATTTCCATTACACAATGATTTAAATATTACTTTTACAATTCTATCCTCCAACGAATGAAAAGAAACTACTATTATTTTTCCACCTGGATTCAATAAATCAGCAGCATGAGTTATCCCATGTTCTAATTCTTCTAATTCTTTATTAACCCATATCCTAATTGCCTGAAACGTTCTTGTTGCAGGATCAATACTATGGTTTTTACTACGTGATATTACAGATTTAACTATAAATGCAAGCTCACCTGTAGTTTTTATTGCTTTCTTTTTCCTTGATTCAACAATAGCTTTTGCTATTTTACGAGAGTATTTTTCATCTCCATATTGATATATAACATCAGCTATCTCTGCTTCAGAAGCTGTATTCACAAACATTGATGCATCAACACTACCCATCATAGAAGTATTCATCCTCATATCAAGAGGTCCATCTTTAGAAAAAGAAAAACCACGATTAGCATTTTCTAATTGCATAGAAGAAACCCCTATATCAAATACTATACCATCAACTCTTTGCAACTGCGCTTTATGTAAAATTTGTTTTATTTTACTGAATTTATTAATATAAAAATGTATTCTGCCTGGAAAATCATGAACTAATTCCTCATAGAAAACATTAGTATATTCATCTTGATCAATAGCATAGACCTGACAATCTGCAGATCCCAAAATCGCTCTAGTATATCCTCCTGCTCCAAATGTTGCATCAACATATATTTTCCCATCTTGAGGATCTAATATGTATAACATTTCTTTTAATAAAACTGGAATATGCATATATAAACTTTTCATTCGAATAACAATCACTCAATCTTTTAACATAAGAGATGTTTTTTACTACATATTCATATATTTGCGTAACTATTAACTATAATATACTGTATATTTCATAAAAAACAATTTACAAACCAAAATATTAAAAAGAAAACGCAAAAATTATGTATACTAATATATATATAAATTATAAATCAAAGCTCAATATATTAATAACAATTTTTAGATAATTGATATTCCACAACAAGGTCTTAAACAATTATAATGTTACATCTGCTTATAAACTTTCTTTTCCGTAATCACCATATCTAAAATTTCATCATGACTTTCAATAGGTATTACATCACACAACTGTATATCGTACGCAACTCCTATAACTTTACAAGTCGGTCTTAACTTAGAAATGGTACTGTCATAATATCCACCTCCAAAACCCAATCTATTCAAACATTTATCAAATGCAATGAGAGGTACTATTAAGATATTTGGAATAACAGAATTAATTGTATTCCATTGATGAAATAATAATATTTTACTATTTTGATTTATTACAGGAACTGCCACTACATGCTTTTCTTTCATTAAATGATTCATTAATGGTAATACATCAATTTCACCATCTATAGGTATATATCCAGAAATTATAGATGTTTCTTCTATTGTTATATTATTAATATAATTTTGTAATAAAGAATAAGAGGCCTCTTTCTGACATTGTACTTCTTTTCTTAATTTCCTATACCTTTCACGCAATTCGGTTTTCCTATCACTAATACTTTTAATAACCATAATACTATAACATACCATAATATTCATTTACATAAGCTAGCGCACTAACAACTGCTGTATCAACTCTTAATATTGTCGTACCTAAAGATAAACCATCACAAAAACTATACGCAAAATTCAATTCATCATTTGAGAAACCACCTTCTGGCCCTATAATGACATAAATATTATTTTTGTTCTTTAAAATTTCTGATGGATAATTACCTTTGCCTGTTTCATCGCAAATTATAAAATTATTATTACCAGTCTTCAAATTTTTTAAATCAGTAAAATTAATAGGAGAAGAAATATATGGTATATCAAGCCTTTCACATTGCTCAGCAGCTTCAATAGACCACTTCCTGCATTTATCTAAATTTATATTACTCGTTGCTATATGTTTTGTATAAATAGGCTGCATAAATGTTACTCCCATCTCTGTAGCTTGCCTAATTACATTTTGTAACATAGTACTCTTTACAATAGAAAAACATAATGTTAAATCTTTAGTTATAATTTGTTCTCTAACCAGTTCATTTACCCTAATTTTAGTATTATTAGATAATTCAAATATTTCACCTATCCATTCTCCATCCCTACCATTAAACAGCTTTATCTTGTCGAATTTTGTAGCTCGCATTACATGACATATATAATGAGAAGCAAGATTATCTAAGGTTATAACCAAACATTTTTCAAGAGCACAAGTCACATATAATCTAATGTTTAACTTCCTTCCCTTTTGCATCACTAATTCAATAACTTACATTATCTCTCTTATTATCTCAAGAACATTATCAACATGTCCACTAACTTTTACATTTCGCCAAATTTTTCTTATTTTGCCATGTTTATCTATTAGAAATGTAGAACGGTCTATACCCATATAAGATTTTCCAAACATATTCTTTTCTACCCAAATACCATATTGCTTTGATAGCTCAGAATTTTCATCAGATATTAGTTCAAATGATAAATCATGCTTCTTCTTAAAACTCTCATGAGATTTCTCACTATCCTTAGACACCCCAATTATAACGGTACTCAAATCAGCAAAATCATTCACTGCTTCTTGAAAATCTTTTGCCTCTCTCGTACAACCAGGTGTATCATCTTTTGGATAAAAGTACAATACTATATTCTTCTTACCTTTATAGGTATCAAGACTCTCAAAATATGGTGCATCACCTCCTATTTCTACTGTCATAAGTTCCTCAATATGAATTTTTTAAAACAATGCTATGAATATTAACAAGAGTCAATAATTTTTACATATTTTAATAGAACTGTGATTGCAGCTTGAATAAATATGTGTATAGTAAAATACCTATGTTAAATAATAAGCACTATGACAGAATATTACTCACAATCAATAGGAGAACCTAATTTTCCATCAATAGAAGAAGATATATTAAAATTTTGGAAAGAAAATAATATTTTTAAAAAATCTGTAGATAATCGAGATGAAAATAAAAGATTTATATTTTATGATGGACCACCATTTGCAAATGGATTACCTCATTACGGACATTTACTCACTGGATTTATTAAAGATGCTGTAGCTCGTTATAAAACAATGGCAGGATTCAAAGTTGATAGAAGATTTGGATGGGATTGCCACGGATTACCCGCTGAAATGTTATCAGAAAAAGAACTAGGAATATCAGGAAAGTTAGCTATTGAAAAATTTGGTATAGAAAAATTTAACAACCATTGCCGAAACTCTGTAATGAAATTTTCAAAAGAATGGCAACAATATGTAGAAAGACAAGCACGATGGGTAGATTTTGAAAATGATTACAAGACCATGAATTTACCTTTTATGGAATCAATAATATGGTCATTTCATGAATTATGGAACAAGGGACTAATATATGAATCTATAAAAATAGTACCCTATAGTTGGGCATGTCAAACACCATTATCAAATTTTGAAACTAGGATGGACAATGCATATAGGCAAAAAACAAGTAAAACTGTGACTGTAGCATTCGAATTATTAGAAAATCCTAAATTCCTCATAATAGAAAACGTTAAAACCTATAAAATACTAGTTTGGACTACTACTCCATGGACCTTACCTTGTAATCTTGCTTTAGCTACAAGCACAAATATTAAATACCGTGGAGCCATTATCAATCAAGAGATGTTTATTTTTGCTGAAGGATATTTAAAAACTTTTCAAGAGCATTGCAAAAAAAATAAAATAGAATATCAATTATATAATAAAGATATTTCATATATTAATTTAGAAAACTTGCATTACAAACCTCTATTTGAATATTTCATCGACATTAAAAATGCATTTAAAATCTTAACAGCAGACTTTGTAGTAGAAGGAGAAGGCACTGGAATAGTACATATTGCCCCAGGATTCGGAGAAGATGACTTTATCTTATGTCAAAAGCAAGGTATTCCAGATATTGATGGAGGTACATCTAATTTATTATCAATTATCTGTCCTATAGATGATGGAGCAAAGTTTACTGATAAGATTTCAGATTTTGCAAACATGCATGTATTTGATACAAATGATAAAGTTATTACTATACTAAAACAAAAAAATTTTTACTTTAAGACAGATCAATATTTACATAATTACCCACACTGTTGGCGTACAGATACTCCATTAATATACAGAGCAATGTCATCTTGGTACGTTGAAGTTACAAAAATAAAAGACAGAATATTAGAACTTAATAAGACCATAAATTGGATCCCTCATTATATACGTAGCGGGCAATTTGGCAAATGGATTGAAAACGCTAAAGATTGGGCAATATCACGTAATAGATTTTGGGGCACTCCTTTGCCAGTATGGAAATCAGATAATCCCAATTACCCAAGAATCGATGTATACGGATCAATAAAAAAAGTATTTGACAATGTAAGAGCACTAGAAGAAGACTTCGATATATCATGTATAAAAGATTTACATCGTCCATATATCGATAATTTAGTACGCCCTAACCCAGATGATCCAACCGGAAAATCAATGATGAGACGTGTTAATGACGTATTTGATTGCTGGTTTGAATCTGGATCAATGCCTTATGCACAATTGCATTACCCATTTGAAAATAAAGAACTCTTCGAGGATTATTTTCCAGCAGACTTTATTACTGAATATATAGCACAAACCAGAGGTTGGTTTTATACATTATTTATATTATCCACAGCATTATTTGATAAACCTCCATTTACAAATTGCATATGTCATGGTGTAGTATTAGATACTCAAGGACAAAAATTATCTAAAAGACTTAATAACTATGCTGATCCAATGGAACTATTTAAGCAATATGGCTCAGATGCCATGCGATTCCTAATGTTATCACATGCAGTATCATATGGTGGAGATCTATTACTAGACAAAGAAGGAGTAATGGTAAGAGACGTACTACGTAATGTGATAAAACCAATATGGAATAGTTATAATTTCTTTACTATTTACGCAAATATAGACAAAATAAAAGCAGAAATTATTACAGATCTCAGTGGACTAAACAACATTATGGATAGATACATAATATGTGAATGTATCAGTACTATACAGTCCATATTTAATGCTATTGAAGGATTAGATAAATGTTCTAACAATTTTGGATATAACATAAAATTAGCATGTAGCAATATCACTCAGTTTTTCGAAATATTGAACAATTGGTATATCAGAAGATGTAGAGTCCGATTTTGGTCATCAGAAATCAATCAAGATAAAATAGATGCCTATAATACATTATATACTGTTATATATTACATAATAAAAGTTTCTGCACCATTTCTACCTATCATTACTGAGGCAATCTGGCAAAAATTAAATTTTCAAAAAGAAGAGTCCGTACATTTATCATCACTACCAAATATGAGTAATTTCATATTGAATGATAAAGATCAACAAAATACCCAATACATGAAACTAACAATAAGTATATGTAATCATGTGTTATCTATCAGAAATATCCATAACATTAGAGTTAGACAACCTCTTAATAAAATTGTTATATACAGTTACAATTGCACAGATTTACTTAATTTGCCTATAGAATACCAAAATATTTTATTAGAAGAAATAAATGTGAAAAGTATATTATTCAAATCTGACATATCTGACGTAGCATCATTCCAATTAAAGTTAAATTTCCCAGAACTTGGAAAAAGAATACCAGACAAAGTCAAATCCTTAATATCTTTACTAAAAAATAATAATTGGGAAATACTAGAAAATAACCAATTACTTCTTGGTACAAGAGAAGCAGAACATTATATCATAAATAATAACGAATACACTTTAACTATCAAAATTCATAATGATTTTGCATCCACTATTAATTTAGATCAAAATTTACTTGGTATAGTGTTACTAGATCATGAACTTTCTGATGATCTAATAATGGAAGGTATCGCAAGAGATATAGTAAGACTAATACAACACTCTAGAAAAGATAATAAATTCAATATCTCTGATAAAATTGACGTTATCATACATACAAAAGATCACATAGTACAAAAATCTATTAAGATATGGTCTCAATATATAATTCAACAAACTTTATCTACGTCATTGGCTACGTGCAAAGAGCTTACAGATATTGAAAATATTACAAAATACTATAAAAATACAATGAAAGACAGGGATATGTCTGTGTTTTTAAAAAAATCACAGATTTGAGTGTATGATCACAAATTAACTACAAATTTATACTAGCAGATATTTTATACACAACCTTATACAAAATACATTCTATTATAAAACAGCAGCTTTTATGTAATAAATATATCTTTAAAAAGATATATAACCATAACAATCAGTGCATTTCTTTCAAGGGAAGTATAGAAAATATCTTTAAACCACTACTAATAATGTATGCAACAGATTTAGCTAAATATATTCTTGCAGACGTAAGGTTAACATCACTATCTACAATAAAACGTCTATTTGTATTCTTATTTCCGTAACCCCATAATACATGAAATGCTTCTGCAACTTCTATTAAGTAAAAAGTTATCCTATGTGGCTCTGCAGTCTTTGCAGATATTTCAACTACATGCGGCCATTTTGCTAATAACTTAATCAATAGTATTTCTTCTTTTGAAGATAACACAGAAAAATCCGTATCCTCTATTTCTAAAATGTTTGGAGCATTGCGCATTAATGAATAAACACGAGCATGAGCATATTGTACATAAAATATTGGATTATCTTTAGATTGTTCAACGACTTTAACAAAATCAAAATCCAAAACTACATCACTTTTACGAGTCAACATTATAAATCTGACTACATCTTTACCTACCTCTTCCACAACATCTCTTATAGTTAGAAACTCGCCGGATCTTTTTGACATCTTTACTTGCATACCACCATCAAGGAAATTTACAATATTATGTAACTTTATATCTACAGTAGCATTATTATTACTTAATGCTTTCACTGCCGCTTTTAATCTTTTTACATAACCAATATGATCAGATCCCAACTCTAAAATCATATGCTGAAAACCACGTGATATCTTATCAAAATGATATGCTATATCACTTGCAAAATAAGTCCAACTACCATCAACTTTCTGTAAAGCTCTATCTACATCGTCTCCAAAATTAGTCGATTTAAATAACATTTGTGTTCTAGGCTTCCAATTTTGATTCTCCATACCTTTTGGGTGGTCCAAAACTCCATAGTATATCAATTGCTTATCTTCTAAAAGTTTCACACATTTTTCTATAACATTATTTTTTAATAATTCTGCCTCTGAGGTAAATACATCATGCTTAATTCCCAACAATGCAAGATCTTCCTTTATAAGATTCATAAGGTATTTGAGAGATACATCACGTATAATCTTCATCTTATTAGTAGAGTTCATCTCTAATAAATCTGTACCATATTTTTCATATAGAAGCTGCCCTATCTTTTTTAAATACAGTCCTGGATATAACCCGCTACCTATCACAATATCCTGACCTGCAGCTTCTTTATATCTCAAATATACAGATTCAACCAATACATCTATTTGTGTACCAGCATCATTAATATAATACTCTCTAACAACTTGATATCCTACTTTTTCCAACAAATTTGCTAATACATCACCAAATATAGCACCACGAGCATGTCCAACATGCATCGGCCCAGTAGGGTTAGCGGAAACAAATTCTACATTAACCTTCTGTCCGTTTCCTATATTAACATTAGCAAAATTTTCTTTTAGCATGTTAATAGAAACTATAATTTCATACCAAATACAAAAAGAAATACTAAAATTAATAAAACCTGGCTTTACAATACTGATATTGGATATTTCCTTAATACTAGAAAATTCACACAGCAAAATTTCTGCCATATCTAGTGGATTTTTTTTTACATAACTACCTAAAATTAAAGCTGCGTTAGTATATAAATCTCCATGATCATGATTATTAGGATAATCCACTATTAACTTGCTTAATAGAACATCATCTATTATTATTAACTTCTTATCACTTAATATATGCAGCTTTTCTATTATGCAATTTCTAATGGTATTAATTAAGTTCATTTATAGTAATCTCTCATAATTCTCATTGTATTATATAATTTTCCATCAATATTGAAAACAAGCAAATACAATATTCATTAATTTATAATGTTTATAATAAAATACCTATCAAATAATTTATTAATAACATAAAAAAATGATTCATTAAAATACCAATAATAATAGACAAATTATTTATAATTTTATGCTAATTAAAATATACTTTATAAAAATTAGCTCAGCATTAACACTGAACCTTAATTATACACACAATAATTTAGCAGCAATTAAGTAAAATAATTACCACCTAATACATAAGCAAACATATATATTTTCCAACTTTATTTTCATTGTATGATAGTATATCAACTACTATAAAATGAGTTTTAGTGTGAGATGGCAAGACCAAGGAATAGTAATTGCAATAAGAAAATACGGTGATGATCAAATCATAATTTCCATATTTACTCAAAAACATGGCTTAAAAAAAGGATTAGCAAAATATCTGAAAAAAACAACTCACAGATTACAAATAGGAGATTACGTTAATGTAACATGGAGCTCAAGATTAATAAGCAATTTAGGCTACTTTAAATATGAATTAATTAAATCCACTTTACACCACTATATACAAGATAATCTTAAAACAATGTGTATAGCCTTTTTTACTTTTACACTAGATCAAGTATTACCAGAGAATGAAGAAAATTACACCATTTATAGGTGCTTAGACATTTTTATTAATTCAATACAAATTAAGGGTATTAACTGGCAAATAAAATATCTCAGATTAGAATTAACTTTACTATCAGAATTAGGATTCGGATTAGATTTATCACGGTGTGCTATAAATAATACAGATGAGAATCTAACTTTTATTTCTCCAAAAACTGGAAAAGCAATATCGAAAACTGTTGGATTACCATATAAGAAAAATTTATTGCCTTTACCACAGTTATTACATGATGTATATAACAACTGTGCATACAAATTCTCTAAAACAGAGTTCAAATCAAGCTTAAATGTATTAGAGTATTTTTTTAAGAAACACTTTCTTATAAAACAAAACACAATTTTAATAAAATACAGAGAAGAAATAATAAAACTTATAGATTTACAAGATTAAACAATGTCTTTGATTTTTATTAACCAATCCAAGAATTCATCTATTGATTGTTACGAATAATAACTCATGAATACTTTTATATAAGATATTACTAATTCTGTAGTAAAATTTCATTTTACATACTTAATAAATAACAATCACCTGGTTTCATTGAATTCAAACAATACATAATTTAAAAATATATTTACAATTATACAATATAATATAGATTATTATAATTTTATACAGTAATTAGTTTATGGCAGGAAATGAAGGCGGTGGAATAAATGTATCCGCGCTACAGTCTTATCTACATCAACAACAATCCGGCAGTCGCAATGGAGAAGAAGAACAAGAGACTGCACTTTCTATTTTTGTATTTCTTGCTTGGTTTTACAAAAATGTACCATGTTTCCTCGATAGTACGACTGGAAATGTAGCTGCTTCAGTTACATGCTTAGGAGCACAACTACCCACTACAGTAATATTTGGATCTGAAATGAGAAAAAATATCTTTGGATTGCCAAAACTACTACCAGATTCACAACCAGAAGGTGCTTCTGACGAAGGTGGAGGAAGTGAAGATGCAACAGCTGCCAATGGAGAAAATGATGGAGACAGCATAAAGGCCACACACCCCGATGACCCATATGCTCATGATGAGTATCCTCATGCTAACCAAGAAGTTGCTAATGCTGCAGGTCACGGACTAGATAATGTAGATCATAATCAACATCAACTACAACAAGAACCTGAATATCATCACGATCATTCTCCTAGCCCTACTCCTACTACATCCCAACAAAGTCAATACGATCATGCTTTTCATTGATCTTAAAGAGAACAATACATCAATATACAACCTATTTTATCTAAACATAACTTACAATTTAGTAACAACGTTATGTAACTTCCTAAAGATTATACCATTACAAATAAATAATTTTATCAGAAGTATATTTTCTATAATATATTACCATATAATCAAAGTACAAACTAGAAGCCCATCAGAATAAATAAAAAATAGACTTAGATTTTATAATTAAAGCATAAATACTAATGGTCGGAGCGGAGAGATTTGAACTCTCGACCACTTGGTCCCAAACCAAGTACGCTACCAGGCTGCGCTACGCTCCGTAAAATATTCCACACGTAATCGTATCAAAAATACAGATTATATCAATAAAATAATTCTTGTCATCAAGCAAAAATAATTTATCATGTTACTTTAATATAATAAATGTAATCCATATATCTACTATTGTAAAAACTGCTAAAGGACGTAAGATTTCCTCTACACGGTGGTTGCATAGACAACTAAATGATCCTTATGTTTTGCTAGCAAAAAAACATGGTTACAGGTCTAGGTCTGCATTTAAGTTGATAGAAATAGACAATAAGTTTTCTATATTAAAAAAAGGGCAATACGTATTAGACCTCGGGTCATCTCCTGGAGGATGGTCTCAAGTTGCAGTTCAAAAGGTATCACACAGTAATAATAATTCAGTATTTGCTGTTGATATCCAAAATATGGATAGGATTTCTAATGTGGTATTCATTCAGTGTGATATTATTAATGATATAGAACTTTTAAATACTAAATTCCATGACAAAAAATTCGATGTAATATTGTCTGATATGGCCCCAAAGGCCTGTGGAAACAAACAAGTTGATCATGCTAATATCATAAATTTATGTGAAATATCTCTTGACATTACTATAAAGTTTGCACGCGAAAATGGAGTATTTATTACTAAAATCTTACAAGGAGAATATGAAAAAGAATTCTACCAATCAATGAAAGCTCATTTTAAGCATGTAAAATACTTTAAGCCAAAAGCAAGTAGAAAGAATTCATCAGAAATATATTTAGTAGGATTAGGATTTACAAGACATTCACAACATATTTAAACAGAGAAAGCATAACTATAACATTACACAAACCAACAAGCTGTATGCTTCAAAAAAATATATTTTACTACAAATATCAAAAACTACTTTACATAAACAATAATAAGTAAGATATATAGAGCTGCAAGTAATCATTAAAAAATTAGTAGATTTTTTATTTATAATAATATATTAGTTAAATATCTTATGATAGCACGAGTTAAAACCATAGCATTTTACGGAATAAACACAATAAATGTTGATGTACAAATACACGTTGCAAAAGGTATACCTGCATTTAATATTGTTGGATTACCAGATAAGGCAATTGCTGAATCTCGTGAACGTATTAGAGCTGCTTTAAACTCAATCAATATATCGTTACCAACACAAAGAATCACCATAAATCTATCTCCTGCAGATTTATTCAAAGAAGGGAGTCATTATGATTTACCTATTACTATAGGATTATTAATGATTATTGGAACAATACCAAAAATTAATGATTTACCATATATTGCACTAGGAGAGTTATCTTTAGATGGTTCAATTATTTCAGTTTCAGGAGTATTACCCACTGCTATAAGTGCTCAGAAGCAAAAAATTGGCATAATATGTCCACACAATAACGGATCAGAAGCATCATTAATCAAAGGTATCTCAATATTATCCCCTAAACATCTTATATCATTGATTAACTATTTTAATAAAAATGAACCTATACCCGTTTCAAACGATAAATTATCCATAGAAAATCCAGAATATTTAGATATGAAGGATATCAAAGGACAACTTATAGCAAAAAGAGCTTTAGAAATTGCTGCAGCTGGAGGTCATAATATATTAATGGTAGGTCCTCCAGGTACTGGAAAATCAATGTTAGCAAAAAGATTACCCGGAATATTACCAGATTTAACTTATGATGAAATAATAGAAATAAACAGCATAACAAGTATTATAAAAAAATCCAATAAATCAATATCAGTAATGCGTCCTTTCCGGGATCCTCATAGTTCATTATCTATAGCAGCCATGGTAGGAGGTGGAAAAAATGCAAAACCAGGAGAAATTACATTAGCACACCAAGGCATATTATTCCTAGATGAGCTACCAGAATTTGCAAGATCAGTACTAGATTCTTTAAGACAACCATTAGAAAATAAAGAGATCCTCATATCTAGAGCAAATATTCATATAAAATATCCAGCAAATTTTCAATTAATCACAGCAATGAATCCCTGTAGATGCGGCTATTTTGGTGATTCATCAAAATCTTGTTCTAAAGCTCCTAAATGCGCTATTGAATATCAAAGCAAAATTTCTGGCCCATTAAATGATAGAATCGATATACACATAGAAGTACCATATATAAATATGCTGTCACACAACAATTATAGAAACATAGAAAGCTCAAAAACAATAAAAGAACGTGTCATTCTTGCCAAGACATTACAGAAAAATCGTCATGAGAAACTTTTCAATAAGATAACAATATCAGAAGATATGATAACAAAATTTTTCATCCCAGATAAATCTGGTATACAACTTCTCAAATCCGTATTACAAGAGAAAAATATCTCTGCTAGGGAATACACAAAAATCCTCAGAGTTGCCAGAACTATCGCTGATTTATCTCTACAAGATTTTATATCATATGATCACATTGCAGAATCTTTATCTTATACGCAACAAAAACATATAAAAAGATAAATTTATTACAAAATAATGTTTAAAAACATTATATATATTAATATTTTTAATAAAATTAATATATTTCTTGATTTATATTAAATATTTATTTAACATTGAATTAAATAATAAATTTTTAAGGCAATAACTATGATACACAATAATAATAAATTTCGTATAGGAAATGGAGCG
This sequence comes from Ehrlichia muris subsp. eauclairensis, assembly GCF_051097115.1. Classification (NCBI taxonomy): domain Bacteria; kingdom Pseudomonadati; phylum Pseudomonadota; class Alphaproteobacteria; order Rickettsiales; family Anaplasmataceae; genus Ehrlichia; species Ehrlichia muris. The sequence continues at coordinate 520,361 of NZ_CP118226.1, read as the reverse complement.
CTTAATGTGGCAGCTGCATTGTCTACTGTAGTAGCGTTATCCACTACAATTCTTACAGTACTTTCTGGAATGAATCTTGCATTAGATATAAAAATACCTGGTATTCCTGAAGCATCAACAAGTGTCTTTCTTGCATCATTTTTAGCTTTTGCAACAAGTATAGTATTACTCCTAGGCGCATCAGCACTAAGTAAACATTTTGCACTACAAGAAAAAAATATTGATAACCATAATGACAGTTCACAAGAAATACAATCCTCCGAAGAAAACGACGACAGACCGGCACCAAGGATAGCAGCTGATGATGTTGCCCCTGGTGGTACCCCTGGTGGTAACTTAAACGCTGCCAGCAGGTCCTAGGGCTTGGGTTTGGGGGTGTGTGTGTTTATCCCCCCCCCCCCAATGAAAGTGTCCTCTCACCAAGTAGCACTCATTGGAATGCAGCCTTAATAAGTAAGTATGGTATAAGATGATCCAAAGTCGAAATATCATTAAAGGTTAATTAATGCATTCATAAATAAGATAGAGGTATAGATGCGTACGTGTGTGCTGCTACACTAATAGAGGGTAAGTAGCACATGCTATGTACTGGGTTCATGGAATATTTTCTATCTATATTCTTAAGTATGGGATTGTATAAATTTATGTATAACACCGTACGAGCTTTTTTCAGTAAAGTAAATAACAGTTTGAGTATTACATGAACATGTTTTTTAGCCTATAGTTTAGTTCTGCTCCATATATAAAAAATATACTCAAAATATAGAAAAATAACAATGATGCAATAATGCTAGCTAAGCTACCGTATATTATATTTAATTGATGGAAAGTTTTTATGTACCAAGTAAAAACAAAAGATGAACATGTCCATAATAAAGTAACTAATATTGCACCTGGCATTACATTTATCAAATTTTGTTTAATATTTGGCACAATAAAATATAATAAAGTAATAGATACAAACAATACTAACTCACTGATAGCATATTTTAAATATCCCAAATCTTTATCTAATATGTCATAAATAACAGGAAGCAAAATTATACATACCATAGCAATAATTATTGTTACAGTAATCACAAGAAATTGAAAAATACTTAATAATCTACGAAAAATATAAGAAGGAGGGCTAGAAACCCTATATGCTTTGTTCAATATAGTCCTTATTCCTTCTACAGCAGATGAAGCAGTCCATATTGTTCCTATAACTGCCAATGTTAATAAGCTATGAGGAGGTCCTGAAATTATTTCTTGAATCCGTGGCATAAGCCCTGAGATAACTTCATGAGGAATATTATCATTTATCAACACAATCAACTTATCATTAATACTAATATCGTATTGATTCAGTAACTGGGCTACATTTGATATTAATGCCATAAAAAAAACCAAGAAAGGAAAGATTGATAATAATATAATAAATGATAGATAGCCTGCATGTTCTATACCATCATGCTTTATCACATCAATCATTGCATGGTATACACATTTAAATATACACTTAAAAGGATTTTTTACTTTTTTTCTTAACATATTTTCATTGCCTTTAAACAATAATTATTAAAGATTAAAACAATAGAATTTTATCTACTTAAAATCTTAAAAACACTAAACTCTAATACTACAAATATGTTATAATAAATAATACATTTTATTACAAAAAAGCACACACTACATATTTAAGAGAATACTATGAAAGAATTTGAATACATTAGAAATTATATATATAAACTAGATCATGATTCATTAATAGGGGATGATGCTGCTATTATCAATTGTACACACAAAAAATTACTAGTAACAAAAGACATACTTATAGAAGGTGTGCATTTTTTTAAACAGTGCAACCCACACATATTAGCAAAAAAAGCTATTAGATCAAACTTATCAGATATTGCAGCTATGGGAGCTACACCTTACGGCTATTGCTTAGGATTAGTATTACCTAATAATATTTCTCAAGATTGGTGGAAAAATTTTACTGATAGCCTAAAAGAAGAACATGAAAAATTTAACATAAAACTATTAGGAGGTGATACAACATCTCACAAACAAGATAAAATTATAATTAGCATTACAGCATTTGGCACAAGTAATGGCAATATATTAAAAAGATCTGGAGCAAAAATTGGAGATTCTATCTATGTTAGTGGAAGTATTGGAGATGCAGCACTTGGATTACTTGTATATCAAAACATTATCAATAAAAATTACTGTAATTTAAAAAATAAATATGACCTACCACAACCGAGAATTAATTTAGGAATCAGTATTAACAAAATTGCATCTTCATGTATAGATATTTCTGACGGACTAATACAAGACATTGAACACATTTGCAACTCATCTCAAGTAGGAGCATCAATATACTTAGATAAAATACCCTTATCAAATGAAGCCAAAGAAATCATAGATAACACACCTCAATATATAAATAACATTTTGTCTGGAGGAGATGATTATGAATTGATATTTACAATAAATCCTACATTTTCTCACTTAATACAAGAAATATCTTGCAAAAGTGAAGTAAAAATAAGCAAAATAGGGGAAATAATACCAGGATATCACGTAACACTTTATGATCACAATAGAAACATTATTACCATCAATAATAAAGGATTTAATCATTTTTCATAAACAAAACATATATACTTCTTTTTTTTTTTTTTTCTAACATTCAACCATATCAACAAGATAAGTTGATATAAATCAAAGTACTTCTCTATTTTTTATATCAAACAATATTCTATAATACATATCAAAATCACTTAGCAACTTGATTCAAAATCTTTCAATCAAGCAATACCTATTTTCCTTGAAAAACTCTTGTAATTCATATTTCTAATTCATGCAAAAATTTTTTAAATTTACTAAAATAGACTTTTATAAAATGTAAAAACAATACTTAATGATACTTGGCTTCTGTATAAAATATATTATTCCAAATAGGATTTTTTATTTTTTCTAATAGCATTTTATGCTTTTCTATCTCTTCTCCTCTTAATTTGTAAGTTCGTGGTTCAAGATAAAGATTCTCATATCTATTATTCGGATTATTAGCATTTGATATGTTATTATTATAAGCAAAATCTAGAGATCTTTGCAACCCCCCCATTAATTGCACATATACTTTCCCTAGTAAAGTTGCATCTAACAATGCGCCATGAAATTTCCTATCTTGTAGAGAAATATTAAACCTCCGACATAAAGCATCTAAAGTAGATGAAACTCCAGGAAATTTTTTTCTGGCTAAAATCAGTGTATCAACAACTTGAAATTCAGAGTCATAATTTTTCTGAATTTTATCAAGTTCCATCTTAATAAACTTAATATCAAAACCAGCATTATGAACAACTAATACACTATTATCAATAAATTCTAAAAATTCATCTGTTATCTCTGAAAATCTAGGTTTATCCTTTAGCATATCAATAGTAATACCATGAATTTTTGTTGCGTAATAAGGGATATCACGTTCAGGATTAATATATTTATGAAATACTTTACCAGTAAATACACGATCTATTAATTCTACACATCCTATCTCTATTATTCTATCTCCTCCATCTGCATCTAATCCCGTTGTTTCAGTATCTAATACTACTTCCCTAACTCCTTTATAATATGACATGTATTCTCTACTAATCTTTGATATATTGAAAACACTTTCGTATATACAATATATACATATAAAAAAACATCAATAATATTAACTATAAAGAAAATACACTGATATTCTAAAAAAGACAGTAGTATGTATTTCATCAGCTAATTAATGCATACTACATACAAGTAAACTATAGTAATTTCATTACATAAAAACAAAATTTAATATTTTAAAATTCATATTTTACACCCAATGATAGTACACTACCACTACCTAAAACTTTTAAAATTTTATTCTCTATATTAAAATAATGATAATTTCCAAAAACTTTATATTGCCCTTTATAATTACTATTTATAGATAAATTATAATCAACCCCTAAACTATAATCATAGAAATAAGTATTAACTTTACTACTTCTAAAATAAGATGTACTTATTGAAGCTTTATTATAAATAAATTTTGCACCAATGTTCCAATAATAAGTATAACAACTATCAGGGATAGAAGCTTGGTTACCAGAAACAGGATGAATAGCATTAATATAACCAGATCTTCCTAAATATCCATAAGAACCTGCAACTATAACATTACGATAAGCAACAGATGTACCAATAGCAAAAGCTGCTAACTCTTCAACAGATGATGGATACTTATCATATGACTTTAACTTATCAATATTACTGTACCCATGCTCTCCTACAACAGATGCTTGAACATCAATATCATTAAAAGAATGATTATAAAATAATCCAAGACTTACAATGTTTTCATAACGTGCTTGTAGAAAATCTGTTTTAGATGGCACAATACCTTCCATATCAACACTTTTAACATTTTGTTTATTCAATGCACTAAGCAGAGCTTCAGATGCTTCCTGAACAGTTTGTCCTGGTGGCGTGTTAATTGCTTTAATATCATCTATCACAGGCGGTAATGCTAAATTTTTTATAGTATAGGAACTCACACGCTCAAATAAATTAGTATCATAACCTATTGGAGAATAACTAATACCAAATCTTACACCCATATAGTTTGGAGATTGATAAGATACCCTAAATGGTAAGCTATTAATAAAATCCTTATCTTCAATGGAAATGACATTATTACTACTTCTATTAAATATACTCTCACTATATAATCCAGGAAATAGTTGATACTGCATATCATGATTGAGATCTGATAACCCCGTATATTGTAACCAAGCAATACTGTTATCCCCAGCCCCTATGCTAGAGGCATCCACCTTCATTATAGATTCAACACCTTCTTGATACCCAAACGATAGATTTCCATAACGAGATTCAACAAATAACTGTGCTCCCCTATTATAGGATTTCATCGAAGGCATAAAATTCTTAGTTTTTATAGCAGGTACTGCTAATTGAAAATTACCACCATAGTGAATTCCAAGATCAGAATTACTATTTATAGATTTTATATTTAAAACACCATCTAATCTTACTCCATGATCTTGCATTGCTTTTGCATTATTTGTAAACCAAGTGTAAGATAATATTTTGCCACCAAGATCAATTTTGTGATAACTTTTAGTTGACTGATCCAAGTTTTCTTGTTCAGCATACTCATTACCTTTTACAAAGTTTACTGATTTTTTCCGATTTCCATGATTTCCATCTATATTATCTACTGAAAAAGCATCAACATTATACAAAAGCAAAAAAGAAACAAAAGCAGTAGCAAACGAAAATTCTTTCATAAAAATTACCAAAATTAATTCAATAAATAAATATATTAACAATACTTAATCAAGTATAATATATAATGTCAAGAAATAATCTGTAATATTATTAATAAATTTTACTAAAGTATAATGATATATAAATTTCTTCATTAAAAATTAGGATAACAACAAAAAGAATATAATTCTATTGAAGATAGAAAAAAGAATACTAAAAGAATAAACTTTTGAATAGAATAAAAAAGATAACAATTCATAAAAAAATATAATTTAGACTTATATTTCTGAGATTAATGTAATATAGGACTTAATATTCACTATATAGCACTCAACAACAGAAACAAATAGTGTATAAAACCCAAGGAGTACAAATATTAGCCAGATATAACTTAATACATATTTAAAAAACATAAATGTTGGAAACACCACATTAATTGATACTTAGCAGATTGTAAAATGTAATAATATAAGTGTTTAAAACTCTACTTTAGCACCTACTAAAAATATATTACCTGATCCATTCTTTTTAGTTTTCACAACACTTTGCGCAATAATGCCCTTTCCAGTATTGGTTGCTGATTCTCCTTCTGCTGTAGTAGTTTTATACCCGCTACCATCATCATAACTAACACTATCAACAATTGAGATCTCTGAAAACTTATAATGGTGATAATTTCCAAATAACTTACATTTCATTTTACTGTGTTCTTTTAATAAATTATATTCAAAACCTAAGTTAATATCCTGTAATATATTATCACTCCTATTGCTTTTAAAGTATGCAACACTAATATAAGAAGACTTATATTGATACCCAAAAGCCATATCCCAATAATAAGTGCTAGGTCTTTCATACATTGGATATAACATTTCAGTATCGCTTTTATGTGCAATATAATGCTTTATAAAACCGGATTGCCCTAAATAGCCATAAGCAAGAGCAAAATTAACGTTCTTATAACTCAATATAGAACCAATAGATATTCCCTGTAGATTATGGCTCTCAGCATAAATATCATAGTGATTCTTTGTATTAAAATACAACCTAGGACGAGCATATTCACCTACAACAGAAGTACTAGATTTAAGATCATTATTAAAATCATAATTATAAGCTATACTAGCACTTAATATATGTTCATATTTTGCACCAAAAAATATCTCATCTTCTGTATTTTTAAGGCGTTGAATCACCTTAGATTTATTAGCATCTGCTTCCTTAGGTGTAATAGAGATTTGACCATCTTGCTTAACTGATAACTGGCTAATACCTCCTAAATCTGATAACGTAATAGTTAAATCTTTTAATTCAATATCAGATGCAGGAATCTCCATTTCTACAGAGTCTCCTTCAATACCAAAGTGAATTGGATCATGCTCACTCATGCTTCCTGCCTCACGGTTCGAAAGTAAAGTAACTGTCCCTTTACATGGTATGTATTCCAGATTCTCTTGCTGATCGTTATCGCTTGTGTTTTCGCCTTTGTTATTAAATTTAACCTTAAGTTTTGGAACTTTGTTTTTCTCTTGCTTTAAAGTTAAAGTACCTGTTAAATTAGCTGTCTTTAATTTTTCAATCAATGTACTCAAATCTACAGTACCAGGTGATGGAGTTACTACGTCAAACTCAGGTATTTTATTAACCACATTAATTATATCAGTAGTATATAAGTCAAGCACCCTACCAAAATGCTCAAACTTATACCCTAGAGGAGAATAACTTACTCCAAACCTTAATCCCATAAAATTAGGAGATTGATAAGACATTCTAAAAGGCAGATTATTAATAAAATCCTTATCATTATCTACAGTACGTACCATATTATCATTATTCCTAAAGATATTTTCACTATACAACCCGGCAGAAAAAAGAAACGGATACACCGAGTATCCTAAAGCGTTTTTTCTTTCAGATAATGCACCTCTTACATGTTGTGTCCAACTACTACTCTCATCTCCAGCAATTACATTAGAAGAATCTAACTTCATTATAGATTCTACACCTTCCTGATAACCTACTGAAAAATCACCATAAGGAGTAGAAGCAAATATTCTAGAACCTCTATTTAAAGCAGCTTTTTTTTCAAAATTTTTTCCTTTAACATTAGGCACAGATACCTGAAAATCTACACCATACTTAACACCAGAATCATTTGATTTTATTTCAGCTCCTACACGTAATATAGCATCGTAATTCATACCCCAATCATCCATATCACCAGATATATCAGAAAGACCTCTATATTCATCAGACGAAGACCACATATAAGATATAGCTTGCCCGCTTACTAAAGCACGACCTACTTTCAATGAACGATTATACTCTTTATTTTCTAAACTATTTGTTGTAAAAACATCTTTTGCATTAATACTATCAACTTGTTTTTTTCCTATGCCAATATCGGAAATATTAATATCACTTAGTATATCTACCGAAAATGAAGCATTCCCATACAATATAAGAAAAGAAGCTAAAGCAGATGCTACTAAAGTAAACTTCATAATAAGACCACCTAATACTAACTTAAGCTTAGATGTTAATCACCAAATAATAATAAGTCAAAGCATTTTATACAACTTTGAGTAAAATTCTATTAAAATTGAAAATAATATTATTAATAATATAATTTATAAACAAAACTAATTAACTAATAAATTTTATTTAATAATAAAATCATTAAATACTGTTAGCAGTTAGCATCCATCTAATACAGTCTATAATAAAGTTTAATTGGAGAATATATTATGAATATTCATAACCTAGTATACACTACCAAAACGTTCAGATTTTTTAATAACGTAAAGCCATACCAATAATAAGGAAATACAGAACCTTATTTTATGTATTTAAGGAACATATTATTATATTTTATCACTAATTAAAGTACAAAATTAAAAAATTATGGCTTTCATACAATAATTATAATATTTTAAGATAAAAGTTTAAAATTCCAACTTTGTACCTACCAGCAATACACTACCTTTACCGTTTCTAGTATTCTTATAATCATGCTCAAATTGGTTGAAAGTATAATAATGATAATTAGCAAACACACTATTTCTAAATCTATTATACCTTAAAATGTTATATTCAATTCCCACGCTTATATCGTTTAACTTATTACCAATCCTATTACTCGTAAAGTAAATAAGACTCAACTTTAAATCCCCATATTTATAAGCAATACCTATATCCCAATAATAATCAATATCTTCCGATAATGTCCAATAGGACCTACAGTAAATACTTGCAGAACATCTAGCATAAGGAATTCCAGACCTATTTAAATTTCCATAAGATCCTGCAAACTCTATTGTGTTATAGCCAATATTCCACCCAACAGATATTCCTTTTAATTTATGATGTTTAAAATATACTTTATAGCGTTCCATAGAACCAGGAAAAACATCCTCTCCACCATATTCCCCTATAATGGAAGTACTAAATTTAAAATTTTTAAAGTTATAAGTATAAGAAATACCACCACTAATAATATGTATATAGCTTGGCCCAATAAGAATTAAAGGTAAAGCATAGCCACCATAAGGCATCGTAATATACCTGTTGCCTCCAAAATCATTTTCTTCTACATACTTAATTACATTATTGAAATTTATCTGTGGCATTTCAGATAACTCCCTATCATATCCAAAAGGAGAGTAACTTACTCCAAATCTTAACCCCATAAAATTTTGTGATTGGTAAGATAACCTAAATGGCAAATTATTAATAAAAGTTCCAGCCATAACACCAGTTACTATGTTATCACTATTACGAAAAAAACTCTCACTATATAACCCAGAATAAAAATTTAAACAATATACAAAATAACCTGATACATCTTTCATATCATACAGAATGTTCCTTAAATGTTTTGTCCATATATTATAATTATCACCAGCAATTACACTAAAAGCATTTAATTTCATAATGGATTCTATACCTTCTTGATATCCAACTGAAAAATCACCATAAGGAGTCTTAGCAAATATTTTTGATCCCCTATTAAATGCAGCATTATTACCAAAACTTTTTCCTTCAACATGTGGAATATGTATCTGAGAATATACTCCGTATATAACTCCATATTTATCTGGTTTCAAATCAATTCCAAGACTCAACATACCATCATGTTTAGCACCAATATTACCAACATTTCCTCCTATATCTACATTAAAACGCTTATTATTATTTATAATTTTTTCTGAATCCTTACTATCAGCACTTGAATACCAACCATAAGAAACCATATTGCCAGCAAATTTAACACGGCTACCCTTTGCTGACACCTCATTCTTAATTCCTAAAAATAAATTTTTAGCATTATTATGATTATCTACAAAAATACTATCTAATACTTCATCAGAAAAAGCATCATGAGAACACATTATTAATACAAAGGTTAAAGCAGAAACTAGCAAAAGATTTTTCATAAATACACCAATTAGTCACACACTACACTAATTATATTGCTATTAAAACAATAATAATATTATGATATATACATTGAATAGTATTATCAATGGTAAAATTGTATTTTTTGTCCTAAAAAATAAAAAAAAATATATGATATTTTATGTTTAAACATAAATATGTTTTATATAATGCAACTCTAATATGAAGGAATTAATAAAATTTTACTATTAATATACTAAGAAATTAGTGTAACATGATTTATACAATACCAGAACCTTATCTTAAGGATATGCTTCAATGTCTTCTACATTAAAAATAAAATACAAATTAAAAATGAAATTTCCTGCTATATTGAGTTAAGCACCTAGTTCAGTAACGAAATTACTACTATTTATAACACCAAACCTAACATGCATTTAAAAATAAACATGCCAACTCATAATGTTAAGATTCTAAAAAAAAGACTGAATTATAAGAAAACGTTATAAGCACAATTACTTCTTATAAAGACCTTCCCACAATCTCTTATTTATAAATATCACAAAAACTGTAAGTATTAATAAAAAGCTAACAACTTTAATACCTAGTTTTTTACGCATTTCCATTTCAGGTTCAGCCGCCCATTGTAGAAAATTCACAACATCATATGCCATATTTTCCACTTTAGAATCTGTACCATCTGTATATTGAACTAAATTATCAGAAAGTGGCGGAGCCATGGCTATTTTCCCAGTACTAAAATAAGGGTTTGTATATAATCCACCTTCATCAGACTCATGGCTTTCGTAACCAGTTAATAAAGAATATACATAATTGGCACCATTATGCCTTGCTTTAATTATTAAAGACAAATCAGGTGGAAATGCACCTCTATTAGCAGCTACAGCAGCTTCCTTATTGGGAAAAGGAGATACAAAATAATCTGATTGAATTCCTGGACGTTCAAACATCTCACCAACATCATTTGGACCATCTATAACCTGATACGATGCAGCGATAGTTCTTACCTCTCCTTCAGAAAATCCTACATCACGTAAATTACGAAATGCTATTCTCTTCATAGAATGACAAGATGAACACACCTCTCTATATACCTGATAACCACGCTGTACAGATTGCTTGTCAAATGAACCTAATATACCATCAAATTTCCAATTAATCTTCTTAGGAGATAGATGTTTTAACTCTTCTGCTACACATATGAATGGCATGTAAATAAAACAAACTATAAGAAGAAACCGCATTAACATCATTATTTCATCTCCGGTACTGTATCGCTTATTGTTTTTGGAATTACAGTCGGTTTTTCATATTTAGACAATATAGGCAATACGATTAAAAAATATGAAAAATAATATAATGTAGATAATCTACTAAGTGTTACAAATGGTTCTCTAACTTCTTGGCCACCAAGCCAAGTTAAAAAACAAAAATTTATTATAAACACAAAATAAAAAATTCTAAAAATTGGACGGTAACTACCACTTTTAACTTTACATCTATCTAACACAGGTAATAAAAACCACACTGCTATAGAACTAATCATAGTAACTACTCCTAATAATTTATTAGGAATAGAACGTAACATAGCATAAAAAGGTAAAAAGTACCATTCAGGAACTATATGAGCAGGTGTAACCATAGGATCAGCTTCAATGTAATTATCTGGATGCCCTAAATAATTCGGAATATAAAATACAAATAAAAATAAAAGTATAAAAAATATGCCAAATGTTATACAGTCCTTAACAATAAAGTAAGGATAAATAGGGATAGTATCTCTATTAGATTTTACTTCTATTCCACTTGGATTACCTGATCCAAACCTGTGCAATGCTACAACATGTAATGAAGCAAGCATTACTATAATAAAAGGTAATAAATAATGCAATGCAAAAAATCTATTTAATGTAGGATTATCAACAGAAAAACCACCCCATAACCATTGTACAATATCCTGACCAACTAAAGGTATAACAGAAAACAAGTTAGTAATTACAGTTGCACCCCAAAAACTCATCTGCCCCCACGGTAATACATATCCCATAAATGCAGTTGCCATCATTGCAAAAAAGATAAAAATTCCAACAAACCACACTAACTCTCTAGGACTTTTATAAGAACCATAGTATAAACCACGCAATATATGTATATATACAACTATAAAAAAGAACGAAGCACCTACAGCATGAGTATATCTTATTAGCCAACCATAATTAACATCTCGCATTATTCTTTCCACGCTATAAAATGCATGTGCAACGTGTGGTGTATAATGCATTGCTAAAAATATCCCTGTTATAATTTGCAATATTAAAGCAATACCAGCAAGTGAACCAAAATTCCATGCATAATTTAGATTTTTAGGAACCTGATATGAAGCTAATCCTTTTAAAAAAGCACCAATTGGCATTCTATATTCTATCCAAGCCAGAATACCTTTTCCTTCGGGATTTTTCATATTATCATGTCCAGACATTAATCAATACCTCTTACCTTAATGTTTATTTATGCAGCATCAATCCCTTTTGCCCCTATAACAATAACGTCTTTACCAGAAAAATAGTAATCAGGTATAGGAAGATTAAGCGGAGCAGGACCACTAATAATCCTTCCAGATGTATCATACTTAGAACCATGACAAGGACAATACCACCCTTTTTTTCCGTCATCTACTTCCACAGGAACACATCCTAAATGTGTACAAATACCCACCATTACTAACCACTCTTCCCTTCCCTGATGGGTGCGCTCTCGATCAGACTGTGGATCTCGTAAGCTATCTATTTTTACAGCTTTTGCTTCTTCTATTTCTTGCATAGTACGCCTACGTATAAAAACAGGTTTACCTTGCCATTTTACAACTTTAGTTTTTCCTTCTTTAATATCTGATAAATTTACTTCAACAGTAGACTGGGCTATCACTTCTGCAGATGGACTTAAAAATTTTATTAAGGAATACACCGATGAAAACAACCCAATACCTACCATAGATAAAGTCGTTAAGCCTAAAAAATCCCGTCTTTTAACTTTTGCCTTAAATACAGAGTATTTATTTTCATCGTGACTCATAACTATCCTTCAATATTATAATGCACAACACCAAACTAACATTATAAAAGCAATACCTAGTTGCACAAGCATATTTTATCTATTAACTAGCATTTATATAGGAACGCTATACCACTCCTTAATCTTTATATACAAGAATATACAACCATTACCAAAAATTTACAAGTATGCAAGAACTACCTTCATAAATGACTTAAACAGATATCATTCACATATCACAACAAATTTATATAATACATTATGATAAAAAGTAAAGTATCAATAACAATTAAACTCCCTCAGCATTAATAATATTTACATAAATTTGATTTTGATTACTACTTAACAATATAATATGTCTTTAGTCTATTTGTTTAAATAAAACATAAAATCTAACTTTACAAATATTTATATATTTTAATAAAAAGTTAGATTATAAATTTCAAGCACATAGAAATTTGCATTATAAATATAAATCTTCTTGCTTATATAATCAAACTTAGTAATATAAATTAAATTCTATCTAAAATATTTAGTATTTTATCTCTATGATCTTCTAATGCAGAAATATGATTTACATTTTCCCAGTTTCTAACAGTAACCCTATTATACTTTGATATTTCTTTTAACAAAGTATTATACAATTTCTTTTTCATCTGCAATTCAGCATTAAAAATATTAATGTTATCACCTTCTTCAATAGATTTATAATTCTCTTTAATATAATAAATAGTTAACAGGTCTACTACAAATGTGAACAAAAATAATGATACTAAAGTATAATACATAAGCAACTCAATCGATCGAAATTTTTGATTAAGAGAACTATAAAAAGACTGATATAAAAATACCACCAATGCTACACCAAAAGTAATGGATTTTGTTATCTTACACAAAAAACCAATATCATAAAATTTTTTATTAGTTGGAAGTAAGTATTCTTGTTTTATATCAATACAAATTTTAGTATCAGAGCATAAATCACTAAAATACCACTCTATTTCCCTTTTGATAACATTAAGTTGTATTTCTAAGTTAGTGATCTCAACCCTTAAAGAGTGAATTTTCTTACTTTGTTCTTTAAATTTGGAATGACATTTACTTTCTTTTCTCAACACTAAATTAGCAATACAAAACATTATTAAAGCACTAGCTAATAACATTGCATATATCTTAATATTAATAAATGTTAATGAATTTTCATTCCTACCATATATTTTAAAAAAAGCGGTAATTCCAATGCTTAATAACAAAACTACAGCTATAGAAATGTAATTACTCTTTCTACTACAACGTCGCATTAACATATTAACACTAAATATTAGAAACAGATAACCCATTACTAACCCAGCAGTACGTATTATTAAGCCTTTGAAAGATGACATACTATACCTAATTATTATATTAGGCTAAAATTAGCATAATATCTTTAAAATAACTATGATAATATTTAAAATTATGTATAAATATTAACTTGTAAATCTATTTACACAATACATAAATAATAGAAGTACAAACGATACCATGATAATCAAAGGACCAGGAAAAATATCAAATCTTTCAGACAACAAAAGTCCTATTATACCAGAAAATATAGAAATAATTGTAGAAATTATTATCATTTGTAATGGCGTTTTTGATACTAACCTTGCTGTTGCAGCAGGAATAACTAAAAAAGCAGTAATTAACAATATTCCTACCAATTGAGCTGCAAAAGCAATAAAAACAGACAGTATTACTAAAAATTCTAATTTTATAAAACCTATATTTACACCTTCCGATGCAGATAAATCATTACTTATTGATATAATTAACCAATATTTCCACCTATATATAATGAGAATAATAATTACTAATGCTACTAAAGCCATTATTATAAGATCCTTACTAGTTAACATTAGTACATCCCCAAACAATGAATGTATAATATTATTACTTGCAGCTGGAAAAAAAGATAATAATATCATTCCCAAAGACATAATTACATTAGTAACAATGTTTAACACCGTATCTATAGAATAAATCCTATTTATGCTATAAGACAACAGCAATGCAAAAATAATAGAAATACATAAAATTCCACTAGATATACTAATATCTAGTAAAACAGCCAAAGCTACACCTAAAATAGATGAATGAGAAATACTATCACCTAAATATGAAAGATTTTTCCATATCATAAATGATCCCAGCGAACCTGTAACCAAGCTCACAATTAGTATAGCAATTATACCATTAATAAAAAAATATTCATTAATAATTTCAAAAAACATAAGGACTTATAACGATATTAACGCTGCACAAACATTCCTACCTTCATATAATAAAACATTATATGTACGACAAACTGCTCCTGTAGACATATGTTCAAGATTAAAACCACGCTTTAAAAAATTGTCTTTTACTTCATTAGGTAAAAATATATGATCTTTACCAGTACCAATTAACACTATATCTAAAGTTTCATCTAATAATTCAATTATATCTTCCAAGTTAGAAATACTAAGATTTAAATAAGAAATAATTTTATTTGGAAAAATTATGTGAGACCCTAAATAGATATTATCATTTATAAAAAACTTCCCTTTACCATAGCCAGTAATCACATTTTGATTAGCATAAATAATAGGCGTAACATCCATAATCTCTCATTTAATAATTATCTACAAATTAATATTTTTAACAAAAAACTACCATACCAATTTTAACATACACTCCGCAATACACAAAAACACGTGTATAGTTATGCTATAACATACAGATTTCAATTATACATGAAATACACACACAATGCTAATCTATTTAAGATAAAATATGCCTCCACAAATATTACATAAATACTGTATAACCAATCATTATACAGTGATATAGGTATTATATACTATATATAAAGCCATAAACCACTGGTATCCTGTAATACACCATGCATTAAACTTTTTTAAACAAATAAAAATGCTATTCTTAATAGTATCATTATTTATTAATGATAAATAGCTTATATCCTATAAGATTAATATTTGTAGCCAATTCTGATTCTTTTCTTTTTATTAATTCAGAAATTGTCAATTGATTATCCATTACAAAGATTTGTTCTAATAAAACAACATCCTGATAAAACTTAGCTATTCTACCATCTATTATTTTTTCTGCCACTGATATTGGTTTATTTAACTGATCAACCTGTTTCTTTACAATCTCACGTTCCTTGTCTAAAATATTTTTATCTAAAACATCTATAGACAATGCTTCTGGCCTTGCAGCAACAATATGCATAGCTATTTGCTTTGCAAGCACATTTAATTTTTCCCTATCACCAGTAGATTCTAAAGCAACTATTGATCCTATTTTACCAAGACTATCAATTACAGGATTATGTATATATCCACTAACAACACCACTACCTACAGATAAATATCCTATCTTATTCAAATGAATATTTTCTCCTATTATTGCAATATTACTCATTATTTCATCATGAATACTAGTACCATTAATATATTCATGTTTTAAAAAATCTTCTATATTTTCAACAGCATACTGATTAGCCAAAGAAACAAGATTTAATACCAATCTCTGAAACTTTTCATTACGAGCAACAAAATCAGTCTCTGAATTTATTTCCAAAATTGCACCTTGATTTCCATTAACATGAATTGCTATTAAACCATCTGATACATCTTTATTAGATTTTTTATAAGCTTTTGCAATACCTTGTTCTCTAAGATAATCTTTTGCTTTTTCTATATCACCAGCACAAGAACTTAATGCTTCCTTACAGTCACCAACACCAGCACCTGTCAAATTACGCAATTCTTTTATTGCATTAATATCAATTTTCATTATTACTTCCTCCTATAAGATCTTCTTCCTTAAGATTTTCAATGTTATCAACAGCACTATTAGTTTTATTATCTCGATTATTTGCTTTCAAAAGATCTTCTCTTTTCTCTGCTGAAAAATCCTTAATACCATCAACACTAATACCAGACTTAGCTAAATCAGAACGTATCGCCTCTAATATAGTATCTGACACAATCTTACAGAAGAAATCAATTGAACGTACTGCATCATCATTTCCAGGAATTGGATAATCTATACCAGTAGGATCTGAATTAGTATCCAACACTGCTATAATAGGAATATTTAATTTATTAGCTTCTTTAATTGCAATATGCTCCTTATTCGTATCAATTATAAACAAAGCATGAGGCAATCCACCCATATTACAAATACCACCTATAGATCTATCAAGTTTTGCTCTTTTCTTCTCAAAAAGTAATAATTCCTTCTTTGTAAACTGATTATCAACATTTTCTATTAATCTTTCATATTCCCTCAGTTTTTTTATTGATAGAGAGATAGTTTCCCAATTTGTTAACATACCTCCTAACCATCTATTATTTATATAATATTGCCCGCAACGTATTGCTTCATCAGCAATGATAGCAGAAGCTTGGACTTTAGTTCCTATAAATAATACCCTTCCCCTCTTAAGAACTATATCATATATGGCTTTTAATGCATTCCTAAGCAAGACTACAGTATTCTGTAAA
This sequence comes from Ehrlichia muris subsp. eauclairensis, assembly GCF_051097115.1. Taxonomy (NCBI): domain Bacteria; kingdom Pseudomonadati; phylum Pseudomonadota; class Alphaproteobacteria; order Rickettsiales; family Anaplasmataceae; genus Ehrlichia; species Ehrlichia muris. The sequence goes on along the minus strand of NZ_CP118226.1, from coordinate 503,028 downwards.
TTGATAATGTGAATATCATTATGTACCCCATATATATATGGAGCCATCTTAGGATTCCACCTACTTGCTTTGTGACCAAAGTGAACACCAGATTCTACTAAATCTCGTATTGTAAATTGTGGTAAATTAACCATTTTTTTCTCCTGATTCCATAACAGTTACTCCTCCACGACAATAACCTGTCAAGTATATAACAGGACCATTATGTTACGTCATGTGTGAAATGCAATTTCAATAAATAACCCAATAAATGTATCTATACTGCATTAATAAACACTTCTATAAAAAATTATTCTTTAAAATGCTTATCATGTTAGCAACTGCCACAACTCTTAGCAAGGAATTTATTACTAATAACAGCACTATTGTTATTTATAATAGAAAAAATACTTAAGCAAGTACACCATCATAAACATTACTTGACCAATACTTAGCTACAAGTGTAGCTCTACTATATCAACAATTATAACTAGGAAATCTATATACTAAAATATTGACTCAAAATCGAATAAGTTTCATACAATGGTAGCCCTACAACAGAAGAGTATGATCCATTAATTGATAATACAAACTTACCAGCATCAGTTTGTATACTACATCCACCTGATTTTCCTTCCCATTGTCTGGACATTATATAACAATTTATTTCTTGTACCGATAAACGCTTAAATTTTACTATTGTCACCACACTTCTACAATGCAATTTATCATGTGGAGTATACAAACAAATAGTTGTATAAACTCTATGTCTACGTCCTGATATTAATCTCATACATTCAAGAGCTTGTTCTTCTGTTTCTGCTTTTGGCAGTATCCTACTACCACAACATACAACAGTATCTGCACTTAATACAAACTTATCAGGATATAATACCTTTACTTTTGTCCCTTTTTCTTTAGCTATACGGATTGAATAAGCTTTAGGTAATTCCTTCTTTAAAACTACCTCATCTATAATAGGAGATACCACATGCCCAGGAACTACACCAATTTGCTCTAATAAAGATAACCTTTGCTTTGAAGAAGAAGCTAATATCAAATCATCAAACTTAAGCATCTACAATCTTTAATCGTCTAATAATTCTACCTTTCCCTACTTCACCTTTATTAATACCATAAGTACTAATTTCAACCAATACCCTATCATGCATTAATATACGTATTTTACTTTTTCTTATTTTCCCTGAAGCATGCGCTATAATTTCGTAATTATCATTAAGCCTGACCATAAAAGTTGCATCACGCAACAACTTAACTACAATACCTTCAGCTTCAATTATACCTTCTTTTGTTACCACTATATTTTATAAAATAATGAACTCCCTACATTGTAGAATACACAATATCAACCTGCAACATAATTTTTATAATACTAAAAAAGCAGACTCACTTATTAAAATTATTTAAACTTCTTGATTTTACGAAATTCTAACTAAATTCAGTTCAATTTTTTATGACTCATGTCTAATATGTGTATTATCTTTTACATATTCATGACCTAAAGTGATTAATTTAATAGTATCAGGAGAATTTGCAATCCAAACATCCCCGTTATACTCACTATCAACAACTTCAACAGGTATAAACTTCACTTTCTCATCAACAATCACTTTAATACCTAAATCCCCATTATCTTGCAAATCTAAAGCAGAAGGTGAAATTCTATGAGCTCGATAATTCCCCACAGGAATCTTTATAGAATAAACAGCCCCTTGTGTAAAAACCTTTAAATCATTATTATCCAATACCATTTCTACTCGATAAGTTCTTGTATTACGATTTATTATTTTACTGATAAAAACAATAGGAGCATCTATTTCTTCATTTTGCGCAATTAGAATCTTACAAATATCACCCAATTTTAATCTATTAAAATACTTCTCTGGAACATAAGTAATCACCCTTATTTTATCAAAGTTAACTAACTGCACAATTGATAGTCCTGAACCAGGAAACACAAATCCACCAATTTGCACATTCATTTTATCTACAAATCCAGAAAAAGGAGCCTTTATCTCTGTATTACTTAAATTAATTTGTGCTTTTTTTACATCTGATTTCGCTGATTCTAAAGCAGTAAAAGATAATGCATCATTTATTTCAGATCTGTATCCATGTTCATTTAAAGACTGAGAAGCTTTATATTCAAGTTCTCTTTGCTTTAACAGAGCTTTAGCCTGTTTTAATTGTTCTTCTTTTTCATATTTTTCTATTTTTACTAAAATATTTCCTTCTGTTACATAATCCCCATCCTTTACCAAGACATCTGATACCCTACCAGCAACTTCTGGCATAATATTAACATAACGGAAAGCTTCAACTTCACCTATCAAGGATAAGTACACTACTCTATCCTGAGCATTAGATTCTACTACCTTAATGTTAACAGGATAATTACGAAAAACATCTTGTTCTATCTGCTGATCGTATTTCTTAAAAATTCCACTACTAACCCAAACAATAGATAACAAGAGAATAAAAAACGCTACTTTATACTCTAACTTTAACCCTAATAGCCTACGTAACACAATACCTGAACCTCATGCTAACAAATGATAAGCTAATCATTTTAAAAACGCTGCTTCACATGCATCTTTAAATACTTCATTAACATCTGGATGTGAATGACAAATACGGAATATATCTTCTGATGATGCTCTATAAGCCATAGCAACAGCAGATTCATTAATCATAGTATCAGCATATGCACCAATAATATGAACACCTAAAATCGTATCATTTTCTTTAGAAGCCAATACCTTTACAAATCCTACTGCATTATCTGTAATTTTTGATCTACCATTTGCGGCAAAGCTAGACTTACCAACAGTATAACTATAATTAATATTTTTTAAATTCTCTTCTGTTTTACCAATAGACGCAACAGCAGGATGCGTATATATTACAGATGGAATAATCTCATAATCCACATGTGGCTTATACCCAGAAATCAATTCTGCAACAGCAATGCCTTCTTCTTCCGCTTTATGAGCAAGCATTGCTCCACCGATAACATCACCAATAGCAAATATGCCTGGTATATTTGTCTCATACTTACTATTAACTTTAATAAATCCTCTAGTATCACATTCTATAGAATTATTATCAATCAATCCATTCGTATATGGAATGCGTCCAATAGACACAAGAACCTTATCTACTTCCATTACTTCAGAGCTACCATCTTTTACAGACTCAAGATGTACAGCTAAACTATTTCCTTTTCTATCAGTTGAAGTAACTTTAGTTGATAATTTAAAATTAATCCCCTGTTTTTTTAAATTTGCAAGCAAAGCTTTACTAATATCGCCATCCATACTAGGAGCAATTTTATCTAAAAATTCAACAACAGTCACCTCAGATCCAAACCTACTCCAGACAGATGACATTTCTAAACCTATAGCTCCAGCCCCTATAACTATCAATTTCTTTGGTGGCTCTTTAAAAGATAAAGCTGCAGTAGAAGACACTATTCTTTCTTCATCGATATCAATACCAGGAAAACTTGCAACATCAGATCCAGTAGCAATAACTACATGCTTACTCATTATTTTCTGCTCACCATTGTCACCAATTACAGCAACAACAAAATCATTAGAGTTTACAGATTGTATTTTACCAACACCACATAAATAATCAATTTTATAACTAGAAAACAAATAACTAATCCCACTTCCTAACTCAGTAATATTTTTATCTTTAAAAGACATAATTTTGTCTAAGTCGAAACTTAAATTATCAAATGTTATACCAACTTCAGCTAAATTATTTTTTAAATGATAATATTCATGAGAACAATGTAACAAAGCTTTAGAAGGAATACATCCTACCCTTAAACATGTACCTCCTAAAATCTTATTTTTATCTATACATGCAACTTTTAATCCAAGCTGAGCTCCTCTAATTGCACATTTAAAACCACCAGGTCCACCACCGATAACTACCATATCATAATTTTGCATACTCACGTCCTTATACTATCACTTAACGAAAAATAATTATCTTATTTTTATTTGTTACAACATAAATTGAAGAATCTACCAATATTGGAATATAATAAGCTGATGGCAATATATAATTTACTAATTTTAAAGCTCCAGATCTATAATCTATTAATATTACACAACCATCATTCCCTATAACTAAAATTTCATCATTCATTATTATAGGAGAACTCCATTGATTTTTTGATTTCCCATGTTGTAATAAATCATACTGCCATAAAAAATCTCCCGTATTGATACTTATTAAGACAAGTTTATTATCAATAACAGCTGCTATATTATCTTCCTCAATTTTAGAAATACCTTGAATTTTTAAATTTTTTGACCACCTAGTGTTACCAGATTCAATATCAATATTTGATATACTATGTAATTTATCAACAGCAATTACAGTATTATTTGCCGCCTGCAAAGAAACTCCATTATTAAAAGCAACATTAGCATTTGATATATTGCTTTCCCATATCTTTAAACCATTCAAAGAATTAAACGCAGCAATTTTTCCATTAGAAAAAGAAAATATTATCATGTCACCATATGATGCTGAAGATAGTGAACTATAGCTTTTTACCTCAGGAAGTGATTCCTGATTACTTGATATCAATGACCCATCAGATACATTAAAAAAGTACAAATAATTATCTACAGTAACAACCATCAGATGATTATCAATAACAACAGGAGATCCAGCAATCACACTTCTTAATTCTTTTTGCCATTTTATTTGTCCAGTTTCAAAATCAATACCGTAGACATTATCATCTACAATATACAATATTAAATTTTCAGAATATAATATACTTGCTCTATATAGGTTAGTATGTTTCGTAACCTGCAGTTCCCAATAACATTTTTTAACATCTTTACTATCTACAGAATGCAAAACACCATCTTTACTTAAAAATATAATCCTATCGTTAACAAATACAGGAGTAACATCTCTATACATTCTCAAAGAAATTGTACCTCTGTTTATCAAACCACTAGATCTAATATCATTAACATGATTACCATCAGAACCATTATCTGATACTTCATAGAGATTATGTCCTTCCAATATCTCATCTGCAAACAACAACATCGGACTAAAGAAAATAAAAACAAACAAGAATACAATTCTGGATTTTATCATTTACATATCAAAAATTATTACATTACTAAACTAACTATATTACTTGTAAAAATAAATCAACTACTTTTACATCATTATAACGATTAACATTTTTTCAAATTGTCAAACCTTACATAAAGGTACCATACATTTTTTACTAAGATTAATTTTATATCTTTAACCATAATTGTATAATCATAGACTACATTGCATTTTCATGTATTAAAAATTTCTAATCTAAGGTAATAAATAAAAACAAGTATACCAGATAATTAAAGTCAATTCTTCAATATATAACTTATTATATAAATTACAATTCTATCAAATCATTAATATAACAAATGCTAAATGGCCATACAATAACAAAGTCATGTTTTAATAGCTCAACACAATGCATTTAATGCTCTATTCCTTAACGCTTCAAATTCTTCAATAAGTATACATTTATATACATAAATTTAGACTGTAATTTTAGATCATATATTAAATTCACAAAATTATTGGTTTAGTATCTTTACAATCTATACAATACTACATTACATAGTACTTTTAATTCTTTTAAAAATACATTATAATAGAATCTGTATTGCAAAAAATCTAAATACCATAGATTTTTAGATATTAAACCCGGGTTTTTTAAGAATTACTCTAATATTAAGGTAGATTATTAAAACTACTAGCTACTTACTATTTAAAAATATATCTACTATATGTCTACAACTATGATATAAAGGTATAATAATAAATTTTTCATTCAACACATATGATCAACCATTCTGTAATTTTGTGCATATTAGACGGATGGGGTAATAGTGAAAATAACAAGTTCAATGCTATTGCTCAATCTTACAAGCCTTGCTGGGATAATGTAATTTCACAATACCCAAAAAGTCACTTAATTACTCATGGATTAGATGTAGGACTTCCAGATGGACAAATAGGCAATTCAGAAGTTGGACATGTTAACTTAGGAAGCGGCAGGATTGTGTTACAAGACCTATGTAAAATAAACAATGAAATAAAATATATAAAAAACAATCATTATCTATTAAAATTTGTCAATAAAATAAAGAAAAACAATGGCATATGCCATATAGCTGGTCTGTTATCTGATGGTGGTGTACATTCCCTTTATACGCACATGTTGGATATTATTAAAGCATTATCTGATTTTCAAATACAAGTCGCAATTCATATATTTTTAGATGGGCGTGATACCCCTCCAATATCAGCAATTAAATACATCAACATCTTATGTAAGCATATCAAATACTTAAATAATGTAAATATTGCAACAATAAGTGGACGTTATTATTCTATGGACCGCGATAATAAGTTGGATCGTACAGCAAAAGCATATAATGCAATGGCATTTGGAGATGCTAAACGTTATGAAAATCCATTATTAGCTGTCCAAGATAGTTATAATGCTGGTATTACAGATGAATTCATATTGCCATGTGTAATCGGTAATTATAATAAGATGAATCCACACGATGGGTTTATCATGACAAACTTTAGAAGTGATAGAGTAATACAAATCATAAAAATGATCATAGGAGACATCAAAACTGATAATCACATCACATTAGAAAATACAATAGGCATGGTAAAATATTCAGATAGTATTAATATACCATACTTATTTCCAAATAATAATATCACAAATACATTAGGAGAAGTTATAGCAAATCATCAATTACATCAGCTAAGAATTGCAGAAACAGAAAAGTATGCACATGTTACCTTTTTTTTTAATGGAGGAAAAGAGGATACATTTAAAAATGAAGACAGAATAATAATACCATCACCTTCTGTAGCTACATATAATTTAATGCCAGAAATGTCTGCAAAAGAAGTTACTGACACAGTTATTGAAAAAATAAAATTACAAAAATATTCCTTAATCATTTTAAATTATGCAAATGCTGACATGGTTGGACATACTGGAAATATAGAGGCAACAAAACAAGCTATAACTACCTTAGACCGATGCTTAAATAAAATAATAAACTGTATACAAAGTACCAATTATGTACTAGTAATTACCGCTGATCACGGGAATGCAGAAGAAATGTTTGATGTAAAAAATAATATGCCATATACAGCACATACATTAAATCCTGTACCATTCATAATCTGTAATTATAGTAAACAAATTAGATTAAGAAATGGAAGATTATGTGATGTAGCACCGACAATCTTAGAAATCCTCAACATAGAGAAACCAAAAGAAATGACAGGTATTTCATTGATTGAATATATTTAAGATTCAATAATAGAATTTGTACTAATTAACACGTCACACTAGCTGAATGTATTTAATTGAAAAATTGCCTTTAAGTCTTAGAAAAATTATTATCGTACGGATTCTTATTTTTCTTTAAATTTAATCTTATTGGAATTCCATTGATATAAAAGTGTTTCCTTAAATTACTTGTTAAATACTGCTTATACGTTAGATCAATAGCATGAGAACCATTAACAACTATAACAAAAGTTGGAGGCATTGCTTTAATTTGTGTAATATATTTAAGCTTAACTACCTTTCCATTACATAATGGAGGTCTATGGTGTTCTACAGCTAATTTTAACCATTTATTCAGCATAGGAGTACTAATACGCATTGTCAGATATTTATATAATTCTATGCTTTTATCTATCACTTTATTACAATTAATATTTTTAAGTGCAGAAACCTCGATAATTGTAACCTCAAAATTTAATTTATTATAATTACAAATATCTTTTAACAAATCAGATCTATTTTTTTCAGCAACCATATCCCACTTGTTTAAAGCAACAATGATAGCTTTACCTCTTTGTATTGCAAGCTCGGCAATTGATAAATCCTGTTGTTCTATACCATAAGCAGAATCTATCATTAGAATTACAATATCCGATCTATTAATTGATTCAATAGTCTTTTGAACAGAAGTTACTTCTATATTTTCAGTTACCTTCGCTTTTTTACGTATACCAGCAGTATCAATCAATGTAAATCTTTGACCTTTATATACATACTCTATGTCTACAGAATCTCTAGTTGTTCCAGGTTCATGGCTTACAATCATTCTACTCTCACCAAGCAATCTATTAACAAACGTTGACTTACCAGCATTTGGCTTTCCAACAATAGAAAGTCTAATATTACGTGAATTTAACGTATCCAAATCATGCACTTCAACAAATGGCAACAATGTTTCATACAAATCAATCAAACCTAAATTATGTTCTGCAGAAATATAAACCGGACCTATAAAATTAAAATGTTCTAAATAATCTACGTTGTAGCACCTTTTTTGACTTTCACATTTATTTGCAATCAATATCACTGGTTTCTTTGTATTCTTTTTTAAATATTTTGCAAATTCTACATTTTTATCATCTTGCTCAATCCTTGCATCAACAATAAAAAATACAATATCAGATCTTTCTATAGCAAATTTTACTTGATCCAATACCAGTGCAGATAATTTTATTGTATTATCTACTCCACCTGTATCAATAATTTTGAATTTTAACCCACATAAATCAGCATTCCCCTCTCTCCTATCTCTTGTTAAGTTAGGAATATTACTAACAATTGCAGACTTTTGATTAGTTAATCTATTAAAAATAGTAGATTTTCCAACATTAGGTAACCCAACTATAGCTATTTTTAACATAAAAAATTTTACACTTCATATAATACAAATAACACATTATTCAAAACAAGTCATTGAATATATGTATATTACTATCGATCCTATGTATAACATATTATTTAAATTCACAGAAACCAACATTTGCAGAGAATATGTAAAAATGTATATTCAACAAATCTCACAAAAGTAAATTATATAGTTAACTTTCAAAGAATTTGCTATATAATTTTCCAGATTTGTTAGCTTTATTATGTAAACAATGTCTCAATTAAAAAGTTATTACAATTCTGTTCTTGTATTATCAGATGGAAAACATTTTTTTGGAAAATCAATAGGGAAAAAAATACCCGCTATTGGAGAAGTATGCTTTACTACCTCAATAACAGGATACCAGCACACTATAACTGATCCATCATTTGCAGGTCAAATAATTACATTCACTTTTCCTCACATTGGCAATGTTGGAATAAATTACAAAGATTTTGAAGACTATAAGATACTAACCCATGGAATTGTAGTTAAAACAATATCAGAAGGCTCTCATTCAAGATCTTATGCAAATTTAGAACCTTGGATGATAGAAAACAACTTAACTGGAATATCCGAAATTGATACTAGAGCATTAACATGTCATTTGCGTAAACATGGCTCACAAAATGGAATAATATATCACTTTGATGATATCAACTCAATAAACTTAGCAGAATTACAAAACAAAGCTTCTCAATATAATTACACAAATCACTGCGCATCTATACGATTTGTAAATAATTATAAAACAACAGATAATACAACACCACTTTATAATATAGTAGTAATTAATTTTGGGGTAAAATTAAGTATATTAGATGCCTTATCTAAACTAGGATGTAAAATTCACTTAATTTCAGGAAATGAAGATAATTTACCTGAAAAGATACTATCCATAAAACCACAAGGTATAGTCTTATCAAATGGTCCAGGGGACCCATCTGCAATTCCTGAAAGCACTATAAAACAAATAAAAACTATCATTGAATATAAAATACCAATACTAGGTATATGTTTAGGACATCAACTGATTTCATTAGCTTTAGGAACAAAAATTACGAAAATGTTATTCGGACACAGAGGAAGTAACCACCCAGTTTATAATAAAATAAATAATAACATAGAAATTACAAGTCAGAATCATGGATTTACCATTAAAGAAGATTCCTTGCCTACAAATGTTAACGTAACCCACAGATCATTATTTGATAATACAGTAGAAGGCATCCAAGTAGATAATTATCCTATAATCTCAGTACAATATCATCCAGAAGGAAGTCCTGGACCTAATGATGGAAGCTACATATTTAATCATTTTATTCATCTAATAAGAGAAAATAATTAAAACATTTTGATAATATAGTGTTAAATCACAGGAAATTTCCTGCTGGATAAACACCTATAATATATATACTAAATTTTATCAAAGTTCTATGTCTTAGCCATATGAACAAGCAAAACATTACTTTAATCTCAAATTTTAAATATAGTAGGACACCTAATAACATTATTTTAACAGGATTATTTTGCTATAATTAAAGTAAGATCTGACTATTAACTTATCTCCTTATACTAAAAACATCGATAATCTTATTTAAATTACCAAAAAGTTCTGATTTTACATATCTAACATCAAGAATTAAATTATATCCATTGCTACACTTACTATGCTTCATGTATTGCAATATTTTGTTCTAAATATATAATTAGCCAAGTAACACATAGGAATGTAAATGAATCAGGATTTAAAAAAAAATGTAGAAGTTATTCTTGCTAATCCAAGAGGGTTTTGTGCAGGAGTTTCGAGAGCAATAAAAATTGTAGAGTTAGCCGTAAAATACCACAATAAAAACAGAAAAATTTATGTATTGCACGAAATTGTACATAATAAATACATAATTAATTCTTTAAAAGAAATGGGTGTAATTTTTATAGATACACTAGACCAAGCTGAAGATGGTTCAATATTAATATATAGTGCCCATGGCATTTCAAAAGAAATAGAGCATCTTGGACAATTACGCAATTTAGAGATTATTGATGCAACATGTCCACTAGTAAGTAAAGTACATAAAGAAGTACAGGCTTATGATAGTAAAGGGTATCAAGTAATTTTAATAGGTCATAAAGGACATCGCGAAGTTGAAGGTACTATAGGACAAATTACTAATCCCGTACTACTAGTACAAAATTTATCTGACATTGATAACATAGAAGTAATAAATTCAACCAAGCTTGCATACGTAACACAAACAACCTTAAGTGTAGATGATACAAGAGCAATAATTGACAAACTAAAACAAAAATTTCCCTATATTAAAGGGCCAGATTTAAAAGACATATGCTATGCTACTCAAAATAGGCAAATTGCTGTAAAACAATTATCAGAGTTAGTAGATATTGTATTCATATTAGGGAGCAAAAACAGTTCTAATTCAAATCGTCTAAAAGAGTTAGCTGAATTAAAAACACCTTCTTTCTTAATAGATTCTTATAGGGAAATTGACTTAGATCTCTTAAAAGATGTAACAAAAATTGGAATAACTGCAGGAGCATCAGCTCCAGAAATATTAGTCAAAGAAGTAATAGATTCACTTAAACAACATATGAATATCACGTTATCAAATCTAGAGGTAATACAAGAAAATATTGCTTTTAACATACCAAAACAATTACGAGAATATAAACAATAACATACTTTTTACCTGAAAAAGATATATCATCTAATTTAGAATATATTTCAAATAAAATAAGAAAAATTACTCTATTTGTTATATATTCGATAGACTTAGTAACAAATTTATTGAATAATACAAACAATTATAATTACAGGGGAAAAAAAGTTCATGGAACATTCTATTAGTACAGATATTTCAATTAAAGTTATTCAGTTAAATAACCATGATCTTCCTCTTCCATCTTACTCAACAGATAATAGTTCTGGTATGGATTTATATTCAGCAATTGTATCAGATGTTATATTAGAGCCAAGCTGTAGAACTTGTATTAATACTGGTATTGCAATTTCTATCCCTAATGGATATGAGGCTCAAATTAGACCAAGATCTGGACTTGCGCTTAAATTTGGGATTACCGTACTCAATACTCCGGGAACTATAGATGCTGATTACCGTGGAGAAATTAAAGTTATTTTAATCAACCTTGGAAGTGAAGCATATACAATAAAATATGGAGATAGAATAGCACAAATGATAATAGCACCAATAACTCGTGCTTCATGGAACCTTATTAAAAATTTCGATAATGATATAACAAAACGTGGAATTGAAGGATTTGGGTCAACCGGTACATAAGTATTATGCACTGTATTATTATTTGATTACATGAATTTCAATATGTGTATATAATTTTCTATACTTTAACTGTTGTGGGAAAGATTCATAAAGCATACTACACTTTGTATTATAAACCATTATATGAGAATCATAGTAATCCAGCATTGTGTCGGAAGAATATGACGTTAAAAGCAAATCTGAATCAATACTCAACATTGAACTACAGACACTAAATATTATCGTAAGAAATAGAATAGTATATTACAACTTATACTAAAAAACTTTGTTGAATATTAAATAATGGTATAACAAGACAGCACTAAGGATTTGATTCAACTGGCATATAAGGCACTATATTATTTATTTGATCACATAAACCCAATATCCAAATAAACACATGGCTTAACTATTTAAATTATCTAGCATTAAAATTAGTATAAAAATACTTCACACTGACAACACTACAAAGTACATTTCATACAATTAGTAATAACAATGACATTTCACGAAATAAGATTTCCAGAAGATATTTCTTATGGATCAACTGGTGGTCCAGAATTTTCAACAAATATTATTGAAACAAATAATGGGAGTGAGTACCGCAAAATTAATATATCACACCCACGCAACAAATATAATGTAATGCATAATATCAAATCAAAAGATCAATTACTTAAACTTATTAATTTTTTCTATATTCACAAAGGCAAAGCTATTGGATTTCGTTTTAAAGATTGGTCAGATTATAAAGCAAAAAAGCAACAACTTGGCATAGGAAATAATCAGCAACAAATTTTTCAAATAATCAAAACATATAGTATTGATCAATACTCATACACACGCAAGATTACAAAACCAGTTACTAATACAGTAAAAATTTACTATAATAATATTGTAAAAGCTGATGGATTCTCTGTAAATTTTTCCAATGGTCAAATAGAATTCGATACTCCACCTCACAATGGTATAAAAATATACGTAGATTATGAATTTGATGTACCTGTAAGATTTGATTCAGATTACTTACCATGCTCTATAGATAATTACAAAGAGTATAATTGTAATAACATTGCACTCATAGAAATAAAAGTTTAACTTTAAATAATATTAGTATAAATCTTTACATAAAAATACTTCATATTGCCATATAGCATTTTATAAATATAATTAATAAATAAAAATTTTTTCAGTAGTCTATTATTACCTAAAACACCATACCAACTCTCTCATAAGGTCGAAATTACCCCTGATTTAATAAGTTCTTAATAGTAGATTCTGCTTGTTTAATACTTGCTTCTATCTTTTTTATTTCACCAGGATCAGTAAGATGTATTTTTCTATCTTTTAATGATGCTATAACTGCTTCAAGTTGCCTTATCATTAATAAAATATCTTGTTTTGATAATTTACGTTTTTGTTTACCACTTTTAGAATCTTCAAATATTTTATCAATAGATAACCAGAATTTCTCTGATAAATCGTTTGTACATTGATTTAATATCACTTTCAAAGATTTCTTTAAAGATTTTCGATTAACAGCTGTTTTAGCTGATTTTGCTTTGCCAGAATTATCAGTTTTACTTTCGCCAGATTCTTTTTTCTTTTCTTTAACAATACCTACATCTTTAATATCCAACTCATCACTTGAGATATTTTTATCTACCACGACATCTTTATCTTTCTTTAATGACATAGCATTAGATTGTATATTAGGTTGCACATGTTGTTGTAAATCTTCAGTTATAACATTCTCTTCACTAGTAGTAACTACATTAATCAATCCTTCAACATTGGATATATCATCATTATTGCTAAATTCACCATCACCACTTTCATAATCTCGTTCACTATCAGATTGATCAGGTACATCATCAGTTTCTTCAATTTTAAGCTCTTCATCATCTACACCATATGTCTCATTATCAATTTGATCATCAGATTCATTTGCTTCTTCCAGTTCTTCAGAACTCTCAGGCACTGTTTCTTCAACATGACTAACAGCCCCATCTCTTCCATCATCAGTACTACCAGCACTACTTTGATCTAAATCGCTTTCTTGTGTTACAACATCACCTTTATTTTCCAATCCACTATCATAAGGTATACCATCATGCATTTTTCCATCATCAACTCGCTCTGAGGTATAAATATCATATGGTTCAATAGATAACGTAGATGATACCTCTGCATCTGATTGTTGCAATCTTTCTTTATCATCTTCCCCTTTTTTAACAATACTGTTATCATCCACTTCTTTTTCACTCTCCACACTAAATTGTTGTAGAGTCTTATCAGATTTAATATCAGTACTATCCAAATCTTTTTCTAAGTCACCTACATCTAAAACATTATAGTCTAAATTCAACTTATTAGTAGAAATATCTTCTGCTGATCCTTGTTCAACATCTTCAGTAGTGGCATTATCCGCTAACACCGACAAACCTGATTCATTATGTTTTTCAGTTTCTGAATACAAATCACTTTTCTCTTCCGGACTTAAGCTTACAATTTGTTCATCATATAAATTTTGCATAAGCATTGTATTATTTTCCTCTGAAGCAGTTTCAGATGACAAATTCTCACCATCATAACCTGTAGTTTCACCAATATGATCCTTTAATTCCACATTTTCTTGCGATAACACACTTTCCTGTGAACGTTCTACATCATCTTGAGTTTGAATACTATCATCTACAGAACTTTGTAATTGCGATACATCTAAAGAAGCACTTGTTTCAATATCACTATGAACTTGTGCTATATCTAACTCTGCTGGATCTTTTACCCTTGAAGTTTCATCTGATGGCATCCCTAAATCTTTTGATTCTATACCTTTCTCTAACGATGTACTATATTGTGATATATCTAAATCTGTAGATGCTTCAACTTTATCTTTAATAGCACCTTCTGAATCTTGTTTTAAAATTTCTGATCTTGTATCACTCATAGGAGACACAACATCTTTTGGTGTATCTGTAAAATCTGTAGATACTTCAACTCTATCTTTAACAGCACCTTCTGAATCTTGTTTTAAAATTTCTGATCTTGTACTACTCACAGGAGATACAACATCTAAAGTATCATCTACTCTAGTATCATTATACATTTGTATCATATCACCTAATTTTGTATTACCCGTAGCACCTGAAGTTTCACCAGACACCGTTCCTAAATCCTTTCCTAAATCCTTTAATTCTATACTTTCACTTGACGATACACCATGTTCTGATACATCTGCAGAACCTGTGAATACTTCAACTCTATGTTTAATATCACCTTCTGAATCTTGTTTTGAAATTTCTAATCTTGTATCACTCACAGGAGATACAACATCTTTTGGTGTATCTGTAAAACCTGTAGATACTTCAACTCTATCTTTAACAGCACCTTCTGAATCCTGTTCTAAAATTTCTGATTTTGTATCACTTATAGGAGATACAACATCTTTTGGTGTATCTGTAAAATCTGTAGATACTTCAACTCTATCTTTAACAGCACCTTCTGAATCTTGTTTTAAAATTTCTGATCTTGTACTACTCACAGGAGATACAACATCTAAAGTATCATCTACTCTAGTATCATTATACATTTGTATCATATCACCTAATTTTGTATTACCCGTAGCACCTGAAGTTTCACCAGACACCGTTCCTAAATCCTTTTCTAAATCCTTTAATTCCATACTTTCACTTGACGATACACCATGTTCTGATACATCTGCAGAACCTGTGAATACTTCAACTCTATGTTTAATATCACCTTCTGAATCTTGTTTTGAAATTTCTAATCTTGTATCACTCACAGGAGATACAACATCTAAAGTATCATTATACATTTGCATCATATCACTTAATGCTGTATTACCCCTAACACCTGAAGTTTCACCTTCTGAAGGAGTACGCAGCATAGATAAATTTTCAGGAAGTAAATCTTGAGGATGAGGTATAAGATCGCGAGAATTCGCATAACTTTGTATAACATCATCAAATTTATCATCTAAATGTTGACGTAAAGCATTATCAAGCCTATCAATATCATATTTAATATTCCGTAATGCAGTATCATCCTTAGTATTATCAAGCATTGTTTTAAGCTGCTCTCTTGTCTCAAGTGCATCTTTTAAATTTTCTTTATTTACATATACATTTCCATCTTCATCTAATAACTCACTACTACCCGCCTTATGTGATCTTTCCTTAGCAAAAGGATTTTTATCATCATCTTCTTCTTTCTTATTAGGAATATAAGGACTTGGTTTATATTTCTCAGGTCCTAACATGTGTGCTTTTAAGCTATCTAAAGCAGCTTTACGATCCTCAATTGCATTATGAATTAAGCTACCTTCTCTATAATCTAATGCCTTTCCAACAATATGACCACCTAAGTATTTCATTGCATCCAATGGAGAAAATCCTAAATGAGCACCTATAAAAGCTCGAGCATAATTTAATTTCCTAAAGTTATTACTAAAATTCCTATCATGCTCATTATATGAAGAGGTCAATACATTAGTAGCACCAGCAGTAAATTTAACAGCTTTACCTAAATAAGGAACACTCCGTAACGCATTCAAAGGCATACGAGCAACTCTAGTAACATAATTACCTGTTACAAATTTAAAGCTATCTATACCTTGATCAATTTTTTCAAACACAACACCTACGACTGGAATTCCAGAAAAAATCCTTATGAACCCACCTTCATACATACCAGCAAGAGTTTGGGACATCATACTACCACCAGCCAAAGATACTGCTACACTTTGAATAAAGGCACGCATTTGCCATATTAATAATGCAGCTAAGAATAAAGAACCAACTTCTGTCCATAATATCAAATATCCAGCTCTAATTCTCAAAATTAAATTATAATCGTACTGCTTATTTAACTCTTCTTGAGGAGTAGGATCTTGAATAGCACCTGCCATAATATCGCTAATAATATTATTAATTATTTGAAATTTAAAATCCTCATCTTTATACTTATCCAACTCACTTTTTTGCTCAAGCTTATCTTTCTTTCTTCTCTCTTGTATAATTTGTAAAACCTTATTTTTACTAGCTGCATTTATAACTTGCTTTTTCTCTAAAACATCTAACTCATCCTCTATATCTTTTATCAATCTAGCAGCTACATATCTTTTTTGAGAAGCAAGCAATGCATTAATATAATAAGATAATTGTCTAAATGGGCTACTTTGAGACACGTTAACACCAAATGGATTTCCATCAGTCTTAGTATCTGGATCAAGGAAAGGATAATCTAGATATCTAAAATCCTTATATTTACGATCAGGAGGAACATCAATATATGCACCTCCACCAGTAAACTGATATCTTGCATTACCAAAAGGCTTTCTATCCATAAAAAGGTCAGTACTTAGCGGAAAGCCAATAATTTTTGGGTCATAAACTTGCCCTGGAGTCCATCCAAAAACACCTTTATCCAATATACATCCAAGATTACCAAGCAAACACACTCTTACCTTTAACCACTCATTATAACACGTTGTAAACCCAAAAATGCGATAATAATAATTCATAATAAGCGCACCAAACAAGGAAATCAGAGTGAATATCAATATTGCCTGCATTGCAAAGCTTATACATTGTGTTAACCACCCATCAAACAAGTGTTTGAACTGAGAAAAAAGAATACCTAACAATAACAATGGAAACAATCCAACTAAAAATGTAATACCAACAAATGCTGTTAGATATATAACAAACCCATAAATACATAAAGCAATGTAAAGGAATATGGCAATAATAATTACACATACAGCAAATATTGAAGAAAAATCAGCAATGATTAATGCTCTAATCTTTATTTTCCAAATAACTGGAGAAAATATTTTATTTACTATCATGTCATCCAGAAAAGCCAAAGGTTCCTTAGGATTATAAGAACTTGCATGACTATTAATTATTGCAATAATTTGATCTATGCCATGAATAAATAGACTAAGTAAATGATTATAAAAGAATTCCCAACTACTTGGAGAAATCAATAATATTATTAATGATACTTTTAATACTCTAACAATAATATCACCAAATGGACTCTGCACTATACCAAAGATATAAGCCAAGGCCCCAAATAATAAAAATAAAGTCAATAAACTAAAAACAAAATTCTTAAATACTGGATTTCCAACTATATGCTTAAAAATCTTTTCACCTGCTTTATCTAATTCACCTCTTACCTGTTTGCGAACCCATTCAAAAACAGAAAATTGCTTTTCTGTTTTTACACCTTCAATAAATGTTATTGCATATCCCCCAACATTATCATAATAACACTTATCTAATATCTTTACATATATCTTCCATCCTGGCTCCAATGTTATTTTTTGACAAAGAGAATCCATAATCGGTTTACTCTTAGTAGAATAAACATCATTACCAGCCAATTCTAAGGGCTTGTATCCTATGTGCATCACAGGAGAAACTGGATACCTCATATGATTTAACGTTTGATTTGGTTCAGGATCATTTGGTCTCTTAAACAATAAATATGCACCGTACCCATTCTTAAACCAACAAGGAGGTCCGTATGCACCTCTTTCTAAATCATCTTTAACCCCAGAAATTAACTCACATGATACTTTACATGAAGCCTGACCACTAGGAACAAAGGTTTTCTCTATCTTATTATAAGGGCCACAAATTCTTTCAACAGATAATATATCATTATAACGATCCAATTCCTCTTCACCCAAACCTATACTACTTACATTATTAGCATTACTTTGATCTACCCATGCAGTCCACATTCCTTCAGCTTTTAATATAATTGGACGACCATCTGTCACATATCCAGTATATTTCCATCGTACTACTTGATCATTTTTTATAGAATCTCCTAATAATTGATCATCAGAAACAAAATCTTCCGATTGTGGAGCAAAATATGCTGAAACAGACGCTGTTTTCATTTCAGATAACATATCAGCTGGTATACATCTAGGTACTGGATGCTGATTAGATTCACATGCAGTTATTACTAAAAATAATAATAATTTTATAAAATTCTTTTTAATAAAATCACACATATTTACTCTTTATCGTACCACTTACCTTCCAAAGTCTTATTCTTGCTGATTTTTCTCATCAAGCCTTCTAACAATCCCTCTTTCATACGACTCTTCTTCAACTTTAATTGCTGATTCATGCCCTGCAATTTTTTCTGCCACACTAGAATGTTCATCCATATAAAGTCTTTTTCGTTGAGGACCATCTAAAAAGTTAATATCTTTTCTTCTGCCTTTCCTACCATTAACATCAGCATCATCATAAGATTCAACAATAACAGAAGCTTTTTCTGCTTCTACTTGTGTGTCAGAATCATTATTTTCAGTTGTACTTTCATTATCATCAGTAAAACTATCTACATTACCTAAATTCTGATCATCAATATCATATCCTATACTATCACTAGTAGAAACATCAGCCGCATTCTTAGATTCATCAATATCTGGAATTACATTCAAAATATCATCATTAACAGCATTATGTAATTCCCCTCTTTCATTGATATCTCCACTATCGTTAATAGGATCATGCGCAGTTATATCTGAAATATTATCAGTGCTATCATCAACTAATTCTCTTCTTTCACTACCACTATCGTTACTAAGATCATGCGCAGTCATACCTGAAATATTATCAGTGCTATCATCAACTAATTCTCTTCTTTCGCTATCACTATCGTTACTAAGATCATGCGCAGTTATATCTGAAATATTATCAGTGCTATCATCAACTAATTCTCTTCTTTCACTACCACTATCGTTACTAAGATCATGCGCAGTCATACCTGAAATATTATCAGTGCTATCATCAACTAATTCTCTTCTTTCGCTACCACTATCGTTACTAAGATCATGCGCAGTTATATCTGAAATATTATCAGTGCTATCATCAACTAATTCTCTTCTTTCACTACCACTATCGTTACTAAGATCATGCGCAGTCATACCTGAAATATTATCAATGCTATCATCAACTAATTCTCTTCTTTCGCTACCACTATCGTTACTAAGATCATGCGCAGTTATACCTGAAACATTAGTATCATCAACAGTAGTACTTTCACTTCTAGAAATAGGTGAATTAGCATCCAAATTATTATTAACACCTTGCACTTTATCATAACTTGGACATACATCAAGTACTACATCATCACTGGGAGACGATATATAACTATTTAACCGTCCATCATCATGTCCACCTATTCTCCTATCTTCCTTCCCACTATCACCTGACTGAGGCTGTTGAGAAATATCAGTAGGTTTGCTTGAAGTACCATTATCAGTCTGCACATCATAATTATGATTTCTTGGAGTTGAATCAGAACCATGATCACCACTCTTTTCTATAGATTCACCCTTATTCTCAGGATTAATATTACTTCTGCTAACAATATTAATATCTGATTTACCAGTAGATCTACGATTCCGTATCGCATCTTTAATTATACTTTGAGTTTCCTGATCAAGTCCTACTATAGAAGCTAAAGATTGAGTAGCAGCATGTATACTTGCACCAAGACCTGCAACACTCCCAGATATAGAATGAGCAATCGTTTCAGACATATTTTTAAAACCTCTCATAGCATTTGCAACAATAAGCAACATCAAAACTGATGCAACACTAAATGGTAATCCAAATAATCCACGACCTCCCTGAACATATGCTTCCCTTATTGATTCAGTAATAGATAATGCAGGTGAATATCCAATAGGTGCTAATACATATATTAGACAAATATCAGGTGGAGCACCTTTTTCAACAGCACCAATAGGAATATTAAAACCTAAGTAGCATTGACTACAAACAGTAAATCCTGTAACACTATACAACACAGTCAACATAACTTGATTTAAAAATGCAAGTGCAGCAAATAAAATTATAGGCTGTAACGAAAAATTAACTAACATCTTGATCCATGAATCAAAAAGTGTCTTTGTAAGCTGAAAGAAAACAAAAGTTATAAAGATAGGTGCTAATGTTGCTAAAAAAGCGATACCAACAATAGTAAATAAATATGCTATAACTGCCTCAATAATGCATATAAAAAATACAATAAAAGCCCATAAAATTATAATAAACATCAGCCACCCTATAGGACCTGTAATTATTAATGTGGCTAATCTAATCCATACTTCCCCTGTCAATAATACTCCTATGGTAGGATCTAAAAACGCAAATGAATTATCTCCATCCAATTCACCATTAAATGCAGCTATGAGGTCACTGACTCCTTGAACAAATATTGAAAAGAAATGATCACTGAAAAATTCCCAACTACCCTGGCTTATCAAACCAACAACAACTGCAATCTTCGCAATACGTACTACTAAATCATACTTAGTACATTTTATAACACCGATTATATACCCTAATACAGTAAAAATTATATACAAAGTACATAATGCTTGTAATGCTCTCCATAATGATCCTGCACTGGTTTGATTAGTATATATACTCTGTACTGCACCTTTTGATTTGTTTGTATGTATTACATCTATAGCTTGAGAGATACTATCAACCTTTACATCCTTAGGTAATCCATATAAAATTCTTAAAAGAGTATCTCTAATCATAACAAATGCTTTAGAGAAATTTGGATTCCATACTTTTACAAAAAAATCAGCAAAGTACTTATTTTCTGATTCCATTCCTGGCAAACTGCTATAATCAAATTGATCTTCATAGCCTCTAACATCTATACCTAAATAAATCTTTCCTGATTTTTTTTCAGAACCATTTCCATTAATCATATAAACTCCTGTTCCAGATGTCTGATCTTTAGGATTAGGTACAAATAATTCAACAGTACCTTTATCCCCAGGAAACATAGTTGGAGCATTATCTCCTATATACATATATAATTTTTTCCCGTACATAAAATTACATATGCGTTCTACATGAATATTATATCCACCAGAATATAAGCCATAGGCTGATTCTGCACCTAATATTACAAATCTTAATTGCATACGATCATCATGTTCATATGTATAATTAAAATCAGGTTTCAGGCTACTTGATTCAATATCTCGAGAACCCTGAGCATAACAAAAATGACCATAAGTTTTCTTTGGAAAACAATAATAATTTTTGCTAAGAGATTTTTTCATTCCAGATTTTGGTGTTATATCAAAATAGGCACTCAATCCTTGTATTATTTGTTCGGAATCACTATTCTTAGCAATATCTTCTAAACTTGTTTTACTTATCTCATCTAATGTAACGTTCATATCAACTTTACTGTTCTCAGTAACACAATTCCCATCTGCACCATAATTTGATATTGTAGCAATCTTTTTATCAGCAATAAGCTGTGATTTAGAATTACATATAGTACCACAAATACAATTTATATCATATGTTGTAAAATTATTAACAATATCTATAATTTCTTTAATTGTATCTAATGTAACATCCTTTTCTATATTACCCTGCTCTTGTTGTTTTTTATAATACTCGAGTTGAGAAGTACTTGCAGTATCGACATGACTTATAATTCCCTTTTCGTTTAGTTTTTTAATAATAGCACAATGTTTCTTTAATACACCAACATCAATCTTCTTATTTTTTATTATTCTAGCATCATAAACAAAAGGAGCTTTAATCCAGTCTTTTTCTACACTTTTATCATAAAAAATCTTATTTCCATAAGGAGTAGTTGTATTATCTACTAATGCTGAAACTTCAGTACCTTGCAAACGAGGTATCCCAGCAAATGCTTCTCCAGATTCTTTACATTCCTTTTCTACCTTTATATAAAATTTAGACGCACCATTTTTACAAATATTTTCAGCTGACATAGCCGTATTACAGTTGCTATCTTCAAAAATTTCATCATCAGAATAATATATGATACCATATTCTTTCAATGCATCAACAGTACAGTCTTCCACTTTCAGTTTTCTAGGGATTAAACTAACTTTAAATATATCTCCTTTATTCATGTAAAAGGTACTAATACTGCGTGCAGCAGTTGAGAAATATGATTTCGACTGACTCTGAGAGCCAGCACTTTTACAGGTATTTCCCAAATTTTCATAAATCGATTCATTATAATAATCAACATCATAAACAGCTTTATTACAAGTAGCTGCTGAAACAATTATATCTTTTGGATTCAAAGAATCCTTAGGACACATATTTAGAACTCCAGTAATCGTTAACTTTACTGGAGACTGATCTTTACTAATTCTCAATCCAGTATCAATCCAATTAGGTTGCAATACATTCCGTACCTTATTCACTTTTGGGGTAACTTCTACAATAACTGAATTACCACTAATACCTTTACTACCTTCAATACACCCAACTCCACATCCTGTAATAAAAAATAGTAATAATATTATAAATTTTTTCATATTCTACCCACCAAAACTAGATGGAGGATTTTCCGGGATTGAAACACCACCACGTGATGGCCTGCTAGTAGAGTCATCATTCAAAGGCGACTGCAATCCAAGAGAATCACGTCGACGTTCACCATCATTATCCCGATTATTCATATTATTCATTTGTGCATATCTTGCCCTCTGCATACGACTATTTTGATCCATACCAATAATTCCCAAAGCACTCTCCTTAGCATTCTCAGCCACCATTGACAAATTAGCAAATGAACCAAAAATTGATGTACACATCTCTCCAGAAGAGCTAACAAAATGCTTTGTTGCATTCACCATTATTACAAATATTAATATATTAACAATAGGCATTGGTAATCCTATAAATATTAGTGTATCACTATTTACTGAATCTCTTAGATTATCATTAAAGGCTGATACAGGAGAAAATCCTAAAGGAAGTAAAAATTCAAGCAGACAAAAACTTATTTTCGTGATTCCTATGTCAATCTCAGGTCGAAGTACACATACATCACATAATTCAAAATTAAACATAGCATATATTATACTATCTATAACTTCAGTCAAAAGAGCAAAAGAAGCAAATATTATTACTGGTTGCATAGCTGTCTGTACTAAAGATTTAATCCATGCATCAAAAATTGCTTTAGTACGTTTAAATAAAATACAAATTATAAAAAAAGGTGCAATGCTGAGTAGTAATCCTATAAGAATAATAGATATTAGATAAGTAACAACTGCAGTTGCTATAGTTAAAAATAAAACTATTAATCCCCAGAAAATTAGAGCTACGCTTACCCATCCTACTGGACCAGTAAATAATAATGCTAAAATCTGTAACCAAGTTTCAGACAAAGAAAATCTATATAACATTAAATCTAAAAATTCAAAACTAGTACTATTAACAGAATCTTGACCTGTCATTATGGCAATCAATTGTATTGGCGCTTCAGTGAATAATTTAAACAAATGATCATTAAAAAACTCCCAACTATTAGGGCCAATCACATAAATTACTATACTAATTTTTAGTGTTATAGCTAACAACTCAAAAATAGAAGCTTTAGAAAATCCAACAAAATAAAATAATGCATTTATTAAGATGTATAATACCAATAATGAATTTACTATTTGAATAAAATGTGTATTTTCTATAACAGTATTATAGATTATATTAACACCTCCAGAATTAGTAGATGATGTCCCATATAATCCACGTTCCAATGAATCTTTTAACTTCTCTACTATATATGAAATCACATTAGGTATTTTCTTTTTTGCAGTTACTGTAATATTAAAATATCCTGTATTATTATCATATCCATCCCCGTTATCTTTTACACCAAAATATAACTCACCAGCTGCATCATCATCTGTCAATTGAACTGTCGTGCTTTCATTGTTTATAAAATTGATCTTTTTTGTACCTCCGTCTCCTGGTTTTACTTTAGGTGGAACTTTAGATATAACATAATACAAACTATCTTTAACGTGATTACTACAATCCTTAGTTACTTCAATTTTATACTTACCTATCAATTCTAAATTAGGATCTACACGCAATTCTAAATAAAGGCCTTCAGATGAATCTTTATTAAAAGAATACCAATAATTAGTTAAAAGACCAACATCAGAAGAGTTGTTATCTGCTTGCCACTTTTTAATTGTATCATCAACAGTAATAAAATTTGTTATACCTGACTTATGTTTTAAATATACAAAAGGCAAAACAGTACTATATTGCCCCGCTTTGTTTAAATCACATGATATGCTATCCCCTGTAATAGAGCATTCATTTAACATAGTATTCTTCTCTACAACAAAACAGTTTTCAGTGACTATGTCGTTTTTGTAATCAGGAACACCGCATATATTTCCGCATATCATATTGACAGTATATGCATCATATATTTTTTGATATTTTTCTCTTATTATTTTCTGACGTCCTACAAAAAATTCTTTTTCCTTCAATATTAGTTGATTCTTATCATCATCACTATATTGAATCTTATATTTAAGTTGTGCTGTATCAATAATTTTATTCAGATGTACATCCAACTCATCAGGTGTAAAACAAAGATTGAAATAATCATTGCCATTTTGACTAGCAGGACTTGTGCTACGCTCTGAGTTCTTAGGATTTATCCTGCGCCTTAAATCTCTATATTCTGATTTATCTAGATGATATAAGATTCTAAGTGGAAAATCAATCCAGATTTTTTCTTTTCCTTCCAAATTAGGATTTTTTAAATACATAAGATTACTCATCTGTTGCAAACCGTAATTATCAATAGAAATACGATACTCTGCACCTAAATAATCTTTCATACATTGGTCAGTATTTTGCACATAAACTTTGGGATTTTTATTTTTACATATATCCTCATCTACAGTAAATTTAAACGCTGGTAATAAACTAAACTGCAATTTTTCCCCTACCATTATATTAGGCATTCTAATAGGAAATATAGGATTATCCTTCTTGAAGGGTATATTGCTAATATTATAGACGTCCAGAATGTCTTTTGTATTATTACAAAAATCAACATTAACTGTATCAACTTTTATAGTAAGAGATTTTCTCCCTGCTAATATTAAATCTGACTTAACCCAAGTAACATGTTCTTTTTTTCTATTTTCTAACCCAGCTTCCACAACACTCGAATATTCATCAAATAGTACACTTTGAGGCCTAATACAACCATGATAGCCACAACTTGAAAGAAGAAAAATACTGATTATTAAAACTCTTTGAAACATAAAATCAGCTCTTCCACCTAAAAAACAACATAAAATATCTTGATAAAATTTCCATGAACAATTCAAATTCATTCTTAATAAAAATATTTACTTAATTCCTTCACTGCATAATTAATGAACACCAAAAAGCAACACTAAATTATTTTTATCAAGAGAAGTATTTCCTCATTAACTCTTACAGAGTAGTACAAAAATTTCATTTTCCTCCTTTAGAACTGCCTCCAGAAACTTCATCTTTACCTCCATCAGAACCAGATTTTTGACGATTAGCCAATCTATCAGATATAGCACTCTTAGCTTTTTGTCCCATACTACCTTGAGCTTTAGATGCAAAATTCATAGCAGAATTCATCATTGATTTTGGACTAAATGATGAACCAACATGACCAGCTCTTGGATCACCTGCAAGCTCAGCTGCTATATAAGTAATAGATGATAAAAAATGATAAAACAAAAAGCCTATTAATACCATCATCAGTAACTTCATCCATAACATTTCAGCTTCATGTTTAAAATCAGGAGCATAAGCATTAAATCCAAAAAATGAAGGTTTTGTTAAAAATTGCACATTTCCAAACATACATGCTAAATTATAATCATATTTTGAATCATCACATTGTTTTGGATCATGCAACTTAAAAGTAATTCTCTTATGGCCCAAAACCTGAACTTCTTGCCTCTCAAACTTAAGATCTTCAAAATACAAATTATCAAAGACAGTAAACAACAACGCTAGAAAAGCAAAAAGTATTACAGGATACAATGTATAAACAATTAATTGCCTTACCCATCCATCAAAAAATCCCTTTGTAGCTTGAAATAATACCATAGGAATCATTAATGGAGAAATTAAGATTAAAATAGTAAGTGCAATCAGTGACAACAAAAATATATAAACTAACCATATTACAATAAATATAAGCATTATTACTGCAAAAATTGCAATCAGACATAACATCAATTTCATATTAAACAGCATACTAGCAAAAAAAAGTCCTGCAGTTAAGAATAACCCTAGAACAATTGTTGCAGATCCCCCATTTAATTGCTGCCCTAAATAAAACAATAATTTACAATCTAACCTATCCCATGGAGCTATATACTGATATTGAGCATCATAATCCTGACCAGTATAATTACATATAGTTTGTTCTCCACCTGCTTGTAATACTATATCTGATAATCCTATAGAGAGCTTTACTATTTGATCATAATAATGTGACATAGCAGATCCTTGAGTGAAATATACCACTAATGCAAACTTAATTATGAGCATGTATAATTCAGCTGGACTTTGTATTCCACCTAATACCGCTTTAATTGCAAATAATATTAAAGCTAATACCAAAACTGCCATTACTGCCTTTTTCAACTTATCCTGAGCAACTTTTAAAAAACCAGCTTTTTGGCTATCATTTCCACCACACCTACCAGTTAATATATTGTTCAGGGATCCTTTGATACAAGAGACTATTATTGAAGTCATTGGAAAGGTAGATTTTACATAAGGACCAACTTCACCTCTACATGCAGGATCTATATAACAACTATAACATTTAGAATTATCATAACTTATAATCCTCTTATTATCATCTGACATAACTGGTACAGACTTTTCACACATTGCAACTGGTGGCCCACTAGGACGCATATGACAACCAACCTCAACTTGAGGCCATAAAGGAGCACCTATAGCTTTAGTAGCATAAACACAGATTTTATCTGCTTTTTCTACAGCTTGAAAAGTAATTGTATGTATTACTTTTTCTTGACCAGCTTGTAAGACCGCACACTCTACTTTTCCCTGCATAGCATACTTAGCGATTTTTATTTCTTCAGTAGCATAATCACCCTCTCTTGGATAATCTCCTGCTTTTAATAAGTCAGTAACACTCCCTGATGCAGCATCTGCTGCTCTTTTAATCATACTAATAGGATTAATACCACCTATTGGATTACGATAACAAACTTCTATATAATTAGAACTAGATATTCTATTTTTAGGCCAATAATACTTCTCCGCTTTTACAAATTTCTGAGACGCACATACAGGTTCATTTTGTTTTGCCCGCGCTAAATCAACAGTATTTTTACTATCTTTATTACCAGTTACAAGACATGTAAAATATTCTACTTCTGAAGAAAAATCACCATTTGCACAACTTTGATAATTTGCAGTAGGCTCTTGACATTCTTTATAAGTACCTTCAGGATCACTACCTTGCTTTGCATCACTACTATCAAAACGCATAACTGGATGACGTACAAAAGACCAATTACAAGCAAAAAATGCAGCTCCTTTAGCAGCCGCCACAGCAATCAGCGCCATCCCTGCAAGAAACATTCCTAATGCCACAAACCAAGTTACTGGATTAATAAAAAATATACTACCAATAACCAGAGCAAATCCAGCAGTAAATCCAGCAAGTCCTATATACTTCATATGCTCATTAATTCTAGAACACAAAGGATTACTGGCTAGTGTAGTTCTATATATAGCTGTCTTCTCACTTTCAACTTCTGCTGCTAATATAGATTTAGCATATATAAAATTAACGTTAATCAAAAATAACATTAATATATATATTACACCCTTACTAACTTTCAGCATAATCAACTCTTTTATAAAGAACAATTAATTATTAAATGTTACACATGCTTTACTCTTTCATAAAATATAGGTAACCAAACATTTGGGTTATCTCCCACTTCTTTTATTAAATCATGTAACATTAATACTGTATCTGCTCTGCCAGACAAAATACTTACTATATCTTCAAGTCCACTTAAATTAATCCTCGCAACTACTGCACCTACCCCTTGTTTTACTAGAAAAAACCTCGTACTAGGATCTGTATGTTTTATTAAAGTATATTCTCTTTCAGTTAACATAAATACATTCCTATAGGCACTAGTAGCTTTTAAATTAGGCAAAAATATTTGAGTAGCAGTTTGTTGTACTAAAGTATCACTAATTGCACTTTTACTAGCATCTTCGACACTTTGAGTAGCAAAAATCACAAATGTGTTTAATTTTCTTAAAACTTTTAACCAATCTTTTATCTTTGGAGCAAACACTGGATTATCTATCAATGCCCATGCTTCATCTAACACAATAATAGATGGAGTACCATCCAAAGAAATACTAATCCTATGAAATAAATACAACAATACAGGAGCAAGAGATACTGGATCTTTCAACAAATGACCCATTTCAAACCCAAAAACTCTTGACTTATTAAAATCTAATAAATCTTCTGTATTGTCAAATATTGCTGCATGAGATCCTTTACCATGCCACATAGATATAGCCCCTGCTAAAGTATTAGGACCATCTAATCCTAAAAATGGCACTAAATTCGACAATACTCTATGTTCTTTTCTTAATTTAAAATTACCTTCTATAGCATCATTAATACGAGTTATATCTTCAGAAGTCAACTTATTATTAAATACTGATATTAAAGATTTTATCCATTCCATTAAAAATGTCCGATTATCTGGAGTATCATCAAGATGTAAAGGATTAAAACCCGTAGGATTTCTTGGTTCTATAACCATATAAACCCCACTTAGCGCCCTAATGAAAATTTCAGCACCATAATCTTTATCAAAAAAGAAAATTCTTGGTGAAAACTTCATAGCCTGAGCACATAAAAAATTCATTAATACTGTTTTACCACCACCAGTAGGTCCTATAATCGCAGTATGACCAACATCACGAATATGAAAATTAAAAAAGAAGGGAGTTCCAGAAGTAGTATCAAATACTGTTACTGCCTCACCCCAATGATTATTAAATTTCTTCCCAATAGGATAATTATGCTGAGATGCAAAAGCAGCCATATTTAACGTACTTATTATAGCTTTACGAACTGTATATTCGAAATTACCTGGCAATTGAGCCCAAAATGCTGGTTCTAGATTAACTCTCTCTCTAACCGGATATACACCACAATTGGACAACTCAGATTCTATTAAAGACAATGCATTATCAAGAGTTTTTATACTTCTTTCTGTACATAAAATAGTAAGATGATGTTGTCCAAAAGCAATTTTACCACTCATTGCGTCATCCAAAGCTTGAGTGATTTCTACTACCTGAGATACTGCTTTATCTGCAGATTGTATCATACGATTCTGTTGAATCTGCATCTTAGTAATAGCACTTTGTCTATTAGTAAATTTAAAAGATTGTGTAATAATAAATTCATAAGGCAATTGTAGAAATGCATCTAACATACCAGCAGATGTTGTCTGCCCATACTCTTTTAAACTAATTAATCCTGCATACTTAGATCCATTATGTGTAACTATTTGTATTGTTTTATTTCCAAAATACAACCTATGCATAGGTAGATATTTCGATATATCCCCTGCATGAAATAACACACGCTGGAAAGATCCACAATTTACTATCTGTAACAAAAATTCCAGAATTTCAGAAAATACCCCTGTTGGTGTTTCTTTAACACTCAAAATTCTAGGCATATAATTACGCAAACTTGTCAAAACACGATTAGTTACCTCATCCAAATCTTCAGAGACAGCTTGTAAATCTTTCATCCATGATTCTTGTGATGCAACTTTTCCAAATTTACCAAAAATACCAGATAAAAATTCTATTCCTTTCTTCCCATTTTCTCTGACTATTGTAATATATAAATCATTAGTAAAAGATTGTTTTGTTGCATGCTTTTCTCTCCATTTCACATTCACATAATTTGCAAATGAACTATATACCTTATCACTAGCAAATCCTTCTGAAAAAGCATTTCTTCTACGCCTAATTACATGAAAATATAAAACAAAAGATGCAGAAGATATGCTTCTCAACATTTGATTACGTATGGAATTCTGTATAGATAAATCTTCATCATCTGCAGTCTCAAAAGCATAGCCAGACAACTTAATAACCTTAAGCATCGACCCATCTTTTGTCATTAAGGTAGAAGAATTCCAATGTTCACTATAGGGAATAAAGTTAGACTCATGATATTCCCTTTTGATTATTTTTCTTTTTTTTGTTTGCAATTTTTGAAACTTTAACATCACATTACATCATAAGAATTAGCATTATGATAAAACCTATTTAAACATTTACTACACTTCTTCATCTTAAGCATAAATAACTCCAAAAATAACGGCTCTTTCGACGAAGCTAAAAAACCTATTCCATGTATTCCTGGACCTAAAATAAATAATGCTCTGAAATCATTAGTATACATAAATATCATGATACAAATCATAAAATTTAACATTGCAAAGATATAACTAACACCAAAAAGCATAGTAGGCCTAGTTAATCCTTTAAATAATTGATCCGCTTTAACAGTACCTGTCATAATAAAACACCACCCAAATATATCCTAAACACTGACTGCAGTTTCATATAATGTAGTGTCTAATTTTATTAATTAAACTTCCTTTATAAAGAGAACACACATTAATTGTTAAAAGTAGCAACAACAATTTAACAAACCATTAATCCTTAACATTTATTTTAGATGAGATAAAAGTGTAGCAGAATTACCTCATTATATAAATTTAAGAATGATACCTTTTAATTTAAAATTAAAAGGTATCATTAATTAATATAAAACAAAGTAATATCTATAATTTAAATAATCAATAAAATAATACTAAATATCTTAAATTTTATAAAACAATAAACTACATTAAAATCTTAAACGTAATTCAAATTTATTATTCATCACTAAGAAATAAACTAAATTTCTAAAAATTTCTGAGCTGCAAAATCCCAATTAACCAAATGCTGTAAGAAAATTTCTATGTAATTCTGACGCACATTAAAGTAATCTAAATAATAAGCATGTTCCCATACATCCATAGCTAATAAAGGATGTGTTCCAGGATACTGTGTAATAGGGGTATCCCCATTGCTAGTACATAGAATCTTAAGTTTTTGCTCATTCATATCAAAAACTAACCATACCCATCCACTACCAAAATGACTTTTTCCAGCATTAATAAAAGCATTATTAAAATCATCCATACTGCCAAAGTCTTCATTTATTTTATCTAATAATTTTCCTGTAGGAAGTCCTCCACCATTTTTCTTCATAGATTCCCAATAAAAATTATGATTCCATACTTGACCAGCATTATTAAATATAGATTTAGACCCTAAATCCCCAGATGTAACTTCAATGATTTTAGGTAAATCTTCATTAGTACACTTGCTAAAATCTGTACCTGCAACAAGAGTATTTAGAGTATTAACATAACCCTGATGATGTTTGTTATAGTGATAGTCTAATATTTCAATACTCAAATATGGCATCAAATCACTTTGTTGATATGGAAGCTCTGGTAAAGTAAACATATGTCCTCTATTTAAAATAAATACAAATAAAAAGAATATTAACCTTACATAAAATCTATGCAAAGTTAAAATGTATATAATGATATATATTACACTATATTTATTTGAGTACACTAAAATTCAATTCTATACCAAATTAATATATTTCCATTTTACATAAAAAAACTTTTAATAAGAAAAAATCATAGATAGAATTAAAAACTATATATAATAGTAAAGTTTAACATTTATAATAACATGAACATACGAAAAAGATTAGGCAAACTACTAAAGTATCGTCATATTGCTTCCCGTATATCCTTAAAAAATAGGAAAGACCGTATTTTATCAATCCTATCAATGACTGCACTGGCTACTTCTTTAGGTGTACTTTTTATAATTTTAGGAAGCATCATCAACAATGGATATAACGCATTAACAAAAACGAAAATTTTGTTACCAATAAAAATCACTAATGATGCTATAGAGCAACAAGACAAATTAACACTCAGAAGTAATTTGATAGATTTTATCCATCAATCTTTAGAAGAATCATTTTCAGATGTTATAGATCTTTCAAATCTTGAAAATAAAAAAATTATTTATAGTATAATAAATGATACTGCACATTACAATTTAGCAGATTTTATATACAAAAACCCAAAAGTCACCAAATTTAATCTGTGGTTTAAATCTTCTACTACATTCAATAAAATTATCAAAAGTAAAAATATAAGTCATCCAGTATATAAAAAAATTATTACAAAATTACAGGATAATAATAGAATAAAAGTATCTTTTAATGATGCATTATTTACAAAGTATAACTCTAGATCTCCTGAAAATACTGGTATCATTGGATCATTAATAGGATCCATGTTTACAATAATTATATGTTTAACATTTGCATTACCCATAGGTATTACATCAGGTATATGTTTAAGTGAGCTCATACCAAAAAATAAAATATCTTCTATCATTGAGGTCAGTATAACAAATCTTGCATCCGTACCGTCAATCATATTTGGCATCTTAGGATTGGCAATATATATTAATATCTTTAACATACCACGTTCATCAGCACTTATAGGTGGAATGACTCTATCTTTGATGATGCTACCAAATCTGGTAATAGCCACAAAACAAGCATTTACAGCAGTACCATCATCTGTGAAGGATGCAGCTTTCTCATTAGGATCATCAAATATGCAGGTAATCTTACATCACTCATTTCCAATAGCATTACCTGGTATCATGCAAGGTGTTATTCTAAGTATAGCAAGAATTTTAGGTGAATCTTCTCCATTAATAATGATTGGGATGGTCGCATTCATAGCTGATATACCAAAAGATTTCCTTGATCCAACAACTGTATTACCTGTACAAATATACATGTGGGCAAGCAACCCACATATTGAATTTATTCAATTAGCTGCTATTGCCATAGTAGCCTTACTATTAATATTATTAATTTTAAATCTTATGGTAACTTTTATAAGGAAAAAATTCGATCATTTCATTTTTTAAACTAGCAAATAGGCTAGCCTTAACAAAAGTATTATTAGTACTTTATATCAAAATATAATATCACACACTCTCATACTAATATCTAATAAGAACGTAAAAAAATAAGTGCACTCAGCAGGATTTGAACCTGCGACCTTTACCTCCGGAGGGTAACGCTCTATCCACTGAGCTATAAGTGCAACACTGAAACAACTTATAAGATATATCAAAAAATCTCACAAGAGTTTATATAAAACAACATACTAAACGTATGCAATTGTAAAAACGGCTCAATTCTGTAAAAATATTAATAATATCTCACCTAAATCCTATAATTAAAAATATAATAAGATTTATACCACGATTCTATTAACCTACCCTTCTTACTTTCTAGTGATATAATAAAAATCTATTTCAATCAGCATAATATTTCATACTCTTAATTTAATAAAAAAAAAAAAAAAAAGTAATTTATTCCTAATATATACTACTATTTTTCCTTAATTATATAAACTTCATGAAATAATCTACTATACAAGCTGCACCTACCAATATTAATTTAACTCAAAACCTATAATCATACTAAGATTCACACTATCCTTATAACAGAATTAATAAAAAAATATAAAATTTATTATATATACCTAATTTGACTTGCTTTCAGAATTAATTAATACAGCAGCACGATTCTCTTTTAATTTTTGAAAATCCTCTTCAGCATGATATGAAGACCTAACTAAAGGCCCTGAAGCAACCATTAAAAACCCCTTAGAGTACGCAACATACTTATAATGATCAAACTCTTCAGGCGTTACATACCTATCAATTGCGGCATGTTTAGGAGTAGGTTGTAAATATTGACCAATTGTTATAAAATCAACATCTGCTGATCTTAAATCATTCATCACTTGGTATATTTCTTCTTTTGTTTCACCCAAACCTACCATTATTCCAGATTTAGTGAATATTTTAGGGTTTTTATATTTAACTGTTTTAAGCAAGTAAAGAGAATGAAAATAACGTGCTCTTGGCCTAATCCTTGCATACAATCTTGGCACAGTTTCTATATTATGATTGTATACATCAGGAGCTGCTTCAGCAATTTTATCAATTGCACCATGTTTATTCAAAAAATCTGGAGTTAATATTTCAATAGTAACATTCTGATCTTTCTTTCGTATTTCTTCTATACACTCTACAAAATGTCCAGCTCCACCATCCACCAAATCATCTCTATCTACAGATGTAATAACAACATGCTGAAGTTTAAGCGAACTGATAGCCATAGCCAAATTTTGAGGTTCATGAGGATCTAACTTATCTGGAATTCCAGATGCAACATTACAAAACGCACATGCTCTAGTACACGTAGAACCCAAAATCATTACTGTTGCATGTTTCTTATTCCAACACTCACCAATATTAGGACAAGCTGCTTCTTCACATACAGTGTTTAATTTACGTAACTTCATCAAATTACGCATCTGATAAAAAGCATCCCCTGTAGGCATCTTAACTTTTAACCAATCAGGTTTACTTCTCATACAATAAAATTCAGAAATTCCTGCTCTTCAGTATAACTAACAGCAATACCTATGTCAAGAAAGTGTAATATCTATAGTTTATCAAGTACTATTATTAATCATAAAATTATCACATCATAAGTAAGTTGCTCAAAATTTCAGATTCAAAAAAAGTAAGAATCTTTATCCTTTCATACCAAATAACTACTTTGTAATACGATTGCAAATATACCTAATCAGTAGAAATATTATCCACTGTAACCATTATGATATTCGTATTTTTAGATCACCACTATTACAAACTTTAAATTATAAAAATATTACTAATCACCATAATTAAAACATCAACAACTAAAACATAAGTCACTATCAATAAATATCTTGTAACATGATAATAAATGTAATTAACAATTGCGAGACATTACAGTATTCTGAACACTACATTGCTTCACATTTATATCGTTTAGATAGCTATTACTCTGAATCTCAGAACATGCAAATTTGAAGTCATGATGATAATTCATGGATGATAAACGACCAGTAATGTGTTGAGAATTAATAACAACATCCTGAGTAAAATTCATATGTCTTGTATGAACATGAGTTACAACATTCACAGATTGTTTAATACAATTAGAAACATCAAATGGTTCTCTGGAGCGCTCAAAAACATTCAATTTATTAACAGCTTGTTTAACAAGATTTACTACCTTCTGCAAAACTATATCTATTGTATGTATTATGGCAGCTACAGCAAAAAAACCTCCGTCTTGGTACCTGTACCCTAGCTGAGATGATATATCTCTGATAAAAAGATACTGATCATGAAACTTATAAGATATCTCATTTATCTTGCCATAAAAAACACCTGGTATATAACTACGTACAAAGACACCTGTAGGATCAGCTATAACAAGCATTTGAGAATTAATAGCCCCATCATAAAAAGCTTTCTCATCTTTCTTTTCTACAAATAATCCCTCTACTTTTAATGACCTAACGTTTTGCTGAGCAGTAAAAATATCTTGTTGCAACCCAATAAAAGAGCTTATAAAACTCACAATTAAAAAAAAGCGAAAAAGTAGATTAGAACCAATACCAAATTGCATCATTTGAGCTCTTAGTTCTGTAAGAAGCATTAACCTTTGTTGTAATAATTCTCTTAGCTTAGGATCCAACTCATTTATTAAATCCTCTTGTAATTCTAAAATCTGCGCATCTAATAATTCTTTAAGATCAAGAGATCGGCCATTACGTAAAAACTTTTTTAAGAACTCTATAATGGATTCTAATATGAACCTTTTCTTTTTCTTTTTACGTATCAAAGGATCAAGTTCATAATTAATATCTACACAGTCCTCACTTTCCTGATATAACTTACTAAAGAAATCTAATATTTTTTGTAATAAAGATTCTTCTATCTCAAAATTCTCAATTTTACTTGTAGGTATATCATGATCATATTCATGAACTTGTACAACTTCACTATATCCTCCAGTTTGTTCTACAATAAATTTATGAAACTCTCCTTCAAGCTCTAAAACAGATTCCTGAATTTCCAAATCTTCTAACTTAATTCTCCCAAGAGCCTTAAAATCATCTTCTTCACCAATATTAAATGTCAATGCCTCCACATTATAAAGAATGCTACTGACTACATTATTATGATCTTCATTTTCTTTATTGCATCCATTTAAATTATTTGATTTTGCATCACAATTCTCATCATTCATCATAAAAACATACCATTCATATCTCAAGAAAACAGACTAATGGACTACTGAAATATAAATCAACGATCAATATTTAGTTTTAACATATGGTCTACCTTACCAAGAAATAACTCCCTTTTTTGATCACTACAATTCATTTTTTGTACCAAATTCAACTCTTCCATATTAGTAAAACAACAATTGTCAGATATACACTTTACATTAAATAACATTGAATTCGATACCATATTCTCACGTAATATAAAATACTGAATATTGTATATCACTTTCTTTTTGGAACAGTTGATAACTTTCTGTATTCCCTTTATAAATAACCCTTCATACAAAATTTCTACAAATCCATTGATCAGTTGTGATACCCTTTTCTGAGCACGATTTACTCTATGAAAAGAAGATGAATATATAGAATAATTAATATCTTGACAGTGCAAACTACCTTGAACTGCTTGCACATTATTACATAATAGTCCTATCTCAAATTCAGAACACATAAACATTATATCTTTAAATAAAATATCCCTGTGATAAAACTCAACTAACAACAACCTTCCAAAGTCAGTGCAAGTAAAATACTCATATAATCCCTCTAACATTACCATATCTAGTGCATGATCTGTTATCTGTGCAACATAATCAGCAACACTGAGCAGAGTGATTGAATTTGTGAAACGAAGTAAATAATATAATATAAAAGATATAGCAATACCCTTTGGATCTTGAAAATATTCAATAAAGTCACAAATGGACTTTTTAACACGAGAAATACAAGATATTATTCCTTTATCAATCTTAATATAATCAGCTAAATCTTTAGCCTGATCTGAAGGTTTTTTCAACAACAAACTATTAAAACTGAAAAAGTTATCAAAAAATATTTTCATGCTTGTCGTCTGACCATGAAGCACTTTATTATCATCTAATGATTGTAAAATATAACATACATCTCTTATATATGGAGAGAAGTTACTATCAATATCAGTATCTATAAACTCCTTAGAAATTAATTTACCAAATTGCAGCTGTTTTCTATAATTTTCTAACCTTAATACACAATCATAAAGCATTACCGTAATACTATGCTCTATTCTAGTATTTAAAAATACCAATTCTGATTTATCTTTGATGTTATAAACATCATGAACGTCCAACATATGTATTGCCCATTTCAACGATGCAATTTTTGCATCCAGCAATCCCACTTTTATAGGATTACCCATGGTATTTACTTTAGCAAATATATACTTTATATCTTTTCCATTATATATCTTAATACATGAATCTTTCTGGAAATATCTAGTCTGTAAATTAACAGCAGTAATCTTGTCATGAAGTTGTGTTCTTTTTTGAAAATCATTTAAAATACTTAATCTAGCTGTACTATTAAAGTAGCTGATTTTTTCTGTATAATTATTCAACAAATACGAAAATTCATATTTTAACTTGATATAATTGACATTATTTACCATATCTTGAGGCAACTGAGAGGTATGACATTCAAACTCTTTTAATAAAAACTCAGGTTTTGGCTTTCCATTACATAAAATTTGATCAATGTATGACGACAATTCCTGTGTCATACTACTAATACGTAATAATAGACCATCACTGACCTTAGCTCTGCCATATATCTGATCTAATGCTTCAATCAGATCACTATTAATATCAAATTTCTGTTCATAAAATTCTTTTTGTTGCTGATAAGCTTCAGACTCTCTTTGTTCAAAAAACCAAATCTTGCTTAATAAAATAACACATGAATCTTTAAATCCATAAACTTTCAATGATTGATAAATATTGCTACATATTTTATAAACATACTCACCTACTAAATACATTAATTTCATAATAAGTCTTACACATTCTGAGAACAAACCACATAAAAGAATAAAATCAAGTACTCTAACAACAATACCCGCAATATCTAAAATTAAAATTAACGCCTTATCTACCACAGTATCTAATCCTGCTACTACAAACAATGTATCAAATATTCCCTGCATTCCATCAATAAGTTTACTAATAACAATACCAGGCAGAATATTAAAATGCGTCAGTATCCTACCAACAATTGCACTTACCAGCATAATAATGAAAATAATACCAAAAAGTACATAAGCTATAAATTTATTAGATAGTAATGTTATTTTCAATTTCTCAAAAGTACCTGCTATATTATTGTCTTTACGGATTTTTTTCTTTAAAAATTTAGCTTCATAATAACTCTGAATAAATCTTTCTTTAGAATTACATAATTTGAGATCTTTTATAATTTTACTTGAAAATGACGTAATAGGAATTCTCTTATTCCGTGTATACAATTTTTCCTTAACATTATCCCCTATATAACCTGGTGTAGTACGATAACGGCTAGGATTAACATAATAACGCCATAAAGAAGAAAATGGTATAAAATGTGATGCCTTATATAAAATTTGTAACACTCTTAAAAATTTACTAACTTTAATATCACAAATAAATTTTTCATCTGTATAATTACTTCTCACAATACACTGTAAAATACTGATGAATCTATTATAATTTAGCTCCTTATCCCACAATTCATTAGGAATATTTAAATAATTTATGTCTATGTCTAAATAATCC
Organism: Ehrlichia muris subsp. eauclairensis; assembly: GCF_051097115.1. NCBI lineage: Bacteria > Pseudomonadati > Pseudomonadota > Alphaproteobacteria > Rickettsiales > Anaplasmataceae > Ehrlichia > Ehrlichia muris. The sequence continues at coordinate 463,094 of NZ_CP118226.1, read as the reverse complement.
ATTAAAGGATGTAATTTTAACTGCTGTAAAAACCATTTATTATTTTCTCCTTCTTTTATTATCCACTTCCCATTAACACATTCTATTGAATTAAGTAACCTAGAAAAATCTATAGATGACATTAGTTGCCCATTCTTTAGTAATTGCGCACTTAATATTGGGTGATTACTTATTATAAAACTAATTACTCTTTGAGTAAGGAAGCTTTTGTTTACACTCCCTATTTTTACGTTATGGTTCATATATCTTACAATTTCTTTCAATAAAAGTACCCTGCTGTTTGCATATTCTGCTAACTCTAAGAGTTCTTTTTTTGTGAATTTCAATATTGCATTTCTGTTAACAATTTTCTTTTGTATGAAAAAATCATAAACAGCAAGCAATCGATTAATATCATCATGTGTATCTTTACAAGTAACTTTAAAAAAAAATTCTAAATCTTCTAGCATTAAAACATCTTTGAATTTCTCCAAAAAATTAACTTCTGATTCTATAAGTGCAGTTAACCCCCTGAAATACTGTTGAGCACGTAAAATTCCCTTATTACCATTCATCTTAATAAAAAAATCAAGATTTGCTGTAATATTCAATTTCACATTTTGTAAACTATATATAGCATCTTCTATTGCTAAATTATCTGCTGGTAAATTATTTCCATATAATTCACAATATGCATTATGTGCTTCCCCTAACCCTTCTTTAGACAAATTAATACAAGATAGTTTCTTGTCTTGAAAAAACTTATAAGCAATATAGCTAGCCATATGATATAGCTGACGCTCGCTTAATAAACTTTCAATTTCTTTGATTATTACCTGATCACTTGCTACAACATTTAACATACCTTGAAATACATAGAATGGTATGATTAAGAGATTTCCAAGCTTTAGCTGTGATAGACAATCAATAAAATTTTCTAAGCACTTTTTCTGATCTAATATTTTTAACAGCACACTATCATCAGATAGCTTAGCGCTTTTTAATTCCAGCATTTGCAATTTTTTATTAACTACTTTAAATAAAATGCTATCTCTATAATCTTTTGTATTAGACAAAACAATACCATAGTTACCATGATAATATATACATAATTTATCTTTTAATAATTCCGGATTTGGAAAACATAAAGGCATTAGATCTATTATACAATCTTCATTCATTCTTCCAGAACATCCTTCACTTTTAAATACACAATCTACTAATTGTAGAAAAAAATCACCTTTTCTACGCTGATCATGTTGATAAGGACTTTTTATAGTATTATAAATATCACAACAGTGTGTTTCCCAAAGATCCGTTACTTCAAATACTAAGTACATCATCAATCTAACGTTATATTCATTACCATCAACTGCTGAACGAAATGGATTACGAAATTTTGCCTTTAAAGAAATCAAATCTGATTTTCTTATTGTAAATTTACAATTTACTAGATCTTCCTCTATAATATCATGAGGTAAAAATTTTAAAATTTTCTCCTTTTGACTATCATTTTTATACATTACATAAATACATAAAAAGTGATCTTCCATCCTTATGTTATCTTCTTGAATCAGAGAGCTAAGAAACTCAGTTAATGATTGACCTTTATATGTATCATTTAATAACATATATTACCTAAAACGCATTAGATATAACCACAGGATAATGCAGGATGTTATCTTGCAACATATTCAAGTCTTTCATTTAAACTTTTATAAGATATAACAATCTATTCTTTGAAAGAAATGCATAGTCATATTTTATGCATAATAATAATTTATACATACAAGTTTATTAAAATTTAGATCAATTTAAGATGTAATAATACTCTACATAACAGAATAGATCTTATTAAAATTACTCAAACTCTATAATAACATCACCAGCAGCTATGCTGCTTCCTTCTGAGAATAATACAGATTTAACAACTGATTTTACATCTGAGTATATCACATTCTCCATTTTCATAGCTTCAATAACTAACAAAGGTTGCCCTGGTTGAACTTCTTCTCCTTGTTTAACATAAATTTTAATAATCATACCAGAAATAGGAGAACACACATTATTACAATATAACTCTTCTGCACTAATTTGAGGCATTATAGGGAGTAGATTAGATACACAAGGTCTATATACTGCACATAAAGCACTCATAGCAGAATATCTAAGCTTATACTTATTAAATCTACTATCAACTCTTACATGAAATACTTCTCCATTATTAATTTGCACCTGTAATATTTTAAAATTTACATTCCATGTAGCTGAAATTAAATATTCACACTGATCATAAATTACTAAAATTTTACCACTTTCATACTTAGCATTAATTGAATATGTTTGACTGTCAATACAAACAATCAACTCTTTACTTTCATGTAATTCAGCTCCGTAGTTACCATATTCATCTTGAAAAAATATACATAATGAAGTTAAAATAAAAAGCTTAATGCAAGCCCCCGTTAAAGAATCTCCTTGAAACCCATCAAAATAAAATTGCTCAATAAATTTTGTATTAATATTTCCAGATATAAACGTAGGATGATGAAATACAGACAATAAAAAATCTATATTATTAGCAATACCACTGATATAGAATTCATTTAAATATCGTTGCATAAAACTCACTGCCTCATCCCTATTTTTGCCATAAGTACAAACTTTAGCAATCATAGGGTCATAAAACATACTAACTTCTGCCCCTTCAAACACCCCACTATCAATACGTAAATTATCATTAGGTACAGGAGCAGAATAATAAACAACTCTCCCACTAGAAGGTAAAAAATTCTTTGTAGGATCTTCCGCATAAACTCTAGCTTCTATTGCTGACCCAGTAAATTTCACATCTCGTTGAGTAAATCTTAATTTTTTACCACTAGCAATTCGAATCATTTCTTCTACAATATCAATACCAGTAACAAGCTCTGTAACAGGATGTTCAACCTGTAACCTAGTATTCATTTCTAAAAAATAAAATTGCTTATTTTGATCAACTATAAATTCAATAGTACCAGCAGAATAATACTCAACTTTTCTTGCTAGATTGACACATTGCTGATACATCTTTTTCCTTGTTTTTTCATCAAGGAATGGACTAGGTGTCTCCTCAATCACTTTTTGGTTATGTCGTTGTATAGAACACTCCCTTTCACCTAAACAAACAATATTCCCATGCTTATCAGCTATAATTTGTATTTCAATATGCCTTGGCAACTCAATATACTTTTCTATAAAAATTCTACCATCCCTAAAATTTTTTGCTGCCTCATTTGTTGCAGAATTAAAAGCCTGTTCTATTTCCTCACTTGATTTCACAATTCTCATACCTTTACCACCACCCCCAGCAGTAGCTTTTATCATTACTGGGAACCCTATAGATTCAGCTATTTTTCTTGCTTCATCAACAGAGTCAACTATTCCCATATATCCAGGAATGATATTAACTTTTGCAGATTCAGCTATTTTTTTAGAAGTAATTTTATCAGCCATCATTCTTATCGAAGCAGCACTTGGCCCAATGAATGCAATATTGTACTGCTTTAACTTTTCAGGAAAATCAGCATTCTCAGATAAAAATCCATATCCAGGATGCACAGCATCTACACCTGCATTATGCGCTACTTCACAAATTTTTTCCATATTTAAATAACTCTGATTCACTGGAGCAGGACCAATATTTATTGCTTCTTCAGCGGATAAAACATGTAAGGAATATATATCTGCATCTGAATACACAGCAACACAAGATATTCCCATTTTACGAGCGGTCCTCATAACCCTACATGCAATTTCACCTCTGTTTGCTATTAATATTTTTTTTATCATTATCTTAAATACTCTTAGTTAAAAGGCAATCCCTTATATATAAAGATAGTTTAAAATTCTACTTATATACAACTATACTACAAGCAATTTTTCACTGTTTTGACTATAATTAGTGATTACAGTATATTACTTAGGCAAAATTATAAAGTATAAACATGCCAGAAAAAAAAATTTTTATTAAAAGCGGAGATGAAAATAACAGATTAGATAAATTCATAGCAAGTAAATTACATATATCTCGTAATCAAGTACAACAACTAATAAAAGATAATAGAATCTTTCTGTTTGACAGCATAGTAAAAGATAATAACCATATAACAAAAGTAAATGACATTTATAGTATAAATATACCTATAAAAGAAGTCAGCAATACAATCATTCCCAACCATTCAATACCAATTTCAGTATTATATGAAGACCATGACATAATAATAATAAACAAAACCCCTGGAATGATTGTACATCCAGGAGCAGGAACAAACAATAACACATTAGTCAACGCACTAGTTGCACATTATGGCAACAGTTTAAGCCATGTAGGAAAAGCAACAAGACCAGGAATAATTCATAGATTAGATAAGGACACTAGCGGACTAATGGTCATTGCAAAAAACGAAAAATCATACTATTTTTTATCTGATCTACTACTTAAACAACAAATCAAAAAAGAATATTTAGCAGTAGTATGGGGATCACCTAATCCTCAGAATAACACCATCAAAAACTATATCCGTATGAAACCTAATAACAGACAAATGATGTCTGTTACAGATCTACCACATAAAGGGAAATTAGCCATAACTGAATATCAAACTCAAAAAAGCTTTAGTAATATAGCAAGTTTAATAAAATGTAGAATATATACAGGAAGAACACATCAAATACGTGTACATATGAGCCATATAGGAAACTCTATAATAGGTGATCAAAAATATGGCAAAAACAATAGTAAAAGTATAAAACATGCCAAACAAAGTACTATTATTAACACATTAAAACGACAAGCCCTTCACGCATATAAATTAGGGTTTATCCATCCCACAAAAAATACATATATAGAATTTCATTCTGATATTCCCAATGACATACAAACACTAATCAACGAATTGGAACAATTGAGTTAATCGATAATCATTTTATAGTTATATAATACGTAGTAAAACAACCTATAAATTTTTACATATTTTTATAGATATTCATACCACTATAAGTATCAAGCATAAAAATTCTTATATTTCACTTCAGTAGCTACATAATAATTAAATTGCAATAGGAGTATAAGTTAATCAACTAAGAATATAAAAAAATATGTTTGATCAAATATTTATAATTTAGTTCAAAACTACAGGTATTTTTTATACGTATTACATATAGTTCACAAATTTACACGTATTATAGGTATCAACTTTATAGTAACAATACTCAAAAAAACCAGATTTTCACTCAACAAAGACATATATACTATCTGAATTTTAGAATACCCTTATTTAGTTAGTACTAGTTAGGAGATATTTGATAAATTTAGATTAATTTGTAATATTATTCAGGTAAATCGTTTAAGCATCTCAATTTTTCTCATGTCAGTACAAAAAATGTCTTTTATAAACACTAATTTAACGCATTTCAATGCCATAGTTGTCCTACTTACGCACTATATTAACAAGTCATACTAAATAATATATGTATCTTATATACTACATAAGACTTACTATATTATTATTGTATTATCTCGTAGTACTATTTCTTACAAGCAACAACTTTTTAATTTTCAATAGAGTTATTATAAGTTTATGTTATAGATACCTATCAATATTATATAAATTTAATAGTAAAAATTTGGAGTATCCCATGATCTTTCTTGCACATCCATTCTTCCATTATAAAAACAACGTATTTAACATAGAAAATGTCAACGTGTTAGATATTGCAACAAACATTGGAACTCCCGTTTATTGCTATTCTCTAAACGCAATAAAAAACAACTATAAACAATTTCAAAAAAATCTACCTAACAATTCTATAATATGCTATGCAGTTAAGTCGAACTCTAACTTATCTATTTTAAGTTTATTGGGCTCACTTGGAGCAGGAGCAGATGTAGTTTCTGAGGGAGAAATACGTCGTGCTATTGCAGCTGGAATTTCACCAAATAAAATAGTATTTTCTGGCGTAGGAAAAACTGAGCAAGAAATAAATTTCGCACTAGATAACAGAATATTACAATTTAATATAGAATCTATTGAAGAACTATCTCTTATTAATACAATTGCATGTCAGAAAAATATAATTGCACCGGTATCTATCAGAATTAATCCAAATATTAGTGCAGATACACACAATAAAATTACTACAGGATTAAAAGTTAATAAATTTGGGATACCAGAAGAACTAATTGATCAAATCCTAAACAAAGACCTTATTGGTATCAGAATTATAGGAATATCTGTACACATAGGTTCACAAATTTCCAATCTACATATATTCCAAAATACAATTGATAAAATCAAAAAAATCATAAAAATATTCAAGCAACGTAATATTCAAATAATAAGGGTTGACCTTGGTGGTGGACTTGGAATACCATACAAAAGTTCTGATGTTTTTCCGACAATTCAAGAATATGGAAACTTACTAACACAGAATTTTGAAAATGAAAATTACCAAATCATATGTGAGCCTGGCAGAGCACTAGTAGGAAATACTGGTGTACTACTAACCAAAGTACTATACCGTAAAAATAATCAGGAAAAAAATCACATTATACTAGATGCAGGAATGAACGATCTAATGCGTCCAGCACTATACGATGCTGAGCACACAATAATACCAGCAGTTTCTTCTTCAACATCAACACAATTGCAATCATACGACATAGTAGGTCCTATATGTGAATCTGATGATACTTTTGCATATAATTACCACATAAATAACTTACAAAAGGGAGAAATAGTGGTAATATGCACAGCCGGAGCTTATGGGTCCTCAATGTCAAGCAACTATAATTCTAGATTACTAGTACCTGAAGTAATGGTTAACAATAGTAGCTATGACGTTATACGCAACCGTCAAACTTATGAAGATATGCTAAAAGACGAAGTTATACTAGAATTTAATAAATAATACATTAAACATGTTTTTACAGCCACAGTATATTTCTAGTTATCAACACCAATTCATATAATGTCAGTAAAATATTAAAACTGGAGCTTATGAGTCTTCAATGTAAAGCAACTATATTCTAGATTACTAGTAAGTAATGGTTAACAATAGCAGTCATGATTTATACATCATCATTAAACTTATGAAGATATGCTAAAGACGAAGTTATACTAGAATTTAATAAATAATACATTAAATATGTTTTTTACAGCCGCAGTATATTTCTAGTTATCAACACCAATTCATATAATGTCAGTAAAATATTAAAACTGGAGCTTATGGGTCCTCAATGTCAAACAACTATATTCTATTACCAGTAAGTAATTGGTTAACAATAGCAGCTATGATTTATACATCATCATTAAACTTATGAAGATATGTCAAAAGACAAAAAACTATACTAGACTTAATAAATAATATATGCTATAGCACATAAATATGTCCCTGCAGCTAGTATATTTTAGCTGTTAACATTCACCATATAACACTAAAAAACACAGCAACATTTATATGTATAAATCAGAACTCACTTATAAGTGCAATATGCTTTGCTAAGAATAGCTAATATTATCATAATATTCTACAATCATATTGTAAAAACAACACTAAGCTAGTGTTATTTTGATAACATCTTATATAAAAGAAAAAAAGAATTAGATTAAATTAAAAAAACTACCAAGTAACTTTTACACCTTTTGCTACAGCATTTTTTATAAGCTTCTTAATCTTTTGAGCTTTGTCAGTCAATTTTCTAGATGATGTATTAAGCAAATATAGATCAAAACCACCTTTATAATTTACTGTTCTTAGAGTACGACTAGATATTTTAAACTTAAACTTCCTATTTAACACATCACTTACTAAAGTGACATTATGTAAGTTGACTAAATAAACCCTTTTAGTTTTACGATTAGAGTGCGATACCCTGTTTCCAAAAGACTTTCCTTGACCTGTAATATCACAAACCCTACTCATTTTACAAACCTAAAACACTAACTAATAGGTATTCATTATAACAATACAGTAACATTAGTCAAACACAAATTCTTCAGATTGTTGAGGTTTAAAATAACTAAGTACTATGAAAATGCAACTAATTTAACCAAACCATAATCACTTAATATGACAAAGCAACGTTCAATATTCATTAAAAATAACTAATTGCAATAAATATAGACATACCCAATCAAAAACACAAAATTAATTACAATACGATAAGTATCATATATAATTATTAAGTCTATGTACTATCTTAGTAGTAATCTACATAAAATTTACTGGATCAACATCTATGGTAATTTTTATTTTATTTGATTTCGTATAATACTCCTTATACTTAGCAAGTAGTTTTTGTATCATAACATTACTCTGTACTTTAATTAAAATCCTATACCTATACTGCATATTCAAGAAACTTATAGGGGCGGGAGCTGGACCTAGAACAGTCAAGGTATTTGGAAGACTTTTTACTATTTGTTTTGATATATTTACTACATGAGCTTCATTCTTCCCACTAACTATTATACCTATCAACCTTGTATATGGTGGCATATTAGTTAGTAACCTAGATTCTAGTTCTAAATTATAAAATAATTCGCGATTATAAGATGACAGTGATTTTATTAAAGGACTATTAACATCATAAGTTTGTAAAATTACTTCACCATTATCTGCAAACCTACCAGAACGTCCTGACACTTGATGTAATAGTTGATATGTTCTCTCTGTAGCACGCAAATCACTATTATTCAATCCTAAATCGGCATCTATTACGCCAACTAGTGTCAACTTAGGAAAATTATGACCTTTTGCTATTACTTGAGTACCAATAATAATATTCACCTCACTACGCATAATTAAATCAATCATAACACTGATATCCTTATTACTAATATCACTGCTAATTACTGCAATTTTAGCATTCGGTATCAGTGCAATAATGTCTTCTTCTACTTTTTCTACACCTATTCCATATGATACAAGAGATGATTCTGAACAATTAGTACATACACTCTGCATCGCACAAGAATATCCGCAATAATGACACAATAATACATTTTTTCTTTTATGTTCTACAAGCCAAGTAGCACAGTTTTTACAATGTACTTTAAAACCACAAGCCTTACATAATCTTAATTTTGCATATCCACGACGATTCAAGAAAAGCATAACTTGGTCTTGTCTTTGCAAAACTTCCAACATTTTATTATAAAGCTTGTCCGACAACCATGCATTAACCATCTTGCTTCTACATAAATCAACAATCCCTACTGATGGCAACTTAGCATTCCCAAATCTTTGTGTTAATTTCACATGATAATACTGAGACTTTAACACATTATTGATTGCCTCCAAAGATGGAGTAGCAGAAGATAAAATTACTGGTATATTCAAGCTCTTTGCTAATACAATAGACATATCACGTGCATTATAGAGGACTCCACATTCTTGTTTAAACGATGAGTCATGTTCTTCATCTACAATGATTATCTTAAGATTTTTATATGGTAGAAACAAAGCAGATCTTGCACCTATTACAATTAAAGACTGGCCATGTGCTATGGATAACCAATATTCTCTACGATTCCTTAATGTTAAATTTGAATGCCATTCTACTGGGTAATAATTATCAAAATAATGCTTTATACGCTTTATTAATTGTAATGTTAATACTATCTCTGGGAGCAAAATTAATGCTTGTGCTGTACTATCCCTCTTTATTAATTCACGTATAACTTTACAATAAACTTCAGTTTTTCCAGAACCAGTTTCTCCATCTAGCACTATAACTGAATAATCTGAAATTTTATTAACAATATTATTATATGCAACCCTCTGCTCATCTGATAACATAATTTCTACATCACTATATCTATCATTTTTCTTTACAGAAAATTCTAACTTATAAAAAGACTTAGCGTGTATTATATTACTGAATACCATTTTTAATACTAAACCTGCTGGAACAATATTATAGTCGCCTACCCACTTGATAAAATTAAGAAATGCAACATTAACTCTTGGCAAAGAACTTTTAGAAATTATAACCCTTAACTGCAATTTTTCTATATTACAACCTGAAGGTATTGTGTCACTCAATTTCAATATAATACCTACCATAGTTCTAAAACCAAAAGGAACAAGAACATATTCACCAACAAAAAACAACCTATTTTCTGGAACAGTGTAATAAAATGTTTTATTAATCGGTACTGGAAGCAAAATTTCAGCTATCATGCTAAACGTTTTAATAACAGAGCTATTTTATTATAGCAAAAGAATCAAAATTTACATCTTTACTTACAAATCTATTTACCAATTACATACTCAGCAAACACATAACTTGCTAGTCTACTTTAGAGAAAATCAATAACATTAATATGAAAACATAGTTATTAATTCTCCTATACAGTAATAAAGTTGACTATTCTTGGGTTACATGCTCTACACTTTTTAAATTTTTTATATGTACTAACAAAATAAATAATAGATCACTACTATTATAAAATCACTATGATATCAATTTATACAAAAAGATATAAAATCTACATTAAGATCAGAATTATCTAAGATATAACTACCATCATCACTTACATTACATAAATAAGTAAAAACAATGTAAAAAACTATAATGAAACAAATAAATTATAGTCTTTTTTTAAATACATATCCATCAATATAACCTATTTTTTTATATCTAATTTCTTCAATCTCGAAAAAGAAAATCTTTAATTATTGCATCTGCAAGTATAATTGATGCATCTCTATCTGTACTATCTCCAAGTTTTCTTTCAGCATTCATCATCAGATATTCTGGATGGAATTGAAAATATATATTACCATATTTATCTTCAATTGCTTCTATAATACCATCTTCTGATACAGCAACAATCCTATACCCTAAATTATACATTTTCATTACATTCTCTACATCATTATCGATTGCTTCTGAATGTGCATCTGGAAAATACATAATTTGACCCTTATCTAACTTCAAATTAGCTACAATACTTGACAGCCTACTATTAGGAAAAATTTTGATTTGATGTAAATTAGCATCCACACTTCTAGGATCAGGCATTGAAATAGTATGTGATTCTACAGAAACATGAGAATTAATTATATTCTCCACTCTCGTAATTCTAATGCCATTTGCATACATTATGCCTTGCAAACCACCACAAATACCAAGAAGATGTATACAATGATTCTTATCATAAACTACCCTAACAATAGCATTAGTAACTAGTTGCCTATCTAAAGACGGAGCAATTGGCAGAGAACTAATATTATAATAGTTTCCTGGTATAAATATTCTATTGATATTATGTTCTTCTATAAACCTTTCAACAACACTTTCTATAATGTATCGGGATACTCTGTAATGTGTTTTATGAGTTTCATTAATCCTTATTATCTCATCCTTAACTAACTGCATAATTATATTATAATCCATCAGAATCACACGAACCCCATAACTTTCAAGTAATTGTGTAATTCCCACAGCTGTTCTATATTCATTAGGATAGGTAACAAATTCAGTAGATAATAATCCAACTACAATATCTTTCCGGTCATATTTCGCACACTCAGCTACTACTGGTACATATGGAACAATCAATATAGTAAAAAATAGAATTACTATTACAGCATGTCTTATTCGATACATGAACCTCATATAATATTCTTTTTATAACATAGTATAATTACTACTGATAATAATGGATCAATAAATTTAAGTACAATCAATATCAAATTAACACAACGTAACACCAAAAAGCACACAGATAAAGTAAGTACCTAATACTAGGTAAATTCTAGTATGAAATTAGGATATTATGTAATTCATGTCTACTTATCAAGCTATACCTAAATACATCCATAAACATATCTGTTAAATATAAATATTTAGTTGATTGTCTGTATATACTGAGATATGTTTCTTTAAACAAGTACACAATTCATTATATGAAATCTTTACTAGTTACTCGACCAAAAAAAGATTCTATAAAAATCAAGGAATATCTCAATAAATTAGGCTTCAATGTCTATATCGAACCAATGTTTTCAATAAAATATTTGGCAGCTAAAATCAATTTAAAGGATTTTAATTGGATCATATCCACAAGTCAGCACAGCATAATTGCTTTAAGTAAAATTACTAAAAACCGAAATATAAATATTATTACTGTTGGTAACAACACCATGAATATTGCACAAGAATTAGGTTTTACATCCGTAAAATCACTCAATGGAAATATTAATGACGTCATATCTTATATAAGAAATCATAACCAAGCTAATATCCTATATATAAGAGGCAAAGAAGTTACACACAACCTTAAAAAAAGCTTTCATTATTATAAAAATTTTCAAGAAGTTATCCTATACAATACAATAGATAGAAAATACTTCAGCAACCGATGTTATAATGCTTTATTTCAAAACAAAATATTAGGTATATTACTTTACTCTTCCAGAACCGCTAAAATATTGATAGAATTAATTAAAAAACATAATATTCAAGATAAAATAGGAGGCATTACTATATATGCTATGAGTAATAAAATTGCAGATATTGCAAAAACAGCTCGCTGGAAAATTATAAAAGTATCTGATCAGCCTACCAACAAATCGCTGTTATCATTAATTCAGTAACACAGTAGAAATAACCATCCTGTTATAATCAGGAAAAACATTATCTATTTTTGTAAACATTTTTTATATAAAATAACACGCCATTATATATTTTTCTAAAAAAACTATATTATTCAATGGTTACACAATACAATTAAATTAATATTTGATATATTATTAAGTTGTATCTCAATAAATATACTCCTACCATGCTTATTGAAATCTCCAATTCTTTTACAAAAAACACAGATTTCTTCACACATAAAGTAACCAATAAAACTCAGACTTCCAGTAATATATATTTACTACTTTATATTAAATATTATAATTTACTTATAACGTATTGTAATATACAAAAAATTATTATTATTAAATAAACCTACTTACCTCTTCAAACTCCTACATGCATCATATAACCAACTTTTAACTTCTTCATTTACATATGGAGCAATAGTATTATACACAAAACTATGATATTGATTTATGTAATTAATTTCTTCTTTATTTAACATATCTGCATTTATTAATTTTAAATCTATTGGTACACATGTTAATTGTTTAAATCTTAAAAAACCATCAACATACTTTTCAACATACATAAGATTTTCAATCCTTATTCCATACTCACCATTTTTGTAGTACCCCGGCTCATTTGATAAGATCATATTTGCTTTTAATGCAATATTATTCTTGCAAGAAATAGCACAAGGACCTTCATGGACTGATAAAAAACTCCCTACTCCATGGCCTGTACCATGTTGGTAATCAAGACCTGATTTCCACAAGTACTGTCTAGCTAATATATCCAACATTCCACCAGTAGTCCCTAAAGGAAAAACTGCCATTGCTAAGGCAATATGACCTTTCAAAACCAATGTAAAATTGGTAATCTGCTCAGATGTAGGCTCTCCTATAGCAATAGTACGCGTAATATCTGTTGTCCCATCAAGATATTGCCCACCAGAATCTAACAAATACAATCCATTTTTACAAATTAACTTATTTGTCTTACTATTCGCTTTATAATGTATTATAGCTCCATTTTCTCCAAAACCAGAAATTGTATCAAAACTTTCGCCTTGAAACAAATCCTGCTCTTGCCTGAAACTCAACAATTTTGATTTAACACCCAATTCTGTAACTTTCTGACTATTAGTCAATTGAATATCCAACCAATATAATAAATTAACTACAGCAACTCCATCTCTAATATGAGCGTTAATTACACCTTGCATTTCAACATCATTTTTCTCGGCTTTCATTAAAAGACAAGGATCTGAATCATGAACTAATATATCTTGTTGTTGTAAAGATAAAAAGATGTTCATTGGTATAGTAGATGCATCTATAGCTATCGATTTTACAGATTTCAAAACATTAAATAAATGATCCAAAGAATATATACTAAGATGTTCATACTTAACATCTACCAAATGCACATTATCAACAAATAAATCAACTTTTCCATCTTTATATAATATTGCTCTAGATAACACCGATGGATTATAAAGAAACTTCTTATTACGTATATTTAACATCCATGAAATAACATCTGTATCTGTGATTAATGCAGCATCTTTACCGGATAAATATTTTGCAATCTTACAAGACTTTTTATAACTATCAATACCAGAATACTTTAAAGGATGTTGTCCTATGTTATGCTCTACAGTAAGATCACGAACCCATAACTTATCAATCAGAATTTGATCTATTGACTTTAAAACAATACCACAATCCTCATACTTTCTCACTTGGCTTAAAGTAAATAAAGAAGATTCATAAGCTATAACAGTATTAAATAAACAATTTTCTATACACCATTGCCAAGGAGTTAAACTACAAACATTATGTATTTGATAATAATTAAGATTCAATTCTTTCGCTGCTTGTAGTGTATATCTACCATCAGTAAAAAAATTCTGCTTACCCTCCCTTGATATTATCAAAGTAGCATTTGAACCAGAAAAACCACATAACCATTTTATTCTCTGTCTATTAACAGGTACATACTCACATTGGTACTCATCTGTATTCTGTAACAACAATACATCAATTCCATATTCCTTCATTAAATCAACTAATTGATTTAACCTATCTTCCATAAATTCCACACCTGATAATAAAAATACATACTACTATATAACAAATAGCATAACAGTCTTTTTTGCCAACCACAAACTTAATACTAAAACAATCTTATATTTTAAAATAAATACCTTATTAACATCAATACTTCATAATCAACAATGCATAAATATAGTAGGCAATAAACCTTAATTATCTCATATACCTCTTTATAATAATGTACAGTGATTTTTTAAAATCTCTATTTGTATTCCAGACAACACTTATAGAATTTACCTAATATATCAAGCTTATTCAGTATTACATAACATTACTATAAATAATAATTTTACTAACTCCCAACTTATAAGTTGTAAAATATGATAACAATTAACTAAAAAAATTATATACCTGCTTAAGTAAATTAACTGCTTAATACTTTTATAAACTTCTATATAAAATTTATTCTATTGGAAACATTTACTTAAATCCGTAAAAACTCAAAATTATAACACCCAACCAAAAAATCACATACTTTCGATAAGTAAAGGCATTTATATAACATTTTTTACATTATTTCATATAAAATCATTGATTCAATTATATTAAACGTTTTAATAAGAGTTTAATGTTAATTTGTCTCCACTCATATTGAAATGAAAATATTGTAAAAAGCTCATTCCTAAAAGAGAAGTGCGCATCGGAGAAACATTCACACTAGCTTTTACATTATTAACAATAAATTTTCCTACCTGCATTTCAGATATTTCTACATATAAAGCTTTTACTGTACCATTAGCAGTATGATAAGTCTTCTTTCTATTTAAGTATTTTAGATGATGTTTTAATCTCTTTGCATCCTTCACCGACAAGACTATATCAGTAGCCCCAGTATCAACTAAAAAATTAACTGGAATACCATGCACCATAGCTTCTATATAAAAATGACCATCTTTGGCTCTGCGAAATTCAACCCCTACTCCATCACCGTAATTAACGCTTGTGTTTTGAGTAATGCTATTAGGAAAAAATTTAAAGTATTTTCTATTAGCAACATCATCTTTTGTAACATCAAACAGCGTTATTAAGACTATAAAACCTAACCAAAACAATACATATTTTACACTTCGCATAATGGATTCCAAAAAATTCACTAATCTAATAATGATATACTAGTAAATATATGAATTAATTAACTAAATATATGGATCTATGCTTCAAGATAAAAATTACCACTACAAGATTTATCCCACTCGATTCTAAATTGTTTGAAATGTTCCTTCTCATTAGCATCCAAATATGCTAATAAATCACTTATGCTATCATTATAGTTTAGTGTTGTAATTCTACCTTGATAATGCATCATTCTTAAGTATACTAAATAAGTATTTATTACATCTGTTTCACAGTAATCACGAATTTCAGATATTTTACCATTATCATACAATTCAGCAACCTTCGACCCATCAATACCAAATTTACCAGGAAAATTCAATATTGAACATACCTCATTCATCTTTATTCTAGCAGAAGTACCAAAATCAGACAGGTAATCTAACAGATCACAATGCCAATCAATGCTATAGCGTTGAAAATAATTATTCCACTTATCCCCAATTTTATACAAACACCCTGCCTGTATACCATGTACCATAGCTCTATACTTTAATACTGAAAAATCAAAAGTACGTCCATTAAAAGATACAAATCTTGGCCTCAAAGATGAAACATATTGAAAAAACCCCTTTAGCAAATCTTTTTCCATAGAATCTACTCTTCCACCAGAACGTATCTCTTGTAAATGAAAGGATTCATATTCCCCTATTCTTTTAATATCTGCTTTTAGAAAACTAATAGCAACTACCTTGTGAAAAGGTTGTCTTAAAAATGGATTCTTACCATCAGTAATCTCCAAATGGTAATTTACTAATGCTTCTCTTTTTTCATTTAGCTCAACCGTATCATCAAAATTACTAAGAAGATTACGACAAACATCTACATCTGGAACTGTTTCTATATCAAAAACTAATAAACTATTCAACATATCCTACACATTCATCTAAATGATTTTGCCAAAATTCTCTAACTTTCACAAATAAAAAAAGATGTACCTTCAAATCAAGTATTTCCTGAAGATCAGATTTAGATTCTATACTAATCTTCTTTATCATTTCTCCTTTTTTACCCAAAATTATAGTTCTATGACTATCTTTAGTTACATATATTACCTGCTTAACGATTAAGCTTCCATCTCCCCTTTCTTCTAATGCTTCAGTCACTACAGACAAAGAATAAGGTAATTCATGATGTAGAGATAAAAATAACTTTTCCCGTGTAATTTCAGCCATAAAAAACTTTAACGGTGCATCACTAATCTGATTCTCAGGATATAACCAAGGACCACTAGGTGAAATTTCACATAGGTAATCAGTTAAACGACTTAACCCTATACCATGTAGGGCCGATATGGTAAAAGTTTTACTAAAATTATGTAATAAATACATACGCTCTATTGCTCTATCAATTGATGACACAGATACCATATCAATTTTATTTATTACTAAAATAGCATTAATATTAGATTGCTTGATTCTACTAATAATCTTTTCAATATGCTTATTCCAATAATTTTTTACATCAAGTAACAGTATTATATTTTCAATACCTTTAAGAGACATCCAAGCATGTTTTACTATAAATTTTTCTAATTTTGTCTTTGGAGAAAAAATACCTGGCGTATCTATAAATATTAATTGAACATTTTCATTATTCAATACAGCATGCATTCTAACTCTAGTAGTCTGCACTTTTGGAGTTACTGCTGCAACTTTTTGTCCCACCAGCATGTTAATTAATGTCGATTTTCCTGCATTAGTTGTTCCAACTATAGCAGTCATAGAACATTTTTTCTCTGTATGATCCATATTCCTTTGCTAATACTAAGTAATTAAACAGACAGCACATCCTTATATTTACAAGAAGACACGAAAAAGTAACACAATGTATATTAAATACCCTTAAAACTATCGTGTAAAACCACAGGTAATACAATACTAATTACAATTACATTACACATCAAAAACACATACTATGCAATAAAATTTTTTAATAATTTAAAAGCACACTTCAATTGTTACAATAAACTCACATAAATATCTATAGCTATTCAACAAAGTAATTAATAAATTTTTGAAACTAATTTATAACCTAATTATATACTTTTCATCGAGATTACTGATAAAAAACCCAAGGTAAAGTTTTGATAATCATATAACCACCTACTCAGAAATGATTTCAAAACATTTAACAAGAAAAATTTTTTCACTACTCCACTATGTACAACTTTGCCATGTTTTAACTTGTTATAAAAAACGCAGAATTCATAAAACACAAAAGCTACGTAGAATATAAAATTTTATCAAAATATTTTATAATGAAATATATACCAAAAAACTGAAAATTATTTCTCATTAAATAGATTCATAAAATTTGTATTTTTAAGCTTACTAAATTTATTCATCAAGTTACTCATTTGATTAAATTGCTTTATTAACATATTAATAATATTAATATTTACCCCAGAACCTTTTGCAATTCTAGCTTTACGTGCACCATTCAATATCTTAGGATTTTTCCTTTCTTGTTTTGTCATAGAATTAATAGCTGCTATATATTGCTTCGATCTACTATCATTTGCAATCACAGAAACTTGACGTTTAATATCAGCACCAAAATTAGGAATAAATTTCAAAATATTAGCAATACCACCTAATTTATTTAAAGCCTGTAAATGCTGTACTAAATCATTTAGATCAAACTCACCTTTCTGAGCTTTTTTTTGCATTTCATCTATAGCATGCTTACCTACAGCTTCTGTAGCCTTTTCTACTAAAGATACAACATCACCCATATTTAATATTCGTTTAGCAATCCTATCTGGATAAAAATCATCTAAATCACTCAACTTCTCACCAGTAGCAATAAATTTAATAGGACTACCAACTGACATCTTCATAGAAAGTGCAGCACCACCCCTAGAATCACCATCAACACGAGTTAAAATTATACCTGTAATCCCTATACTACCATCAAATGACTTAGCTACATTTACAGCATCTTGACCTATCATAGAATCAACAACCAAAATCACTTCACTAGGAGATGTAAGATCTCTAATGGCTTGTAATTCTTCCATCATTACCTGATCAATATGCAATCTTCCCGCTGTATCTAAAATTAAAACATTAAAATCATTTTGTTGAACAATATTCACTGATCTCTTTACTATCTCAATAGGAGTTTGATTTTCAATAATAGGTAAAGTTTGAACATCTATCTGTTCTCCCAATATTTCCAATTGTTTTTGAGCTGCAGGACGATAGACATCCAACGATACCATTAGTACTTCTTTCCCTTTGTTTTTCAACTTTAACGCTAACTTAGCTGTAGTTGTAGTTTTACCAACACCCTGAAGCCCTACCATCATAATAACAGAAAAAGGTTTATTAGAGATATTCAATTCACACTTTTCAGATCCTAATATCTCAATTAAACAATCCTGGATTTTCTTTATTATCATTTGTGTCGGTAATACACCTTTTACTGTAGTTTCTCCAACTATTTTTTTCTTAACATTACTGATAAAATCCTTAACTACAACTAAAGAAACATCTGCTTCAAGCAAAGCGACTTTCACTTCTTCCATTGTAGCATCAAAGTCCTCAGAAGAAATAACATGCTTACTCTGTATCCTTTGGATTACATTACTTAAACTACTAGTTAAAGATTCAAACATAAATATACGACAACCATAACAATAATAAACAACATACCTAGCATTATTGTAAATCCTAAAGGATTAACACTTGGTACACTCAAAATTTCCCGACTGCTCTTAGAACATAATAATACCCCCTTACCTAACACATAGGTTAACATAGCAATAAGAATATTATAAATGTATAACAAAAACTTGTTAACAAGCAATACTACACGCATAAACAATACTCTATAGACCCAATCAATGTCCATAATAAAATTAACTCTTCCTTTAAAAAGAGATGGAAAACAAATAAAGAACACTATACTTCCAAATATTAACTCAAATTGTAATACAATACTATCCCACTTTCCAATATCTTCCCACGCTAATAAGAAACTGAATACTATCCCAAACAATATACAAATTAATGCTAATATTGACATCGATAATTTAGATGCTGCATGAACCTTTTTAACAACAGGACTTTCTGTAGATTTATATATAAATATATACGAAAAAAATTTTATTCCAACGCTCATAAATAACAACATACTACATAGCAAGAATAATTTACCTATTAACACCTCTGTAGAATTAATATTATCTATCATGTGCATAATCTTAAACTTCACAACAAAACCAGCAGTACCAGGTAAAGCTCCCATATTAGATATAGCAACTATAGAACACATTGCTTCAATTGGCATTTTTTTGAATAATCCACCAATTTCACTAAGATTAAATCTTTGAGTACTCTTTATCACAGAAGTAGCAACCATAAATAACAAACTCTGATAAACTATAGACAGAATTATCTGTAGAATAATTATATCACTAACACCATCATCATTATAACCATCAGAAAATCCTATCACGGTAATAATTAATCCCATCTGTCCAACTAAATTATAGCAAAGTAAACGCTTAATATTATTTTCTAATATTGAAAAAATTATCCCATAAATAGATGTCGCTATACCCAAAAACAATAATATTTTTTCTCCATGAAAAAATAACATCAAAAGATATACTGAAACTTTAGTAGTAAATACAGATAAAATTATCGTATCATTATTCAATGCTGTAGAATAAGTATCTGCCACCCAAGAAGATAAAGGAAAGCAAGCACAATTGATTAATAAACCTATTAGAAAAAATACTTTATAATTATCTTGACTACCAAGTGGTCCCAAGAATTGGCCAGACGCTCCAATAAGCAACATTACACCAGCTAAAAAATGAATACATGAATAATGCATAAATACTCTTCTGTTGGTTCCATTAGAACCAGAAGCAACCATTACTAGTACACTTAATGTCATAACTTCAAATAACATTGCCACAGATAATAAACTCGTTGAAGAAATAGTGGCTATGCTACTTAAGTAATATAGAAGATATAAAATTGTCTCACGCCTTTCTATATTCCAAATATACAAAAAAACTAGAACCATAATTATAGAAAATGTACCAAATATTAAGATATTACCAACATCATATTCAATTTCTATATCATACAAAGGTATCACTAACATGATGAATGCTAAAAAGATGAATTCAGGCATAAGTGATATAATAGAGCAGCGGTTAATAGAGTGTTTAGTCATAATAACTCAAATTATATAGTATTATTATTTTTCCAACTATATATTAACTAACATTAAGTCGCACTAAAAATAGCTATAAAATATTAGAAATATAAATATAGTTCTTACTAAAATAACTGTATTTCCCTCCACAAAAAAAGTAATAAAAAATGCTATTGGATTGTATTATCCTGCAATTCATAAATAATTGGAAATATCAAAACACGCACATGCATACATAACTTTTTGTAACTATTAAAACTTCAACTAATTATATTGAATCAACAATCAAAATCGCTCAATATTGATAATTGTGATATTTTTTTAAATATAAGCAGGCAGAAAAATTACATGTTATCAGGTTAATAACGCAAAAGCTATTAAATTCGATGTCTTATGATGAGGTAATTTTAGCTACTAATTCTATTAATATAGAATAACTCGTTTCCTATAAACAGCAAAATATATGATTGATCATAATATCTAAATTAAACACACAAAACATACTCTTACTTATTCTTCAGATTTAAAATAATTAATACAAAGACAGAACATAATCTGACTATTTATCTGTTTGTTAATACAAGTATAACGACTTCTTTTTCTACTTGAAAAATATAATAATATACTATTCAGGTAACAATAAATTATTTGCCCTATTTTTAAAAGCAGTCATTATTCTCTTATATGCACTATCACAAACCAAATTAAATACAGACTGTAACATAGGTACTTTAAAAGCACAACTTATATAAAACTGTACTAATGTTTGATTTGCACCTCTTGGAATAAACGTCCATTGATTATGTAGAAATCTAAATAATCCCTCTACCGCTTCAACCTTTATCCACCCTTCTTGAACCATAGTAGGCTCCTTAAATACAACATTTGAAGTATATTGACCACTCAACCCTTTAAAATTAGCTAATAAATCAGCTACTATTATATTTTCTCTACGTTCTTTTATGTAAACTGCTTTACACCATGGAAGAAAATCAGGGTATTTCTCAACATCTAATACTATATTGAATAAATCAACAGCAGAAAAATTGATAATATCGCTATCATTTAAGTTATATTCATTTCTAGACATAACAAGACTTCATAAGAAGTATAAATACACATCCCAATTGGGAGAAACCGTCATTGCCGTCTATGCTCTGAATATCCTGAGATTTAAAGCTAAGGTGGGCACCATTTATTAATCTCCATTGACTAACAGTGACAGTTCCCTAAAAGAATCAATTGAGCTCGAGGAATTAACTTAACTTCAACGTACAACACAGAAACTCCCATTGGAATCCTAACACAATATAATATACCTATCAACTTTATATTCTTATACAACTACAATAAGAACAATAAATTCTATTTTTTGTCTTTTTTATCAATCTCCTGATAATCAGAATCAACAACTTTAGAATCTTCTTCGTTACTTGCTGTAGTACTTTCAGCAGCTGAAGGATTATTAGCAGTATTACCATATAAAGCTTCACCTAATTTCATTGATACTTTCACCAAATGATCAATCTTTTGCTGCAAAATATCTACATTTTCCATATCACTACTACTGAGACTATCTTTCACATCTCTAATAGCATTTTCAATTTCAAGCTTATCAGAATTTGGTATCTTATCTCCATGCTCATTCAAGGACTTCTCTGTAGAGTGTATTAAATTTTCACCATTATTTTTTAGCTCAATAAATTTTTTACGCTTTTCATCTTCCCCAGCTTTTTGTTCAGCTTCTTTTATCATTCTTTGAATTTCATCATCACTTAACCCACCTGAAGATTGAATTTTAATAGCTTGCTCTTTACCAGAAGCTTTATCTTTTGCTGAAACATGTACTATACCATTAGCGTCTATGTCAAATGTAACTTCAATTTGAGGCATACCACGAGGAGCTGAAGGTATACCTTCCAAGCTAAATTGACCTAATAGTTTATTATCAACTGCCATTTTTCTCTCACCTTGGTATACTTTAATGGTTACTGCAGTTTGACCATCTTCTGCTGTTGAAAATACTTGAGATTTCTTTGTAGGAATTGTAGTATTTCTTTCAATTAATGGAGTAAATACACCACCTAAAGTTTCTATACCTAAAGACAATGGAGTTACATCTAACAATAATACATCTCTAACATCACCAGCAAGAATACTTCCCTGTATAGCAGCACCTATTGCTACAACTTCATCTGGATTAACACCTTTATGAGGCTCTTTACCAAAAAATTCTTTTACTTTTTGTACTACCTTAGGCATTCTAGTCATACCACCAACTAATACAACTTCATCTATTTTATCTGCAGATATTCCAGCATCCTTAAGAGCTTTTTTACATGGTTCGATAGTTCTTTGAATTAGATCATCAACTAAATTTTCAAATTTAGCTCTAGTTAATTTTAAACTTAAATGCTTAGGTCCAGTACTATCACTAGAAATAAATGGCAGGTTTATATCAGTTTCCATGCGATTAGATAATTCTATCTTTGCCTTTTCTGATGCTTCTTTGATTCTTTGCACTGCCATAGAATCACCATGTAAATCTATACCTGTAGTCTTTCTAAAATCATCCATCAAATAGTTCATAATTGCATGGTCAAAATCTTCACCACCAAGCATTGTATCCCCATTTGTTGCCTTTACTTCAAAAACACCATCAGCAATTTCTAATATTGATACATCAAAAGTACCACCACCTAAATCATATACTGCTATTACTTTTTGCTTATCACTTTTATTTAACCCATATGCTAAAGCAGCAGCTGTAGGTTCATTGATTATTCTAATAACATCTAGCCCTGCTATCTTTCCAGCATCTTTTGTTGCTTGACGTTGTGCGTCATTAAAATATGCAGGTACTGTAATCACAGCTTTTTCAACCTTATGTCCAAGATATCTTTCTGCTGTTTCTTTCATTTTTTCCAAAACAAATGCACCAATCTGACTAGGAGAATACTCTTTACCAAGTACTTTTATCCAAGCATCCCCATTTTTAGCAGATACTACATCATAAGATGACTTTATGTCTTTTACATCTTGATATCTACGTCCTATAAGCCTTTTACTAGCATATATAGTATTCTTAGCATTTGTAGTAGCTTGACGTTTTGCTGGATCACCAACCAACCTTTCTGAATCAGTAAATGCAACTATTGAAGGCGTAGTTCTAGCTCCCTCACTATTTTCAATAGCCTTTGCATCACCTCCTTCCATAACTGCAACACAAGAATTTGTCGTACCTAAATCTATACCTATAACAGCCATAAACAGCCCCCTTACATAAAAATCAAAACTATAATCACAGATATAATAACCAAATCACAAGATTACAACCCTATTTAACACAAGTTCATAAATTTATGAATTAAATTGTGAAAATATGCGGATTAACCATTTCTTTATCCAAGTATTTCCAGTAGGAGTCTTTTGTATTTCTTCTTTTAATTTATTATCTTCAGGAGTTTTATAGTCAACAGTAAATACATTTATAACATCTTTACTTTGATTTAACATATCATAATTTTCAACACTAATATGAAAATCCGATGTGCTACTTGTATTTTGATTAACAGTCAACTTAACTGACACACTGAATTCTTCCTCAATCTCAGCAATATGTTGACGCTTATTGTTAAAAAAATATTCTATCATTTGTCCAGCAACTGAGATATTTATTAATTTATTACGATTCTTATTAGCACAATATCTAATATCACGTAATATATCTCCAGAAGAAGATTCTAGAGATCTAACTCTACCCACCCCCTTGCAATGCAAACATTGTACTGTATTTGCTTCTAATATACTTTGCTTGACTCTTTGTCTCGATATTTCCATCAATCCAAATGTACTTATATAGCCAAACTGCACTTTTGCTTTATCATATTTAAAAGCTTCTTTAATTTCAGATTCTACTGACCTACAATAGCGATATTTTAACATATCAATGAAATCTATTACTATTAGTCCAGATAATCCTCTTAAATTAACTTGTCTAGCAATTTCTTTGACAGCTTCCATATTTGTCTTATAAGCTGTTTCTTCAATACTGTCCTCACCTGTCATCTTGCCAGAATTAACATCTATTGACACTAATGCTTCTGTTGGAGTAATAACCATGTATCCTCCAGAAGGTAAATTAACTATATTTCCATATAGCTCAGAAATTTGTGACTCAACTTTGTAATAAGAAAAAATAGGAACACTACCTTTATAAATTCTAAGACGCACCCTATTCCTAAACATAAATTTAACACATTCTTTCGCTAACTCATACGCATAGCTACCAGATACAATAATATCTTGTGTGTTTTCATCACAATAATCTCGCAGTGTTCTTTTTATTATATCACCCTCAACATATAACAATGATGGCATAGTAATACTCACATAACTATTCTGTATACTTCGCCAAGTTGACTGTAAATAAGATAAATCCTGTTCTATATCTTTTTGACTCTTATTAGACCCAGCAGTTCTAATAATCATACCAGATTCTTTTGGTAGTTTTATAGCACTCAGAAAATTCTTCAAAACCTTTCTATCATCAGCATCCTCAATACGACGGGATATACCACTGTTCTTATTACCAGAATTTGGCATAAATATACAATACCTACCAACCAGAGTAATAAAAGTTGAAAATGTTGCTCCCTTGTTTCCACGCTCCTCTTTTACAATTTGTGCCATTAACTTCTGATCAAGTTTTATTACATCTTGCACCTTATATAATTTGTAAAAAGGCAGTTTAGATTTACCATTTTTCAAATTATCTTTTTTTAATAATGTCAACTTCTCATTATAATGGTTAACATCTTCTTGATCTTTACTATCACATGTAACAGAATCATCTACAGATCTTACATCATCATCATTTTTTATATCAGAATCTTCATATAATACTTGATATAATTTTTCTTTCTCTTCTTCAGATATATTATAATAATCCAATGATATTTCAGAAAAAGGTAAAAATCCGTGCTTATTTGCTCCATATTCAATAAATACTGCCTGCAAAGATGGCTCTATACGCTTTACTACAGCACAATACACATTACCTTTTAAACACTTTTTACTCTTTGATTCTTGATCAAATTCTACAACTTGCCCATTACGTAATACTGCTACTCTAATTCCATCTTGATATACTGCATCAATTAATATCCTTTTATTATAATCTGACACTAGACTTACACCTAAAACTCACTTAATTATAGCCTTTAATTATAACAGCATAGATAAGATTTAAAAGATAAAAACACCTTATTATTACCCACACCTAAAAAACATAAATAAGTAAAATAATAACTATTTGTTTACCTACGTATTTTTTCGTCATTTATTGAAGAAAATGCCATTTTTATTTTTACAACTATTGATAAGCCAACAGCAAAAATTGCAACACCAACAACAATGGCTGTTAACATTAAAACACTAGGCAAAGGATTAGTATATAATACTGCATTATCACTTAAGATTGGTACAGTACCATCACTAACATAACCCATAGAAATATAGAACAACAATACAGAAGTTTGAAATATATTTAATCCTATTAACTTTTTTATAAGATTTTTACTAGTAGCAGTAATATATAATCCTATAACCATTAATATTATAGACACAATGTAATTAAAATAACTAAAAATCATACACCGGAGCAAAAATACTTAAAATAAAATTATTAAAAATAATATGTATTCATCCTTTATAAGAAGATACAAAGTTAAAAAAAATAGTCAACATAGAACTACATACAGTCATGCCTACACCTAATTCCACAGCAAATATCCCTAATTTTTGTCCCAATACTGGATCACTCATTAACGTAGAATAAGATAGAAATTCACCACCAAGTAACATAGATACAACACCAGTACCTCCATATATTAAGATACCAATACCACCAATTAACCTCACAATATATGGTGATATTACTTTTGAGGTAACCTTCAATCCAAATAATATACCATGCAAGATAATTGCAGATGCAACAATAACCCCCGCCTGAAAACCACCACCTGGACTATAATCACCATGAAATTGAATATATAATCCATACAAGATTATAACAGGTATCATCAAGATAGATATTGTCCGCAAAACTGGATCCTTAAACATGATTATTATCCTTAGCAAGTAATAAAGAAATTCCTAAAGAAGCAGTAAATATTACAACTGTTTCACCAAAAGTATCATATCCACGAAAACTTGCTAAAATTGCAGTCACTATATTAGGAATTCCCATATAGGAATAAGTATTTTTTACATAATAAGATGCAACATGATTATTTGCAAAAGAGTCAGCATCCCCAAAGATAGGTAAATCAGGTATCACATACATCAAACTTACAAACACTCCTAAAGCAGTAATCATAGGAAATATTTTTATACTATCATATATTTTCTCTTTACCTGTTTCAATTAACGATAAAGTAATTAACATTAGTACAGTAGTCATACATGCTCCTACAGCAGCTTCTGTGATTGCAACATCTGGAGCATCCATCACTAAATACAATAACGCCATTAAGAAGCTAAATATACACATCATTACTACATTAACAGTAAGATTTTTAGATAACATTAAAGAAAATGACATAAACACCAGAAATAGAGACAACACAACATTCATAATAAAATTAATATTACTCAACATCACCTTTACCTTTTTTGTCTCTGTAATAAGCAGAACGTGCTAATGCATAAGATGCTGTAGTACTAGTAATCCATAATAAGCAGATTAATAATAAAATCTTAACTGTAAAAATCGAAAACTCAGATTGCATGGTAAGCCCAATTAAAATTAAGGATGCTCCTAAAGAATCTGTGATACCTGCAGGATATAACTTTGTATAAAAATCAGAAGACCTTATTACTCCTACCATAGAAGTAATAATTAAAAATATTCCAAACCCTAGAATTATCATGCTTAAATATTCCATCATTTTTTTAGATCTCCAAAAGAACCATGAAGAAAAAATCTCATAAATCCAATAGTAGAAATAAAATTAATACACACATATACCAAAGATACATCTATAAATAATGAAAACGTATCATTTATGATTCCAATAACAACAATCAAAATCATGGAATACGTACCAAACAAATTTGCAGCAAGTATTTTATCATATATAGTTTTACCAATAGATAGATATACTAACATCATTCCCATACAAAATAATAACACACAAACTGTAAGTACTAACATTTCATCCAATGATAATAATGATAAAATGAATATATACAAATATTATCAATACACAAACATTAAAATCATAACAACTAAAACTTAAATCACTAAATATCATATTATTTACTTATTTGATAATAAATTAGACCATATTATGAAATGTACATAAGACACTATCTCCACTAGTATACTGATTACCACTTAGAGATTGAAAATATATAGGTAATATTTATATCTTTTCTCTTATAAAAAACATACTTTTATTATTAAAATTTATATATCGAAACAATCAAACATCCTATGACAGGATAAAATATAACTAGAATTCACAATTTTAAAGATTTTCAAGTACAAAATTGATGAGGCTAAATATCAACGCATAAATTAATAGAACTTTGCAAAACTCGACATTATAACTCAGCATTAGAAAACACATACTAAGTAATAACCAATTACAAGAAAACCTTAAATAACTTCAATTTATGAAATTTTTGTAATATCTAAGAATTCCAAATTTACAAATACTCAAAAAAATGAATTATAACAGTTATATCTAATCCGTATTAATTTTCAATTTATCAAGTATCTTACTTACTAAGTTTTCTGCAGTGATTCCAAAATGCTTATATAAATCTTTACATGGAGCAGATATCCCAAAATTCTCTAAACCCACAAAAATACCATTTTCCCCTATGTATTTATGCCATCCAAAAGAACTTGCAGCTTCTAAAGCAGTTTTAATACTCTTATTGTTCAATAAATTGAAGATATATTTTTTATCTTGTTGCCCAAATAACTCCCAACAAGGAACAGATACTACTCTCGTACCTAACCCTTTACTCTTCAAAATATCAGATGCTTTTAATGCAACTTCTACCTCAGATCCAGTTGCAAAAATGGTAACATCCAAATCTTTCTCATATTCACGTATAATATATGCACCCTTACTAGATAAATTCTCTTCAATACATACACTACGAATACAGTTAACATCTTGTCTAGATAATATAAACACAGATGGAGAATTAGTTAATTTTAATGCAATCTCCCAACATTCTAATACCTCAATAGCATCAGCTGGTCTAAAAACATATAAATTAGGGATTGATCGCAAAGATGATAAATGTTCTACAGGTTGATGAGTTGGACCATCTTCTCCTACTCCAATAGAGTCATGTGTCATAATATAAATAACCTGCTTTTTCATCAATGCAGACAATCTAATAGCTGGTCTACAATAATCAGAAAAAACCAAAAATGTTCCACCATAAGGAATTATCCCACCATGCAAGGCCATACCATTCATACATCCCGCCATAGCATGTTCCCTAATACCATAATGTAGATAAGACCCCTTAAAATTATTTCTGTTCATAACTGATACAAACTGCGGCTTAGTATTATTAGAATTAGTAAGATCAGCAGAACCACCTATTAATTTACTTGTATTCTTCACTATAATTTCCAATACTCTACCAGAAGTCTTACGAGTTGCTTCATTTAAATTTAAAGTATACAGTTCCTCTTTGAATTTTTTTAAACTTAATAAAACTGAATCAGAAACACCATCCTTTATTATATCTATAAAATCACTAGAAGTTTTACTGTATTTTGTAGACCTCTCAAGCCACATGTTGTATTCAGCCTCTGATCTACTAGCAACATCCCTCCATAACTGCAAAATTTCTTCTGGTATATTAAATGGTTTGTAATACCAACCTAATTTTTCTTTCATTAAGATTACTTCTTCTTCTGAAAATGGCCAACTATGTGCAGCACAAGTATTTTCTTTTAAAGACAAATTTTTTCCAATAATTGTCTTACAACAAATCAAAGAAGGTTTGTCAGACTTTCGAGCATCTCTAATCGAAGACTCAATTTGACTAAAATCATGTCCATCTATTTCGAAAACATCCCATCCATAAGATAAGAACCTAGCTTTAACATCATCTGAAACAGACAAAGAAGTTGGACCATCTATTGAAATACTATTGTCATCAAATAATATTATCAATTTACTCAATTGCAAATGCCCTGCCAAAGATGCTGCTTCATGACTAATGCCTTCCATAAGACAGCCATCACCAACCATAACGTAAGTAGCGTGATTGATAATTTCATTACCAAACCTTTCAGATAATACCTTTTCCGCTATTGCCATACCTACTGCACACGCTAAACCTTGACCTAATGGGCCAGTAGTAGCATCTACACCAGGAGTACAACCATATTCTGGATGCCCAGGAGTTAAAGAATGAATTTGTCTAAATTTTTTTATTTCTTCTATATCCAAATACCCTAAAAAATATAATATAGAATATAACAGCATAGATCCATGCCCATTCGACAACACAAATCTATCTCTATCAAACCAATCAGGATCTCTAGGATTAAATTTCAGAAACTTTACAAACAACACTGTAGCAACGTCTGCCATGCCAAGAGGCATACCTGGATGCCCAGAGGCAGCTTTCTGTATAGCATCTACTGACAACACTCTAATGGCATTAGCCATATTTACCATATTACTATATTCGCTGTCCATATTCCACTCTTATTAAATTCACAACCACACAACTTTAGTTAAACACATACAACGACTTACACATTCAAATATTTATCCGTAAGGTAATTTTTATAAAAAGCAACATTCAATTTCTGCCCTGTAATCTTCTTTAATAAATCCATGCTACTGTACTTTGTACCATAATCACATATATTCTTATTCATCCATGAGGTAAATAATGAGAGATCTCCCTTTGCTATCTGTGATAAAATTTGAGAGTAATTATTTTCCATAACAGAAAAAATCTGAGAGGCAATAATAGCAGAAATCATATAACAAGGAAAATATCCAAAAATCCCACTCACCCAATAATCATCCTGTAAAAATCCTTCTAAATCATTCTTTGGAGCAATGTTAAAATAGTGTTTCATTCCTTGAACCCAAGCATCTGGCAAATCTTGTACTTGCAGAGAATCACTTATCATTTCCTTTTCTAAAGTATACCGCAACATGATATGAGCTAACAAAGTTACCTCATCAGACTTATGCATAAATAAATCAGGTCGTACTTCATTAAAATATAACTGAATATTTTCATAATGCCCAACCTTGCCTCTAAAAGAAAACTGCTTCTTCAAAATAGGAGATATAAATTGTATAAACTCCGTACTCATCATCAAGTGAGTCGATGTCAATAACCCTAAAACTTCAGGTAAAATGTTGTTTATATTCCATCCTACAGGTTGTTTATACCACATCTCAGGTAAATTTAAAGCATATAAAGCATAACCTATTTTTCTGAGCAAAGTCTTCAATCCAACTCTATAATTACTTTCATCATAATCAACTAAAAAAGACAGCTCTTTTCCAAATGAATATCTATTACTTACATAATCTTGGTCAATAATATTTATATTATTACCAATCATACCAAAACACGATAAAGTATCATATCCTAGAAGTATCTGCTTATCTTTATTAATATTTTTTGGATAACAAATCTTATTGTGTTTTTGTTTATCACCTATTTCATTGATAAAATACCGAAAAAAAGCTCCTATTTCAGTAAATATAGCATCTACCTTCTTTGTATTTAACTTACTATCCTGCAATCCTAAAATAACATCATACTTAGAAACCTTTAAACTTTCAGCTTTAATAGAAGCAACATCACCTACTAATCTTACAACATCAGACAATAATGTAATTACATCCTGTACAGAAGCATCACCATTACGAAACAATAACCAAGAATTTTTACACTTTACTCGCGCTTTGTAAAGATCTAATACCAATTCTATAGGAATAGCAGTGCTATTCTTATGTATGAATTCAATATGATTTAAATTAGCAATTTCCCAATCATTTAATTTCGCTTTGTTGGCCACAGAGTGTTGTATCATATCACCAATTATCTCATTACTGACAATTTCGTGCCTAATTTCTTTAAGGGTACAAACATGCTCTATTCTATCACTAAAATTACCTTTACTAGTTTCTAAAACACTAATAATAGAATTAATACTTCCAATTTTATCAAAAACTTGCTCTAAAAATTTATAATGTTTCATATGTATAATATTCCGTAGGTTAAATTCATTTAGTCAGTTAATCAAAAAATTCATTAAATTCCATAACTTTTCCAAAATATACTAAAGCATACAATGCATACTATATATATGCTACACTAGGCAAAATATTAATAACAAAAATACTGATACCTAAAAATCACATAATTCCAATAAATAGTTGACAATGATAACCAACATATTAGCGCAATATAACATAAAATATCAATATTTCTCTCTTCAAAAAATTTAAATAATTCTACTAAATGTAAGATCCTAAATGGATTTCTCCATTAAACAACATTTTTACAAGCATTATGATATACATTACTAACTGCACTATATCAATAGTTATAAAAAACTATTTAAACATTAACATATTATATTAATATTACATATATTTACTCACATAACTTGAAGTAATAATTTTTGTTCGTTGATAAAACTATAGATTTATCATTATCAAGTAGTAATAGATTTTTATATATCCAAATAACCAATTATTGTTTTTCACATAAGATGATTACTAAAAACAACAATAAGTAAATAAAAATTAGGCCTTTTTATACATATAATTGCACATAAATACTCATATGTTTGCAATACTTGTCTTGATTGACATTAATAAATCCAGTAATATGGCTACACTTTGATTTTTCTCTTGACTTAAGATAATTTTAAGTAATTATCATGATAATCTTGTTAAAAACAATTGAGGCACTATGAAACATAAGTTGGTATTTATCAAATTCATACTACTATGCTTAATTCTCAGTAGCTGTAAAACTACTGATCATACTCCCTTGGTAAATGTTGATCATGTGTTCTCTAATGCAAAAGTTATTGAAAAGCTATACTTCAGTTTTGGAAAGGCAACAATAGAAGATTCTGATAAAGTAACACTTGAAAAAGTTATACAAAAAGCACAGGAATACCCTAATACTAGTATTATTATTGTCGGACATACTGATACCAGAGGAACAGATGAATATAATTTGGAGTTAGGCATCCAAAGGGCAAATGCTGTTAAAGATTTTATTCTAGAGCATGATCCATCTTTAGAAGATAGAATTACCGTAAAATCTAGAGGAAAATCTGAACCAGCAGTTTTAGTGTACTCTAACAATCCAGAAGAAGCTGAATACGCTCACACTAAAAACCGCAGAGTTGTAATAACACTTACTGATAACTTCACAGATAAAACTAAATCTGTCAAATAATGAACTGAAGAGGGTTCAGATTTTTAATAAAATAGGTAGTAGTAAAGGTAAAAAATAATTGATTTTATAAATGATTGCCATTTCGATCATTAATTCATATAGAATACGTACACTTTCTATATATATTTTTAATATGTAGAAAGCAATGTACTTCTCTCCTAGAAAAACATTCATTAAGCATTATTATCACCTTCCTCTCCTTATGGGTCCAAAGGTATACGTATTCTCACTTAAGTCATTAATATATGACTCCCAAACATTGAAATTTAACAAATTCAGATTTTTTAAGATCAACATCAAAAATCGATATAGGCAAAATACTTTGACTACTAAATTATTTGACACAATTTCTTTATTTTGTTAGTGTGACTTGGGATTTATACAGAAAAGCTATGGTGAATATAGTAGTTATAGGATTACAATGGGGTGATGAAGGAAAAGGAAAAGTTGTAGACTGGCTATCTACTAATGCAGATGCTGTAGTTAGGTTTCAAGGAGGTAATAACGCAGGACATACTATAGTAATAAATGATAAGGTATATAAATTAAACCTTCTTCCATCTTCTGTTTTACAAAATGATAAGTTATCGGTAATAGGGAATGGAGTAGTGTTAGATCCTTATGCCCTTGTTTCTGAAATCGATAATTTGAAAAGTAGTGGTATCAACATTACTGCTCAAAATCTTGTAATATCAGAATCTTGTCCATTAGTGCTAAGTGTACATAAACAAGCAGACGTGTTGTTTGAACAACTTAGACAAGACACTATAGGAACCACAAATAAAGGAATTGGGCCATGCTATGCAGATAAAATTAGCAGGCGAGTTATTAGAGTATGTGATCTACTAGATACAAAAGACTTATTATACAATAAAGTAAATCATCTTCTAAGTTACCACAATTTACTAAGAAAAAATCTTAATACTCCACCTATACAAGCAGAAAATATCGTTAACGAGCTGTTAAATATTGCCCCAAAAATTTTACCATTTGTTCAACCAGTATGGAAAATTATATATGATTTAACACAACAAAATAAGGTTATAATTTTTGAAGGAGCACAAGGGACATTTCTAGATATTGATCACGGGACATATCCGTTCGTTACATCAAGTAATACTATAGCATCACAAGCATGGGTTGGATGTGGAATCAATCCGTCCAACAAATCTCATATACTAGGATTAGTAAAAGCTTATACAACAAGAGTCGGCAATGGACCATTTTTTACTGAGCAAAATAATGATATTGGAAGAATCATGTTTGAAACAGGAAAAGAATTAGGAACTGTAAGTAATAGACAGAGAAGATGCGGATGGTTTGATGCAGTATTAGCACGACAAGCAATCATGTTATCTGGAGTATCAGGGCTGGTTATAACCAAACTTGATGTATTGGATCAATTCAGTGAAATAAAAATATGTGTAAAATATAAGTACGGAGATAAAATATACGATTATCTTCCTGCTTCATCTTATATACAAAGAAATCTAGAGCCAATATATGAAACACTTCCTGGGTGGCAAACAAGTACATTTGGTAGTGTATCACGTAAAGATTTACCACAAAATGCTATATCATATATAAAAAAAATAGAAGAAATTCTAAAAGTTCCTATTTATTTAATTTCCACAGGCCCAGAAAGAAATTCCATGATCATACTCAATAGTGACTTTTTGCAGTAGTACATTATGAACAACATCTAAACTCAACTTTATAGATTACATTAAGCATAAAAAATGCTATACTTCTATAATAATTAATACTTAAAAAATTGTATTAATGACTATAACATTAAAAAAATGTTTTACTTTATAACATGTCTCCGGATAAAAAAATTTATAAACATATATCAATAACATTCAAAGTATGTAGTAAAAAGTATAGATAACAACAAATTCGTACGGATGCAAATTTAATAATTTGATAGTTGTTTGATGAAAAGAAACAAATGACCAAAACCCTGTATTTAAAGTAGCAACATTACCTCACCTCTAAGTTATCGATTTCAGAAATATGATATAAAGATCTAACGCTATACCTAATCATACTCATAAACAACTTATATCCATAAAAATAGGTAAAGATTAAATAATCGAAATCCTGTATGTTTTAGCAGCAATATTATTACCACTTTCTAAGTTATTGATTTCAGAAATATGGTAAAAGATCTAACACTACACCTAATCACACTTATAAACAACTTATATCCATAAAAATAGGTTATGAAAAGTAATGTTATACTTTATTACTAGTAGCAACCTCTACATTTTGCCCTCTTTAACAATACATATATAATTAAAATAATGACTGGAGAAACAAACGTTGATGTCCAATACACCTATCACCATACTAATATTACTTTTAGATATTTCTATATCTACATTTGGTAAACTTTTATTATATCAAGCACTTGTTGTAAAATTAATACAGCTGAGATTTTATCATCAATTGCTTGAGATTCCTTCCTCTTAATATTAGCTAACTTTGCTACTCTTGTAGCCATGGCAGTACTATATCTTTCATCATGTAAATAAACATTAATATCATACTTTACTATAATTCGATTTGCAAACAGAACTACTTTCTGACATAACTCATTTTCTAACCCATTTAACTCAATTGGCCAGCCTATAATCATTGATCCTACACCATTTTCTATCAAAATAGAATATAAACTACCTAAATCTTTCCTAGTACTTCTTCTCATATATACACTGTAAGGCATAGCCACTAAATTTGTTCTATCACTTAAAGCTATCCCTATTTTTTTTTCTCCAAAATCTAAACCCATTATCCTTTTTGTCTTGTCTATAACTTCAACAAATTCATCAATGTTTTTATATAACATACCACTTCCACTAAGAATATTCTGCCCCCACAACTTTATATCTTTAGCACATATTACTTAAAATCATCATACTCTACCAATAGTATATAATGTATAACTTACAGTTAATACTTCACATTATTGATTACACTACTTAAAATAGTCATATCCAAAACTTTTGCATACATGTATTCCTGAAAATGAACTCTCATAATAAATTTAATTTCTTAAATTGATACTATAAATATGAAACACTAATTTTTGCACTGACAATACAGACTAATGTAATAAATCCCTGATTAGTTTGAGAAACAGGATTAGCAAATTTTATACTACAGTCACAAAGAGAGAATAACAGGAATGCCACACTACTGACAAGATAAACATTCATTATAATCAAAATTTGTAATCTGCTTATACTGTTCTACTGATTTTTCTAATGCCCCATGAGATACTTTATCCGCACGCTGGATTGATTTTGATCTACAATAATACAAACTTTTCAATCCCTTCCTCCAAGCAAGAAAATGTATTTTATGCAAATACCTTTTATGAACATTCGCAGGCAGAAAAATATTAACAGATTGTGCCTGACATATATACTTTGACCTATCACTTGTATGTTCTATTATCCACCTCTGATCAAGTTCATATGCAGTTTTAAATATTAACTTTTCTTCTTCAGTTAAAAAATCTAAATGTTGTACAGATCCCTCATTAGTTGAAATAGAAGACCATACTTGCTCATTATCTTTACCTTTTAACCTTAACAATTTCTGTAAGAACTTATTTCGCACAATGAAAGAACCAGTTAAAGTTTTATGTGTAAAAACATTTGCTGCATATGGTTCAATACCAGGGGAAGTATTACCAGCAATAATAGAAATTGACGCAGTAGGAGCAATAGATAACTTATTTACAAATCTTTCTATAATACCAGCATCTTGTGCATCAAGACAAGAACCTTTTTCTATAGCAATATTATACGATGCAATATCAGCATGCTTTTTTATATGAGAAAATATTTTTTTATTCCATATTGTAGCTGTCACAGACTCAAACGGTATCATTTTACTTTGCAAAAATGAGTGAAATCCCATTACTCCAACACCTATACTACGTTCACGCATTGCTGAATATTTTGCTCGTTCCATTTCACTAGGAGCTTT
Source organism: Ehrlichia muris subsp. eauclairensis (assembly GCF_051097115.1). NCBI lineage: Bacteria > Pseudomonadati > Pseudomonadota > Alphaproteobacteria > Rickettsiales > Anaplasmataceae > Ehrlichia > Ehrlichia muris. The sequence goes on along the minus strand of NZ_CP118226.1, from coordinate 425,579 downwards.
CTCTATAAAATCAGTCAATACATTATCAAGAAATCTCATAACATCTTCAATAAATAATGAATTATCCTTCCATTGCTCGTAATATTCAAGATTCAATGATGCAAGACAACATATAGCAGTACGTGACTTATTTAAATGATCATATCCAGTAGTAAGAGTTATTTCTGTACACAAATTAGACATTTTTATGTCTAAATTTAGTTTCTTATAAATTTCAGGTTTATTGTTATCAACCTGATCAATAAATAATATATATGGCTCCCCCGTTTCAACTCTTGTTGTTAAAATTTTTATCCAGATATCACGCGCCTTTACAGTAAAAAGCACTGATTGATCTTTAGGACTTATCAAATCCCATGGTTCATCATTTTCTACACATCTCATGAATTTATCTGATAATACAACCCCATGGTGTATATTCAATGCTTTTCTATTAGGGTCACCTCCTGTTGGTTTTCTTAAATCCAAAAATTCCTCAATTTCTGGATGCCAAACAGGGAGATATACAGCAGAACTACCTCGACGTAATGATCCTTGACTAATTGCTAAGGTTAAAGCATTTTGTACTACGATAAACGGTATAATACCGGAAGTTTTACCACTACCACGTACTTTTTCACCTATAGAACGCAAATTTCCCCAATAACTCCCTATACCACCACCTTTCGATGCTAACCACACATTTTCATTCCACAAATTAACAATACCTCTTAAGCTATCTTCTGTTTCATTCAAAAAACACGAAACTGGCAATCCTCTATTTGTACCGCCATTACTTAATATAGGAGTAGCAGGCATAAACCATAATTGGCTCATATAATCATATAACCTTTGCGCATGCTCTGGATTGTCTGAATAATATTCAGAAATCCTCACAAATAATTGCTGATAATCTTCATTTTCAAGTAAATACCTATCAGACAACACGGCCTTACCAAAAGCTGTAAGATTATTATCTCTTCCATAATCAACAATTACTGTCCTCATAATCTCTACCCTTTTTACCATTTAAACCTTATGCGTACTATAAGAATTATTGCCCATACATATATATTGTATATATTTACTATATAAAACACAATATATAGAAATGCAAAACATCTATCAAAAAAATTACACTGTAAACTATCTAATAACTACTATGACTTAATACAATAAATACCTCCATTAGGAAAGTAAGTATGACGTATAAGTGTGTAAAATTATAAAGAAAAAAATAAAAGTGACTCCCACGGGAGTCGAACCCGCGTTACCACCGTGAAAGGGTGGGGTCCTAGACCACTAGACGAAGGAGTCATATATTAGCTGATTATAAAATTGAACATCAGCATAGTCAAACATTATTCTCAACAATCTACTTATTTCTAAATACATAACATATTTATTAAATATTCCTACATGACAAAACAAAGTGCACCATATATTAAATATTATCAATCTTTTCTTAGTAACTACTATAAATTACATTGCATATTATTCTTAGACTTTTATAATCTTCGATACAAAGGGAATAATGTCTAGAGGAAACCTTGTCTCACAATATATCAGATCTAATGAAACATCACAGTAGCTTACTTATAAAAAAGCTAGAAAGTGTTTTACCAGAAGACAATCAAGATATATTATTAACATCTATGAGGTACTCCATGTTTGCACCTGGCAAGCATATACGCCCTTTCCTTGTTAATGCTTCTGCACAAATATTTAATGTCAATATAGAGAGGGTTCTACCTGTAAGTGCAGCTGTAGAAATCATACATGTTTACTCATTAATACATGATGATTTACCAAGCATAGATAATGCAAATATACGTCGAAAACAAGCAAGCTCTCATAAAAAATTCAATGAAGCAATAGCAATATTAACTGGTGATGCATTATTAACTTTAGCATTTGAAATATTATCAACAATTGATGAATCACCTTTTATACGTTGTTGCATGATAAAAGCACTAGCTAAAGCTTTAGGCTACCAGGGTATGATACAAGGACAAATACTTGATACAGAAACTACAGCAAAAGATATAAATGATATACAAGCTATACACGTGTTAAAAACAGCTCAGTTTTTTGCCGTAGCATGTGAATTAGGAGGAATATTAGGAAATGCATCAAATATTGAATTAAATGCTTTGACTAGTTATGGATTAAATCTTGGACATGCTTTTCAAATAAAGGATGATATTGCTGATGCAGACCAAGATAAATCCAAGAACAACATTCTTAATGTACTAAACAATGAAGACGCTAAAAACTATGTGAGTAGTCTAATAAATAGATCAACTGGACATTTAACTGTTTTTTCACATAAAGCAGCTATTCTACACAGTTTAGCCGGATTTATAAGAAATTTATAAAACATGAAGAAGATACTTTCCAGGTTATTATATATCTGTCTTAGTCTAATAGCTGTAATGTTGACAGGAAAGGCATTAACAATGCTATATACAAACACAATATTCAACCAACATACAACAGATAATCCCAGCAAACCATACAAGATTAACGCTAAACATTCCCTAACACATGCCATAGGATATGAATTATTAAGACCAATCATTGAATCTCGTATTGACCACTATATAAAAATAAATGGATTGGTTGATTACTTAGAACACATCAAGCATAAAATTATAAAACCGGATCTTTTCACAATACATGATATTGTAGAAGGAAATGGTAAAAAAGTATTATGCGGACAAAATATTTCGGCAACAATACACAAGTTTCTATATGATCCAGACAACAAAAATACCTTTTCTCAAGCATTAACAAATATCCCACAAGAAGTAACATTTAAACTAGGAGAAAGCATTATAAAAGAACTAAATTATACAATAGAAGGTATGGAAGAAGAAGGTCAACGTATCATTATACTAACAGATCAAGAAGGCAATTTTAAAGAACAATACTATGTAAAGTTAATATCTATTGACTCATCATATCCAGATGAGGTTAATGATATATTAATTTTTAACAATATTATCGAGAATTATGAAGGCACCGTCAATAAAATACGTTGCGGTGATAGTATAAACGTAAGATACAGCATACGTGAATCAAATGGAAAAGTAATATTAGAAGATCAAGAATTAAAAGTAGATATTGGAAAAAATGAAGCTCCTCTTGCAATAGAATTAGGACTGATTAATATGAGACCAGATATGACACGATCTATCATTGTATCCCCTAAACTTTTTACCAATTTTGAGAAACCCGAAAATTTTGACGAAAATAGCATCAAAATAATTGACATAAGCATTATTGAATGACATTTCTTATAAATCATTGAAATATATACAAGCAATACAGCACAAAATAACTGATAAACATCAAATTTCTCTTGTAACTGATATTGAATTATGATTTTTTAATATGAAATAGAGACACAACATGTTCCACTATTATATCTCCTAAGCTTTTTACTGATTTTGAAAAATCCGAAAAATTTTTTTGATGAAAACAACATTAAAATAATTGGTATAAGCATTATTGAATAACATTTCTCACAAGCTATGAAATAACCACATAACAACACTATTTAAATTAGAGAAATAAAGTAATTCTAGCTTGGTCAGCAACATTTTTAATTTAGAAATTCTACATTTACCTGACATACTAAATTACTACACAACTAACAATATAATTCTACAGCTTTTAAAACTAATAATTATATTCTCTTGACCTATGTACATATGTAAAAAACTAAATTCCAACACTGATTATTATCCTTGTGCATTAGTTAATTATTTCAATAATTGAAGAATTATTACTTAAGTTACCATTAAGGAATAATACTAATTCTTCTATCAAAGATGGAGCCAACAAATACCCATGACGATATAAACCATTAATCCTTATAAGATTATTCTGAACATATATTTTAGGCAAGTTATCAAAAAATGCTGCTCTACAATTTCTTGACATATCTATAATTCTTGCTTCAGCAAAACCCCTATGTACCGAATAAGCTGCAGATAACAACTCTAATACAGATTGCACTGAAACCTCAGACATATCTGAGCTTTCTATTTCAGTAGCCCCAACAACAAATTGAGAATTTTGCCTAGGAACTATATATATACTATATCTTGGATGCACCATTCTAACTGGTCTGTTTAAACTAACTTGTGGAGCATATAATAATAACACTTCACCCCTAACCCCTCTTAGATTAGGCAAATCATTTTTTGCTCCTATACCTCGACAATCAAAAACAAAATCAAATTTATATTCTTTACCATTTTCTAGAACCACAACTTCATTTGCTATTTCATTGACAACAACGTGTTCATACCAAATTACATTATATTGTTCTAAAGTACACATTATATTATAAAAGAATTCGGTACTATCAATTTGAGCTTCTCCTGGTAGATACAATCCGTAAGGAAATGAGAGATCAGGTTCAAGCAGTTTTAAAGCATTCTCATCTATTATCTGTAAATTACTAAGATGTGATTTCTCTTTTATAAATATCATCATTCTTTCAAGATCTGGCATGTCATTTTTATGAGCTACTATTACACTTCCAAGCATTTTAAAAGAAGTATTGCCTAATATATCATTAAGAATTTTCGGCCATAAGTTTAATGATTTTATACCTAACTCAAAAACAACTTGTTCCATTTTCTCTGATTCTGAATATAAAGCAAGCATACCTGCAGCAATAGCACCACAACTTTGCCTGTCACTTTTACCAAACTTATCAAACAAAGTAACCTTCCAATTATCACGTAATAACCTTAATGCTAGTAACCTACCTACTAACCCTGCTCCTACAATCCCTGCTTTTTTACTCATGATAAAATCTAGATATAAATTAATTTATAAAAAATAAATTTTCTAAATAACACATACATCACTACTCTAATATAATTGCCTATTTTAAATTGCTCTAATAAAATATAAAACTACTTTATTACAATTACATCAAACTAATGCTCATTTATCGCTCATTCCAATTATAAACAACTGCTTTTTCGTATATCTATAAACAAAGATACACACCATATCCTAAGCCAAATATCCAATACAAACTTTCCTAGTCTTAAAATTATCAAAAATTCATCAATAATTCAAATATCTATCCTTTGAAACATCTTATCATATATAGTTTATATTATGATTTATCATGAGTAAAAATCCTTCATGATGTTATGTATATAACATAGCCTTAGCATCCAAATGCCAATATTGCATTAAATATTTTTACTATAATAAAAAAAACCCTTTTCTAAAAACACCTCACTACATATACAACTAATGATCATTTATTATAGTGACACTTTTCATTATATACCAATGATGCAATATATTAAGCATCTAAGATCAACACTGCAATACACTACTTTAAGCTTAACATCATAAAAGCAAATTTACTTATTCTATACAGTACTTTTTATTTAGAAAATAGCGGTACTGTTTATACTATAATTACATAGATTAAATACTGATAATAATACAGAAATAAGCATTCTAAAAATTAAAATCCGCAGGATTATATCTTGCTGTATAATCTTTAAATCTACCTTTTTCCGCTTCAAAAAATAACTTAATATTACCAATTGGACCATTACGCTGCTTTGAAATTAATACATCTGCAACATTACTTATTGAATTCATTCTTTCTTGCCATTCAACATGCTTAGCTGTACCTTCAGATGGTTGTTTTCTGAGTTCATAGTACTCTTCTCTGTACAAAAACATTACAACATCAGCATCTTGCTCTATACTACCAGAATCTCTTAAGTCTGACAATTGAGGTTTTTTATCATCACGTTGTTCAACTAACCTTGACAACTGGGATAAGGCTATAACTGGTATATTTAATTCTTTTGCAATAGCTTTTAGTCCCTGCGTTACTTCTGATACTTCTTGAACCCTATTCTCTCCACTACGCTTAGTCGTACCCTTAACTAATTGTAAGTAATCTATAAAAACAGCTTCTAAATTATATAGTTGATGCATTCTCCTAATTCTAGTTCTCAAGCTACTTATAGATATACTAGATGAATCATCAATAATTAATGGTAAATTACACACTTTAGTACTGGCATCAAGTACTTTCTTGAGTTCTTCACCACTAATTTTTCCAGATAATGCTTTATAAGAACTCACATCCGATTCAATAGCTATAACCCTAGAAGCTAACTGCTCTGCTGACATTTCTAATGAAAAAAAGCCAACATGTTGGCCATTATATTGACTACTATTACTTAAAATTTTACATGCATTTAACGCCATATTTAGTGCTAAAGCTGTCTTTCCCATAGATGGACGTGCAGCTAAAATAAGCAAATCAGATTTTTGCAATCCATTTAGCAATTGATCTAAATCACGAAATCCTACAGATACACCTTGTAAAGTTCCTTCATTACTTTTTGCAAATTCTATCTTTTTTTTAATATTCGCAACTAAAAGTGCAAACTGATGATATGTTTTATCAGACTTTCCTTGATTACCCAGTAAAAATAACTTTTGTGCAGCATTCTCTATTTGATAAATCGCAGAGTTATCAACGTCATAATCATATGCCCCACTAATTAAATCCTGCCCAAATGAAATAAGACACCTCCTTAAATAAGCATCAACAACTATATTTGCAACATTCTTAATATCAAAAATTACACTAGCTTTTGCTGCAATTTTTGCTAAATACTCAACTCCACCAGATTCAATTAAATCTTCATCATTATCAAAAAACATCTTCAAGCTAACTTCGTTAGCAACTAACCCACGCTTATTAATTTTTACTATTTGTTCAAAAATACGTCGATGTAGAGCATCAAAAAACACATCACTTGTTATTATATCTTCAACTGCATCACAAATTCTATTATCACGCAACATTGAACCTAATAATATCTGCTCAGCTTCAATATTACAAGGAAGCTCAGACATTAATTGACCAAAATTTTTACTAGTGTTTGACTTCAATTCCAAAATACCCTCTCAATAGTAATATCCCTATAATTTAAGATAAAAAATTAACTAGCTATAACCTATTTATAACATCTTACAATTGTTAACAACTTAAAAAATTATCAGTATATTCTGAAATAACCATTGCGCATTAAGACTTCTTTCTGCATACACTCATTTCTCAAAACTAAGATACAACAAACTCGGAATTACAATGATAACTTTATCTCATCAATAAAATTTATCTGATTGTACTATCATTCCATAGATTCATGAATAAAAATTTTTTCACAACTTATTCTTTTATAAAATAAATCAGAAAATTGTTATATCTGGTTCACTCAACATTAAAAAATAAAATTTTACATTTTCGTAATATAACACATGCTACTTACCTTATATGTGATACAACAAATTATTGCACAAATTGACAACATCAACCTTTATTCGAAAAATTAAATATTCTTATTTATTAGATTTACAATAAATTTTATGATTAAACACATTACACACATGTGCACAACAATCACTTCTATGCAATATGTAATTTATATCTTAAAATTATTTTCTAGACTTTATGCATAAAAAACTAAAATTCTCTTAAATTATAAGGAATCATAAACTTTATGTTCTGTTCAAGATTATGATACAATAATAATGGTTCACAAGATGTAGATTTACATAAATTATTTTAGATTTTACGTAAAATAAAGTACCACATAACTATTTAGATCTTCCTCTATGTTTTCCTTGAGATAGAGACTTCATACTTACAAACATTTGCCAAAACCCTGTTTGCTCTTTATCAAATTTCAAACCAGCAAACCTTTGCAACTTTTCAGACATTACAAGCTTAGTCCACTGACCTATTGGTTGCATAATATTAATGATTTTAGTATTACCTTCATATTCTACTTGATCTCTAGCAAGATCACTCACTAACATTTGATGTTTAATGAGCTCTTTCTTCTTTTTCTCTATATACCTTTTATATTTCTCTTCATCTGTTAGCTGATCTTCATAATCATTATCAATAAATATCTCTAAAAGCTTTTCATATATATAGCTTCTACAAAAGGTAAATAAGGCAATACAAATACCTAAGATACCCAAAGCTATGACTAAATAAATAAGAATATTAAAATACATAAAAATACATAAAAGCCCTACGTGTGTATTGTATCATAATTTTATCAAAATAGTAATCACTCCCTTTATTTTACTATAAAATATTAATCAAATTTTTTCTATTATATAATACTAATTTTAAGTAAAAAGTAAGAGCAGTGTTCGACTATACATATATGAAATTAGCTATTTCAAAAGCACAAGAAGATATATCAGAAGTACCAGTAGGAGCAGTTATAGTACATAACAACAAAGTAATATCTTTCGCTAATAATTTAAACATACACAACACAGATCCAACTGCTCATGCAGAAATCTTGGCTATAAGAAAGGCATGTAAAATATTATCTACTCATATATTAAATCAATGTGATATATACGTGACTTTAGAACCATGCGCAATGTGTGCACAAGCAATATCATTTTCTAAGATACGCAGATTATACTTTGGAGCTTATAATAAAAAATATGGAGCAATTGAGAATGGAGCTAGAATTCTCCAATTTTGTCATCATATACCAGAAGTATATGGTGGAATACTAGAAGAAGAAAACATAAAACTTATAACAAATTTTTTTAAAAAACTAAGAAGACAGTAATTTACAGATAACTTACTTTATTCAACAAAAAATATATAGTTATCTTATACTATAAAAATATATCATTTCACTATAAATAACTGATATAAAAAACAATCAAATTAGATATCATGCATTTTTTATATAATAAAATCTCCAAAAGCAATAATACCCACACTTTATAAGAAGCTTTATTAAATACGTATTAAACATGTACCCCAAGTAAAACCACCACCTATTGCTGCCAATACAGCAATATCTTGCTTTTTTAATCTTCCAGATTCCTTTGCATAAGATAGTGCTAAAGGAATTGATGCTGCAGAAGTATTGCCATGTTGATCAACACTAATAACCATTTTTTCATAAGGTATCTTGAGTCTGCGTGCAACTAGTTCAATAATACGAACATTAGCCTGATGCAAAATAAACCAATCAATATCACCTATTTCTAAACCATTTTGATTCAGCATTTCAAGTATAGAAGAACTCAATTTTTCAATTGCATGTTCAAATACAACAGTGCCACTCATACATATTGTACCAGCAACACCATTATATGCGGTACCACCGCTAGTATATAATAAATTACAAAAAGCTCCATCAGAATGTAAAATAGTTGATATAATACCATCATCTCTTTCAGAATTATTGCTTAAAACTACTGCACCTGCCCCATCACCAAATAAAACACATGTTGATCTATCTTGCCAATCTAAAATCCTAGACATAATTTCAGCCCCTATAACTAAAGCTGTATTTATCTGACCAGACTTAATAAAACTATCAGCAACAGATATTGCATATATAAACCCAGAACACACCGCTTGAATATCAAAAGCAAACGCTTTTTTACATTCTAACTTATTCTGAACTATAGTAGCACAACTGGGAAAAGTTCTATCTGGAGTAGTAGTAGCAACAATAATTAACTCAATTTCATCTTTATGAACACATGCATCATTTAAAGCTGATCTTGCTGCACTCGCTGCCATATCTGAAGTCATTTCATTTTCTTCAGCAATATGCCTTTGCTTTATGCCAGTTCTCTTCACTATCCACTCATCACTAGTTTCAACAGTTAGAGCAAGCTCATCATTTGTTAATATCTTCTTAGGCAAATATGAGCCTATCCCCAACAGACTAGATCTTTTCATAGGACAACATTAATTTAATTCATGAATAATTTTAGCATTGATATCATTACGCACAGCATTTACGGCTACCTTAATAGCATTAGCAAAAGCTACTTTATCAGCATTTCCATGACTTTTCACTACAACACCATTTAACCCTACTAACATAGCTCCATTATACATTTTAGGATTAAACCTCATGAAATCTTTTTTCATACTAGATTTCAACAACAACCCTGCAAATTTCGTTATCATAGAACTAGCAACTGATTTTTCAAAAACTGACTTAAAAGTATATGCAAGAGATTCAGTGACTTTTAATACAATATTTCCAGAAAATCCATCGGCAACTACAACATCAACCTTACTTTCCAGTATATCAATAGGTTCAATATACCCACAAAAATTTATTTTATTTTCAATTTGTTTTAATAATAAAAATGCCTCTCTTATAACACCTGTACCTTTAACTTCTTCTTGTCCAACATTTAGTAATGCTACTTTAGGGTTAGGAATATTCAATACAGCTTTTGCGAAAGCATTACCCATAATAGCAAATTGAAATAAAGAACTCGAACTACAATCAATATTAGCCCCTAAATCTAAGAATACAAATTCTTCACCTCCTTTAGAAGGAAGCGCGGTACAAATAGCTGGACGGTCTATATTAGGCAGTGTTCCTAATAAAAAACGCGAAATAGCCATTAAAGCACCTGTATTACCAGAAGACACAACTGCAGATGTTACATTACCTTTTATACTATCAATTGCACACCACATACTAGAAGATCTACGTTTTCTTAAAGCAAAAGATGGCTTATCATTCGCCAATACTACTTCCGGAGTATTAAAAAACAAGCTATAATTCTTAACATTTTTATATTCATCTAATATAGGTAAAACTTGGCTTTCCTGCCCATATATATTAAAAGAAACGTTTTGATTATCTAATAAATTTGTTAAAGCAAAATCCAACCCGCTTACTACTGCTTCAGGGGCAAAATCCCCACCCATAGCATCTACTGCAATTGATATCATGCTCATCTATATACTTCCCAAAAAAACTAACTACATATCACTACTATCTACTTGTAATATCTGTTTCTCATTATAATATCCACCCAAACATATATGATGAGACAACTTGTATTCTCCTGTTGTCTTGTCAACCCCAATATTAGGAATTTTCAATCTACTGTGTGAACGGTGCATATTACGACGTGATTTTGACTTCTTTCTTTTTGGTACAGCCATTAATATAACTCCAAAATTAAAAACGTTAGCTTACATTATCATTGAAAACGCATAAATTAGCAAATATTTTTCAATTAATACCTAGCAAAAATTTAGGAAATAATTTAAATACTATCATTAAATATTGAATCTCTATTGAATCTCTTGGTTATTTATGTACAAAAATTTTAACTTTAAAATCACACACCAACACAATAATGCACGACTAGGTACCATATTTACCCCTCATGGTGTAATCGATACCCCAGCTTTTATATTCTGTGCTACAAAAGCAGCTATAAAATCCGTTGATATATCAAAAATCAAAGAATCAAACACACAAATTATATTATCCAATACTTACCACTTAATGCTACAACCTGGTGAAGACATCATTGAAAAATTAGGAGGTTTACATAAAATCACCGGTTGGAATAAACCAATGCTTACAGATTCAGGTGGATATCAAATATTTAGCTTAGGGTATGGTTCAGTATCAGATGAAATCAAGAGTGCAGGAAGAAATCGTACTTCAAGAACCTTAGTTTCTATTAGTGAAGAAGGAGCTGTATTTAAATCTTATATAAATGGCAGCTTATATCATTTAACTCCAGAAAAATCTATACAGATTCAACAAAAATTAGGTGCAGATTTAATTGTTGTACTAGATGAATGCACTCCATTTCATATCAGTTATGATTACACAAAAAAATCAACGAATATGAGTCATAGATGGGCTGTCAGATGTATCGATCAATTCAAAAAAAATAATGATAATTCCCAAGCATTATACGGAATAATTCAAGGTGGAGTTTATGAAGACCTCAGAATCAACAGCTGTAATTTTATAAATGATATGCCATTTTTCGGACATGCAATTGGTGGATCACTAGGAGCATGTAAACAACAAATGTATGACATTGTTTCACTAACAACAAGCAAACTAAATAAAAACCGTCCTATTCATCTATTAGGAATAGGTAATATCGATGATATATTTCAAGGAGTAAAAGTAGGCATTGATACTTTTGACTGTGTATATCCAACAAGAATAGCTCGACATGGTGGAGCATTAGTGAAACCAAAGCACAGAACAGAACACACACACAATAAAGAATATATAAATCTGAAAAATACAAGATTTAAAGTAGATACAAACCCTATAGAGCCAGAGTGTATATGTTTCACGTGTTGTCACCATTCAAGAGGATATATACACCACCTATTAAAAGCACAAGAATTATTAGCTTACAGCTTAATTAGCATACACAATATATATTTTATGAATAACTTAATGCAATCCATTAGGAAAGCAATACTGAATAATAGATTAGAAGAAGAACAAAATAAGTGGGTCATACAGTAAAAAATCAATCTTAAAACAAGTTTTCCGAATCAACATCATGACAAAGCACTTGTAGTGATATAGAACTCAACGAGAATTATAGAAAATACTAGTAACACTATAAATAAATTTTTAATAAAGTAGCACTAAGACAATTTTGAACTACACCACGTTCCATTAACGACTAAATTTAAATTCTCTTATCCTGATAATTCATTATCTATTACAATCATACAATTACAAATACATATACAACTATCAGGTACTGCAAAATAACAAATATAATGTTGTCATTATTTCAATACGGGATTATATAGTTTGGGTATAAATAACTTCCACACATAACAACTTTTTACATGCCTACCCCTACTAACATTGTGATAATTAACTGTTAACGCAATAACACAACCTAAACCAGTTAAATATCAGGTACTGCAATAATAATAACATAATATATCTTAACGGTAGTATATAGCTTGATTATAAATAATTCCTATAACATAAAATTTTCTCACATACTTACCACTACACCAGTATATCACATCATACAATAGACAATATTAAGTTAATACTAATCATTACAGAAAAACCGCTTTTTCTTTGCATTTTGCTTACTGTAAATCTTAAAAAAATCTGCCAGTCAGTTTATACTTCACTATTCCTCGACAACCACAAGTTACTATCATATCACATATTTTCACAAGCATAATGAATCTAAATCTATTCGATATTAAGTACTATTACAACTGATCTACTATATATCTTTGAGTCTTACTTGACTGCGGATTTTGAAAAACCTCCTGAGTAGTATTGTACTCAACTATTTTTCCAGAATCAAAAACTGCTACCCTATCAGAAATCTTTTTAGCTTGTTTCATAGAATGAGTCACTACAATAATAGTAAAATTCTTTTTTAAATTTTGAATCAAATTTTCAATCACATTTGTAGCTACAGGATCAAGAGCAGAACATGGTTCATCCATAAGTAACATTGTTGGCCTCACTGCAATAGCACGCGCTATACACAAGCGTTGCTGCTGTCCCCCTGATAATTCAAAAGCATTGTCTTTTAGTCTATCACACAACTCTTCCCACAAACCAACACTTGTTAAACTTTTTTCTACAATTTCGTCTAACTTCTTTTTATTCTTAGCTAATCCGTGTAATTTCGGCCCATAGGCTACATTATCATATATAGACTTAGGAAAAGGGTTAGGCTTTTGAAAAACCATACCAACTTTCGCACGAAGAAGAACCACGTTTGTATTAACAGAGTAAACACCTATATCATCAACATTTAAACTACCTTTAATCTTACAATTCGATATAAAATCATTCATACGATTGAAACACCTTAAGAAAGTAGATTTTCCACATCCTGAAGGACCTATAAAAGCTGTAACTTCTCTTTTATATATATCCAAACTTATATCATATAAGATTTGGTTAGCATCGTACCATAAACTTAAATTTTTAGCTGAAGCATGAATCTGCTGTGACATATTAACCCTAATTAAAAACTACTCTATAGTAGCCATCATGTCTGACATTGTATATACACCAGGAGGTTGCTTTACTAACCACAATGCAGCTTTTAAAGCTCCTTTTGCATAAAGATTCTTATTTAATGTTCTATGATTAAAATCTATCATCTCTTCATCACTCACAAACATAACTCTGTGATCACTCAAATCAGCACCACCCCTAGATACAGCGTATCCAATAGTATTAAGATCTTTTCTAGCTTCTTGTGGAGTACCTCCTACGTATTGAGCCATTTTAAATGGAACATTTCTTCCCCTAGCTGCAGCTTTTCCTAAAATTAAAGATGTACCAGATGGAGAGTCTTTCTTATATCTATGATGCATTTCCCAAATTTCAACATCATAATCAAATAGCTTCTTTGCAGTTTCTTCAACTAATCTTGCAAGTACATTAACACCAAAGCTTACATTTGTAGTCCATAAAAATGGTATATTCTTTATATAATCTTCAAAAATCATTTCTGTAGCAGCTGGACCAGTAGTACCACTTAAGAGAGGTTTTCTCTTGCTTTCAGCCATTTGGATACATTCCAACAGTGTTGTAGGATTAGTAAATTCCACAACAATATCTGAAGCATCAAAAAGATATTCTAAAGAATCAGTAATCTTGGCGTAACAATCACATCCTACAACTTCCCCTAAGATTTGTCCGACATGTGGATTACCTAGACGAACAAGACCAGCACTTACTTGAGCATAAGGACTTGCCGATATTTCATTAACTAACCGTCTGCCTTGCTTCCCCAAACAACCCACTATTCCTATGTTTACTTTTGTCATAATACACTCCCTATAACCATATATTTACCTTTATAATACACTAGTGGTTTATCGTTACTATTCAGCTTTGAACAACTTATAACTTCACCAACTATAATCTTATGGTCCCCACCATCATACACATGTTTTTTAGCACAATATATATACGATATTACCCCATCAATAATTGGAATACCATCCATAACACTATAATTAAAATCTTTCCAATCTTTTACGTCAGACTCTGCAAAATCTTGAGATATACTTTTTTGTTTATCACTCAGTATATTAACAATAAACCTTGAACATGTGTGAAATATCTCAAACCTAGAAGCAGATTTCTCAATTGAAAACAATACCATAGGTGGAACTAAAGAAACAGAATTAAACGAATTAACAGTAATTCCATGCATACTGCCACTACGACTAACTGTAGTCACAACTGTTACACCAGTAACAAATTCACTTAAGCAAGACTTAATATAAGCCTTAGAAAAATCACTAACCCGCATTTATCTACATCACCACCACACAACTACAGTACTACTTAAAAATCACTCAAAGCACCCTACCAAGCACAATACCTAAAAACAAAATTAACCCTACATATATATTCACTTTAAACATATACATACATTTTTCCGGGTTGTCAAAATCTGATTTTTTATACTGATAATAGAAAATTACAACAATAAGCAGAATTGCCATATAAAAGATAGGATGCAATACAGAAATTATACCAGCAGAAGTCCACATCGTAACAGTAATCATATATAATCGTCCAATCCACAATCTAACATCACTACCAAATTTTATTGCAGTAGATTGCAACCCCAACTTGATATCATATTCTTTATCTTGTAAAGCATATATGGTATCATAACCTACTGTCCAAAAAATACAACCTATATAAAGCAATACACAACTCAATGTTAAATGACCAACGGTCATAGTACATCCCATTAATACTCCAACATTGAAAACCACTCCAAGCATTAACTGCGGCCAAGGAAAACATCTTTTAGCTAACGGATACAAAATAATTAATATCATTGATATCACACTAAGTTTAACAGTATACATATTAGTAAATACAAGCAATATGCATGCACACAATAAAAGTATTATCAATATTTTTAATGCTTGAAAAACACTTAGATTATTATTTGATAATGGCCTATTTTTTGTTCTTTTTACTTCCGCATCTATTTTTCTATCAAAAATATCATTAATGATACATCCAGCTGGTCTCATGACAAATGCTCCTAAAGAGCATAAAAGCATATAACCGCAAGCCTTTAATACATTATGAGATACTAAAGCTATACTAGCTGAAGCAGGAAATATCAGCAATAAAATTACTTCTATACTATGTAACCTCAATAACAAACGATATTCTCCAAAATTAGATATAATATCTTTCACTTTACACAACATATATCCTCTTAATATCAACTGAGATGTAGAAAGTATATACACAATCAACCACTTAACAAAAAATAAAAAAAACCGTATATTCACCTCATTAGTTAATTATGATTTTATATCAGTAATTGTTAGTATTCTATAGAATAACCTTAGTCAAAAACTAAATAAATTATTCTTTTATCTAATAAAAATTGCCAAACTCTTTCTTGACAAATACTATCACACCATATAGCCTTTAAAAATATAGTTTTAACACTTATTAGGAAATTCTAACATGAAAAGGACTTTTCAGCCTAGTAGAATTGTACGCAAACGTAGGCACGGCTTTAGATCAAGAATGTCAACTAAAATGGGAAGAAGAATTTTAAATCGCAAACGTGCTCAGGGTCGTCGTGTTTTATGCGCTTAAAAGGTATAGTTACAGTAAAAAAAAGAAAGTGTTTCCTATTTGCAAGAAATAATGGTACTTCTGTAGGAGGTGGTGGGTTATTTTTACAAGCTGTTAAAGAGTCTAATGGTCCTTTAGAAGGTGGGTACGTTAGAGTTGGATTTACAGTAAGTAAGAAAGTTGGTAAAGCTGTTATACGTAATAAAGTCAAAAGGCGTTTTCGTGCATTGGCACAAAGTATTCTTGTCAAGCATGCCATTAGAGGGTACTATTATATATTAATTGGTAATAGATACACACCAAAAGTAAGTTTTAAAGAGATGTCATTGAGGTTGGTAAGTTACCTAAATGCTCCACGTTTACACTCTTAAAAGATTTTAAATAACTATTTTGATGTCATAAAAGTTTTTCTAATTTTAGTTTGCATGAAGTAGCTATGAATATGTTAAATTTAGTGTTATCTTTTCCAGCAGTGTTTTTGCTGTTATTTACTGGTATTTATTTATCAATAAAATCCAAATTCTTACAAATTACAAAACTCCCAAGTGCGATATCATTAATCACAATGAAAAAATATCGCGATAAATCCTTTTCTATTGCTGCACTATGTACAATAATAGGCGGAAATTTAGGTGTTGGAAATATCTCAGGTACAGCAGTTGCATTAAAATCAGGAAGTCCAGGATTTGCTTTATGGATGGTCATTATAGTAACCCTATGTTCAATCATCAAATATACAACTTGCTATTTAAGTATAGAAACACGAGTAAAAATTAATAAGCAATACATTGGAGGACCAGCTATATACTTTAAACATGCATTCAACACAAAAAAAGCTGTAACAGTTTTTACTATACTTATGCTTATATGTTCTATTACAATAGGTAATTTTGTTCAAGTTAATTCTCTATCAATACCAATGGAATTAATTAAAAAACCTCCAATAATAGCAGGATTATTCATGTGTGTAGTATTCTTTGCTGTTACAATATTAAGACTGGAAATCATTACAGCATTAATTTCAAAACTTGTACCAACAATGGCTATAGCATATATAGCATTAGCATCTTTTGTACTGTACAAATTTAATGAAAATATTATACCTTCTATAAAATTAATTTTTTCTAATTTCCTCACATTTGAAAGTTTTAAATCAGGGATGATAGGAGCATTTATTCTAGAAACATTTCATATAATCCAAGTAGGAACTCTTAGAGGTATATTTGCAACAGACATAGGACTAGGACTAGAAGGTATGATTCATTCTTCTATAAATAGCAACAGTAAAGACTTCAATATACATCAAAGTTTTATTTCTTTAATCTCCCCATTTATAATAGTCATTATTACATTGATCACAACTCTTGTTATACTTGTCACTAATACATGGCTTGGACCTCTCGAAAGTACCAACATGTGCATAGCCGCTTTTAGATCTGCATTTGATTCAGAATATATAAATTATGTTATCATAATAATCATGTTTTGCTTCTCATTCACAACTATTTTCACATGGTTTGTCTGTGCTAAAAGCACTTTATATTGTCTCACAGATGGAAAAGAGACTTTATGTATAAAAATTTGGAAAATTCTATATACTATAATAATACCAATAGGAGCACTAGGAAAAGTGCAGCTTCTGTGGGACATAGCTGATATTTCTATATCACTGATATTAATTAGCAATACTGTTGCTATACTAGTACTGCTACCAAAATACAGGAATATATTTAAATGCAGCCTCAGCTAACGAATCATCAAAGCTAATATAGATGTTCTAAGTTCAAATCCTTTTTATTGGACTAATTTTTTAAAAATAACATCCTACTAACAAATATAAGCTGAGAACAAATATTCTTATTAGTACCTGAATAGCATATTACTTATGTATTCCATATCCTGCTACCAGATATACTAATCTTTATCTCTTATTTGTTAATTAAGGCAACATAATAATGAACTATACCCATATAACCCACTACTAACAGATGCATTGTTAAAAACAATAAGATAATTTCTGAACAATATATGCTAAGAACAAACAACTCTCATGTAGTGCGTCTGAATAGCATATACTTATGTATTCCATATCCTACTACCAGATATCTTATCAATTTTTATACTGTTATTCGTCACCCAAACAACATATGACTCCCTAATATCACTATAATCAATATGTTGGGTTATGCATTTATCTGGATATATGAATTTCTTCCCTTGTACAATTAAGTCTACATTTAGACAATTTCTCATTATATAATCAGCATTATAAGCAATTAAAACATTTTTTCCTAATTTGCTATATATACACCCTTCACTTTTCTTACAAGATAAGTATTTATTACTTCCAAAATAAGGCCTTAACATTTCTCCCTGACCATTTTGTCTTGCCCATGTCAAATTTACAAAACTTGTTAAATGAGCTTTTTGATTGATTGCATATAACTTACCATCTGACTCTTTAACTACAATATTATACTGATTCACTATAACATCAGGAGTTATATAGTTAATACCAATAAAAACACCCAATACAATCAGTATTAATCCATAAAATCTCACACTTCCCTTCCATAAGCATAGAAATAAAAAGCCTAAAGTAATAACCAATATAGATACTGAAGAAAAAGCATGCAATAACACTATCAAACCATTTATTTTAGAAATATACTGAGTTATATGTATAAGTACCCTGACCGAACTTTCTACCATCCATGAAATACAGAACTCTAAATTAACAATACCCAATACAATATATAACAACCCCAATGGCATTATAAAGAATGTTGTAATTGGAATTGCAAGTAAATTAGCAAAAACACCTGCTATAGAAAAATAGTTAAAATGATATATTACATAAGGAAGTGTAGCTAAACTTGCAATTAATGAACTTAAAATAATTGATAAAAAATACTGTAGTATATTATTCATCATCACTAACCTTAAAAAAATATTACGACTAGCAACAAGAGCAAGTACAGCAGCAAAGGACATTTGAAAACTTGGACTTAGCAATGATTCAGGGTTAATTAATAATATAACAAATGATGCAATTGCTATAGAACACAAATTATTATGATTTCGATCAATTAAAACACCAATAAAAATACAACTCACCATAATAAAAGCACGCTGAGCTGATACAGGCATTCCAGCAATCAATAGGTAAATTAGACTCATAACAATAGCTATAACAGCAGAGATTTTCTTTATGTTGTATCTTTCCGCAAATCTTGTAAACAATACTAATAAATTTCTTAATAAAGTAAAAAATAACCCAGCAATAAAAGATAAATGTAATCCAGAAATAGCAAAAAGATGAGCTATTCCTGTATTTCTAATAGCATCCATTATATCATCTTTAATACCTTCTTTTTTCCCTATTAATAATGCACTTAATATATTAGCACTATCTTCTGTTAAGCTTCGTAGAAGTATTTTATATATACCAAATCTTACAAGTTCTATATATTCTATAATTTGTCTATTTCTATTTTTTTTTAATAAATATACATTACTAATTGTAAAACCTACCGCACTTATATTTTTAAAATATGCTATACGCGAAAAATCATAAGAAAATGGAGATACAGCAGCTGATGGAGGATAAATAATTGCAGAAAATTGTACTATATCACCTATTACAATCCTATTATCCAGTTTAGTACGAACTTCTAATCTAACACATTTTATCTTGTATTGACTATTTTTAATATCACAAACAATTAATCTCTTATACGATTGTTTAGTACTTATTTCTTTTACTCTAGCAACAACATTCCTTACATATACCTGATGTCGTAATGTATTCCTAACAAAATAATGTGCTTTTACTTGAACACTAATAAATCCCAATACGACAAAGAAAATTGATAAAAATAAAATACTATACTTTTTCAAACAAATAAAAACTAAACTTACTAATAATAAGCATGCAAGATATATTAACAAATCATCTTGTGGTTCCCTATTTAAAGAAAAGTATGCTATTATGCCAACCCCTTGTAATACTGGTATCCAAATTATCAGCATGCTTTTATTGTCATTAAGATTCTTATATAACAACAGTATTATTTTTTTAATAATTACATTCATTAACAATATATATTTAATAAATGTTAAAATATTAATATATTTTATTTTATAAACAACTTAATATTTACTACATATCCAATACTAAATACTGTGATTCAAAATATATTCTATCTATGTAATCTTGAATAAGCATTATATATCTTCCTATAAAATTATATGACAACAGTAAATTGGCTGTTGCAACCAAGATTAAAATTGATAAAACATCTAATAACAAGAAAACTTATGAGTTTTAACTGTTTATGTATGTATCATTCAAACATTCTAATAAGAATATCTATTTTAAACGTGTACTTATTAGCATGGTATTGTTTTCAAAAACTAGCTTTTACATTTAATAACAAGTACACATTAATTATTACAGATCATACAGTTATATTGATATTGAGATATTACTTAAGTGATAAATATTAATAAATTTCCCCATGGTACTTGCATATTATATTTAAAAATTAAAGATATAATCTACTATCTTATGCACCCCAGTGTGATATAAACAACATTCGTAAATATTAAATAAATGAATATCAAAAAGACACACAATTTTCACAACTTAAAAAGATCTTAATACTCCACCAAGTTCCTGAGCTACAGCATTAATTATCAAATCAGACGCATCTTTTATTTCTTGATCATTTAATGTGTGATCAACAGGCTTGAAAGTAACTGATAATGCAACAGATAATTTATCATCACCTATATTATTTCCTTCATATAAATCAAAAACTGCAACATTATCTATTAAGGTAGTATTACTATTTTTGGTAACATCTATTAAACGTTGTACACTTATATCTTTATTAATTAAAAAAGCAAAATCACGTTTTACACACTGATAACATGATTCTACAAACTCTTTACGTACTAAATCTATTTGAGGAATTTTATACAAAAATATCTCAAAACAAACTATTGGACGTTTTATTTCATATAAGTGCATAATATCAGGATGTAATTCTCCAAAATACCCTAGCAAAACATTGTTAAAATATACATCTGCAGACTTCACAGGATGAAGATATGATCTGTCAGATTTTTTAAATTCTACAGCACTAGACTCAATATTTAATTCTTGTAATATACTAATAACATCAGATTTGACATCAAAAATATCAACAGATCTATCAAGTTTATAAAGATTGCGTGGAAAATTATTTCCATATCTGACGCCACCTACTACATAACTGTTATTACTACATACATTATCAATACTATAAACTTGACCTATCTCAAAAATAGCTATCTCACTATTTCCATATGCTTGATTCTCAGAAACAACCTGAAGCAAATTCAATAAAATACTTGGACGCATTAAATTTAGCTTATCACTAATGGGATTATCTATTAGCAATAATTCTGAATCATATCCTAATTTCTTAGCAAATGTTATATTTGTAAATGACCAAGTGATTACCTCCATCAATCCTTCAGCCAATAATACTGATCTTAATCTATCATAACAGTTATCGGTAATATCGACATGAGAAATAGGTATAGGTTCTTCAACTATTTGATCATATCCATATAACCGAAGAACTTCTTCTATAACATCAGAATGATGCTTAATATCAGATCTCCATGAAGGAACTGTCACTTTCCAGACACATCCATTACTATTATCTATAATAAAGCCAAGCTTAATCAAAAAATCAGAAATTTGTGTTACTGAAATATCAACATTTCCCACTTTTCTTACAGACTCTAGAGGAAAATCTAATTCAACATCATTAACTAAATAATTTTCATCAGAAACAACATCAAAAGACTTCCCACCACAATATTCCAAGATCATTTTTGTAGCTAAATCTAGCCCAGTTTGCAAAAATTTAGGATCAAGAAATCTTTCAAAACGATAACTAGCATCAGTAGATAACTTAATTTTTCTTGAAGATAAAACAATATCTACAGGATTAAACCATGCAGATTCTAAAAAAATATCCTTTGTATCTAATAAACAACTACTTAATTGAGACCCTATTATTCCAGCAATACCATGGACATTATTATCTAAGTCAACAGCTATAATATTTTCTGCACCTAAAATGTATTTTTTATTATTAAGAGCAGAAAATTCTACTTGATGCTCAGCTTTTTTAAAAATCAGTTTCTTCGTTATTTTACTTGCATCATATACATGAAGTGGCCTATTGAAAGACAGCATAATATAATTTGTTATATCAACAACAAATGAAACTGAATTTATCCCACATGCTAACAAATAATCCTTTAACCACTTAGGACTTTCACGATTTTTTATTCCTTTAATATATCTTCCCTTAACTATTCCATCAACTTGTACACAAACTCCAATTGGGGAAGTATTAGAATCAGTAGAATTACTAATAACTTGATGATCTATACACCTCAATTTCCCTATACCAGCAGCAACTAAATCACGAGCTATACCATATACTCCCAAACAATCTCCACGATTTGGAGTAATGTTAACTTCTATTACTGGATCACAAGGAAAAAAAGTATCTCCTACATTACAAGTAGATGGCAATTCAATTATTCCATCGCTAGAATCATTATAGTTTATAATTCCTAATTCATCCTTAGAGCATAGCATACCATAACTTTCAACACCTCGCAGTTTTACCACATTAATCACAGATTGATTTTTTGGAATTACACTACCAACATGTGCTAAGACAGATTTCATACCAGCTCTTACATTAGAAGCGCCACATACGATCTGGAAAGTCTCCTTTCCATCAAATACTTTACACACCCTTAACTTATTAGCTGAGCGATGAGGAATTACTTCTAATACCTCAGCAACTACAAAAGTCCTTAAATGATCGCAATAATCTACACTACTTACTTCTATACCAATATCACTAAGCTTCTTAACTAGAGAATCTAAAGAAACATTTGTATCAAGATATTGCCTCAACCATGAAAGTGTAAACCTCATAACCAATCACTTTAGATAAAAAACATGAGAATACTATAAAAATACAAAATTAAGAACTTTTATTATTACTTTCAACAGTTGCTACCTGTTTATCAACAAACTCTATAATTGCTATAGGTGCACTATCACCTTTACGAAATCCATTCTTGATAATCCTAGTATACCCACCATTTCTATTTTTATAACGTACTGACAATACATCAATTAACTTATCAGCTGCATCAGGATTTTTAATTTTAGAAATTAACAACCTTTTTCCATAAACTAAATTTTTTTCTTTATAGACCTTACCAATGGTAATAAGCTTTTCTACATAAGGACGCATTTCCTTTGCTTTAGGTAAAGTAGTAGATATCCTTTCATGCTTAATTAAAGATATACATAAATTCAAAAGCATAGACACTCTATGAGCACTGGTACGAGAAAATTTTCTATGAGCAACACGATGCCTCATAATATAACCTCATTCTTCACTATATTGTTTACTTAAACTCTCAATGGACTCAGGAGGCCAATTCGCAATCTTCATTCCTAAATGCAAATTCATACTTGCTAAAAGCTCATTAATCTCATTAAGCGACTTTCTACCAAAATTTGGAGTTCTCAACATATCAGATTCAGTTTTTTGAACCAAATCCCCTATATAAGTAATATTATCATTTTTCAAACAATTATA
Organism: Ehrlichia muris subsp. eauclairensis; assembly: GCF_051097115.1. Lineage (NCBI taxonomy): Bacteria > Pseudomonadati > Pseudomonadota > Alphaproteobacteria > Rickettsiales > Anaplasmataceae > Ehrlichia > Ehrlichia muris. Next base: position 401,428 of record NZ_CP118226.1, on the reverse strand, counting down.
AGACCTTACTGAAAGCTCTAACTCATCAACTTTACGTAATAAATTAGAATCATAAGGTAATGTATCTTTAGTATCAACTTTCTTATGAGGCTCATCAGTTTCATCAAAATTAATAAATGGTTGAAATTGATCTTGCAAAATCCTTGCAGCTAACGCCACTGCTTCATCAGGTAAAATAGATCCATCTGTTTCTACAGACATAATTAATTTATCATAATCTGTAAACTGGCCAATACGACTACTTTCTACCTTAAAAGATGCCTTTTTTATAGGACTATAGAGAGCATTAGTAGCAATGAAATTTACTGGTATATCACCACCAAGCTTAGTAACTGATTTACGCTTTACAGCCGGAACATAACCTTTTCCAGCATTAACATACATCTTTATATTAAAATCTACATCCTGATCTAAAGTACAAATTAATAAATCCTTATTAAGTATAATACAATCATCAGTATCAGCTATCATCCCAGACCTTACTTCACATGGTCCTTTTACTTTGAGAGATAAAACCTTACTATTCATACCAGAAAGTTTTATTCTCATCATGCTAATATTCAAAAGAATATCTGTGACATCTTCCCTAACTCCAGAAATTGAAGTAAATTCGTGCAAAACATTTTCTATTTCAACTCCATAAACAGCAAAACCACGTAAAGAGGACATCATAACTCTTCTTAAAGCATTACCTAAAGTTAAAGCAAAACCACTTTCAAGAGGTTCAATAACTAAATCTGCCTTATTCGGAGAAGTACCATTAGGAACTACCTTAATAGAAGAAGGTTTAGTCAATTTACTCCAATGGTCACTCATTGATATATAACTTACTCCACTAGAGTAAGCATTACCTACTGTATAACCCGAATCTTGAGCAATAGAATTAGAATCCTCATCAAAAATCACAACAGAACCTCACATAGTAACAAATATACCTAAACTCTACGTCTTCCTGGAAGTTTACATCCATTATGCGGAAGCTTTGTAGTATCTTTAATAGAAGTAACATTTAAATTACAAGCCTGCACAGCTCTTATAGCTGCTTCTCTACCTGCACCAGGACCAGAAACTTTAATAGATACTGTTTTCATCCCATTTTGTTCAACAACTGTTTTAACAGCATGACTTGCTGTTTCTTGTGCTGCATAAGGAGTTGCTTTCTTAGAACCTTTAAAGCCACATGCCCCAGCAGAAGTACATATTAACGAATGTCCTTGCTGATCTGTAACTGTCACAATGATATTATTATAGGTAGCATGAATATGTACTACCCCAACTACAACATTTCTCTTTTTCTTTTTATACACTACACTCATAATATACCTTGTTATTTTTTCTTAGCAGCAACTGGTAATCTTGATCTACCTTTACGAGTTTTAGCATTAGTATGAGTCCTTTGACCACGAACAGGTAACCCCCTCCTATGCCTTAACCCTCTATAGCATCCTATATCAGTTAAAAATTTAATATTCATACTAACTTCTTTTCTTAGATCGCCTTCTACTATATAATTCTCTCTAATAAAATTCCTAATTCTAATAATCTCATCATCATTTAAATTCACAACGCGAACATTATGATCGATATTACAACCTTCACAGATTCTATTAGCTAAAGAAAGACCAATACCATATATATAAGTTAAAGCAATAACTACACGCTTATTTGTAGGAATATTTACTCCAGCTATACGCGCCACTAACTCTCCTCCACAAGATAACAAATGTTTTGTAATATAGCAAATATGCAGATTAACGTCAACCAATAATTAAAGGATCTATTTTGTCTTTTATATCACAAGTAACTTCTTCTATTGACTTACCTGCATCAACACACACAATCTTACCACGATAATAATTCTCTAATTTTTTTATCTCTTTATTATATTGATTTACTCTTTTTATGATAACTTCTACTTTATCATCACAACGATAATCTAGTTGATTGCTTTTACAAAACTTACAAAAAATCTCATCTATTGTTTTATCAAAAAAATTTAAATTAGAAACCTGTCCACAATTTTTACATAAAATACGGCCATATAACCTATTCTTTATTGTTTCTAGATCTAATTGCAATTGTATTACTATATCAATCCGACCATTATACTCTTCTAAAATTTCTGTCAAAAATCTTGCTTGCCCTAAATTTCTTGGAAATCCATCTAATAAAAACCCATTCTTTACCTTACTAATAGATTTAGCAAACATTTTACAGACTATATCATCACTCACTAAATCACCAGATTCCATAACCTGCTTAATTCTTCTACCATCATCAGTATCAAGTTCTACTTCATTCCTTAATAAATCTCCTGTTGAAATTACAGAAATAGTACTATAACTTTCCGACAAAATACGGCATTGTGTACCTTTACCAGATCCAGGAGGACCAAAAATTAATATATTTATTTTATTTTCCATAGTTCAGATTTTTTAATTAATGTACTATACCTGCTTGAATATAAATGTGTCTGCACTTGAGAGAATGTGTCAATTATTACGTTTATTATTATCAAAAAGCTAGTGCCTCCCAAACTAAAAGAAACGGAATAGTTATACCTTATTAATTCAGGAATTATGCAAATAATTGTTAAATAAATTGATCCTAAAACAGTTAATCTCTTTATCACATAGTTAAAGTACTCACAAGTACCATTCCCAGGTCTTTTCCCTGGAATAAAACCTCCATTTTTTTTTAAAATCTCTGATGTTTCTTTCGAATCAAAAACAAAAGCTGTATAAAAAAATGCAAAAAATATTATTAATAATGCATAACATACCATATACAGTAACTTACCAGATGAAAAATGCATTAATATAAAATCAGACCACGGAGAACCTTGATGAAAATTTGCTACTGTGCTCGGAGATAATAATAAAGCATTAGCAAAAATAGGTGGAATTACTCCAGAAATATTAATTTTTAACGGAATATAAGTAGAACTACTACCATATAACTTATTTTTAACTTGTCTCTTAGGATACTGTACTAATATCTTTCTATAAGATTTTTCAATAAAAATAATTAACAGTAATAATGCAAAAAATATTAGAAGCATTAATAAAATCACAAATATTGGAACATTACCATTTTTACCTAATAAAAACATAGAAGAAAAAGATCCAGGCAACTCAGCTACTATACCTGTAAATATAATCATAGATACGCCATTACCTATACCATTTTTACTAATTCTTTCCCCTAACCAAAGTAAAAACATTGTACCACCTAACAGACTACTGATACCTACTACACGAAATAATATACCAGGGTCAATGACTACAATACTAGCTTCTGTATTCATTTTCTCTAATCCAAGTAAAATAACAAAACCTTGAACTAAACAGAAAAAAATAGTCATATATCGTATGTAACTATTAATTTTAATTCGTCCCAACTCACCATTTTGCCTAAGATCATTTAATTTTGGAATAGTTACTGATAATAGCTGAACAATTATAGAAGAGACTATATATGGCATAACATTTAATGCAAAAATAGTCATCCTACCTAAAGCACCGCCAGAAAATACATTAAAAATTCCTAAGACACCTACAGAATGTTTTGTAACTACTGCATCTATTACATCCGGATTAATACCAGGAATAGGTATATATGTACCCAAACGGTATATAATAAGACAGAATAAAGTAAACCAAAGCTTACCTAATAAATTATCCTTATTCCAAGATAGTAAATCCATTTTTTGTGACATAAGACTACTTAACTATGAATTTAAATATTATTCTTTACTTTCTGATACATTACTTAACAAAGTAACCTGTGACCTCGCTGATTTTGAAATAAAATCATATTCAATTGCCACTGCAGTATTCAATTTACCATTTCCAAGAATCTTAATTTTTTCTTGAACAGAAGAAATAATCCCTAGATTAAATAAAATTTTTTTCGTAATTACAGAAACATCTTCAATCTTTTTACTATCAATTAATCTCTGAATTGTAGAGAGATTGATTATTGAATACCTATCTTTTAATAGAGAATTAAACCCTCTTTTAGGCAATCTGGTAAATATAGATTGTTGACCACCTTCAAATCCGTTTATAGAAACTCCAGATCTTGCTTTTTGTCCTTTATGCCCACGACCAGAAGTCTTACCTTTCCCGCAACCTATACCTCTACCTAACACCTTAGATTTTTTCTTTTTAGGTAACCCGCTAAATATATTATTTAATTTTATAACTGTATCCATAAATTACCTATTTTCAATAATATCACCTATCTTCCTACTCCTTTTATTAGCTACCTGCTTCGGTGATAGCATTTTTCTAAAAGCAGCAAAAACAGCATATACAACGTTATGTGGATTTGAAGATCCTATAGATTTTGCTACAACATCTTGCACCCCTAAAACTTCAAAAATTAAACGTATAGAACCACCAGCTATAATACCTGTACCCACCTTAGCTGACCTTAACATAACTTTACTTGAACAAAACTTAGCTTTCACATCATGATGCAAAGTCCTAGATTCACGTAAGTGAACTCTGATCATATTCTTCTTAGCAGCATTAACAGCTTTGATTTTAGCTTCAGATACTTCAAGATGTTTACCTATTCCACAGCCAACTTTACCTTTTTCATCACCTATAACTACTAACACTGAGAAAGAAAACCTACGGCCACCTTTTACAACTTTTGCGACCCGCCTCACAGAAACTATCAATTCAGAAAAATCATTAGAACCATGAACATTTCGTGACTTCTTTACAACATCCATATTATAAAACCTATTTATTAAAACTCAAAACCATAATTCCGCAATTCATTCGCAAAATCAGAAACTATTCCCGTATACTTATAGAGGCCTCTATCGAAAATAAATTTTTTACAATTATCCAATTTATTTAATCGATCAGACATCAACTTTGCAACAACCTTTACAGAATCACTGTTAACCTTCCTATTAGTTAAAGCAATAACTTCACGTTCTAAAGTAGATGCTGAAGCAAACGTTCTACCACATTTATCATCTATTAATTGAACATAAAAGTGCCTATTTGATTTGAAAATAGATAACCTTAATAAAGATGAATTTCTCTTTAACTTTAATCTAACACGCCTTTTACGCCTTTCAAGTCTAGTACAATTATATACCATAATTTTAACCACTACCTCATTTACTTTTTCTTATTAACTTCTTTCCTATGAACATATCTACCTTTAATAGAGATACCTTTACCTTTATACGGATTATATTTCCTAATTGAACATATATCAGATGCTACCATATATACTTTTTGTTTATCAAAACCCTTAACCAATATTTGAGTGGGTTTAACACACTGAATAACAATACCTTTAGGGATTTTATATTTTACACCATGACTAAAACCCAATGATAAAGATAAATATTCACCGTTAACCTCAGCTTTATAACCAACACCGTTAACTTCAAGTTCAACTACTAATCCTTGAGATAAACCTATGGCATAATTATTAATTATACTTCTGTAAGTTCCCCACATTACTCTCGACTTGATAGACTTATCACTAGTACGCAACATAATCTTGCCATCAGTAATATCACAAAGAATACCATGATTTAAAATCAATTTTAATGAATTCTCACTATTCTTTAAGATAAGCTGATTATCAACTAAATCTGCCTGAACATTACTAGGAACTGCTATAGGCACAGAACCAACCCTTGACATTAATTAATCTCCTAAAAAACACCACATAAAATTTCTCCACCAACACCAGACTTACGAGCATTATAATCTGACATAATTCCTTTAGACGTTGATATTATATATAAACCTAACCCATTATAAAACTTAGGCATATCTTTAGCTGAACAATAGCACCTTTTACCTGGCTTTGATATTCTAGCTATCTGACTAATTACAGGTGCACCATTATAATATTTAAGTTTCACTTCAAAAAATTTTATATTAGAACTCTTTGACTTTTCAACAAATCCATCTATATATCCTTCTGAAAGTAAAATTTGTAATATAGCATGAATAACACAAGAATAAGAAACCTTTATCACCTTATTCATACTTAATTGTCCATTGCGTATACTTGTTAAAAAATTAGCAATAGGATCTGACAAAGACACTACCAACCCCTCCTTTCAATATTACCAACTAGATTTAGTCAACCCAGGTATTTGTCCAATTGAACCTAATTGACGTAAAACAATACGAGAAACCTTAAACTTTCTATAACATCCTCTAGGTCTTCCAGTAATTAAACACCTATTTCTAATTCTAATATAAGATGAATCTTTAGGAAGCTTAGATAACTTTATTTGAGCTAAGAACCTATCATTCATAGAGATAGATTGATCTTTAATTATAGCTTTTAACTCTTCTCTCTTACTCTTCAATCTATTACAAATAGATATACGCTTTAAATTTCTTTGTATAACAGATTTTCTTGACATGAATACCCTTTAATTAATAAATGGAAAACCAAATTCCAGTAACAATAACTTAGCATCATTATTGTTAACTGCATTTGTTACAATGTTAATATCTAATCCTAATATTTTATCTATTTTATCATAATCTATTTCTAAAAATGAAATATGCTCCTTTATACCAATCGATAAATTACCACAACCATCAAACTGATTAACAGATAATCCTTTGAAATCCTGTTCTCTAGGAAGAACAACATGAATAAGTCTCTCTAAAAACTCATACATTTTATTATTCCTTAAAGTAACCTTACATCCAATAGGAAACCCTTTGCGTATCTTAAATCCAGCTATAGATTTTTTTGCATAAGTTGCTACAGGCTTCTGACCAGCTATTAATGCAAGATCACGCACACAAGAATTCATAACTTTACTATCAGAACCACTTACGCCTAATCCTATATTTAAACAAACTTTTACAATTTTAGGAACTTGCATCACATTGCTATACCCAAGCTTAACTTTCAAAGATGGTACAATATGACTCTTATATAAATCCTTTAACATAAAAAAACAACCTATTCTATAATTTTGCCAGAAGATTTCATAAAACGCACCTTTCTTTCATCAATAAATTTATAACCTACTCTTGTTTGAATCCCAAGCGTAGAATCAAATAATGCAACATTTGAAAGATTTATAGGCTTCTCAACATTTACAATACCGCCATCACCCTTTTGAGTGGCTTTAATACTTTTCTTGCATACATTAATCCCTGAAATTATTGCAAAAGAAACATCTTTACCATAATGCTTTTTTTTCAGAATTTTTACTACTTTTCCCATTTTTCCTTTATCTTTGCCACTGATTATTATGACATCATCACCAGCAATAATCTTCATACCCATCTTATAATACCTCTACAGCTAAAGACATAACCTTAGAAAAAAGACCAAAAGGTAATTTTTTAATCGGACCAAATACACGAGTCCCTAATGGATCACCTTGATCATTAATTAATACAACAGCATTACTTGAAAATCTTATAACACTTCCATCTAACCTACGTACTGCTTCCTTTACCCTAACAACCACTGCTTTGTAAACTTTCCCTTTACTAACTTTTCCTCTCGGAGTAATTACTTTAGTGGAAACAATAATAACATCACCAACTGAAGCAGATTTCTTACCACCTAACAACCCTATACACAACACTTTACGTGCACCAGAATTATCTGCAACATCTAATAAAGTATTCTTCTGTATCATAAACTATTACCTTCTAAATTACAATCCACCTTTTAGTAGCAGATATAGGTACATGCTCCTGTATCTTCACAACATCACCACACTTATACTGATTATGTTCATCGTGTACTACATAATTCTTACGCTTTTTTATTATTTTCTTATATGTCTTATGCCTTATCATATGAGAAACCATTACCTTTATAGTTTTATCACATTTTGCACCGACTACAATGCCTGTTAAAACTCTCTTATTAGACATGCTTTTCCTCTTTTTTCTTTTCGTTCAATATTGTTAATACCCTGGCTATATCTTTTTTTATATTTGCACAATAAAAATGGTTACTTGACTTATCAATTTTCTTATTCAATACAGCATTAACCAATTCCTTCCTCAAACTTACTAATAACTCACACAACTCACTATTAGTTTTAGATCTTATATCAACAATATCCATAGCCTCAACAACCCTTACAATTCATCACTAACAAACTTACATTTCATTGGAAGCTTAGCTTGAGCTTTATTTAATGCTTCCTTTGCTAAATTTAATGAAACTCCACCTATTTCAAACAATATCTTACCAGGTTTGACTTTACATACCCACATTTCAACACTGCCCTTTCCTTTTCCCATACGAACATCCATAGGTTTTTTACTAACAGAAGTATGACAAAATGCTCTGATCCATACTTTACCAACACGTTTTAAAGTTCTTGAAATACTTCTTCTTGCAGATTCAATTTGTTTAGAAGTTAACCTACTTGGCTCTAAAGCTTTTAATCCATAGGACCCAAAAGATAAAGTATACCCACCTTTTGCATTACCGCTAATACGCCCTTTAAAATCCTTCTTATATTTAGTTTTCTTAGGTATAAACATAATTTCTACTCACTAACTACTCATTACTCGATTTCATATCGCCAAGGTAAACCCAAACCTTAACGCCTATTATTCCATAAATTGTTTTTGCTTCAGAAAAACCATAATCTATATTGGCCCTAAAAGTATGCAATGGCACACTTCCTTCCTTATACCACTCAGTTCTAGCAATCTCAGCTCCACCTAATCTACCAGCACAACTAACCTTTATTCCTTTTGCTCCTATTTTTAAACAACTTTGCACACTCCTTTTCATTGCACGTCTAAAAGATATTCTCTTTTCTAATTGCTGTGCTATATTTTCCGCTATTAAAACTGCTTTCAATTCAGGTTTCTTTATTTCTATTATATTTAATTCAATATTATTATTTATCATTTTAACAATTTGTTGCTTTACTTTATCAATATCAGCACCTTTTTTACCTATGATTACACCAGGCTTAGCAGAATATACGTTAACTATGATTACATCTACTTTTCTAGCTATAACAACCTTACTAATCGAAGCATGATAAAAAGCCTTTTTTATAAACTTACGTAATAAAAAATCTTCATGTAACTTTGTAGTATAATCTTTATTAGCATACCACAAAGAATCCCATGTATTGATTATCTTTAACCTTAATCCAATAGGATTAGACTTCTGACCCATAAATTATATCCTCTCAAATAATTTTATTATAACATTACCATAATGCTTATGCACTCTACATGCTTTACCTCGTGCACGAGCATGAATCCTACGCAAAGAAAAAGATTTTCCGACCAAAACCTCTTTTACGTAAAGATTATCAAGATCAACATTATAATTAGCTTGCGCATTGGCAACAGCAGATTTTAAAACCTTACTGATATATCCAGCAGATTTCTTTCTACAAAATTTTAAATACATTATAGCTACAGATACATCTTTTCCTCTAATCAAATCAGCAACCAAATTTAACTTAGAAGGAGTAGATCTTAGTCCAATACCTTTAGCTATTATCGATACTTCTTTACTCATAATTTAAAACCAATTTTACTTCCTAGATACCTTCTTATCACTCACATGACCAGTATAACGACGAGTTGGAGAAAATTCACCAAACTTACGCCCAACCATATTATCATTAACTTTTACAGGAACATAAGTTTTACCATTATAAACCCCAAAAGTTAAGCCTATAAATTTATTTAAGATCACAGAAGATCTAGAATGAATATTGATAATAGAATTTAATTTATTTTGAGCCACGGCTTTATTTACCAATCGTAAAACATGCGGTGCACAAAAAGGAGGCTTTTTAACAGATCTAGACATATTCTAACCTTTATCAGATACACGCTTAATATATTTATTACTAGATTTATTTCTTTTTCTAGTTTTTTTCCCTTTTGTTGATACACCCCACGGAGTAACAGGATTCCTACCTCCAGAAGTTTTACCTTCACCTCCACCATGAGGATGATCTATAGGATTCATCGCAACACCACGCACAGTAGGCCTAATACCCAACCATCTACTTCTTCCTGCTTTACCTAATTTTACGTTTTGATTATCTAGATTAGACACTATACCTATAGTAGCACAACAATCGGATAATACTTTTCTTATCTCTCCTGAACTTAATCTTAATAAAACATATATACCATCTTTACTCATCAATTGAGCATAAGTACCAGCAGCTCTTGAAATTACTCCACCATTGCCAGGTCTTAGCTCAACATTATGAACAAATGTACCTACAGGAATTGACTTTAACATAAGACAATTTCCAGGCAATATATCAGCCCCATCCCCAGATACAACAACATCACCTTTTTTTAACCCATTAGGCGCAATTATATAAGACTTCTCACCATCATCATAAGATAATAGCGCGATAAATGCTGTTCTATTTGGATCATACTCTAACCTTTCAACAGTTGCAGGAACACCAAATTTATTCCTTTTAAAATCAATAATTCTATATAAGCGCTTATGACCTTTACCACGATGACGCACAGTAATAACACCACGAGAGTTTCTACCACCACAAGAAATCTTATAACTAACTAGAGATTTCTCTGGCTTACCCTTCCATAGCATTGATTTATCTAACAACACAGTACCACGTAAAGATGCTGTTACTGAATTTAAATTCTTAATACCCATCTTAATTCTATTTCATTCCCATATACTTAAAATTTTGATCTTTTGGTAAAGAAAAATAAACCTTTTTTCTATCTTTCCTACGACCAAATATACCTTTAAAATACTTTTTCTTCCCTTTCTGATTTAAAACATTAATACGAGTAGCATCTAAGTCAAATACCACTTTCAAAGCCTTTTTAATTCTTTGTTTATTAGCATCAACAGATACGTATACAGCATACTTATTAAACTTCTCATTTAATAATACTGCTTTCTCTGTAATAATAGAGGATTGTATAACGTTAAAATAATTAATCATAATAACCTTTCTTCTAAATATTTCACAGCTCCAACAGTCAAAATTATGCAATCATGTCTTAAAATATCTAAAACATTTGTTCCAACTTGCTTTAATAAAGTTACATTATGCAAATTTCTACAAGAGTAGACTACACTTTTATTATAATCTTTATCAATAATCAGAAAAGATTTATGCCTAAAATTTTTAATAAATTGCAATACTTGTGTAGTCTTCACAAAATTAACATCAATACTATCTAAAATCAACAATTTATCGCAAGAATTCTTTAACGATAAAGCAACCTTCAACCCTAAATTACGAATTTTCTTGTTTAATGAATAAGCATGACTTCTTACCACAGGACCGAAAATAACAGCACCACCTCTAAATTGTGGACTACGTAGACTACCTTGCCTTGCCCTGCCAGTATGTTTTTGTCTATGAGGCTTAGCAGTTGTACCAGAAACATCACCTATGGTTTTCGTTTTATGTGTCCCAGCACGCCTTTTAGATAATTGCCAATCAACTACCATCTTTAATATATCTGGCCTATAATCCACAGAAAATATCAAAGGATTTAAATTAATCGTCCCAACCTTATCACTACTTACATTTATTATACTAACTTCCATATTGAGCTCACACAACATTATCTAATTTTAAATCTTCAACACACACAGGAAAAGAATTCTTTGGCGCTGACTTTTTTATAGCATCCTTCACAAAAATATAAGACCCCTTAGCCCCAGGAATATTATTACCTTTTACAACTAATAAAGATCTTTCTTGGTCAACTAAAATAACTTTAAGATTTTGTACTGTTACTTTACTATCTCCTAAATGACCAGCCATTTTTTTTCCTTTATATACCCTACCAGGATCTTGACACTGACCTGTTGAACCTTGAGATCTATGAGCAATAGAAACACCATGAGATGCTTTTAATCCCTTAAAATTATGTCGCTTCATAACACCAGCAAAACCTTTTCCTAAAGAATATCCAGTAACATCAACGTACTGACCTTTAACAAAATGAGTAATAGAAATCTTAGCACCTTCTACTAGATTATCTAGACTATCAACCTTAGATTCAAAAATCTTACACTTAGCAGTAATATTTCTTCTTTCTAAAATCTTTGACTGAGGCTTCTTTAGATTAACAGAAGCTTCCACACCTAATACCACAGCATTATAACCATGAACATCTTTAGTCTTTGTAGAAATAATAAAAGAATTTCTTAAATGCAATAAAGTAACTGGTACTCTTTTACCTTCATTATCAAAAATTGCAGTATGACCTACCTTTTCTAAAAATAATCCTATTCTTTTAGCCATTGTTACCCCCAATCACCTTAACCTTAACATCTACACCAGCAGGTAATTGCAAGCTCATTAATGCTTGAATAATTGTAGAATTAGCTTTTGGCAGACTAATTAAACGCTTATGAGTTCTAATTTCAAATTGTTCTCTAGATTTTTTGTCAACATGAGTAGATCGATTAACAATAAACTTCATAATCTTACGAGGAAAAAAAATTGGACCATTAACACGCGCACCACTCCTCTTAGCAGTCAAAATAATACTACGTGCAGACCTATCCAATAAACAACTATCAAATGCCTTAAGCTCAATATATATCTTTTGCGTCACCATAAAATACCTACTCCAAAATTTCAGTAATAATACCAGAGCCTACAGTTCTACCACCTTCACGAATTGCAAATCTCAATCCCTTATCAATAGCAACAGGCTTATCTAAACTTACTTCGATATTTATATTATCTCCAGGCATTACCATCTCAACTCCATCAGGTAATTTTATACTTCCTGTTACATCAGTCGTTCTAACATAAAATTGTGGCTGATAATTTGAGAAAAATGGCGTATGTCTACCACCTTCTTCTTTCTTTAATATATATACCTCTGCCTTGAATTTTTTATATGAATGTATCTGACCAGGCGCACTTAATACTTGCCCCCTTTCTACATCTTCCTTCTTTATCCCTCTTAATAATATACCAGCATTATCACCTGCTTCACCTGCATCTAATGCTTTATGAAACATTTCAACTCCTGTACATACTGTGCTTTGTACATCACGTAATCCTACTATCTCTATTTTATCCCCTACTTTGATTACTCCTCTTTCTATCCTTCCTGTTACTACTGTACCCCTTCCAGGTATTGAAAATACATCCTCTATTGACATTAAAAATGGCTTATCTTTTTCTCTTGTCGGTAAACTTATCTTTTCTAAGGCATTCATCAATTCCATAATCTTTTCACTCCACACACCTGAGCCTGTCTCTTCTTCTAATGCCTTAACTGCAGACCCTCTGACAACATCTATATCATCCCCTGGATATCCATATTTTGACAATAATTCTCTTATCTCCATTTCAACTAATGATAACATCTCTTCATCATCTACAACATCACATTTATTCATCCATACTACTATGTCTTTTACTCCAACTTGTTTTGCTAATAGTATATGTTCTCTTGTTTGAGGCATTGCTCCATCAGTTGCAGATACTACTAATATTGCTGCATCCATCTGCGCAGCACCTGTTATCATATTTTTTATATAATCAGCATGTCCTGGACAATCTACATGAGCATAATGTCTACTTTCTGTTTCATATTCTACATGTGCCGTTGAAATGGTTATACCTCTTGCTTTCTCTTCTGGTGCTTTATCTATTTCATCATATTTTACACTCTTATTACCTTCTCCACTTAATCTCTTCGCTAACACTGTTGTTAACGCTGCTGTCAATGTTGTCTTGCCGTGATCAACATGCCCTATTGTCCCTACATTTATATGTGGTTTCCTTTCCTCTACCATAACACTATACCTTTAACACCGTTAAACCATCTCAAATAAAGAGCGGATAGTGGGAATCGAACCCACATAGTCAGCTTGGAAGGCTGAGACTCTACCATTGAGCTATACCCGCATAACCGTGGAGGAGGTAGGATTTGAACCTACGATCACGTCAGTGGACAGATTTACAGTCTGTTGCCTTAGACCACTCGGCCACTCCTCCTAAAAACACTAACGCTAACCTAATATCTTATTAATTAACATAAAAAAACAAAAAACGATACCAAAAAAATTTAGATTAGAATTGATTTAACTAAATTAAAGATTACAATATGTCAACATCTAATTAAAAAAAGTCAAAAATAACAACAACATTTCTATGAATAAAAGTAAAGTATGGATTTACGGAAAACACGCATGCATTGCTGCTTTGCAAAACAAAAATAGGGAGTGCTATGAACTTTTAGTAACAAAAAACTTTATGCAAAACAATAACGAAATATCTAAAATTTCAGAATTATGCAAACAAAATAATATAAATTTAAAACAAGTAAGCCTTAATTATATCAATTCACTTTTACCACATAATAGCAATCATCAAGGCATTGTATTAAAAGCATCAATTATTAATTCAATAACAATAGAAGAAGTATTAAATACATCTCAAGAAAATTCAACAATAATACTCTTAGACCAAGTTACAGATATCCATAATATAGGATCCATTATCAGATCAGCTGTATGTTTTAATGTAGATGCTATTATACTACCATATCATAATTCACCTTCAGAAAATTGTGGCATGTCAAAAACCTCAAGTGGTGCTATCGAAATGATCCCAATTGTATATGTAATAAATATAGTCAATACAATAAAATTGTTAAAAAAAGAAGGTTACTGGTGCTATGGGTTTGATGCAAAAGAAGGAGAATTTTTACACAAAACAACACTAGACAGAAAAAAATTAATAATTTTTGGAGCAGAAAACAAAGGAATGCGCAAATTAACAAAAGAAAATTGTGATTTTTTATTAAAAATTGCAATATCAGGAAAAATCGATAGCTTAAATGTATCAAATGCAGCAGCTATAGCATTATATTCTGTTTTTATACAAAATCATGACCAAGCATTGCAATAATTTCGTTATAACAATTGATGGTCCTTCTGCTTCAGGAAAAGGAAGTTTAGCTAGGAAATTAGCAAACTTCCTTAATTTTCAATATTTAGATACAGGAAAAATATATAGGATAATAGCTGCAATATTTGGAATATCAGCACAAAATAATTTAAAAATTGATAGCAACTTAGAAGAAAGAATATTATCATTACTTCTAGAGGATAGTAATACTACATTATACAACAATGAAGACATAGGTAAGATTGCTTCAATTTTAGCAAGACACAAACATATTAGGCTTGCGTTATTACCTATACAGCGTAGACTTATCTATTCAGCAAAATCAGGAATCATTCTTGATGGTAGGGATACATCTTCTGTAGTCTTTCCTAATGCAGATTTTAAAATTTTTATTACAGCACAAACATCCATTAGAGCGCAAAGAAGATTCAAAGAAATGTTACATCAGAAAAAACAAATGTATAAAACAATACATCAGCAGATAATAGAACGAGATATTAGGGATACTTATAGAGAATTCTCACCCTTGATACAGGTAAAAGACGCATTATACATTAATGCTTCATACATGACTAAGGAACAGGTATTTTCATATATTAAAGAAAAAATAAAAACCTACTTGTAAAGTATGGTAAATAATAATAATATGATTTTTACTGCTTTTGCTAATTTTAAAATAGGCTATATTTTATGGAAAATCTTCAAACAAAACCAAATTTAGAATCAGACAATTATTTGCATAATATTAAAAAAATAAAATCTAATAAGTTTATTAGCCATAATCTTGAAACAGAAGATTTTGATAATAATAGTAGCTCAGAATTTCAGCATGCATTGAAAGGATTCATTGATGACAGCGTAAAAGAAGGACAAATAATAGAAGGTACTATTATCTGCATAGACAAAGGATATGTAACAATAGATTCCGGATTAAAATCTGAAAGTATCATTTCACTTAAAGAATTTGAGCTCGGTGATGATTATCAAAACATTGGCATAGGATCCAAAGTAAAGCTATATTTAGAGAAAATAGAAGGTCGTAATGGCAGTGTAGTACTGAGCAGAGAGAAAGCTATCAGAGATGAGTTATGGCAGAAACTTGAAGAAGCTGCAGAAAAGAAAGAAGACGTTGAAGGTGTAATATTCAGTTCAATTAAGTGTGGGTATACTGTTGATATAAAAGGTGTTGTAGCATTTTTACCAGCAAGTCATGTAGCTTTAAGACAAGTTAAAGATATTACTCCGCTGTTAGGCAAAAAGCAAAAATTTCGTATATTAAAGATGGATAAAAAGCAAGGCAATATTGTAGTATCAAGGAAAGCTATACTAGAAGAGTCTCTTGCAGATGCTAAAAGTTTATATCTCAATCAATTGAACGAAGGAGATATTATTGAAGGTAAAGTTAAAAGTATAACTAAGTATGGTGTGTTTATAGAAATACATGAATCTCCTTCAGTCGGTGTGGTTGATGGACTATTACATATAACTGACATATCATGGAGCCGTGTAAGTCACCCTTCAGCTGTTTTTTCATGCGGTCAAACTGTAAAAACAAAAATTATAAAGATTGATCGTGAAAATAAGAAAATTTCTCTTGGTGTAAAACAATTAGAAGAGAGTCCATGGTCAAATATTGAGAAAAAATATCCTGTTGATAGTGTTCATAAAGGTATTGTAACAAGTATTGAAGAGTATGGTGTTTTTGTTGAATTAGAAACAGGAATAGAAGGGTTAGTTCATGTATCTGAAGTAAGTTGGACAAAAAATTCTTTACCTATAAATCAGCTGTTTATGAGGGGTGAAGAAATTCAGGTTAAAGTATTAAGTATAGATACAACTAAAAGCCGTATGAGTCTTAGCATGAAAAGGTGCCAAGATAATCCATGGCAAGCATTTACGCTGAAATATCCTTTAGGTTCTGTTGTATCCACAAAAATAAAAAATATCACAAATCTTGGTATATTTGTTTCATTCCAAGACAACACACTCAATGATGGCATTGAAGGCTTAATACGTACTACAGAATTAAGTTGGTCTTTATCGCCAGAAGCAGCAATAAAAAAATATAGTGTTGGGGATTATGTAGAAGCAAAAATATTAATGATAAATCCAAACAAAAGCAAAATAGATCTTGGAATAAAACAACTAGAATATGATCCTTTTCTTGACTTACTAAAGAAAACTAACTTAGGAGATAACATACCAGTTACAGTCACCAAAGTTGTTGAAGATACTGGCATATTAGTTGATGTATTTAACGGATCAAATAGCTTTAATCTTTTGATTGAGCAAGAATATTTACCTGATAATAAGAAGTTCTTTCCAGGAGACAAGTTAGAGGCTGAAGTATTGCTTATTGAAACTTATAATATGATATTATCATTGAAGCATTGAATCGGGTTACCTCATGTCTGACCAGTTACTAAAAATAGAAATATTAAATTCCAGAGTAAAGTTATGGAGGATCTTAGCATTCTTTATGATATTTATATCACTAATGTTGGGTAACTACGTTGATCTATCAAATGTCAGTAACTTTTTAGATAATCAGTATATTGCTAAAATCAATATTGAAGGTAAAATTGAAACAAATAACGAAACGTATATGTTACTGAAAAGGGTTGCTGAAAGTAATAACATTACAGGGTTAATATTAAATATCAATAGTCCAGGAGGTTCAGTAACAGGTAGTGAGATTTTATATCAAAGTATACGTAACGTTTCGAAAAATAAACCAGTAGTTGCATTATTGAATGATTTTGCTGCATCAGGTGGGTACATGGCTGCAGTTGCTGCAGATCATATAATATCTCGTCACACTACTATTACTGGTTCTATTGGTGTGTTAATGCAATATATTGGTATTAGTTCTTTAGCAGAAAAAATGGGTATTTCTTTAAAATCAATAAAATCTTCAGATTTAAAAGCAGAAACATCCCCTTTTGAAGAATTAACAAAGGAAAAAGAAGAATCAATACGTCGTATTATTAAAGAATATTATGAGTACTTTGTTGATGTGGTAGCAGATCGCAGGAAAATGGAAAAGAGTCAAGTACTGAAAATAGCAAATGGCAGTGTGTACACAGGATCAGAAGCATTATCTATAGGGCTAATTGACCAAATCGGCGGAGAAGATGAAGCAATGGCTTGGTTTCATTCACAAAATATTAACACAAAAAAAGTCAAAACCTTATCAAAAAAATCATATCAATCTATATTTGGAAATGTAAGCTCAGTTATATCTCAAGTTATTCATTATTATATTAACAAATAAATATCATGTTAAAATCACATTTAATTCAACATATATCCAAAAAAAATCCTTCTCTCAGTGAGGAGATAATATCTAAAATATTAAATATATTTTTTTCATTAATTATAGATTACTTAAAGAATGATTGCAGAGTAGAATTAAGAGGTTTTGGATCATTTACAGTAAGGAGTTATAATATAAAAATTGCTAATACAAGGTTAGCAAAAAATAAATATCGGAAGGTATACTTTAGAGCTAGTAATAAATTTATCAAGCTGATAAATCAATAAGCTATAACTAAATATAAATTAGATGGTTTATTATGAATCAAATAAATAACTTTCATAATTCAGAATTTCAGCAGAATTTAGATGAAGCATTTGATAGGTTAGAATCTTTATTAGCACAAAAATTAAGTCATAAAAACAATATATCACAGTATAAAGCAACTATAGAATTACTTACTGAAGAAAAGAACAAATTAGATAAACAGCTTATAAGCAAAACAAATGAATGTAACAATTGGAAGGAGACATGCCACGAAGTTATCAATCGTTTAAATGCTACAATAGAAAACATCCAGGCTATTTTAAAAAAGGAGTAAGTTAAGTGAATAGCTCTAATCCACAAGTTATTGAAATTACTGTCAGAAATAACAAATACAGATTAGCATGTAATAAGACAGAACAATACCACTTGCTTAACTTAGTAGATAAGTTCAATAAATTAGTTAATTCAATATCAAGTGCAGAAAAAGGTAAAGGTTCTGATGCTTTAATATTTTTACTAGCAGGATTAACACTAGAAGATGAGAAAAACGAGCTAAAAATTCAACTAAAAAAAACAAAAGATGAAATGTTAATGTATAAGAAATATTTTGATGACTATTTAAAACTCAAAAATGAGATAAGTAATATCTCATCACATACCTTATTAAGAATAGAAAAATTAATTCATAATTTAGAAAAATCTTTCTAGTTTATATGCCTCCATTTTATTTATTACTTAAAAAAGTTAACAAAACCACACACTACAGGAATATTAGATTTATCATATATATTGAATAAATATTCCTATATACTAAATAAAAAACTAAAGTATAATGTCATATTACATCAATTAGGTAGCATTATATGGATATGTCAAAATTTACAGATCTACACGTCAAGCTGAAAAATTCATTGTTTTGCGGTTTTAAAGGATGGTTACTTTTTCATTTGAGTGCTATTACTTTATTAGAGCTATCACTTTATAATATGTGTTATGGAAAGCACATGTCAGATCTTCAAAGAACAATCATTAAAGATAGCACAAAAAATACACAGTATCAGATAAAAAATCATATTATTCCATTTCTTGAAGTTATGATTGTCATGCCTGCAGTATTTCTTGTGATACATTACTCAGGACGAAACATTTTTGGAGGACAATTCACACCATTAGAAACATATCTGTTATGTTTAGCCGTATGTATGGGTATTATGATAATGATTTGTATGACTCTAAGAATATTAGGGATAAGAAAAGATTGCTGCAAGACAATAGGTCACCCAATATACAGAAATGCTTCTGTAGCTAACAATGACTACATAAACTTTATAATACCTACTTCTCAGGAACCCACAGCATATACCACAGAATATAATAATACTACTGCATTACCTATAATAAAAACCTTACTTCTTTCTATCCTAATGAGTCCTTTAACAGGAATAAAAGCAGTTATAGAATTAACTCTTTTTACTATAGGGATACTAGAGCTTCCATTCAATCTTATTCTTGATATCAGCATATCACTATATCATATACTCAATGGCTCTCAAAGTTCCCTAAAGTTTACACATTCTACAGAACATCTTCAGCATATGTCTAGTTTCTTATATGCAGGAGCTAGAGATTTACTAGTAGCATGCAGCCTCGGAATATTAAATGCTAAAATAATAAAACATGATAAAACATCTTCTAGATCTCCCATATCATACCTTGATGAAATGTTAGTAGATTGCACCACATCGAAAAACACAGAAACAGAAACAACTACCACCCATTGTCACATGGGATGCAGCAGGATGTAGAAATCATCAGTACATTAATATAAATAATGTACATTTAACTTGCAGTTCTGGACAACTAATCTTTACTTGATAACTAACATTATATGTGTTAACCTACCAAGTCATAAGTAAACAATTAGCATGTGCCAAGAGTAGCAGTAATATTATTTAATATGGGTGGGCCTCAGTCACTATCTGAGGTAAGACCTTTTTTATTCAATTTATTTTATGATAGAAATATTATAAATTTAGCCAATCCTTTAAGGTTTATACTAGCAACATTAATTTCATTGTTGAGAAAGAGGAAGGCAGTAGCAATATATAAACACCTTAGTGGACAATCCCCTATATTAAATGAAACAAAAGTACAAGCTTCTTCTCTTGAACACATACTAAATGATCACAATGAAAAACCCCAATATAAGGTTTTTGTATTCATGCGATATTCAAAACCCTCAGCTGAAGAGACAGTAAAATCTGTATGTCAATACCATCCAAATAAAATCATTCTAATACCGTTATACCCACATTATTCAACAACTACTACACTATCAGCTATTCAGCACTGGCATTACCACATGAAGAAAAGCAAATTTCAGTTCCCTATTTCAGTAATCTGCTGCTATTATAACAACGAAAAATACATAAAAGCACAATGTCAATTAATCACAGAAAAATATCAAGAAGCACAAAACTATGGATTACCAAGAATATTATTTTCAGCACATAGTTTACCATTACGCATAATACAACAAGGTGACCCATACCAGTATCAAATAGAACAAACTGTATCATTAATTGTTAAATCTTTAGATATACTATCATTAGATTATAAAATATGTTATCAGAGTAAGGTCGGCCCTGTAAAATGGTTAGAACCTAGTACAATATCAGAAATTCATCAAGCAATACAAGACAATGTACCTATAGTATTAGTTCCTATATCATTTGTATCAGAAAATTCTGAAACTCTAGTAGAATTAGATATAGAATATAAAAAAATAATATCAAAGGAAAACATGTTCTTTAGAGTTCCAACGTTAAGCAACAATGAATATTACATTAAGTGTTTAAAAGAAATATGCACACAAGACCAGCATAAAAGCCCATGTCCTATCCAATGTAAAACGTGTTTTAAAGTTTTATATAATTCCACTGAATAAGTAAAACTTATATAATAACATCAGAGATAATCAAAACTAATATTAAAAGAAAAACATGAGTTTGGATTTACAATCATTAAGTAGCAACAAGCATTACATGCTATTACACCAAGTGCTTAAAAAAATGTGCATACAAAATTAAAATGTATCCTGAGATTATTTTTCATAAGCAAAACTTATATAACCAATAAATCACATATTTACAATATTACAAAAATGACTCTATCTATCAACTTATAATAAGCCCATACCACAATTTTGTAATTATTTTTACTGTTATACACTAAAATGCTCAAAACTTAATAATAGTCTAATAATTACAGCAATAATGCTAAATATCTTCAATAATAAAATCTACTACAAATTCACAACAGATCAAATCTTACAGTAAGATGGAGATCGCATTTCTATCAAACGCGAAACTGTACGCTGAAAATCCATAGGGATTTCTTGTAAGTAATACAATAACTGAGGCTCTGCAGCAAGAGAGCAAAAAATTTTAACTTTGTTTTCGTATAATTCATCTATTAGAATAGTAAATCTACGCATCTCATTTTGATTGTAATGATTAAATATAGGAACACCTGCAATAAATATTACTGAAAAATTACGTACTATTTCCTGATAATCTGATACCCATAATGCTCTTCCGCATAACTCATCAAAATCGAACCATGCAGTATCATCAAAAGTTTTACTTACCTTTATATCTCTTCCAAAAACATGTAACATTACAGGTTTTACTTTCTTATTATTAGCCATTTCAAGAAACAATTTAGATAATTTTAGATAAGAATTCTCTCCTATGAAATATATATTATCTACTTCTAAACCTTTTATAGTACGATAGTCTTGTTTCCCAGATAAATGCACAACATGCATTCTCTCAATTATCAATGATACTACAGGTTCAAAACATTGTCTCTGAATACCATCTTGATAAAGTTCTACAGGTGCGTAATTCGAGGTCATCATGACAATAACTTTCTGATCAAAAATAACAGAAAACAATCGACTTAATATCATAGCATCACAAATATCATACACCTGTATTTCATCTAGGCACAACAAATCTACATTACGAATTATTACTTTAGCAACTTTATAAAGTGGATCCTTAATATGAGATGATTTAAATTCATGTAATAAAGTATGTACTGTTTTCATAAACTGATTGAAATACTGTCGCTTTTTCTTTTCTATTTCGCAAGAATTATAATAGAGATCTGTAATCATTGACTTCCCTCTACCTACTTCTCCATATATGTACATTCCAACTTTTTTCAATCTCTTTTTTATAGGCAAAAAGTGACAAAATTTTTCAACAGATACGTACGGTGTTAATTGTTTTAATAGATTAACTTGCTGCTCATCATAAGTAATTTCACCATTATTTATCATAAAATAATAGTTATCTAAAATTTTTTTCATTTTTTCCATTGTTCATAAAAC
Source organism: Ehrlichia muris subsp. eauclairensis (assembly GCF_051097115.1). Taxonomy (NCBI): domain Bacteria; kingdom Pseudomonadati; phylum Pseudomonadota; class Alphaproteobacteria; order Rickettsiales; family Anaplasmataceae; genus Ehrlichia; species Ehrlichia muris. Next base: position 378,601 of record NZ_CP118226.1, on the reverse strand, counting down.
ATCAACATAATTTCTAAAAAGGTTTATATAAAAAGTTATTATTTATTACCTTCAATATTTCATTCTATATTCAGAATAAATAAAATCTCAACTTGCAAATTATTTAACAGCAAAACTAAAAGTTATACAAGTTGAGATCTTTATGTATAATACTAGATGCAAAATTAGCTTGTATCTTTATATTTATAATACTACTAACATAAGCCATGTATTAATCTAGAGCTCTGATAAAAACAAATACTTCTCTATTATATAAGCTTATCAATAAAATTATTTAAAAAGATTAAAAAAACAAATATTCATTATCATCACTAGTACCTATATAAATCAAAAATCCCAACTATCAGATTGTTTAACAGTAAAACTAAATTATACAGCTGAGACCTAATTTATCTAATTTCTAGCTTTATCTTCATTTAAAATTCTATTATTTGAGATAATGCTCTTTGTTTTACTTTGGATATTTAAAGGATTATATCCTGCAAAATGACAAACAGTTATAAAATCTTTTGAAAAATCATTTAACCAATTAGTAGCTTTTACTTTTTCAAGTTTATTTTCCATTCTTCTATAATTAGATGTTGAATCAATTATTGCCTGAAGTATTACTGCTTTCCACATTGACTGATAAGACATATATTCTTCTAATACTCTATTATCACATACACAATCTGTACAGTCTACATCATATGTATCATAATATTCATAAAAATTTAATGAATCATAACTCATAATTAACCTATCTTGTTAAAATATTTTTATTCAAAACTTAGGAAAAACAAAAAGCAAGAGTTGGATAAATCATTCACAAGTGTTATTTATTTTTTACGAAAATATCCCTTATACTACTAAATGCCACTTTAATACACCAAGATCAGCAGCAAATTACAAATGCATTATCTTCGAAATAACTAAATTAATTACTTATATGGAGAAAAATTTGATCAATACAATTAAAGTAATATATACATACTTATGTATATATTCAGTATAGTAAACAATATTACTCTTGCGTTGTAACAAAATAATTATACAACATATATACTTCAAAGCTGATCACATTTTAAGTTATACTATACAAAACGGATACAGCACTTATATAAACCTACTAAGTAACTATAAAATAATTCAAAGTATTCCATAGCACATTGAGACCTCATTTAGTAATATCAATGCAGGGTATTATTCTATATTAATAGTAGGTTGAGCACCTTGTTCCGAAATTAGAGATACTAGAAGATTATTGACAAGTTTAATTCTTTGCTCATCAGAAAGATTGATTTGATATTGTAGCTCAAAATGTTTTAATATCTCATCTACCATAATAATTGCATTCCTTACTATATATCCCCTAGCATTAGTAATCGCTTTTGCTTGCTGCCTTCTTAACATAATTTGAGCTATCTCAGCAGAATAAGCTAAATGTGATATTCTTGCATCTTCTACAACAATACCTACAATATCTAATCTATTTTGTAGCATATCACGTAACTTAGACGAGATCTGTGTAGAATTATTACGCAAAGATTCATTGTTATCCTCAGCATCATATGGATAGATACCAGCCAGTTCTCTAACTGCAGTTTCACTTTGAATATTAATAAACTCTTGATAATCACCCACATTAAGGCAAGCTTTAGCAGGACTTATCACTCGCCAAACAACTACAGCAGCTATCTCTATTGGATTACCATTAAAATCATTTACTTTAATCTTATTGATATTAATATTCCTTACTTTCAATGAAATTGACCTCATGCTAACAAATGGAATAGTCCAAAAAAACCCTGATTTAAATATAGTTCCAATATAATTTCCAAAAAACTCAACAACTTTTGCTTCATTAGGATTATTAACAAAAAAACCACTTGGAATAATAAACGTACAAATTAATGACAGTAAAGACATTGGTAAAATAATCACAAAACTCCCATAATATATACCAAACAACAACAAGCAAATAAAAATAATACACCAAAATATCACTGAAAATCCATTAATATGTACTAATTTTTTATCATAAAATTCTTTATTATTCACAATACGCCTCCTACAAACATGAACATTATTTTTAACAATTAGCAAAATTCTTACGTACTATACACAAAAACATCAATATAGTACATTTATGTATACTTTATTAATTCAATCAGCTTAATTATTCTAAATCAATTCATGTTAGATTGAATGTTAAGTTCCAAAAATTTCAGAGCATTATCAATAGACAATAATCAACATGGGTTCACGTTATTGATGTTAAGTTTTTGATATACTCAGTTCTGATTAAAATTATAATGCATGCTTATGCAATGGTTTGCATAGTAAATCATAGGCTACATTCTGTTATTTTATGGAAGATAGCTGACCAAGTGGTATTTTACTATGTCATATAGTGATATGAAAAAGTGATACACCTTAAAGTATAAAATAACTTACTTGGTCTTTTGAATTTCTTAATTAGTTAAAGCTCATATAAAACAATTACTGTAATACACAAAATATATACCGATAATACATCGAAAAGTTTTATTGTGCAATAATTATAGCATGAGCTATATCAATGCTACCATTCTTCATAGATATACTCAAAGGAGTTTCATTATTATAATTAGTAAAATTTGAATCAGCACCTATTGACAATAAAAACCTTACTATATCCAACTTTCTTTGCCTTACAGCATAGGTTAACAAATTATCCCCCACATCTGAAGTACGCACCTCATACAGTATAGTTGATAAACTTACACCTAATTCTTGCAATTTATTAATCAAAGATCTCAATCCAGAAAGGTCATTCTGTGTTATACAGTAAAAAATTTGTATGTAATAATCTTCAACACTATATATTTTTGGAAGATGCTGATTCATTTTATTATATTGTGATTTCTCAATGCCCTCTATAATATTTCTTCTAAATGGCCATTTATATGAAACATTACTTGCTTTTACTTCATTTTGCTGTACCTGAGATACATCTTCTAATACTTCAGAAGTTTTTTTTTACCATTAGATTTATCTGGAACTTTTAACTGCCGATCTTTTTTTTCATCACCAGATTTAAGTGAACTACTATCAGATATCTTCTTACTTTCAATATTAATATCCTGATCATTAACATCTTGAGTAGCATCATCATTTTCTTCTACTGACACGCCTTCATCATCATTAAACTCTTTATCATCTTCATCGTTGTCCATCTGATTATAATAATCTTCTTCATATAGATCATCATCAAACTCATCATCATACATATCTTTTTTACTATCATCTAAATCATCATCAAACTCATCATCATACATATCTTTTTTACTATCATCTAAATCATCATCAAGCTCATCACCGTACATATCTTTTTTACTATCATCTAAATCATCATCAAACTCATCGCCGTACATATCTTTTTTACTATCATCTAAATCATAATCGTTACGTTGAGCATAGGTATCATCGTAATCAGCAGACTTTTTTTTATCAAGATACTTTACATCTTTTGTATTAACATCATAAGCATTATCACTAGAATGCAAATCATATGTGAAACCAACTGTTGAATTGATAAAACTTATTATCATCACAAATAGAAATAACTGATTCATTAAAGACTCTCTTAACTAATAAAATCTTTTATTTAACAATAATTACTGTTATAAGTATAATTTTTTATTAACATTAAAAATAGAAATATTGTGGATTATACATTAGATGAACAATATTGCAACTAATCCTTTTTATTCTTTCATATGGATATCTGCATCAGCTGGCACAGGAAAAACAAGAATATTAGTCAACAGAGTATTAAGATTATTAGTGACAGGCCATAAAAATATACTTTGCTTAACATTCACAAATGCAGCAGCACACGAAATGACAGAACGTATACATTCAATCCTAAGTACTTGGATAATATTAAAAAATGAAGAACTAAAAAAAGCACTACAAGATATTATTCCAACTCAAATAACTCCAAAAGAATTCAAAAGAGCAAGGGAATTATTTAATAATTTACAAAATGTATCACTTTCAGTAAAAACCATACATAGCTTTTGTTATCAGTTAATATCCACTTTTCCAATAGAAGCAGGAATTTCTCCTAACTGCACTATTAAAGATTTTACAGAATCTTTTCCAAAAATTTTTCATAAATTACTGTATGATTCCACAATAACACACCACTTATCAGCCATTTCACATGAGATAACGGAAGCTACAATTTATGACTTACTATACAAACTATTAAGTAAACAGCATTATAATCTCAATCAAGGCTCAGTATATCAAAAACTTAACATCCATAACATGAAACCATGTCAATTATTACCTATTGATAATCACACTCTTAATTATTTAATCAAAATTTTAAGTGAAGGAAGTATAAGAGATAAAAAAATTAGTGATAAACTAGCTAAGTGGAGTAATTCACTACAAAAATACAAATTACAAAAATTAAATGAATACGCAAAAATATTTATTAATTTACCATCTTTAGAAAAAAAATCTATATCATCAATAATCACAAAAAATACATTAACTGATTTTCCTGAAGCAGAAAAAATTATTCTAGATATACAAGAAGAAATACTAAATTTTACAAAAATTTTTTATAGCAATAAAATAGCAGAACGTACTATCCATCTTATTGAAATTGCAAAATGTTTTATAAAACTATACCAACAAGATAAACAAAAACTAAATTATCTAGATCATAATGATATTATAGATCTAGCATTAAATTTGCTAACAAATCCAGCATATAAAGATTGGATATTATTCCAATTAGATAGTAAAATAGATCATTTGTTAATTGACGAATCACAAGACAACAGCATAAAACAATGGAATATTATTTTACAATTATGTAATGATTTCTTCTCTGGTATAGGTACAACCGAAGAACCAAAAACGTTATTCATCGTAGGAGATATAAAACAATCAATATATGGTTTTCAAAATGCAAGGCCTGATTATTTTGACCCTATGTGTCATTATTTTGCACAACAAAGCAGCCAATATAAACAAAAAATATTACATCTCACACAATCATTCAGATCAACACCACCTATCTTAAAATTAGTAGACAAAGTATTTAATAATTTCTGCCAAGAAATATCCTTTAACACAACAAAAATTAAACATGAAATCTTTCGAAAAAACGACCCAGGATATGTAGAGATATGGCCTATAATTAACATTAAAAACAATAAAAGTTTTTCATTGGATCTTGAAAATCAAGCTTACCAAGACCCCAACCTATTACTTGCATCAACTATTGCAAAGAAAATTCACACATGGATAATTAATAAAAGAATTATATTAGCAAAAAATCGTCCTATAACAGCAGGGGACTTCTTAATACTAGTAAGACACAGGACTTCTTTCATAGATCATATTATAACAGCATTAAAAAAACTAGATGTCCCCACATTAGAAAGAGATAAGTTTAAAATAATGGATTACACAGTAATCCAAGACCTGATCAATCTAGGAGAATTTTTATTATTACCAGAAAATGACTTGGCTTTAATAGGTTTATTAAAATCACCAATTTTTGAATTCACTGAGGAGCAGATATTCCACCTAGCATACAACAGGAATAACACATATTTGTGGAAAGAATTACAATTAAAGTTTAGTACTATATCAAAGTATCTAAAACAACTAATTGATATATCACAACTGCATAACCCTTTAAATTTATACCACCATATTATATCAGAACATAAACATAAATTTATAAAGCGCTTAGGTCAATCAAGCATAGAAATCATAGGAGAATTCATTAATCTATTAATACAATCCGAATCCCATAATCTGAATTCATTACAAGCATTTATACATTGGATAAAAAATACTAATCCAGAAATAAAAAGCGACATTAATCTCAGACAAGATTATGTAAAAATCATGACAATACATAACGCAAAGGGTATGCAATCCCCTATAGTATTCTTATCAGATACAACAACCATTTCAAAAAGTGAAACTCAGCTAGTATTTGATGAAGAACATACCCCATTTTGGATACGCAATGACATAAATGATTTCTGTGAAAACCTGAAATCCCAACAAAAGAGTAACGAATACAATGAATATTTAAGACTACTTTACGTAGCTATCACCAGAGCAGAAGATGAGTTATATATTACTGGAATACCACCCATACAAAATAAGTCATGGTACAATATAATCTACAACACAAACTGTATATATAAGAAAAAATTCATTGATCTACAGCCAATAACACAGGGAAAAGCAGAAGTTTTATATCTTGATGAATAGTAGTGCAATACTATTTTCAAGAGAGATGTGTATTAAATTATGGTAATTTTATTATTGCCAATATAAACTTATATTTAAAAATACACGTTAATTTCAACACAACAACAGACGTTTCACACCCAATTCTATATATCTTGAATGATTATAATAAAATATTACAACCACAACATATACATTACATTTATATACAAGAAACTTTCCCACCACGATTTATTATTCATGACATCTTCAGCATCATTATTACTTTCATATAAGCCTTACATATAATTAAGAATGTTTATAATAAAACACTACAACCACACATATAAAACATTACATTTATATACAAAACACTTGCCAGTGTCACCTTACAATTTATCGTATTTTCAGTGCAATACCCTCTACAATACACCATTAGTACACAATAAAACTATTAAACAAGCTTTTTTAAACTTAGTACTATTTCTATCATGTGCCATTGCAAATGCAGTATGAATTATGTGCTAACTTAAACACAAAAGATATCAATCTACAATATTACACACCAACTTATCATTGTAAGTATGAAATATCGTTTATAAGTAATATGCTACGCTATAGTATATGTTAAAAACTAAATATTTCACAAAAAATGATTAACTTTTAACTGTAATTGTTTCACTATAATTTTTACTAAAAAGATTGTAAATTCAATAGAATAATAACTACTTTAGTTAATAAAGCAAAATATTTTTCACTCACTTAAAAACATCTACAACTCAATAATATTTGATCCGGTAAGTTTCCTATTCTCCAAATCTTTATGTGCAGCTACTATATCATCAAATCTGTAAATTTTATTTATACTAACTTTTATATAATTTCTCCTTATCACTTCAAACATTTCCATGGCTGTCATAGCTAAATCAAAGCTAGAACGCTTATAATGAAACACCAAAGGAGAAGTAAAAAATAATGATCTAGAACTTAACATAGAAGCACTAATATTTGAAATAGCTCCTGATATCTGACCATAAGAAACATAAATACCAAAAATACATAGAGATTCAAAAGATACTTTACTAGTTAACGCACCTATAGAATCATAAACTACATTAACACCAGAACCGTGAGTAATTTCCATTACTTGTTTAACAAAATCACTACTACTATAATTCACCACATATGAACACCCAGAACGTAAGGCAATATTTGCTCTATCATCAGAACTAACTACACCTATAACTTTACATCCTTTATAATTGGCCCATTGACACAATATCTGACCTACACCACCTGTTGCTCCATGTACTAAAGCAAAAGTATTAGGACGTATAGCATAAACTAAGTGTGTAAGATAATGTGCTGTCATACCTTTAAATAACACTGCAGCTGCTACTTGATCTGTAATATCATCAGGTATTCTAACTAAATATTTTTGATTAATAAGTCTTTTCTCAGAATAGGCACCTCCAGACACAGTACAATAGCCTACTCTGTCCCCAACATTAAATACCTCAACATCTTTTCCTACTCTTTCTATAACCCCTACTGCCTCAACTCCTAAAATAGTAGGCAGCTTTTTGTTTTTACGCATACCATTACGGCATTCAATATCATAGCGATTTAACCCAATAGCTCTATGTTTTATTAACACCTCACCATCTTTAGGTTCCCCAATATTATGATTAACATATTTCAAAACTTCAGAACCACCAGTTTCACTAATAACAATAATCTTTACCATAACATCACATAATTAAATAAAACACAATCATACTCAAGCTACTTAGCTAGCAGCTAAATAATATCCTTTAAATCTAAGACATCAATATTAATTAATAACAAACAGCACTATACTTTAGTACATACATTAAAACTTAATATAACAATAAACATATTGTAAAAAATCACTATAAACTTTCCAAAGGAAGCCAAGCCACAACAAAATTTATCTTATAATCAACAATGAATTTTCAAATAGCATCTATAAAATCATTATCATAAATCGGACTATATATGAAAAGTTACATGCACATATATTTAACAATAACAAACAGTATATTTAACCTGCTAGTTATATAACCAATCAACATTCTAATAACCCTCTAGTATAAGAACATTAATTTTAACTAATGTGGTGATTTTATAATAGTCATTATTTGTAAGTTCAGATTCCACCATTTTATTATATTAATACCTATGTAATAAGTAATTTCTTATTCATGAATCCTTGAAAAGTCGTACAGCAATAATACTACAATATACTTTTATTGAGAAATGTTTGCAAATCAGCACCTACAAACACAATGGATTTATCACACCTAACAAGTAAGCTATACAATACTTACGATTGATTACTAGCAACAATCAAAAGAATTTTAGCATATTAATCATTCTCTAAAATTAGAATCACATAAACCTACATCTCCTCTGACTATCAATCATATAACAGTACCTCTACTTGTTCTAATTAAAGAGTTTAATTTAGCTTGAAAAAATTATATCTTACCAATGACTAAGCAATAACACATAAGTAACATATTGTTTCCTTATGACTCCTCTACTAATGGTTTATCCTGTTGTTTAGGTTGAGAGCTTGGTGGATTATAATTAGGAACAATTTTACTCAAAATTTCATCCTTAGTACCAATACCACTAACCATACCATCAGACATAACTATAACCTTATCAACGGCATTAAGTAACTGTATCTTATGAGTCATAATAAAAGTAGTAATACCATTTTTCTTTGCATAAAGTAAGGCATTAATCAAACTTGCTTCAGATTTCCCATCTAAATTAGCATTTGGTTCATCAAGGACTAGAAGCTTTATATCACCATAAAAGGCCCTTGCTAATCCTATCATTTGTTTTTGTCCTCCAGATAATATTACCCCACTAGCACCAATAACTGTGTCATATCCATTTGGCAAGCCAAGTATTAATTCATGTACGCCAGCAATTTGAGCAGCTTTTACAACTTCATTTGCATCAGGATTTGGCATCATTCTTGCAATATTAACTTTCACTGAAGCATTAAACAATTCAACATCTTGAGGAAGGTAACCAATATAATGTCCAAAATCTTCTCTATTCCATGTATAAACATCTGCACTATCAAGTCTGACAACACCTGATATTGGTTTCCATACACCTACTAACAATTTTGCTATTGTAGACTTCCCAGAAGCACTATGCCCTATAACACCAACAATATCTCCAACTTCTATTGAAAAAGATACACCCTTAATAGTAGGCTTATTACTACCATAAGGAGTGAAGAATACACGATCAAAAACAACCCTTCCAGTAGGAGCTGGTAAAGACATAGTTTGCTCCCTCTTTGGAGAAGCTAAAAGCAATATTTGCAATCTCTTATAAGATATCCTCGCTGATATTAACATTTTCCAAGTATTAATTAATGCTTCAAATGGAGCTAATACCCTACTCATTAAGATTGATGAAGCAATAATACCTCCAGCAGTTTTCAGACCAAGAACTGCAAGGAATCCTCCAATCCCTATAACTGAGATCTGTAACATTGATCTAATAAATTTAGTCATTCCAGAAATTAAATTCGAACGATTTTGTGCTTTAATTTGCATTTCCCTATTTCTATCATTTTTCTTTGCCCAATCATCTACAATATGATTAACCATCCCCATAGCTTCAACTACTTCAGCGTTACGAGTTGCAACATCTATTGATAGAATATTACGCACTCCTTCTTCACTAGCTTCCTGCAGTATCTTTTTTGTTGCTAACTCATTCCAAATAGCCATACTAGTTAACAACACTATCCCTATTACAGCAATATAACCTGTTACACTGTGTATCATAAAAATAGCAATAAGATATAAAACTGCCCATGGAGTATCAAATAGTGAAAATATACCAAAACCAGTAATAAAATTTTTAACAACAGCTAAATCACGAAGTACTTCTCCACTTGAAGTAGATGACTTAACCGAAGTCAAGCTAATAGACTTCACAATAAGATCAGGAGTAACAACCTTATCTATCCAGTCACCAACTTTAGCCATAACTAGAGATCTACAAATTTCTAATATAGAAGAACAAGCAAAAGCAGTAACTGTAATAACGCTTAACATGATTAAAGTAGATACACTACCACTTGAAAGTACTCTATCTAAAACTTGAGAAGTATATAATGGTAAAAATAACATGAGCAAATTAATAGCAGAACTAAACCAAAAAATAAACCAAAAAACACTTTTACACTTTTCTAAACTAGTATATAGAACACTTTTCTTTAGTTCCTTTATTGCCTGAAAGTTAAAATTTACTTCTTCCACACATTCCTCTAAACAATTAATATATTGTGTACATACTACAATATGTTCATCTAAGTAAACAATACAGATATTTAATATATTTTCATATAAATAATTTTTAATTGAAATAAAGTTATACTATTATGATATAATGCAGTGTATCTTTAGATTGTATAATCATGTTTAGCAATACAGCATCATTAATAATAATTTTAGTTTTCGTATCATTGACTCTAATATCTTTAGTGTCTGGAGTAGTATTAATGGCTATAAGCAACGAATTTTATATTAAACACAGGAACAAAATAATGATAATGAGGGTGCTATTGCAATTTATATCGCTAGTACTTATAGCACTATTTTTCAGATAAAATCAATGAAACTTAATACAAAACTAGTTGGTATTTTAAATTACACTCCTGACTCATTTTCAGACGGAGGAAAGTTTTTTAATATAGACAAAGCATTACAACGAGTTAAATACTTGATTGATGGGGGAGCCAGTATAATAGACATAGGCGCAGAATCAACAAGACCCACATACTTGTATACACAATATGGAAACAATTCAATATCTCAAACAGAAGAGTGGAACAGATTAAAAAATATACTGCCTAAAACAATAGAAATAGCTCATAGTCATAATGTTCAAGTAAGCATAGATACCAGACATGCAAAAACCGCTGAAAAAGCTATCGAATTGAATGTTGATTATATAAATGATGTAAGTACATTATCAGATAATAACATGCTTCAGGTAATAAAAAACAGTTCTGTTAACGTTATAATTACTCATAATTTAGGCATACCTTTAATTAAAAATGTTACTATTCCAAAAGATCGTGATCCAATTAATGAAATTGTTCTATGGGCAAAAAAGTGTATTGAAAAATTAACAAATGCAGGCATTGATAAAAAGAGAATAATTATTGATCCAGGTATAGGATTTAACAAAATTGCCAGTCAATCATTCTATATATTAAACAACATTGAGAGATTAAAAATTTTAAATCACAAAATATATGTTGGACACTCACGAAAATTTTTCCTAACTTCATGTACATTAAATGATCCAACACGTGACAATGCTACACTAGCAATATCAATTTTCTTGTTTCAAAAAGGTATAGAATTTATCAGAGTACATAATACTCACTTACATAATGAAGCACTTAACTTACTAAGAAAAATGCATCAAACAAGCTTGGATAATATATAAATTAAAAGCTTTTTTCACTTGGTAGTTTAATAAACCTATTATAACATGATACGTAATTGTATTAACACCAAACTTAAGCAAAGCATAAAAGCAAAATAAATATATGGTTACTTTTCATAAAATTTTTCTTTAAACATGAGTATTGTCATGACATTTAATACAAAAATAATAGGCATTTTAAATTATACCCCTGATTCATTTTCAGACGGAGGAAAGTTTTTTACTGTTGATAAAGGAATCAAACACGCAGAATATTTAATTGATGGAGGAGCAGATATCGTAGATGTTGGTGCAGAATCTGGAAAACCAAGGTACATATATGAAAGTGATGATACCCTAACCACACAAGAAGAAGAGTGGAAAAGACTAGAAAGCATATTACCACAAGTTATAGAAATTGCCCATAGTCGTAATGTTCAAGTAAGTGTAGATACTAGAAATGCAAAAACTGCAGAAAAAGCATTAGCATTAAATGCAGATATAATAAATGATTGCACTGGATTACACGATCCCAACATGATATCAGTATTAAAGAACAGTACTGCCAAAATCTTAATTTCTCACAATCTAGGAGTGCCATTAATTAAAGGAAATTTCATACCAAAAGGTAAAAATCCAATAAATGAAATCATCTCATGGTTAGAAGATCGTACACAAAAATTAATAGATGGAGGCATTAGTAGGGACAGGATCATTGTTGATCCAGGAATAGGTATTGGTAAAAATGGCATGCAGTCACTATATATAATGAAAAACATTGATAAATTAAAAATACTAAGATATCCAATATGTCTTGGTCACTCACGAAAGTCCTGTTTCATGCCATTCGCATCACATGATTCGACTCGAGATAATGCTACACTAGTAACATCAACAATCTTATTTTACAAGAATATAGACTTTTTTAGGGTACATAACGTTCATATACACAGTGAAGCATTTGGACTTTTAAAAAAGATGCCACAAATCACATTAAAAGATGTATATGATTCTCTATAGAAAATAGAACATTACAATGCAAAATTACACTATATGCACAATAACATATTGTAAATTAAAGGGTTATAAGTAATTGTATGTGGCTGTACTTATCATTATTTCTTGGCTGATAAAATTCAATGATATGTATCCAAAATGTATACAATCTCTAGAGAACACAGGAAGCTGTATTTAGAGAAAGTATACATGCACAATAACATGTCATGAAGTAAAACTGTATATAACCAACTTATCATGATTCACTGGCTACATATAAAATTCAATGATATGCATCCAAAATATACATAGTCCTTATAAACAATAGAAAGCTGTATTTGGAAAAAACATACATTATCTGAAGTAAAGGATATCAAGTAATCTATTATACTAGCTGACTTATCATCATTTTCACCTTCATATAAAATCTAAACATATAAATACGTATATGCTCTAATAGAAATAGAAGGTTGTACTTAGTAATGCATATTTGATATGCACTATAAAAAGCAATTAAAGTATCAGATAACTATATATATCGGATTCTTTACCATTATTTTACGATATACACAAAACTAAAGATTTACAAGCTGTTATTTAAATAACAGTAAGTTATTAAGTTCCAGTAATCATGTATACAAGCAATAAATAACATAATTATGTATACCATTTACAAAATACATAAAAAACTACAAATCTATACTTTCAACAGTGCCAAGATTACTTACATCTATATCTGTTAATAACATATAATCTTTTTGATGTAGTTTCTTACCAACAAAAACTAATGTAAGAGCTATAGCACTTAAAATTATATTTACAGAACATATACCAATTGACATATCCTTAATATCATAACATAGACTCACCATATTATTAATATGTAGCAATACTAATAATATACCAAATCCATTAAACAGAGCTTGCGTTACAAATAAAGTCATTCCTAAACATACACATGGATTCCCTTGTATATTATTACTTCGAACGTAATCAGTTGAAAAACAAGGCAACTTTCTTGTTTGCATATCAGCACTCTCTTCCTCAATAAACTGAGAACACTTATAAAGTATAATATGGTGCATTAATTTTATATAATCATCTCTAGTTATATTGATGATATTAGTGTTTTGGCTTGAAAAGAATCTCATTTCAACAAGAAATTGTACTAAACGAAGATCCAGAATTTCAAATATAAGAGTAAAACTGCATAGATCTATAACCTGCTTTAAAAGACTAGGATCTAAACCTACATCAGTACAAACCTTATCGAATCCCTCCATAGTAAGGAATTTTTCTCTCTTAAGAAACTTTACTATATGCTTACAATTATAAGCATTGCGTTTTAACGCTGTATTACCTATAATTTTAGGAAGTCTATCACTTTCTTTAATAGCATAAGATTTGCATCTTACTATTTGGTTGAGTAATGAGCTAACAGCTGCTTTATATTCTGTTATTTTATCTGCAGAGACATATCGTACTTGGTAGACAATATCAATCTCAAACATTATAATAAGAACTTTTTTTACTACATCTTCCACTTCATAAAATTGTTCATCCTCAATTATATGCCCTCTAGCTTCCCTTCCTCTATATACTTGTAATTTTTTTCTTGCAGTTCTTAGCTTTTTTACACAATCACGCAATATACTTTTCACTGCGTCATTTTTTTTATGTATATCAAAATATTTAGAAATTATTTCCATGGTACTGTCAATCAGATTGACCATACCGAATTTTATTATTACAGTCATTTTATCCCCTTACTGATTTATTTATTATTAAACTAATATAATACAATAACTCTTACAGTATACAACTTAAAGTTATAAATTAATATTTTCATAAATATAGTAAAAAAGTAGAAATCAACTAACTCTTAACTATTTATAGTAATTCCTTGACATGCTTTGCTTACATTGATCTAATAACACAGAAGATTAAAACTCCATAAGTCATATTTTAAGCCAACATGCGATAATCAGTGGCTTATAAAGTGATTATAATTTACCCTTAATATAAAATTCTTATTTGAACAAGTTACATGATACAATATATCACTATTACAAGTTAATTATATTTGTTAGAATAATTTTTAACACACACACGATACTAACTAGCAATTCTAGGGCTCCCAATTTTCAAACAAATTCAGTGATATACTTTAACACCCAGTACAGAATACATAAGATTTTTATCACCTGAATGCTCTAAAAACTTATGTTACACTGTTGTTAAAAAATAGAGATAATAGCCTCAATACACAATATGCATAGACTAATGCTATTCAACATCAAACAAAAACCCAGGAGAACTTTGCAAGAAGCATCAGTTTTTACTTTTTTTATTTTGAAGATGAAGCATTAATAGTTATAGTATTAACAATTAAATTCTTTATATACATCATGCCAAAACGTACAGATATAGAATCAATATTGGTTATTGGAGCGGGCCCTATAGTCATAGGGCAAGCATGCGAATTTGACTATTCAGGAACTCAAGCTTGCAAAGTTCTAAAACAAGAAGGATATCGAATCATTCTTATCAATTCGAATCCCGCAACAATAATGACTGACCCAGAAATTGCTGATTCAACATACATTGAACCAGTTACACCAAGTATCATTGAAAAAATAATAAAAAAAGAAAAGCCTAGTGCAATACTACCAACAGTAGGAGGGCAAACCGCTTTAAATGCTGCAATCGATCTATGTGATGCAGGAATTCTAGAAAAATATAATGTAAAACTAATAGGAGCTACAAAAGAAGCAATAAAAAAAGCTGAAGACAGGAATTTATTCCGCCAAGCAATGGATAAAATAGGAGCAAAATATCCAAAAAGTATAATCATAAGAAGTGCAGATGAAATAAATCATGCATTAGAGTACATAGGGTTACCAGCAATAATTAGACCATCATTTACCCTTGGTGGTATTGGAGGAGCTATATCATACAATAAAGAAGAATTTCAAAAAAATGTAAGTTATGGTTTAAGCATATCTCCAATATCTGAGGTACAAGTAGACGAATCCATTATCGGATGGAAAGAATTCGAAATGGAAGTCATGAGAGATAGTAAAGATAATTGTATTGTTGTTTGCTCTATAGAAAATATCGATCCAATGGGAGTACATACTGGAGATAGTATAACAGTAGCGCCAGCATTAACTTTAAGAGATGCAGAATATCAAAAAATGCGAGATATATCGTTTTCCATACTTAGAGAAATAGGAGTAGACACTGGTGGATCAAATGTACAGTTTGCAGTCAATCCAAAAAATGATAATGACTTACTCGTTATAGAAATGAATCCAAGAGTTTCTAGATCATCAGCACTAGCATCAAAAGCAACAGGCTACCCTATAGCTAAAGTAGCCGCAAAATTAGCTATAGGATATTCTCTAGACGAAATACAAAATGACTGTACAGAAGTCATTCCAGCATCATTTGAACCAAGTATAGATTACATAGTTACAAAAATTCCACGATTCAATTTTGATAAATTTCGAGGAGCAGAAAAAGAGTTATCAACTTCTATGAAATCTGTAGGAGAAGTGATGGCAATCGGAAGATCTTTTCCAGAATCATTACAGAAAGCACTATGTTCTTTAGAAGCTGGATACTCTGGATTAAATGAGTATTTTGATCAAAATATAGAAACAGATCAACTATATAATTCTCTTGTAAAACTATCTCCAGATAGGATATTCATAGTCGCAGACGCTTTACGACACAATATCAGCATAGAAGAAATCAACAAAATTACCGGGTATGACCCTTGGTTTTTAACACAAATACAAAACATTATACAATGTGAACAACAAATAAAAGATCACGGTCTACCAAAAGAAGCAGATGGGTTATTACTATTAAAGAAAATGGGATTTTCTGATACAAGACTCGCGTATTTAAGTAAAACCACTGTAGAATATATAGAAAATCTTAGGAAATCTTTATCAATAAAACCTGTATACAAGCATATAGATACTTGCGCAGGAGAATTTAAAACCAATGCATCATATATGTATAGTTGTTACGAAGGTGATACCATTAATGCTCCTGAATGTGAATCTATTGTAACAAATAATAAAAAAGTCATAATTCTAGGAAGTGGTCCTAATCGTATTGGTCAAGGTATAGAATTTGATTACACATGTGTACATGCAGCACATACTATTAGACAAATGGGATACGAATCTATAATGATAAATTGTAATCCAGAGACTGTCTCAACTGATTACGACATTTCAGATAAATTATACTTCTCTCCTCTAACAAGAGAAAGTGTTTTAGATATTATCTGTAAAGAACAAGAAACAAAGTCCTTATTAGGAGTAATAGTACAGTTTGGTGGACAAACACCCTTAAAGCTTGCGAAAGTACTACAAGAGAAAAATATTAATATCCTTGGAACATCTTTTGAGTCAATAGATTTGGCCGAAGATCGCATGAAATTTCAACAATTGCTTACACAATTAAATTTAAAGCAACCCTCTAACATCACTTGTAACTCAATACATGAAGTACACGAGCGCATAAGAGATTTAGCGTTCCCTATACTAGTAAGGCCATCATACGTACTAGGAGGACAATCAATGTCAATTATTCGTGATAATAATGCTTTATCAAACTACTTAATTACACATCAGAATATATTTGACCATGGATCATTACTGTTAGACCAATTTTTAACTCATGCAGTTGAAGTAGATGTAGATGCCATTTGTGATGGAGAAAGCGTTTATATAGCAGGAATAATGGAACATATAGAAGAAGCTGGTATACATTCTGGTGATTCCGCATGTTCTTTACCTTCATATACCTTAACATCAGAAATAACAGATACTATAACAGAACATACAAAGAAAATAGCACTCGCATTACAAGTTAGAGGATTTATTAACATACAATATGCAATACAAGATAGTGAAATTTACATATTAGAAGTCAATCCCAGAGCTAGTAGAACTATACCTTTTATTGCAAAAGCTACAGGAGTTCCAATAGCAAAAATTGCAACAGAAGTATTATTAGGTAAAAAACTTCCTGACACCTTCGAACAAACATCCACCCATATAGCCGTAAAAGAAGCTGTATTTTCTTTTTCAAGATTTCCAAATATAGATGTTTTACTCGGACCTGAAATGAAGTCTACAGGTGAAGTAATGGGAATTGACAAATCATTTGAAATAGCATTTGCAAAAGCACAAATGGCCGCTGGCTATGAATTGCCCACAGAAGGTGCTGCTTTTATATCTGTCAAAGATTCAGATAAACCACTTATTGTTAAAACAGCTCAAATATTAAGAGATATTGGGTTTACTATACTTTCAACTAAAGGTACATCAATTTATCTAAATGAAGCAGGTATTATTACAGAACATGTTAATAAAGTAAGAGAAGGTAGACCACACATATTAGATCTACTGCAAGATGATAAAATAAACCTAGTAATTAATACTTCAGAAGGCATAAAGTCTTTCTCAGAAAGTAGCAGTATAAGAAAAACTGCACTTATAAAAAAAATTCCATACAGTACTACAATACCTGGAGCAAAAGCTTTAGCATTAGCAATAAAAACACTAAAAAAACAAGGTATTGAAGTAGAATCCATGCAGGAATACACAAAAAAATCATGATTACTTTCTAAAAAGTTGTTAATGTTTTTTCACATTATCATTTAAATCTCTATTATATTAATCATTAAAAAAGAAAGAAACGTGATATCTTCTTACTTGAATATAAAGTTTGACATCAACATGATTAATTTAAATAATTAAAGGGGTATTGGTATATAAGCAATCCCTATTACGACCACTTTAAATACAAGTATAATATACTTAAAACTAATAGATTTTAATGAAGAGTAGCCTGTTATAGAGTAGCGAATTTTTTACAATATCACCTATAGGAAGAAGCAAGGAAGCC
Organism: Ehrlichia muris subsp. eauclairensis; assembly: GCF_051097115.1. Lineage (NCBI taxonomy): Bacteria > Pseudomonadati > Pseudomonadota > Alphaproteobacteria > Rickettsiales > Anaplasmataceae > Ehrlichia > Ehrlichia muris. The sequence goes on along the minus strand of NZ_CP118226.1, from coordinate 359,944 downwards.
CCTACCTGATAATAGAATTAGAAGAATAGCTACAGATACATTTTTTTTCTTAATGAATAAAAGTCGATATATTATTAACAACCACCTGAAACTTCTTTTTATTCAACCAGTTTTGTAAAACTGTTTCATAAAAACGCCATACACAAACAGCATTGTATGACCTATACAATTAACCAAGATAACCCCCAAGTAAAAAAAGCTTTTTAATACAACAAGCAAGCTTTAGCGATATTACCTACTGATGGAATGTAAAATATCTACTTGAAATGAGATAAGTAAACTTGCTTTTAACTCCGTATGAATATAAAAACCTACATAAAACTAACAAAAAGCGGTTGAAACCTACAAAGCATGAAATAATTATGCAACAAATTTTATGCTTCTTCTTTAGGTTTTAATATCTTACGTTCCAGTCTTAAAATACGCTTTTTAATTATTTTTATCTCTTCTATTAAATCCCTATACTGAGTACTGCTAACAGACTCAGAAGTAGAAGACCCTATACGTTTAAGTTGATCCTCTCCATCATTAACCGCATCCACATCATTATTTTGATTGTTTGCTGCCATAACTCTTTCTTGAATTTTCACAACGGATTCAAACATTTGATCAAAGGTTTTACTATCACCTACAATCTCTTTTACCGTATCTATATACTGCTTTATTACATTTTTGTAGTCTTCTTCTACCATAAAATCACTTTTAATTAAAAAATACAATACTTTATGTTATAATAACATGTATCAACTGTCAACATTGTTAATTATTAAACAAGTTGGATTAAGTGATATTTAATTTGTAGGATGTATCATGTTTTCTGGATTAACAATTTCATCAAATTCTTCTTCAGTTATTAAATTAAGCTTAATTGCAGCACTTTTTAATGTTATTCCCTCATCAAAAGCAGTTCTTGAAATTTTTGCTGCATTATCATAACCTATATGTTTATTCAATGCCGTTACCAACATTAAAGATTGATTTAACAAAAAAGAAATACGATTTATATCAGCTTTTATACCATGTACACATTTCTGAGAAAAATTAATACTAACATCAGATAGTAATCTAATAGATTGTAAAACATTATAAATAATGACTGGCTTAAATACATTTAACTCAAAGTGACCATTTGATCCTGCTACAGTAACAGTCATATGATTTCCCATAACCTGAGCACATACCATAGTAACAGCCTCACATTGGGTAGGATTGACTTTCCCAGGCATTATAGAAGACCCAGGCTCATTAGCAGGCAATATAATTTCCCCTATTCCACATCTTGGTCCTGAACTAAGTAATCTAATATCATTAGCTATTTTCATTAAGCTTACTGCAAGTACATTCAAAGCACCACTAAATTCAACTAATGCATCATGTGTAGCTAATGCCTCAAATTTATTAACAGAAGCAATAAAATTGAATCCAGTTAACTTTTTTATCTCATGTGCAAAATGTACATCAAACTGTTTTCTAGAGTTAATACCAGTACCTACTGCAGTACCACCCTGAGCTAACTCAAGTAAATGACCTAATCCTGATTTTACCCTATTCATACCCTGTAAAATCTGATATGCATATCCAGAGAATACCTGTCCTAAAGTTAACGGAGTAGCATCTTGAAGATGAGTACGTCCAACTTTAACAACATTTTGAAAAGCAATAGACTTACTACTCAAAGCATCATATAAATTCTTTAAATTTGGCAATAATGAATTCTCAGTTTCAAGAACAGCTGCAATATGCATTGCTGTTGGAAAAGTATCATTAGAAGATTGAGAATAATTAACATGATCATTTGGGTGCACAGGATACTTACTACCTTTCTCTCCACCTAATATTTCAATTGCACGATTTGCTATTACTTCATTAACATTCATATTAGTTTGAGTACCAGAACCAGTTTGCCAAATTACCAAGGGGAATTCATCATCAAATTTACCATCTATAACTTCATTTGCAGCATCACAAATTGCATTACCTATTACTTCATTAATATCACCATTTTTTATATTGACACGAGCTGCAGCTAACTTAACAAGTCCTAATGCTTTTATTAAAGGCTTAGGCATTTTTTCTGAACCAATTTTAAAATTATCAATAGAACGCTGTGTTTGTGCTCCCCAATAATGACATGCAGGAACATCTATTTCTCCCAAACTATCTCTTTCTTTTCTCATATTTCCTGAATCTTCAACTGACACGCTACTATTATATAATGAAGTTTTCTATGTATGTCCACTACAACTACACATTATGTATAACATTACACAAGAATTTCAGTGCTGTAGCACTTCTAAATTAAATTTGCTCTACTTTATTAACATCTTCTACACCATCAATAAATACCAAACTGGATAATGCTCTATCTACACACTGAACGGTAGTTCCAATAACAGCCGGACCAACACAAGAACCAATTATTTCATCAAAAATATTTTAAGAACAGTTTAACCGAAACATACAATTGCTAAATAAATTACTGTGAATCATTGTAATTTTGTACTAGAATGAACGTTTAAATATTTCAGTATTTTATGGTTAATGTCCTAATAACAGCCGGACCAACACAAGAATCAATCGATCCAATCAGATACATTACTAATAGTGCATCTGGAAAACAAGGATATGCAATTGCAGAGTACATGAATAAAATTGGTTGGACAGTAAATTTAGTATCTGGTCCAGTTACTATTCACAATCATAGCATACAAAATATATTCCATGTCAAAAATTGCAATGAAATGTTACAAACCTGCATAAAATTACTACCAGTAGATATTGCAATTTTTACAGCAGCAGTAACTGATTGGTGTCCTACATATTTTACTAGAAAAATAAAAAAACATGAAATTACAAATATTGGAATCACTAATAATCCAGATATTGTTCATTGTATAAGTACTTATAAAAAAAGACCAAAACTGGTAATTGGATTTTCATTAGAGTCAGAAAATGTCATAGAAAATGCAAAAATCAAACTAAAAAAAAAACAATGCGATTGGATTATCAGCAATACAACAATCATTAACAATGAACAAGTTATGGGAAATGACTATAACAAAATCACCATTATTACTAAAGATCACTATCAAGAATTTCCTATAATGTCTAAAAAAGATATAGGTCAATTAATTACAGAACAAATCATAAATTTTCTAGCTAATAAAAAATAAAAAAAGTTATCCTCAAACCCATCATCAAGTAGTTTCATAAGTCTGAAGTTACAGTACAATTAGATAAATCTAGAACATAAAAAAAGAACTTAGTAAAATTCAAAGCTTCAAAGTTCACATAATATCAGTAAAAATTAATACAACATTATGATGTATGAGTTAAGTAAACCAATAGAATCCAAAATTAAAAAAAACTTACACAATAACACATGAAATTTTTCATAATATAAATAAAAAATACAATTTATAGTACTACATATGCTATATATAAATATTGACTATTCAACGACTTATATATACAATTGTAATATTTATATGGATTACTCATTTATTGATTTTCTAGGCATTTGAAACATGTATAAACAATCTTGGGAGTTGTTAGGCAGTGGGCAGCATGCAGATTTTACTGTTGCATATATTAATGCAAGAATTATTGATCCAGAATCTAAGTTAGATATAAGAGGTTCACTACTTACCAGGGGAACTAAGATCATTGATTTTGGTCCTGATCTGTTTGCTAATGGCATACCAAGCACTGTAGGTGAAGTTATAGATTGTAATAATAATATATTGATGCCAGGTTTAGTCGATATCCATGTGCATTTCCGTGAGCCAGGACAAGAACATAAAGAAAATATCAACACAGGAAGCAAATCTGCCGCAGCTGGGGGCGTAACGACTGTAGTTTGTCAACCCAATACTATCCCTACTATTAGCAGCGTCATCGTTGCAAAATACATTAAAATGAGAGCTTTAGAAAGTGCTTATGTCAACATAGAATTTTATGGTTCTATAACAAAACCAGATAACTCATTATCTGACATGGCTTTACTAAAAGAAGCAGGGGCAGTTGGTTTTACTGATGACGGCATGCCAGTGATGAATTCTCTAATAATGCGACAAGCACTAATTTACTCAAGCATGCTAGATACCGTCATAGCTCAACATGCAGAAGACTTAAATATATCCAATAATGGATGCATTAACGAAGGAATAGTGTCATACGAACTAGGGTTGAAAGGTATACCTGATATTTCAGAATCCATAATAGTAAATCGCGATATTGCTTTAATGAAAAACATTAAAAATGTACATTACCACATTTTACATGTTTCATCTGAAGATTCTCTAAATATAATAAAACAAGCAAAAAGTCAAGGATTAAAGGTTACTTGTGAAGTAACTCCCCATCACTTAACTTTAACTGAAAAGGATATTATAACACATGGTAGTCTTGCAAAAATAAACCCTCCTTTACGAACTGAAAATGATCGTCTTAGTATGATAGAAGGATTAAAAAATGGCATAATAGACTGTATAGCAACAGATCATGCTCCACATGATATAAACTCTAAAGAACTACCATTAGATACAGCTGCTTTTGGCACAGTTGGACTTGAAACAATGCTTCCAATTTCTTTAGAACTATATCATAATGGTACTATGCCTTTAATAGATTTACTTGCAACACTGACATATAAACCAGCTGATATCATAAAAGTACCAAGAGGACGTATAAAAAAAGGTTATGCTGCAGACCTAATCATATGTGACTTAGATCACAGATGGGTAATTGATACATCAAAATTTGCAAGTAAATCAAAAAACTCTCCTTTCCATAACCGAAAGGTAAAAGGTAAAGTTTTAAGAACTATAGTATCTGGTAAAACTATTTATAGAGCAGAAATCATAACTTAAGTTACTACTTATTTAAATATTTATTACTTCTTGCATTAAATTACTGTTATTATTAATTTACATAAAACACTTAGCAGTACTACCTAATTTAAAAAAACTTATCAATTTAACTCAATTTGTATTTACATAGAATTACTTTATCAAACAAAGACTAAAGTATTATCTATTTTATTACATTTCATATCAAAACTAGTATCATCATTGATTCACACAAAGTGACAAACTTCCATAGAACATTTATATATATACCTTCAATATAAAAAAGATGCATTAAATCCAACACATCTATACAGAAATCTTTTCTACACTTATCAATAACAATCATACTTTATCATAAGTGATTATTAAATATGAGCAATAAAGTAATCAAAGACATGTAATACAATATCTTATCATTCCATGTTAGTTAAAATTAGAAAAAATTTCATAAAACTTCTTCTTTAGCACAACATCAAATTCTTCATAAGAAATATCAACTCCTAATTGCTCAAGAGAAGTAATACCATAATCTTTTATACCACATGGTACTATACCTGAATAATGAGAAAGATCTGTGTAAACATTTACAGATACTCCATGATAAGTTATCCATCTCCTTATTCTGATGCCAAATGCAGCAATTTTTTTTTCAGTACCATCATGAGTTACCCATACCCCTATCAAGTCAGGATTAAAATACGATTTTATTGAAAAATGATTTAAAGTTTCAACAATCCAATTGCCTAAAGTTTCAACATACAGTCTAACATTACACTTACTTCTAATTTTTAAATTCAGCATAATATAAGCAATCCTTTGCCCAGGACCATGATAAGTATATTTACCACCTCTATTTGTAGCATATATAGGGAATAAATGTTTAACCAGTAAATCCTCAATTTTAGCTCCAGTACCAGCAGTATACAATGGAGGATGTTCTAGCAACCATACTAACTCTTTTTGCAATCCATTAAAAATACCCTCTACCCTCTGCTGCATAAAGCAAACTGCTTCTTGATAATCTATTTGTGAAGACTCTACTTTCCATTCTATTAACTTGCATGACATAAATTCAATACACACCAAGAAAAATTTCTACAGTATTGTATCCTTAATAATAAAATATAATTACAGTATTATACAATTAAAACGCAAGCATAGATATAGTAAGTAGAATTAAAATTAAATTAACTGCAAAACTTAAATTAAACAAAATAAAAATGCCATTCTAGTGAAATCTTACATAAACTAGATATCATTGTATACATAATGACAAACTTACTACATACGAGTAAAAAACACATATAAATATAACCAAAACCTTGCATTACCATATGAGAAACTAGATAGCCTCATTGTGAAACATATGTAACAATTCCATTGACGTCACCAAATTTTCATTAAGCTGAAGTTGATTTAGCGCTATCAATTCCACAGCTTTAGGGTAGCAAATATGTTCCATCTTTAAGATTCTATTGGAAAGGTCTGTAACACTATCTGATGAAAAAACAGGAACTGCTGCCTGCATAATAATAGGTCCACCATCAACTTCTGGATATACATAATGTACAGTACACCCTGCTATCTTAACTCCAGCATTCAATGCTTGAGACTGTGCATTCAGACCCTTAAAAGATGGTAAAAGAGAAGGATGTATATTAATGACTTTATGGAACCACTGATTAATAAAGCTTTCAGGTACAATACTCATGAACCCTGCAAGGCATACTAAATCTACTTCATATTCCTTAAGTATACTATCAACAGCATCAAAGTCTAATGGACGTCCTTGAAGTACAAAAGTTTTAATATTACTTTTTTGCGCAATCAACAACCCATTTGCATTAGGGTTGTTAGAAATCACACAAGACACCTTTGCAGGAAAACCATCTCGTGCACAAGCATTAATTAATGCTTGCATATTAGAACCCCTTCCTGAAATCAAAATACCTAACTTAAGTGGTACCATATAATTAAGCTACCCATATATTAATCACGTATAAATAGTATTAAAATAAATAAAATCTTATCTAAACACTAAACTGACAACATCCTATAAAATTAACACAAGACTATAATTCAATGCACATTAACGGATATTATACCTACTACACAATATCTTAATGAGCTTCATAGTATTTTAATATTAACCTATTTAGTAATCTTATACCAAACCCAGTTGCACCTTTAGGACATATTTCATTACCCTCATTGTCCCATGCCATACCTGCAATATCTAGATGCGCCCAAGGAGTTTTATTTACAAATCTTTGTAGAAACTGCGCAGCAGTAATACTATCTGCACCATATCCTTTTGTTGAAATATTTTGCATATCAGCAACTGAAGAGTCTATAAGTTTATCATATGCATCATCCAAAGGTAATCTCCATAATTTCTCACCAGATTCATTACCAGCAACAATTAATTGATTTGCAATAGCATCATCATTTGAAAAAACCCCACCATATTGGTTATTCCCTAATGCTACAACTACTGCACCAGTCAAAGTTGCTAAATCTATCATTAATTTTGGGGCAAACATTTTTTGAGTATACCATAAAGCATCAGCTAAAACTAATCTACCTTCTGCATCAGTATTTAATACCTCGATAGTCTGTCCAGACATTGAAGTCACAATATCACTTGGCCTCTGTGCATTTCCTCCTATAGCATTTTCAACTAATCCTACTACCCCTATAGCATTAACCTTTGCCTTTCTTGCTGCAAGAGTGCGCATAATACCTACAACAGAAGCAGAACCAGCCATATCATACTTCATATCCCACATACCTTTAGAAGGCTTTAAAGATATCCCACCAGTATCAAAAGTCACTCCTTTTCCAACAAATGCTATAGGACTGTCTGTTTCTTTCCCTCCATTCCATCTCATCACTACAAGTCTAGACTTCTTAGCACTACCTTGACCGACACCTAGAAGTGCCATCATCTGATTTGATTTCATGTAATCTTCATCAAATATTTCAACTTTAATATCTACTTTACTCAACTCTTCATATATCATCTGAGCATAAATTTCTGGGTAAAGAACATTAGGAGGCTCTGATACAAAAGAACGAGCTAAAAACACCGATTCACCTTCAGCTTTTAAAATATCAAACAAAGAGGCTGTTTTTTGAGAATTACTCTTTGAAAAGAATTCTAACTTACGCACATAAGTTGCATGATCATCTTTTTTTTGCACAAAATATTTATCAAATTTAAAACTACGTAAAAATGCCCCATAAGCAATATTAGCTATAATATCACTATCATTACTGTTGATAATTGAAGCTTCTGATATTTTCATTTTATTAAGTTCAGAATATATGATACCACCAATTTTTAAAGATTTGTTTTCATCAAATTCTTCAGCTTTACCTAACCCTACTACTATTACTATAGGATACCCTTTACCTAATCCAACAATCGGTAATATTTCTGCAAATTTACCATTAAAAGATTTATAACCTTCTACCACTTTCATGATTTCTTGACTATGATCAGCTAAAGCATTGTAGTCTTCTAAGTGATTACTACCTTCAAAAATACCTACAACTATTGCTGTTGTTTTTAAGAACAAAGACACTCCTGGCATCAAATTTGAAAACGAGATATCTATCATATGATCATCCTAAATTGGCATTTATCAATATATGCCTCACTCTAACTCTTTTCACAAATTTTTCAAGTAAAATCTTAACATGATACCAATATAATAATTAATTGGTTAATTTTTATAGACCTACATTACATCTTATAGGTACAGCATAACTTCTATCTATAAAAAAGCATTATTTCCATATGAGGTATGAAACATCATGTTATACAAATTCAACACAAAACTATAAGTTCACAACACTGAATAGAACATATCCTATTAATTTATCGTTATAAATAATCATATAAAAGTTTTTTAACAATTACAAATAATTAGCATTTATAATATTGCTGCAACAAGAAATTATTAGGATAACATGATAGTTGTAAAGTAAACTTAACTTAAATTATGATCAAATATTAATCTTGTTGATGACTAAAAGTATTTAAATTATGGTAATAAGATGAACTATTTCGCAAAATTATTATTATGTTTATTCACAAGTATAACATGTACACATAGTGCAATGGCAACTGATCCAACCCTTATTAACTGTCAAAAAACTCCTGAAGTCTATGACCTCAGCAATAAACCAAGTAAATTTTCACTATCAAATAATTTACGACATAAGATGAGTAGTCCATTATCAGCCGATGGAGAATTGATATATATTGTTGGCAAAATCACTGACACAAATTGCATACCTATAGCAAATGTTAATGTATTTATCTGGCACACTAATGCACACGGAATATATCAAGACAGCCAAGATTATGATCATAAATCAGAGCTTATTCCAGAGAAGTTAGATATGTATGATTACCAATTTATCGGATCAGGAAAATCAGTAACTGATAACTTAGGAAACTACAATTTTATAACCATTATCCCAGGTACCAATAACGAAAATAAAGTTCCTCGTGTACACTTCATGTTGCAGAAGTCAGAATCTCCTGATTTTAATACAACAATGTTTTTTCCAGAATATGATAATTCAGTAGATAACCAATTTAAAAATATAGATCCTAGCTTACAAGATTTATTAGTAGGACGGTATACTAAAAATACGCTCGGAATAAAAACTTACTACTTTAATCTTACAATTGAGAATAAAAATCCATACAAGTCTTATAGATAAAACACTTTAATTACATATCACATACATACCCAACACCCCATTCAGGGGTGTTGCTCGTATATATTATATTAATAGACTACACAGATAATACTTCCCAATTCATTACAGTTACAGCCTATAAACTTAACACGCAGTCATAAGAAATACAGGCACATTACATTTTTATAAACAGATTAACTTAAGAATTCACTTGCTTAATAAATTCTCAACCACTTGCAAAAACAGCAATACTTAATATTACATAAAAAACTGTATACTAGAAATCAATTTCTAAATGCTTATTACTGATATAACTACACACAAGCTAACAACATTTTACAAATTACCTGTTATTTATAAAAAATAAATTCAATACCACATCAAAAAATAAAAAACCTTATAGCGAACATTTATTCATTGTTCATTATCTATAGCTTGTTAATAGCTAAATCATCATTTAACAAAACCACTTCAAGTCTATCTCCTTCATTAATTTGATTCGCAAGAATTAATTTCGCTAAATTATTTTGTATCCTTTGTTGTATTAATCTCTTTAAAGGCCTAGCTCCGTATAAAGGATCATAACCATTATCCATTAACCACAATTTTGCTTCTGAAGACAAACTAATCTTTAACTTCTTTTGATCAATAATTTTTTGCAATAGTGAAAATTGTATATCTATAATCTTCTCTATATGTTCCTTAGCTAATCTATGAAATACAATAATTTCATCTAGCCTATTCAAAAATTCTGGACGAAAATGATGTTGTAGTACATTAGTTATAGATTTTTTTACTGATTCCTTATCCACATCCTCTTTATTATTAATTAATATTTCCTGTCCTAAGTTTGATGTTAGAACCAATATTGTATTACGAAAATCAACTAACTTTCCATAATTATCGGTCAATCGTCCTTCATCTAACACCTGCAATAAAATATTAAAAATATCCCCATGTGCTTTTTCTATCTCATCAAAAAGTATTACTTGATAAGGTCTCCTTCTAACAGCCTCAGTTAACCTACCTCCTTGATCATATCCTACATACCCTGGAGGAGCACCTATTAACCGGGATACAGCATGTTTTTCCATAAATTCTGACATATCAAATCTTAAAAGGGCAGACCTATCACAAAATAAAAATTCAGCCAATGTCTTAACCAACTCCGTTTTTCCTACTCCAGTAGGTCCAAGAAACAAAAAAGATCCTAATGGTTTATTAGCATCTTGTACTCCTGCACGTGATCTTCTAACAGCATCACTTATTGCTTTAACAGCACTTTCTTGCCCAATAACCGCTTTCCCTATTTCTTCTTCCATACGCAGTAATTTTTCCTTCTCATTACTCATCATGTTTTCAATAGGAATGCCTGTCCATCGCGATACAATACTTGCTATATCACTTTCAGTAACTTCTCTCTTTAACATGTTACTACTAGGCTTTTCACATTTTGCTAGTTCTTTTTCAAGTTCCGGAATAATTCCATACATTAATTCACCAGCTCTATCTAAATTACCAAACCTCTGAGCTTTTTCTAAATCATTTCTCGCGTTATCTAATTTTTCTGCACATTCTTGCATCTTAGATATTTTCACTTTTTCGGCTTGCCACTTACTATTTAATTCTGTTGCTTGAATACTTAATTTATCTAATTCTTTATTCAATTGCACTAAGCGCTGTTTTGAAGATTCAGTATTTTCCTTCTCTAAAACTCCAGCCTCAATTTTCAACTGAATAATTTTTCTATCTAATTCATCAATTATCTCAGGTTTGCTATCAATTTCTATTCTTACACGACTCGCTGCTTCATCAATCAAATCTATAGCCTTATCTGGCAAGAATCTATCTGTAATATAACGATTTGACAAAGTTGAGGCTGCAATAATTGCACTATCCATAATTCTAATACCGTGATGTACCTCATATTTTTCTTTTAGCCCACGTAAAATAGATATAGTGTCATTAACAGTAGACTCAGAAATAAACACAGGCTGAAACCTTCTAGCCAACGCTGCATCTTTTTCTATATGCTGCCTATATTCATCTAATGTAGTTGCTCCTATACAATGTATTTCACCTCTTGCTAAAGCTGGTTTTAACAGATTTGATGCATCCATTGCTCCATCTGTAGCACCCGCCCCAACTAATGTATGCAATTCATCAATAAACAATATAATAGTACCATTAGATGCTATTATTTCATTAATTACAGATTTTAACCTCTCCTCAAATTCCCCTCTATACTTAGTACCAGCAACAAGCATTCCAAGATCTAACGCCATTATTTTTGTATGTCTTAAACCAACAGGAACATCACCTACCACAACACGCTGTGCTAAACCCTCAATAATTGCTGTTTTACCAACCCCAGGTTCTCCAATTAACACAGGATTATTCTTTGTTCTGCGTGATAAAACTTGCATTGTACGTCTAATTTCTTCATCTCTTCCAATCACTGGATCAAGTTTTCCAGCCATAGCAGATTCAGTAATATCTTTAGCGTATTTTTTTAGAGCATTGAACTTCTGTTCAGAATTAACAGTATCAGCTTTGGATCCATTACGCATATTAGATATGAGCGATTCTAATTTAACAGGTGTGACTCCATGCGCAAGTAGTATTTTGTAAACATTAGTATCTTTGACTATCGCAAGAGCTTGTAATAACCTCTCAACAGTTACATAAATATCCTGATTCCTTTTTGCAAGACTAACAGCTTCCTCTAGAACTTGAGCCATTTCTTTTGATAAATGTATATGACCACTGCCACTCCCACTTATAACAGGTAATTTACTTAGAGAGAGTTTTACATCATTATATATTTTATCAATATCACAGTCACATGAAGTTAGCAATAACTCAACAAGCTCATCTTTATCATCTAACATTACTTTAAGTAAATGCTCTGGCAATAAAAACTGATGCCCTGACGCAATCGCTGCAGTTTGTGCTTGCACTATTAGATTCTTCGATATATCAGTAAATTTATTGAGATCCATAACTAGCCTGACATAAATTATCTAATTTAACATATAAACATTGTTTACAAAAATTAAAGATATACTTAATTAATTTTATTTCTAAAAGATATCTTTATTAATAATTATACACTAATACACACAGTATAAACCTTATTAGTAGACTTATCTTTTTAATGTAAATAATCGCTTAATGTATAGTTGATAAGAACAATGCAGCAAATAATTTTTATATAATTCTTATAACAATATAATTATAAATTATACATACTAACCATAATAAAAAACCAATCAAACTTCTTAATGAAGCAATAACCTGAACACCAGGTGTTATACTTTCCATTGTTTTACTTGCCAACTCAATTGATACTGCTTATTATCTGAACATCACAAAACAATAGGGTACTGTATGGAAAAACAATTAGCAGGTAAAGTAGCAATAATTACAGGTGCCTCTGGAAGTGTGGGATCAGCTATTGCGAAAAGATTTGCTAAAGAAGGAGCTTGCCTTATTTTAGTAGCTAAAAATATTAACAAACTAAATGCTGTATATGATTCTATAAAAGAGTCGGGAGGTGATGCAATGTTAGCATCAGTTGACCTACAGGATTGTGATACAATAAAAGATTTTGCAATGTCCATAGACAGCAAGTTTAAAAGCATAGATATATTAATATTAAACGCAGCTGTAGTAGGAGATCTTAGTCCTACACAAGACTACGAGTATGATACATGGAAAAGGGTAATGGATATAAATTTTATAGCTAATTGGCATTTAATAAAATATTTTGACCCACTACTAAAACTTTCTCCAGCTGGTAGGGTAGTTGCTGTGACTTCTGAGGTTACACAATCACCATCCAGATATCCATACTGGAGTCCATATGCGTCCAGTAAATCTGCACTAGAAACAATGCTGAGAATATATGCTACAGAAACAAAGCATAGTAAATTATGTGTCAATATGGTATATCCGTCCCTAATGTATAATGATATATATGCTCAAGCCCTACCAATAAAAGAAACTGCACAATTAGCACTCCCAGAAAATTTTACTGATAAATTCATCGAATTATCATCTAACCAATGTAATGTAACAGGACAAATTTATAAACTAGGACCAGAAGATGAGTGTTAGTATTTTTATCTTCCAAAATTATATATGTAGTACACTTCTTGACAATTTTAGGATAAGTATTTACCTCGACAAGCCAAGTTTAAAGATACAACATAAAATTAAAAATCTATAATTGCAATTTACTTTATAATAACCAAGACAGGTCAACCAAAACCAATGCATTTACATAATACAAGCTGCTTTTAGCTTACAGGTGCGAGCATAGAAAATTCACAACTAAAATTACCCTATTTTTTAATGATGTTCATTTATCAATACATAAATTTACAAAAACAATTACTATTGATTATCTATTCACCAGCAATGAATTAAAAAATAGAAATGCATTACAATTTTATAATATAACGTAAAACAAGGACATAAACACAATTATAAGATAACAAATTTAATTAATTAAGCCAAAACAAATAGTGCTCATAACTTTATATAAATCACTACATTTACTATAGCAGATTTTTTACTACCACATAACTAGGTATATGAAGAAATGTAAAAAGAATGAGAGGGGTAAAAGTCTAAAAAACTTTCCCCTCACTAGTATATGAAAGATTACCTTAGAAACCTCCCATACCTCCCATGCCTCCCATTCCTCCAGCACCAGCATTAGTATCATCTTTAGATGGTACATCCACTACAATAGCATTTAGAGTCATAAATACTGCTGCAAGGGACACAGCAAAATCAAATGCTATACGAACTACCTTAAGTGGATCAATAACCCCAGAAGTAAAAGCATTTGCAAAATTCATTGTATCAACATTAAAAATAAGCTGCTTATCATTTTGTTTTAACAAATGAGCAATAACACATGGTGCATTCTCTGATCCAGAGTTTTTAATGATACGTTTAATAGGAGCCTGTAAAGCACGCTTTACAATATTAATACCTAATTGTTCATCATCGTTTCTACTTTTCAAATTTTCAAGAACTGACAATGTATATAACAACGCAGCACCACCTCCTGGCACAACACCTTCTTCAACAGCAGCTCTAGTTGCATGCAAAGCATCTTCAACACGGTCTTTACGTTCTTTAACTTCAACTTCACTAGATCCACCAACCTTTAAGACAGCAACACCACCTGATAGCTTAGCCAAACGTTCTCTTAACTTTTCTTTATCATAATCTGAAGTAGAAGCTTCAATTTGCATTTTAATTTGATTAATTCTACTTTGTACATTAGTAGAACTATTATCTACACTGCCAATAATAGTAGTAGTATCTTTTGTAATACGTATATTTTTAGCAGTACCTAATTCAGCTAAAGTTAAATCTTCCATCTTTATTGCAAGATCATCACTTATTACATGCTTAGCTCCAGTTAAAATAGCAATATCACCTAACATATCTTTTCTTCTATCCCCAAATCCTGGTGCTTTAACTGCTGCTACATGTAACCCCCCACGTAATTTATTCAAAACAAGAGTACTAAGCGCTTCTCCTTCTACATCCTCTGCAATAATTAAAAGAGGTCTTCCTGATCTAGCCACATTTTCTAAAATTGGTAATATAGGCTGTATTATATTAAGCTTTTTCTCTGTTAGTAAGATATAAGGATTTTCAAATTCCACCAACATCTTCTCTGAGTTGGTTACAAAATAAGGAGAAAGGTAACCACGATCAAACTGCATACCATCAGTTTTTTCAACATCCAATTCTTTGAATCCCTTACTTTCTTCAACTGTAATAACTCCATCTTTACCAACTTCTTGAACACATTGAGCAATTTTACTACCTATGTTTTTATCTCCATTAGCTGAAATAGTAGCAACTTGAGCAATCTCCTCTTCAGACAATACTTCACGCTTCATAGACATTAATGCTTCTAGCACAGCTTCTTTAGCTTTTAATACACCTTCTTTAATACATACAATATCTGCTCCAGCAGCTTTAGCTTTAGATACTTCTTCTATAACTTTTGCAGTTAAAATAGAACATGTAGTTGTTCCATCACCAACTTTATCATTACATTGAGAAGCACTCTGAGTAATTATATTAGCAATAGCAAGAGCCAATGGATCCTCTGGCTTTATACTCTTAATAACTTTATATCCATCTTTCGTAATCTCTGGAGCCCCATAAGATTTACTAATAGCTACAGTAAGTCCTTTAGGTCCAGCAGTACACCCTACAGCATCTTCTAAAATACGAACAACTTCTCTAATCGATTTATCGAGTTGTTCACCAGTCACAACTACATTTGCCATGTTATTCAATCTCCGTTTAATAAAAAATTAACTAAAACTACTTATACTTAGGCTATTACAAAAAAAATACATGTATAGCATGATTTAAAAATTGATGTAATAACTATACTTCCTTCGCAATTATATCACTTTCTTTCATGACTATATATTTTTTATCATAGGATTCAATTTCATTACCAGCCCACTGGCGATAAAGAACTACATCACCTACCTTAATAGCCAGAGGAATAATGTTACCATTATTATTGTACAGACCTGGGCCAACAGCTACAACTTTCCCTTTAGTAGGTTTTTTCTTTGCTGAATCAGGAAGCTGTATAGGAGAACTACTATTATTATCCTCCAAAGCCTCAATCAACACATTATCATGCAACATACTTAGATTCATACACTACCTCTGTAAAAATAAATTATCAGTAGCATTTAAATACTACTAGCTAAGATTATATATAATATCAAGAAATCTAATTTCAAGTATCAACCAATAATTTTATAATTATATATTACACAAATTTTTACAAGATTAGAACCTTATACAATCATAGCAAAATTCATTATATCAATTTTGCAACATTTTGTATAACACATAAAAAATTAATTGACTTGATACTTAAAACACCATGATATTTAAATAGTTAATTCTTTAAATAAGTTCATGAACATTAAGGATGAACCTAAAAAACAACAAGCTGGACATAGAAAAAGATTAAGGCAAAAATTACTATCTGGAGGGAACAAAGGGCTATTAGATTACGAAATTCTAGAATTAATATTATGCTCTGCACACCCAAGAAAAGATGTAAAACCTATCGCCAAAAGACTAATTAAACATTTTGGTACTTTCGCAAAAGTCTTTTTCGCTGACTTTAACAAATTAAAAGAAGTATCTGATATAGGAGAAGTTTCAGCATCAGCAATTTTTTGTATTAGAGAAGCACTCGATAGAATTTTGCGTGAGAATATTGATAATGGGATAATTATAAACCAATGGCAAAAATTGATAGAATATCTTAGAATAAAGATAGGTAATGGCAGTATAGAAAACTTTCACATATTATATTTAAATACAAAATATAAACTTCTTGCAGATGAAACTCAGGATGTAGGCACTGTTAACCAAACTCCGCTCTATATAAGAGAAGTAATAAAGAAATCTTTATTGCTAGAAGCTACATCTATTATAATTGCTCACAACCATCCAAGTGGAGATGCTAAGCCTTCTAAAGCAGATATTGAAATTACCAATCAACTTGTTAGAGCATGTACTGACGTAGGAATAACACTAATAGACCACATAATCGTTACATCCAACACCCACTACAGCTTTAAAACTCACAACCTACTGTAATAATTTATACATTTAAAATACAAAAATTCACCATCAGTGAATTTTCTTAACAATCTTTTAATTCAAGAATACAATACACCTTGAGTTAGGTTATCACCCTTTTCAATGCCATTCCCACAAATATTGAATTATCAGATAAAAACACTTCTAAAAAGATACTCAATTTAAATCAATAGATGTATGAATGTTTATGATATATCTATCAATTCTACAAGCCATTTATCACAACTCATTATAGTATACAACATAGAGAACAATAACTTAAAATAATGCAAACCACAGGCACAATACAACTTAACAACATTAGAGCTTATAAGATTCTCCCTACATTACTTTACAATTCACAAAAATATCTCATAGCATTAGAAAAAATCTCTCACATTTCTAGTTAAGTAGAAAACACATACATTAATTCCACAAAATTCACTAAGCTTATATTATGCAGTACCTAAACACGGAGAAAATACCTTTAAACAATACAAATTGTAAATCTAACAAAACTTAACAACATTAAAATTTACATATTTTTTTCACATTACTTCACAATTTGCAAAAATATCTTACAGCATTGCAAAAAATTTTCATACCATCTCCATAAGTAGGATAAGCAATATTAGATCTTAAACATTGTTCTTTCACCTGAGTCCAATTATCCTGCTGCGTAAAAAATATCACTCTCTCTGGATGTGGCATCATAGCCAGCACTCTCCCACTATTATCAGAAAGTGCAGCAATATCAGCAACCGAACCATTGGGATTACAAGGAAATTCTTGATTTGCATAATTACCCGTACTTGTAACATACCTTAATGCGATATTCTTCTCAATAGAGGAAATTACAGAATCACTTTCCACAAAAAACCTCCCTTCTCCATGTGCAACTGGAATATATAGTTCACTCAAGCTTTCCAACCATGGCGAATTACTTGACGGATTTACTTTTACTTTTACCCATCTACACTGATATTGTTGAATAGAATTGCTTAAAAGGGTAATACATGAGAAATCCGATATCAATCTCATCAGTATTTGACACCCATTACATATACCCATTACTAACTTATCACTAGCTAGAAATTCTGATATTTCCTCTCTCAAATTATTAAAAATTCTCAATGCAAATGCATTTCCAGCACCAGTATCATCCCCATAGGAAAAACCTCCAGGAATCACAAGTATATTATAATCTCTTAATAATTTAGGATGTGATATTATTTCATTAATATGCACTATTTTTCCTTGTACATTACACGACAATAATTCCCCAGCCTTAACAAAAGCAAACAGGGTTTCTTCCTCACAATTTAACCCATATCCAGATAATACAATTACTTTCATTTCTTTATAAAAATATACAAACCACTAACTTAACATAAAAAGTAAACACTTAAACTTCATTTATTATAAATGATATCAACAATCCTATAAACATCAGATATAACAATAATATTCATCAATCACATTGATATAAAATTTATTTAAATTGATCTACCATTATATAATCAATCCATATTAATCTACTAAAACAATATATAACAAACTTATACAAACAAATATATCTTATACTGCTTTAGATGAATCAATACATCTGAACATAAGTTAAGACAACCCAAAACAATGCTTCAAACATAGATGACATCACACTATTACATCAACAAAAAACTTATTTACTCAGTATACATTAAGTATAAGACAGGAAAATACAAGCCAATAATACTACTATGTAGTGAAAAGACCCTGACACTATCTTTCATTACTTTATTTATAACTAATAGTGTAACTTTGTTGACAATTTTAACAAAATCACTACCATTAACTTTAGTTGTTCAACATATTATCACACTGCTTGTATGAATCATTATGATGTAGTAGTTATAGGAGGAGGTCATGCAGGATGTGAAGCAGCTGCAGCTGCAGCTCGCATTGGTGCAAAGACTTTGTTAATTACACATTCCATATCAACAATTGGAGAAATGTCATGTAACCCAGCTATTGGAGGAATCGCAAAAGGCACTGTAGTTAGAGAAGTCGATGCCTTGGATGGTTTGATGGGAACAGTAATAGATAAGGCTAGCATCAATTCCAGTATATTAAATAGAAGCAAAGGACCAGCAGTATGGGGACCAAGAGCACAAGCAGATAGAAAAATATACAAAGACACTATGCAGGATATCGTACTAGACTATCCAAATTTAACAGTGTTAGAAGCATCAGTGGAAGATTTTTTAGTCACAGAAAAAAATGGACAATCGAGTGTTGAAGCTGTTATTACATCTGATCAACAAACAATATATACAAAAAAACTAATATTAACTACTGGTACATTTTTACAAGGAACTATCCACATAGGAAGTTATGCTACTCCAGCAGGTAGATTTGGAGAACAACCTTCTATTGGCTTAGCAAAAACATTGGAAAAATACTATTTTAAATTAGGTCGTTTACGTACTGGTACACCACCAAGACTTGATATAAATAGTATAAATTTTTCAGGATTACTAGAACAAAAAGGGGATATTAATCCATCACCTTTTTCTTATATGTCGCAATCAATAGATCTACCACAAATTTCATGCTATTTAACTGCAACTAATACTAAAACCCATGAAGTAATAAAAAATAACTTACATAGGGCAGCAGTAAGTAATTTATTAAGAGACATAAAAGCTCCTAGATACTGTCCTTCAATAGAAGAAAAAGTAAGAAGATTTTCAGAACGCAATAGCCATCAAGTATTTTTAGAGCCAGAAGGCTTAAATTCTGAGATTATCTATCCTAACGGGATAACTACTTCATCTCCACTCGATGTACAATATGAAATGCTAAAGACCATACCAGGATTAGAACAAGTCAACATAATCAGAAGTGGTTATAGTGTTGAGTATAATTTCATTGATCCGAGAGAATTATACCATACTCTTGAGACAAAAAAAATAAGTGGGTTATACTTTGCAGGACAAATAAATGGTACTACTGGATATGAGGAAGCAGCTGGACAAGGAATCATAGCTGGGATTAATGCAGCATTATCTCTTAACTCAAAATATGAGCCTTTTATATTAAAAAGGAGTGATGCATATATTGGTGTGATGATAGACGATTTAGTTACATTAGGAACATCTGAACCATACAGACTTTTCACATCCAGAGCAGAATATAGATTAAGGTTACGTTCTGATAATGCGGATTTACGTTTAACAGAATTGGGTTACAAAATATCAGTAGTATCATCTAAAAGACACTCTGTTTTAAAAAACAAAAAACAGGAAATAGAAACTTTAACAAATATTTTAAAAAATATTGTAACAACCCCTACACAGCTTGCTAGACATAGTATATCAATATCTCAAGATGGAGTAAGAAGGAGCATTTTCGATCTTCTAAGTCATCCAAACATAAATATAGGAATTATATCAAAAATGTGCAATGTAATAAAAGAATTTAATAAAGATATTGCAGAACAAGTAGAAATAGAAGCAAAATACTCGCCTTATTTCAGAAGACAAGATGCGGATATAAAAGCCTTTATAGAAGAAGAAAACACACATATTCCAAGCAATATAGATTTTTCACAGATTTATGGATTATCGAAAGAAATTCAAGAAAAATTAGAATATGTAAAACCACCTTCTATTGGCTCTGCAAGACGTATACCTGGAGTAACTCCAGCAGCAATTACTAATATTCTTATTTATTTACGCTGTTATAAAAGTAAAAAGATTTCATGAGTAATTTACTTAAACATTAAATAAAACTACAAATAACAACACGTCAGATCCGTGTAATATTTCCATTGTTAACTATCATTAATATAATTAAACACTTTTATGTATCATAATATAAAAGCGCCGCCCAAAAAGGACTTTACATACAACAAACAAGCAGACATTCATGATTCAATGAACATTTTATTTTTACTAAAAAAGATATGATATATCAGGTAACAGACATTTTGATGTACAATAAAAAAACAATCTCATTTTCCAGGATAGTACCATTAATATATAATACTATCTAGTACAATGATTACAGACCCCATAACAAAAGATTCCATGTGAATTACCTAATACCCCCTTTTGCCAAAGCACTATAGTAATACCAGTAGCCATAAAAATTGCTTCAGACCTTATCATTTCTCCTATAGAATAAATTCTATTTATATCTGGATAAAATAATTACACATGTTCCTTCCATAGAAAAAACTTTATAAATTTACACAAAGTCCTATGTTGCTTATTAAAAATAATCTACTTCTTATACTCCAGGTACAGTATTATTAACATACATAATACTAGCTGATTTAATGATTATAGACTCCACAACAAAAGATCCATGTGAATACCTAATACCTTGAACCAAAGCACTATCAGTAATACCAGTGGCTACAAAAATTGCTTCAGACTTTATCATTTCTTCTATAGAATAAATTTTATTTATATCTTTAATTCCAAATTTTTCTGCTCTTGCCTTCAAATGCTCTGTATCAAAAATCAATTTACCTTCCATGTATCCACCCATTGATGATAAAGCAGCAGCTGCAAGTACACCTTC
Source organism: Ehrlichia muris subsp. eauclairensis (assembly GCF_051097115.1). Lineage (NCBI taxonomy): Bacteria > Pseudomonadati > Pseudomonadota > Alphaproteobacteria > Rickettsiales > Anaplasmataceae > Ehrlichia > Ehrlichia muris. The sequence continues at coordinate 338,153 of NZ_CP118226.1, read as the reverse complement.
TGGAGCTCCTCCAATTCCAACATACAAATCATGAACACCTTTCATCAGTGATACTACAGCTGAAACATCTCCATCATCTATAAGTTTTATACGAGCTCCACATTCTCTAATGCTCTTAATTAATTCCAAATGCCTTTCTCTATATAAAACAGTTACAACTAATTCATTTACTTTACACTTTTTCACTTCAGCCAAATTATACAAATTTGTTTTTATATCATATTTTAGAGATACTACATCTCTAGGTACATTAGGACCTACAGCAATCTTTTCCATGTAAACATCAGGAGCATTTAAAAACCCACCTTTCTTTGCTATTGCAAGAACAGACATAGCCCCATTTTTATAATGAGCACACATAGTAGTACCTTCAAGTGGATCAAGAGCAACATCAACATCAATTCCACCATAACCTACTTTTTCTCCAATATATAGCATAGGAGCATTATCCCTCTCTCCTTCTCCAATAACAACAGTCCCATTAATTTCCAATAAATTCAATGACTTTCGCATAGCATCAACAGCAACACGATCTGCTTCTTTTTCATCACCTATACCAAGATACTTATAAGACGCTAAAGCTGCAGCTTCAGTAACTGACAATAACTTAAATCCTAAATCTTGCATTATTAAAATCCATATAGCTATAATAAAGATACATCATAATACTATAAACATACTTATAGCAAACTATCATACTATTTTTATACCACAATTAATATCAATACATAACCAAATAAACTGCTAACAGATCAATAAGTAAGCAAGTATTAAAAAAATTAATTGAACAAAAAACACTTTAAAAATATACAAAAGTTTTCACATGATTACTTTCAAGAGCTAATTACCAATTAAAATGAATTTTGCATTGCCAAATCCATATAACAGAATAATATATACTAGGTTTAGTAGTATTAAGAACATCCAATATACCATAGGTACATGTGACAATAAGAAAAACACTATTGATTGCCCTATTATGCTTTGGTTGCACACAAAAACCAGCCCCTTATTTCTTAAGAGGAGAAGAATTTCATGGCAGAAAAGAATTAGACGACATCAATGAATATCAACTAATAAAGTATGATACTAAAAAAGATGAAAATATAGAATCACATCCAACCCAAGACGCCCATAAAGTAAATAAAAAAATAAAAGCTATTGATAAAGGCTGCAATTTTACTATGCCTATAGAAGGTATAATAACATCAAAATTTTCCATAAATAATCAAGATAAGAATTGTCAAGAGGGAATTAATATAAAATCTAATGGAATTCAACAAGTTAAAGCATCATCTGCTGGAAAAATACTATACGTAGGTAAAGGATCAAAGTGGTATGGCAATATGATAATAATAGAGCACAATAAAAACACAACAACTACATATTCTTATCTAGATAGTATAGATGTAAAAATAGGTGATAAAGTAACACAAGGTCAAGTTATAGGACATATCAAAAGTACGAACTCTCAAAAAAACAAATCATACCTATGTTTTGCTATGCGCAAACGTGGAAAAGCAGTAAACCCACTATTATATATAAATTGTAAATAATTTAAGAAAAGCTCGCAGTAGTCAATAATTTTTTACTAAAACATGTTATCATAAGTCAAATAATAATATATTGTAGCCACATAAAGTATCCACCAACCATTACTCAACAATTGGGAAGCCAATTTAGAAACACATCATGTATATTAAAATAATTGACTAAATAATTTTTCACTATCAATTAATATTAAAACGTTAAGCCATTACTTCTTTTAAAGCATTATACGAAAAATACATTATTACATCAGAGCCAATACACACAAATTGCAATTAAATAAAATTAGAACAAGTAAGAAAAAATAAAGATATTTGCTATAAATTTTTCATGTTCATCATAAAATTAAGGCTATAGATGTCAGAATATATACCAGAAAAAAGAGCAATAAAAATATTATTTGCATATTGGAATCAGCTACGTAACAACAGAGCATTTCCTCAGATAGAAGAAATTGAACAAGAAGAAATCAGAGACATTTGGCCTAACTGTTTTATTATTGAAGTAAAAAATGATACAGACAATCAAAAGTACAACTGCATTTATATTGGAGAAAGAGCTATGGAGCTGTATCAGTCAAATATTAAAGTCTATGCTGAATCACAAAATATTAAGCTTTTTTTTCCACAAGTTATAGAAAATTTATTTGATTATTTAGAATCAATTATGGAAAACCAAAAACCGATCATAGATGAATCAGAAACTGAAAGTGCTGATGGAAATTACATAAAAATAAGACAATGTCTACTACCTATTGGTAAAAATAATGAAGTAACACACATAATAGGAGTAATAGGAGGAAAAATATACTAAAATGATCGTTATATAAAAACTCATAATCAATACCGTAGATCATCAAAATATTTAAAAAATTAGTTGACTGTTTTACTAAAATTGAATAGCATACCCTAACCTAATGAGAACAAAGTGTTTATAGATTTCTTCAGTTATAGGCAGGTACTTTATGAGATTTTTTCTGCATGATATCTCAAAAATAAGTGTATCATTCTTTGGGATAGCCATAGGTACACTTGGTATTGCTAACAAGACAGTTAAAAAGTGTTTATCTACATACTTAAGAAACAATGGTTTTGTCACTCAAGATGAATTTAACGCTTTAAATAATTCTGTCAAAGAGATAGAATCAAAACAAAATAAAATTGAAGAACAGTTATCGCAAAAATGAGTACATGCACTTCAGTAAGAAACAATTGGCAATTAGATGAAATATTAGAACTCTTTAATACTCCATTTAATGATTTGATATTACAGTCTAATTTAATACATAGGCAATTTTTTAACAATAACGAAGTACAAGTTGCTGCTCTACTAAGTATTAAGACCGGTGGTTGCCCAGAAAATTGCAGATATTGCTCACAAAGTGCACATTATAAGACAGGTTTACAAAAAGAATCTTTACTTGATATTGAAACCATAAAAAAAGCTATACAAACAGCTAAAAATAATGGAGCAGATAGGTTTTGCTTTGCAGCAGCATGGCGCCAATTAAGAGACAGAGATATAGAATACATTTGCAATATTATCGAGCTAATAAAAAGTGAAAAACTAGAGAGTTGTGCTTCTCTAGGTATGGTAACTTTAGACCAAGCAAAAAAGTTAAAAGATGCAGGCTTAGATTTTTATAATCATAACATTGATACATCACGTGATTTTTATCCTAATGTAACTACTACACGTCATTACGATGATAGGTTAACTAGCTTAAATAATATACATGAAGCAGGAATCAACATATGCTCTGGTGGTATTTTAGGTCTTGGTGAAAATGTTGAAGACAGAGCAAAAATGTTATTAACTTTAGCAAATTTAAAGGAACATCCACGTTCTGTCCCTATTAATAGATTAGTTACAATAAAAGGAACACCTCTTGAAAGTAACCCTAAAATAGACAACATAGATTTTATAAGAGTTATAGCTGTAGCACGCATTTTAATGCCGAAATCATATATACGTCTTGCTGCAGGACGAGGAGACATGTCAGAAGAAATGCAAGTATTATGTTTATTTGCAGGAGCAAATTCTATATTTTGTGGAGAGAAATTATTAACCACTCCTAACTCTGATTGTAATAATGATAAAAATCTTTTATCCAAGCTTGGAGTAAGGACAAAAGCCCCTGTACTTTTCAATTCATAAAATTAACCATTTATTTAATATAACTAAATGTGTTGGGTTACAGAAAAACTAATCCTTTATGTAAAATGACTTATAACCCGCTAACCAAACTGCAACAACAATCAAACTATTACCAAAACTTCAAATCTGCATCCTTTTAATTCACAAAATTAATCATTTACTTAATATCATTAGAAATTATAATAACTTGTCAGGTAAAAGAGTAGTTGCTGTATTATAGAATACAGAGGAAAGTCCGGACTCCAAGGGAAAATGGTGACAGGTAATCCCTGTCGGAGGTGACTCCAGGTAAGGGCTACAGAAAATAACCGCCTTGTTTTAAGGTAAGGGTGAAAAGGAGTGGTAAGAGCACACCGTACTTATGGCAACATATAGTAGCTAGGCAACCACCACCAGGAGCAAGACTAAGAGGAGGTATTGTGCTTTCCCTCACAATTACCCAGGTAAGTCGCGTGAGGTAGATAGTGATATTTATCCCAGATGAATAACTACATAAACAGAATCCGGCTTATTTTTACCTGGCAAAATATTATTTACTATAAGCTAATTTAATAAAATCAAATGTATTAAAATTATGTTTTTAGTTTATGACAAAATAATTGGAATCACTACACATCTATTTTATATTCAATACTCATACACTGTAAAATCAATATTCATTTCAGACTGATAACTGCAAACAGAATTCAACTTCCCTAGTAAATATCAAAAACGCTCTCTACCATATCGCTATACAAATTAAATACATTAAGACTATATCCTTTTCTGTATCAAACATTTATACATTGTAAAATCATAAATAGCACAAATTCGATAATGTGATTACAATACAAAACTTACCATAATCCCAATACAAATAATATAAGACCTACCTTATAAAAATGCTAATCCAAGATCTAGCTTTTTATTAGTATAAGAAGTTGATAAATAGGAAACAATTTCTACATATGTATTAATAGTTCCATACTACAAAAAGTACTAAGATTACGCAGACACTTGTCCTGCAACTATACATGTTACCCCACGATACTGATAGATGATTAAAATATTATAAATTCCTTTACTTTGACCCTTAAACATAGAATTAAATCCCATAATAAAATCACTTATTGCTTATCATCATATTACAATAGCTGCTAGAAAGCTTATTATAACACATTTATAATTATTTCTAATTTTATAACACCATTACTTTATAGTATCATCTTATTACTTACTGTAATTATGAATAATCACCAGAAACATTAATAATATATTTGAAATTACTCCTAATTATTATACAGTGTAAATATATTACTTACTCAGAAATTAGTCATGATTATACGTATTGGCGTAGCAGACAAAGTACTACCAGAAAACTATACAAGCAATGATGTGATGGTTTACACAATAAATGTTCAACATAATTTAGACTCAGCAATTATTCATAAAATAGGTTCTGCGCTAACCAATCCAATAACACAACAATTCTTTGCTTTCATATATGACAATATAGAACTGAACTATAAAGAAGTAACCACTAATACTAATTATAATCTACTTAACACTTTCAAAGCAAACTGGTCATTAGAAAGATGCTTCTTACCTAGAGTTACTGATAACGTTGGTAATACTACTAAATGCATAATAAATGAAATGCTAGAATATAAAACAGCAGTAGATGTATTAACTTCTAAAGTTACATTTGGACAAGGACCTATACCACAAGAAGAAGACATACTTAAATTATTTAATCCGTTAATAGAGTACTGTAAATTATCTTTTGCAAAAGGAGAAACATTTAAAGTAAGATTCTTTGGAAATAAACAGATATCAAATCTAAACAATATATATACTGACTCTTCTACATGTAACAGTATATTCCCAATCCCATATGTTAAGTATGAAGACCTTTTTCCACAAGATAAAAAACAAAACACCTATGTGACTTCTGTAGATTTAAATATTCAAGATCATGAATTAATACAAATCAGTAGACATGGAATTAATGGTCGAGGAGCCTTGAATCTATCACTAGAAGCAATGCAGGTTATTCAGGCATACTTTAAAAAAATTCAACGTAATCCTAATGACATTGAACTTGAAACATTAGCACAAACTTGGTCAGAACATTGTAAACATAATATTTTTTCCTCTCCTATAGATGAAATTACAGATGGGCTTTACAAGCATTACATAAAACGTGCAACATATGAAATAAACTCAGAAATATGTATATCTACATTTTCTGACAATGCAGGAGCAATAGTATTCGATGATGATTTCATTATTGCAGATAAAGTAGAAACACATAACAGTCCATCAGCACTTGATCCATTTGGAGGAGCAATTACTGGAATATTAGGAGTAAATAGAGATATCATTGGATTTGGTAAAGGAGCAAAACCAATACTAAATGCCTACTATTTTTGCTTTTCCGAATCAGATGAAGAATTATATAGGGATAAATCTTGCACAGTCAAAACATTGTCATCCAATACAATAATGGACGGAGTAATAAAAGGTGTAAATTCTGGTGGAAATTGCTCTGGGATACCAACAAGCTTAGGATCTGTGTACTTTGATGATAGGTTTCGTAGTAAACCATTAGTTTTTGTAGGATGCACTGGCATTATGCCACGCATAATTAATAACTCATTATCACATTTAAAGAGTCCCAACAATGGAGACTACATAGTTATAGCAGGAGGTAGAACAGGAAAAGATGGAATACATGGTGCTACCTTCTCATCTAACGCATTAACTGAACATAACAGCAATAGTACAGCAGTACAAATAGGAGACCCTATTACTCAAAAAAAGCTGTCTGATGCAATAATTAAAGAAGCCCGAGATCTAGGTTTATACAATGCAATAACTGATAATGGAGCCGGTGGATTATCTTCTTCTGTAGGAGAAATGGGTCACAGTGGATTCACAGTAGAACTGGATAAAGTATTACTGAAACATGACAATATGTTACCCTGGGAGATTTGGGTTTCAGAATCTCAAGAAAGGATGACTTTTGCTGTTTCTCCTAGCAAATTTCCAACATTTGAAAAAGTAATGAAAAAACACGATGTTGAAATTAGTATCATTGGAGAATTCAACAACAGTAATAAGGCTGTAGTACTATATAATGGATCCATTATTATGGATATAGACATAGATTTTCTGCACAATGGTGTTCCGAAAACCCACTTGCGAACTAGCACATGGCTAAAAACCACAGAATCAATACCAATATCCCACCAAAAGTGTGATAAACCATTAGAAATTGAGTTAAATGAGATTGTACAAAGAATGAACATATGTAGTAAAGAATTCATATCCTTACAATATGATCACGAAGTACAAGGCACATCTGTAATCAAACCTATTCAAGGTATAGGAAGAGTAAACGGAGATGCAACAGTCATTAGGCCAATATTATCATCAAAAAGAGGAATAGTAAAATCGCATGGATTAGGGTCAAGTTACGGAGAAATAAGCACATATCACATGGCAGCTTGTGCAATAGATACTGCTATACGCAATTATGTTACAATAGGAGGAAATTTTCACCACTTAGCATTATTAGATAATTTCTGTTGGTGTGATTCAACAAACCCACAACGATTATGGCAGTTAAAAAATGCAGCACGGGCATGTTATGACTATGCCACAACATTTAGAACACCTTTTATTTCTGGTAAAGATAGCATGTTTAATGATTTTAAAGGATATAATAGCAAAGGAGAACAAATTAACATTTCTGCTCCCCCTTCACTTTTAATTTCTACTCTTGGAATCATAGAAAATATAGAGAATGCTGTAACACTTGATGTGAAAAATCCAGGAGATTTAATATACATACTAGGTACAACTTATGATGAGCTTGGAGGTTCTGAATATCAAAAATATAGCGGCATAGGAAATAATAATGTACCACAAGTACATGCTGAACATGCTAAAAAATTATATACATCTTATAATAAGGCTATCAATGCAAATCTTATAGCATCAGCAATTGCAGTCAACTTAGGAGGAATGATAATAAGCTTAGTAAAATCACTTATTGGAGGACAACTTGGAGCCGAAATTAGTTTATCGTCAATACCAACATGCAATATTAAAAATAACGATTTAAAAGAAAAAGTTATTCTATTTTCAGAATCACAAAGCAGGATTCTAGTAACAATAGGGAAACACAACAAGCAAGAATTTGAATCAATATTCAAAGAAATTCCACATGCAAATATAGGTAAAATAACTTCTACAAATACCCTTATAATAGAAGATATACATTCCATCGATTTAAACACACTTGAACAGAGTTATAAGAAATTCAGTAATATGAAAATACAATCATATAGAAATGTGGCACACACCTAATATATTACACAGTTAAAATAGCTCTATAAAAAACATAACAATGTAAGCATCTTATTAAAATCACCATATATCAAATTTAACCTTACTATTTACATATAAACTGTAAGTGCAAAACAAAGAGTCACATAGTCAGCAAAGAAAAAACTTCATTTATGTGAAATATAACAAATCAATGTTAGCAGTAATAAAGCCATGTTACATATGATAGAATACATCATAAAAACGATATCTTCGTTCTCAGCCTCATTCATCATTAGTATCATACATACTTCCAATTTACACAGTACTTCAATATACTAATCAATACATAAAACCCAATAGAACCAATCATGTTACCATAGTAACCCATAGTTTTGAGTCTAATAACACTTCGATACACTAATTAACACATCAAAAAACTATCTATAGCGCAACACACAAATAACATAATAAAATCAATAGAAGTTATATTATATTACCATAGTACACATAGTTTTAAGTCTAATAACATTTCGACACACTAACACATCCAAAAACTATCTATATGAAACACATGCTAAACAGCACAGGTCAAATAATAACAAACAAAACCCAGAATATCATCATGGTATCCTACAAGTTCAGATAATATTCTAATATACCAAACAAAGCATTGAAATAATCTTCAAAACAAAATACACTGCCCCTTTAAGCTAACAAGCAAAATGTATATGCCCAGTAACGATGTTGTGATTCTAGCATTAGGAAGTAACTGTAGTAACATGTTAGCATACATTAAATCCGCAATTAACATGTTACCTTTACATAATAAGCATTATTCCTATCTTTATAAAACTCCAGCCTTACTACCAAAAAATGCAGCCGATCATTGGAATACCCCTTATTTAAATATGGTAATATCAGGATATACATGTTTATCCCCACACTCCATGTTAGAAAGGATTAAATCCATAGAAAAAAAGCTTGGTAGAACTAATCATGAACATTGGGCACCTAGAACTATAGATATTGATATCATATTGTGGGGAAATAAAATGTTGGATACTAGAATTTTATCTATACCTCATAAACAAATGCATTGTAGAGATTTTGTTCTCGTACCATTATGTGACATTTATGCACGATTCCCTCATCCAATATTCAAAGTGTCAATATATGAAATGCTTACAAAGCTAAATAGTATCAATTTAATCAAACAAAACTCACATATATTGTGAAGACTCTCTTATACAAGATAAAAAAGATGATTGTTAGGTATATTAATAGTATAGCATTAAAAATAGAGATTTTCTCCCATAGTATCAATCTTACAAATAAAAATCCACTTATGTCTAGCAGTATATCACTCATTATAGTTGAATAGTTAATACCAAAAAACATTCTAACTTTTTTTATATAATATAAACAACAATAAGCTATCCCTAAGTATATTGATAGCATAGAATTACAAAACATATGTATTTCTAATTCTAAATAATATCAATCTTAAAAACAGAATTTATATATCTCTAGCAGCATATAATTAATTTTAAAGGGTTTTCATATAACATTAAGTATACTAACATAACTTAAATTAACACCTACAGCAACGATAGCACATTATAAAATAAGTAAATTAATAAAAAATTTATTAGATTTAGATAATTAAAAAATACTCTATTACTTATCTTCAATTACACCTTATCATAACCATATAAACACTTTTATAAATATAGAATAACCATCAATATCATACTAATGAATGTGATATTTACTTTTTAAACAAAATCTAGATTTATTTGACTATGCATACCACTTACAAATTCATTAACTGTAGCACCGCTGTTCCTTATAATACAGTAAAATAATATATAAAATTATAATGCTTATTTATTTTTTATCACAAAATGCTACACATTGTTTATAGGTAATTATTTTTCCGCCACAGCTAGAAAAACATAAATCATAATCACTTTTACATAATCTATCACACTTATCACTCTGACATAAACTGACAGGATGCTGTTTTTCTGTTGCAAGATCTTTATTGCTGCCATACACATTTGAAATAAAGTTATCATACCCATTGTAACGATCAAAATTCTGCTCAGTACGACACATCTCCATATATATATCACATTGAGTCTTACATGTAATATCACTAGAACAAGACTGGTTGCATTTTAAGTGCTTACTTTCACATGAGTTACTATCACTTTGCTTTGGTTTACTATTCCCACTATTTCCACTTTCATTATTATTTATTATATTAATGAGTGGTTGAGAACGTTCTTGAGCACTTATCACTTTTTCAGTTAATTTACAGTTAGTGACATTAACTTGACATTGTCTGTAGCAATCATTTCTCACATAAGCACATTTTACTACACAATCCTTCCCAAATTTACTGTCTGGATTTTTATATTCTATTTTAGTACTATAAATAGGACTGCAAGAGGCCTGTAGTATCAATAAAAATAATATAGAACCAGGTATTTTCATAGATGAAACCACATTACACTTTTATAAAAATATACACAACATTATTAATAATCTAATTAACTACGCATTACTTAATAAATTTATTCTTAAATCATGCATGCGTTCTAAATGAACACTATCCTTTGGTAAATATTTTTTTGCTAAACCAAAGTATTTATCAAAATCTCTTTTATTATTCTCAAAAAAAGACTTACTTGCCAACGAAAAATATGACATTCCTAAATCCCCTGTCTTACCATAAGCTATAGCCAATTGCTTCCAAGCAAAAATATTATCCGGTTCCTGATATGTAACCTGCTCCAAATAATTTACTGCTTCTTCTTGATTATATAACAACAAAGCCTGTGATGTTTCAAGTTTTATTAAAACATCATCAAAAGAGAACTTAAGTGCTAATTTATAATTTTCCACAGATTTTTCAATGTCACCTGCTTTATATAAAATTTGTGCTTTTAACTCATAAAGATAAGGATCCTCTGGAGATTGTAATATTAAACTGTCAAGTTTTTCTAAAGCCTTTAAAACATCAGATTGCTTATAAAAAATAATAGATTGCACATATGGAGATAACTGACTTATATCATTTTTCTCATTGACTAAACGTTCTATTGGATTAAAAAATGCATTAATTTTTTCTACTACTCGCCTGAATTTATGTATATCTTCATCAGAAAAACCATTAACTTTATTACGATTGCGATAATTTTGCATCTGTAATAATCTGTCATAACTAAGAGGATGTGATAATAAATATTGATCAATACTTCCTCTATATTGTGCTTCTAATGAATAAAAATGCTTGAACATTTTAATTAATCCATCATTGCTATATCCAGCTTCATCTAGATATCGCAATGCACATTGATCCGCAGATGCCTCCTGTAGACGACTATAAAGAAAAAACATTCTTTTACTAATATCACTAGTAGCAAGAGCTATTGCTTGACCCATATCGGGATTTACTGCAACTGCAGTAATAATACCTAAAACATACCCTATCCCAGATAAAATCATAGAATTTTGTATTTTATTTTTACGAAATAACACATGTTTCTGAGATATATGACCAACCTCATGAGCTAAGACCCCAATTAGCACACTAGGATCCTCTGAAAACTGAAATAACCCATAATTCAAAAATACATCATGATTATTCCCATCAACATAAGCATTTACCACTTTATCATTAACAATAAAAACTCTAACAGTCTCAGGATTAATCTTAGCTGCAGTGAATATTGGAAACGCTATCTTCTTTATTACAGACTCAACTTCACTATCTCTAAATATCATATAACCATCTTGACAAAATGACATATTGCCATAAAGCAAAATAATTAGAGATAATATTAAGCTTCTAATATTCATAAGTTAACCAACTTCCATAGTTTCATTGAAATATATTATACATATTGTAGATAACCTTCTAAGAAAATTAATGATTTACTATATATACCTGCAACTGTTAATAATATATATAGTTTTACCATAAACACATCTCTTTTAATGCTTTTTAACTGTTTATATTACGTACAATATGTAATACAATAAAACCTAGCATGTAAAAAACGAGGTAAAATGACTCTCAGTAAACCTGACAAACCATTTAGTTCTCCAGAAGAACTGAAAAACCTTATAATATTCATTCTTGATAAACATAAAGCTAGCAATATTGTTACAATTAATATCAGCAGTAAAAGTAACTTAGCAGAATATTTAATAATTGCTTCAGGCGAATCAAGTTATCATGTAAAATCCTTAGCTGAAAGAATTAGGAAAGAAATCAAACCATATAAAAAGCTATCTATTGAAGGGCTAAAAGATGGTAACTGGGTAGTATTAAACTGCTACAATATATTGGTACATATTTTCAGACCAGAAGTAAGAGAATATTATCAACTCGAAAACCTATGGAATTCTCAATTAGATGAAGAAAATTAAAAAATTTTTTAAGCAATATGCACAATATTCTTATTACAATTAAATGTGACATAAGTTTAATGAGGCTAGTACACAAAGTTTATTACATCTTTTAGCTTTATACTAGATCGATTTACCTAAGAAGTTAGCCACAGTCTAATTCCTCACTCAGTTTATATAAAAAAGCCTAAAATTTATTATACAGAATACAACATGGAAATTCATTATACATCTGGATTTCAAAGTGATTTACTATAAATAATTAACTATATCCTGCTCTCATTAACTTACAAAAAACCTATTAGATAAATCCAACACATAGACTCATTACACTCCTTAGCATTAAAATTGACTTGATACAAATAACTAACTACAGTTAAACTTTCAATCCAATATTATCCTTACATAAATATTTAAAAATTATTATATAATTAAAAACATGTAACTAGTTTAATACAAACTAGAACATAACTTAGTATATTCTCAAAAATTTGGAATATTCATGTACACAAAATATTTATTGTGTAAAAAAGACACTGAAATTCGTTTGCAACTAAAATATCCTATGAAGAATTCATTAATTACAAATCATGAATAAAAACAATAAAGAAAAATTTTTATATAAATAGTACAGCAAAAAGATTTTAATTCAGTGTTTAATTGATAAAACGAGAAAAACATGAATCACTTTGTGGTTGCAAGAAGATCTGACGATTCTGTAATATCAGTACAACAAAATAACATTTTGCAAAATTTAACAATTTCTAATCTGAATAAAGCAGCAGAAACACTTTTAGATTACACAGCAGAAGAACTTTCTAATAAGCCATTATCAACTATATTACATAAAAACATTGTAGATAATATAAATAGCTATTTAGAATACACAAGTGATGGAACTGATTTATTTGACATTTTATCCAAAACACGTAACTGTTCTTTTGTTGGAAGAAATAATAAAATAATCCCAGTAATACAAAAAGTCTTTCGAACTACAGCTGCTAATCAAAATATAATAAATTATGAGATTTTAGTACGAGATGCTAGTATATCACAAAAGCTTGATATATTTAGGCAATCCATAATTTCTAATAAAAAGTATAGCATGCATTCAGTTTTTAATATAATGGATGAAGTATCTACAAAAACAGAAATAAAGATCGTATTAGACTTCCTTCATAAACACAATAAACACGCTATCATAAGTATGATACAACTAGATCCACCATATAATAAGTCTAATATAGACACTTTAACACAACACACTATCAACTTGTTACATAAAAACGTTAGAGAAAGTGATATAATTGGGTACATAGGAGATTACAAGATTATTTGTATCTTATTAGGATGTAAATCTGAACATGCATATTCAGCAATATCCAGAATACACAAAAACATTAATAATAATCTTCAAAATTTCCATGCAAAGATTTCAATAGGTTATGCTCAAATGCATAACGAAATTGACACAGAACAAATTTTAACAAACATAAGTAACATATTATTCATTGCTCAACAAGAAACAGCTGGAGGTACAATCAAAAGTACTAACATTCCATAAAAAACACCTACTAAATTTTCATTTAATACTCTTCCTCAGTAATTTTTTATATTTTAGTAGTACCTGATTAATTATCAAACACACATTGCTTTTTAACAATAAGAGATAACTTTCAGAATATTGTTTGTATTTACAAATTACTACAATCTATGCAGTACATATACATAGCACTGCATATAAATAAATTAATTTATAATAGTAAATTCTTCATACTAAACACATATAGAAAACTTAAAAATAGTGTTCTGCATTTCATATGTCATTTTTGCATTATAACTATCTAAAAGCATCATTAGAAAATTTACTTGAATATTCTTTGTATTCAATTCTTGATTAGATATGTCCCTACCAAGAATACTCTTAATACTTTCGTGCATTTCTATTTTTTGTGCAGAAGCTATTGTTTCTATAAATAAACCATTACTATCTGACTTAGACAGTACAATTTTTACCTTAGTTCCATTTATCATGAAAAACATTAATATCATAGTTATATTAGCAAGTAACTTATTGATTTTTTCAACCAACTCAATATCAAAAATCTGTATATCGACATCCCATTCAAGAATAATTTTTTTTCTCTTCAGATAATTTTTTATATTATGCTTAGTGGCATTAAAATCACCATTATCATCAGAAATACTATAAGCTTGCTTCAATAGTTTAAACTTATTCATTACATCATCAGCTGCATCAGAAAGTAAAGGTATCATACCTTCAGCTAAGCTTTCATCATCACCTAAACACTCTATATAATTTACTATTACTCCTACAGATCCAGCTAGATCATGCAACAACCTTGCAGACACTAACTCTACGTTTGATAAAATCTTACTATTCTGCATAAAAATCCTATATTCAATATTATGTTCTTTAACTTTAATCTATCAAAAAAATAACCACACTAACTAGTAAACAACTTTTTATATGAAGTTCAAATATTTAATGCTATTCTGATTAATTAATTGTAAAAATGAGTTTCACATAAATTAAGGTGTCTATGAAAACATACTCAAGCGCTGGAGTTGATATTGAATCCGGTAATAGTCTAGTAGAAAAAATCAAACCAATCGCGTCATCAACATCTAGACCAGAAGTAGTTGGCAGTATAGGGTCCTTTGGAGCACTGTTCGATATGTCAAAAATAAAGGAATATAGCAAACCTGTTCTAGTATCCTCAACTGATGGCGTTGGTACCAAATTATGTATTGCACAAGAAGTAAATAATCATAAGACTATTGGTATAGATCTTGTAGCAATGTGCGTTAATGATGTTTTAGCACAGGGAGCTGAACCATTGTTTTTCTTAGATTATTTCGCAACGGGTAAAATAGATCATGATACTACTTTAGAAATTATCAATAGCATAGCAGTAGGATGTAAAAAAGCAAATGTCGCATTAATAGGTGGAGAGACTGCTGAAATGCCTGGAATGTATAGCGATAATAAATATGACATAGCTGGTTTTACAGTAGGTATTATTGAAGCAGATAATATTTTACCAAAAAATCATAGCATAAAAACCGGAGATATAATACTTGGATTAGCTTCAACTGGATTACACTCTAATGGTTTCTCATTAATAAGGAAAATCATCAGTGACAATAAAATCAGCTACCATGATGTATGTCCTTGGTCTGATCAAACATGGGCAAACTATTTACTCACACCTACACGTATCTATGTAAATTCCTTACTACCTATAATTTCATTAGTGAATGGCTTAGCTCACATTACTGGAGGAGGATTCATATATAATATACCACGTATTATTCCTAATCATCTATCAGCTACCATTGACTTAAATTCTTGGAAGATGCCACAAATATTTCATTGGCTAGATACTGAAGTACAAATACCACAAATGGAAATGTTCAAAACATTTAACTGCGGCATTGGTATGATATTAATTGTACCACAAGAAAATGAAGAGCAAACATTATCTCTCCTCAAAGTTACAGATGAAGTTGTATACAAAATTGGTAAAATTACAGAAAGGAATACTGAAGACCAAGTAGTATTTAACAAAATATAGCTGAACCACTCTTAAAAATAACTGAATAAACACTAAAATGAATTATACATATTGTTTAATTCTTTCAACCCATAAACATGTAATTGTACAGAATTACAGACAATGAAAATGGTATAGCACCATAACAAATATATTTGAACAAGCTCTTAAAAATGACAAATAAACATCAGAGTGCAATTATATATATTTTTTACTTTCCACTTATAAAAATGCAATTATATATAAAATACAGAAAATAAAAACACAGCATCCCAACAAATATACTTAAGCAAGCTCTTAAATCAGCAAATAAATATCAGTAATGGAACACCTATACACTATGTATTTTATTACTATTATTACGTAGATAAAGTTTTATCTAAATAATCAGATTTTATAAAAATTATTCATCCACACTTTTCAGACATGTATTAAGTAACTATTCTTTCTTTATAACCTGAGGGTGAAAATTCTTATAGTGGTCAATTACACTTTTATGATCCAAATGAGTATAAATTTGTGTAGTCGATAAATTAACATGACCTAATAATTCCTGTATTGATCTAATATCCGCACCACCTAGAAATAAATGTGTAGCAAAACTATGACGTAATGCATGAGGAGTTACAGTATCAGGTAAATCTATTTCTTTACGAATTTTCTGTATTCTATTTGCGAAATAAGTCCTCCTAAGCTTTTTACCATTAACTCCTACAAAAACGTATTCATTCCCAACCGCACTTAATTTTACATGATATGGACAACATTTTATATATCCATCTAAACTCTCACGCACTATAGGTAAAATAGGTAAGATTCTTTCCTTGTTCCCCTTACCAATAATTAAAAGTTCATCTCCTCTAATATCTTGAAACCTTAAATTTACTGCTTCACTAATCCTTAAACCACACCCGTAAAGGAGCATAATTAGTGCGAAATCACGTTTAACTATCCAATCATTGTGTAATAAACTATAGTAATCAAGTATCCTTTGAATGTGAGATTGAGCTAACGTTCTAGGTAAAGTGCTTTTAAGCCTTGGTCTAGACAAACAAAAAATTGCTTGATTATCCACATTATAAGTACGTGACAAATACTGAAAAAAATTTTTCAACGCTGACAAAGATCTCGCATTTGTCACAGCTTCTATATTAGCCTGATATCTAAATGCAAACCATTTTCTTAAATCTGTAACTTTTATATTAATAATATCCTCTAAAGTAACAGAACGTAAAGTACACCTATATAAAAATTCGATAAATTTATTAACATCTCTAAGATAAGAATCAACTGTATTAATCGAATATCTTCTCTCTTGCTTTATCCAAGATATCCATTCATTGATAATAACACACAAATCTTGACTTTTCATACGCTAAAAAACATAAAAACTTTAACTTACCGCATTATGCAGTTTACAAAAATATCAAAATGCAGAACATTGAGATAGAAATCTCCCAATAACAAATTATCCCTATCAACATTTTAAACATTTATTACTAATACTATAATTAATAATAATTCAATTCTTAACACTACATAATATATAATATATAATCGCCTCCAGCTAAGTCCTTTATTAAGTAGATAAAAGATGAAAACCACTATTTTAGGTGCAGGATCATTTGGCACAGCAATAGCAATTGCATTATCCACAAATAACATATCAGTTAACCTATGGGGACGAAATTACATAGATATGCAATCCATAGCAACTCATCGCACAAATCTTAAATATTTACCAACACGCAAATTACCAGAGAACATAATTATAAGTAGTAACATAGATGAAGTATTATCAGATCATAACATTTGCATTATTCTCGCAGTACCCACACAACAATTGCGTGCGCTATGTTATTCCATACAAAAGAAACAACATATATTTGAAAAAACACCTTTATTAATCTGTAGCAAAGGGATTGAAAACATATCTCTTAAATTCCCAAATGAAATAGTAAAGGAAATTTTACCAAACAACCCAATTTTTATATTATCTGGGCCAAGCTTTGCAAAAGAAATAGCAGAAGATCTACCATGCACTATAATGCTTGCAGGAGAAAATGAAGATTTAGGTATATCAATCACAAAAAAGATAAGCAGTAAGACTTTTAAAATAGTGTATAGCCAAGATGTATTAGGAGTACAAATTGGAGCTGCATTAAAAAACATAATCGCAATTGCCTGTGGAATAATAAAAGGGAAAAACCTAGGAAACAACGCTATAGCTACTGTTATAACTAAAGGAATGAAAGAAATAAAGAATCTATACACTGCAAAAAACAAGACTCTCGATCTTTCAACTTTAATTGGTCCATCATGCCTTGGAGATTTAATATTAACTTGTACCACAGCACATTCACGAAACATGTCTTTCGGAATAGAAATAGGACAAGGTGCAGACATAAGCAAAATGCTTAGCAATAAATTAAAAATCATAGAAGGCGTTAGTACTGTAAAACCACTGATATTGCTAGCAAAAGAACTTAATATAGAATTACCTATTTGCACGTCTATATACAATTTACTTTATAAAAATACACCATTAGATAAAATAATATCAGACATACTATAAGATATATAATGCAAACTCTTAAACTTAGTGCGACAATACCATACTACAATACACACTCAGGATCATTACCAACAAAACTAATTACATACTTATATACAATTTACTTGTATGTTATTAGAGAGGACAATGCTAAATACATAAAACACATAAACTAATATAAAAATACCAAACTAGATCTACATTTGATTTTACAAAACATAAACATATGAAAAACCTAACATTTTATAGATATACATCTCACTCATTATAACAACATTTTCAATCAAATACGAATATAACCAACCTAAAGAAAACTAACTGAGATTATAAAATAACATCCTATATAAAAATACTAAATATAAGTTACTCAGACATATTACATAATCCCAAAACTTTCAGTTTTCGATGAAGAGCAGAACGCTCCATACCAACAAATTCAGCAGTCTTTGATACATTACCTCCAAAACGTGATAATTGAGTTTTTAAATATTGTTTTTCAAATTCCTCACGTGCTTGGCGAAGTGGAATAGATATTACTTTAGCACTAAGAACATCATTAATAGGTGAATTTGATACTATATCTACCGGCAAATCTTTTGCAGTAATAATCTCTTTAGGAGATTTCATGATTAATATCCACTCTATAACATTACGTAATTGACGTAAATTACCTGGCCATTCATAAGACTGCATGGCTATTAAAGCTTCATCACTTAATATATATGTACATAATCCTATTTTCTTACATATACTATTCATAAAATATCTACACAGCTCCGGAATATCAGTACAATATTCCACTAGAGATGGTACTCTGATTGGCAGAACATTTAGTCTATAATATAAATCTTCACAGAACTTCCCAGCTTTTACTTCATTTTCTATATCTTTTGAAGATGAAACAATAATTCTCACATCCACACCTACAGGAATTTTACTGTTTTCTCTATATATTTTTCCTTCTTGTAATAACCTAAGTAACCGTAACTGTGTATCATATCTTAAATCTGTAACTTCATCTATAAACAGTGTCCCGTGATTTGCCTGCTCTATTATGCCAATATGAGGTGGTACTCTATGAGATAAGATATTACTGCTTTCTTCACTACCAAATATATTAACTAAGTAATTATTTGCAGGTAACATAGATGAATACATTGATATAAATGGTGTATCATACCCTTTTGACTTTTTATGTATTAACCTAGCAACTACCTCTTTTCCCACACCAGGCGATCCAGTAATTAAAATACGACTAGATGTAGTAGCAGCCTTATTAATCATACTCCTCAGGTTTTTTATTACAGAAGAGTTGCCAACTATCTCGTAGTCCTCAAATGTCGACTTTAATTCATCATTTTCTCTACGTAACCTACCAGATTCTATTGCTCTTTTAACTACTAATTTTAACCTACCTTCTGTAAAGGGTTTCTCTATATAATCATAAGCTCCCATATGTAAAGATTTTACAGCAGTAGCAATATTACCATGTCCACTAATCATAATTACAGGTAGATATGGATACCTTTCCTTAAGTTTTTCTAAAACACTTAATCCATCAATATCTGATCCTTTTAACCATATATCTAGTAACACAACATCTGGCTCTTTTTCATAAGCCATCTTAATAGCAGACAACCCATCAACTGCTAATTTAGTTACATAATTATCATCACTTAATATATCCTTTATTAAATTTCTTATATCAACTTCATCATCAACAACCAATACTTCAGAAATATACAATCTTTCTTTGGACATTTCAAAATTCTGTGCCATAATTACCTATAATTCTGATGAAACACCACAAAACACAGTGTACTCCATAAAAGCACACCCAATAATACTACTATACACATTAATGATCAACAACCAATATATAAAATTCGTTATTTTTAATCTATAAATTTTAAACATATAATAAAAATTTGTTATAATTATCATTAATTTATCAAATATAGGATTCCTATACATCCTAACAATCAAATAAACATAGCAATATATAATTTATTATCAATTTTATAAGCTCATCATAACTAATTGTTAATAAATTATTCGATTATATTAATCTGAGCAGGGATACGCATATCTACAGTTTTCCAAATTAAAAATTCATTAGAAGCTTCATATATATTAAGTAAATTATTCCAAGCATTATAAGGATTTTCCTTGGGTAATTTAATGTTCACTCCACTAGATAAGATAATATCCCAACAACCATCATCAACATAAGACATAGAAGAAATCATATTACTGAGAACACTATTCTCATTAATTAACTCCTTCACAAAATGTAAATCTTTCAATGCTTCATTACCATATATTGATATCAAATCATCTCGTTCTTCATTACTATTGACAATAATATGCCCTGTATCATCAATGATTGAACTGCCATAATCATGATACCAATTTGCAAAAGGTAAATACTCTAGAATTTTTATTTCCAAAATATTAGGCAATAACCGTTTCACTGAAACATCTTTAATCCACTGACTACTACCCTTTATTTTTTTCTGTAATCCACTTAAAGACATAGACAAGATAGACCTATCAACATTAATAAACCCTTGTATACAGTCTGAAGTAACAAATTTATTTCCATCAATAACTATTTCATCAATAGAAAAGCCCCATCCAACTAATTGCTCTGACATATAATTTGATACAATCAAAGCACAATTTTGTAACTTACTAAGTATTTGACCTTTAAAAAAATACGTAAAGGCTATACTAAAAACAACTATCATAAAAAAAATTAAGTGCTTGCGAATAAAAAAACGCCTGACTAATTTAAGAATATTCATACCAGTGATACTATTAGCATTATTTAAGGACTGATAATTACCCATATCTTTAAGATCATCAATTTCTCTCATAATAACACCATAACTCTTATAACTTAAAAATTTCAGTTTAAAGTACTAACTCCTAACAGCAGGTCATCTTAAAAAAATTCAGCAATAAAAATTCATATATATATATGAATACCTATTACACAAAAAATTTAACCCTAAAAACATTAATAGAACATTTCATGTGATTAAAACATTTATATCAACTTTTCAAGCAATAAATACTACTTTACTTAACTAACCTTAGTATAAACCACCATAGCTGCAACATTATATCAAATCTAAATCATATATAATATCAAAATATAATGCGCTATAAGGTAACAATAAACTCATACTACCTATATTCATCTCAAACTAATAACTTGTAATTTTAATAGAGAAACAACTTATTATTATCTTTGATACTAAAATCTATAATAGGTTAACAAAAAAGTTAAGATTATTTTTAATAACATATTTAATAATTAGGCTGCAGAAAATTCTTCGAATTAATTTTTCAACTTTCTATATATAAAAAACTATCACAAAAACAAATGTGCAAACAAAAATATACTGTACTTATTATTTAATAATGAGAAAATTTCATTGATGAACTATATTTTTAAAATAATAGGATCTATATTAAATATAAAAACTTATTAATTTCCATAAACAGCACAATCTATTAACTACTGCGTTTTTCATAAAATTTTTCTTCAAAACAATCCCAACATTTTTTTTCTAAATACACTCCATATAATTCATTAATTTGCAAAATACCACATGGAGAAGTAATATTTACTTCTATCAAATACCCATCCAATACATCAATTCCAACAAATATAATTCCCTTTCCTAATAATTCTTGCTCTATAGCTAAACATATATCCATATCATGGTCTGACAATGTTGCAACTTCTGGAACCGATCCAACTCTCAGATTAGTCCTTATCTCTTCAACCTCATTAGACAATATTCTACGTTTAAAGACTCCTATAGGCTTGCCATCTAGAATAATAATTCTCTTATCATTGCTGATGTTTGATATAAATTTCTGGGCAATTATAGGACATTTGTATTTCTCTATCATTAACTCTGTTACAACTGTAATATCAACATTGCTATGCATCCTAGTAACATCATTTCCACCATAACTATATAAAGGCTTTAATATTATATCCTTATGTTCTTGATAAAAATCCTGTAATACAAGACGATCTTCAGTAATGACAGTATCTGGTATAAATTTAGGGAACGAAAGAGGTAATAACTTTTCTGCATGATCTCTAAGACTTTTAGGATTATTTAGCACAAGTGGTCTTTTTAATCTCTCTAAAATATAGGTACTCGTAATATAACGCATGTCAACCGGTGGATTTTGACGTATAAAAATTATATCAATATCTTCAAGTAACAATTCTTGCACATCAGCACATTGTAATCTTTTTTCCTTTACAGTTACTAAGCAAGCTTTAGCAATTGGAACATTACCTTTCATTGCCAATTGATTAGGAGAATAAAAGAATACAGTATGTCCCCTATTTTGCGCCTCTTGTATAAACTTAACTGATAGATCTTTATCAACAACAACATTTTTATCCATCTGAAAAGCAACAACTAGCGCCATATATCTCCTTACATTCCAAACTTACTAAGTTAACGACTCTTTACAAAAAAAGACTTTCATTATAAAACTAGAATAACAAGATTCATAAGATATCGAAACATAAAAAGATTATCAGTAGATAACAACTTAACCTTATAAGCATTACTTATATTAAAATGAATAATCTATCACAATATTAACGCATACAATATTTAACACAAAACTACATTTGCAGCATACAGGCCAACGTATCTTATATTAAATATGCAGCTTAAATCACCCACTAATAAAACATCATACATACAAAATCATTTTATATACAATAACAATCTATTAGAATTGATAGCGAATAATTAATTACGCAATTTACTATCTTTTAACCTTACATAACTAATTACTTGCTTTACTTTTTTTACTTTCTGTGCTATTGACACAACCTTATCTAACTCTTCTTGATCCTGAGCTATACCCATTAAATAAACAGTTCCATCTATCGTGTTTACACTATAGTTCATAGACCTAACCTTACTTTGAGAAAGAATCCGTGCTTTAACTTGAGCACTAATCATAGCATCAATAGCTGTTTCTTTTAGATCAATTGCGCTTTTATCTACAGTTATTTCATTAACAACTTCCCTAACATCCTTTTGCTGCCACGCAACCTTTTCAGCTTTTATTTGATCATCCAACGATTTTACATGCCCTATCAGTAATATACGTCCCTCACTCACTTTAACAGTCACTTGAGGAAATAACCCTACCTTAAACAGTTCTTTATTAACTCTAATTAATATTGCTGTATCATCTATAGTATCACCAACTGACTTATCTTGTAACGTAATAATTGCACCTGTAGTAACAGCAAGACCAGCCATTATTCCTGAGCAACCAGTTTGGCTCACAATCAACAAAGTTAGTAACAAAAAATTTACTAAAAAACGCATATGGAACAGTAAAAGCATAAAGCGATAGGTTTTATCCTATACAACTTTTCATAGTGTGTAAATAGTAAAATATTTTATACCTTTTTAAGATATAAGACACTTTAATACTTTGGTAATTATAATGTTCTGCTAAAAATCTAGTAAAACTACCTAATCAAGCGAGCGTAAGAACAAGTGTTATTTAAGCTTACTTGTTAAAATACTTAATTATGTACAAAATGACTATATTTATTTACTAACATAAATCAAACTTTACATTTCTTGAACAATCATAATGTTACATGAATACATTAAAAATAAAAAAAAAAATTAAACCACGAATTTTAAAAATTACTCAATAATAATATTTCAAAAATGCTTTTAATGTATTCATTATCGTATAAAATAAACTTGCATTAAAAATACAGATTTTTATGAACATATATAGAACACACTTATGCAATGAATTAAGAGAAGAACACATAAATCAGGAAGTCACCCTTTCTGGCTGGGTATACAGAAAGCGTGATCATGGAAAAATTATTTTTGTCGATTTACGTGATCATTATGGAATCACACAATTAGTGTTTAACGAATCCGACAATCAGAATTTCCAATTAATTACTAATCTAAGGTTGGAAAGTGTAATTACAATAAAAGGGTTAGTAGTCGCTAGAGATAATTCTACTATAAATACTGCAGTTAGTACAGGGCTTATTGAAGTAGTAGTAAAACATGTTACTGTTGAAACAGAAGCAAATATCTTACCAATGAGTATTGCATCAACACAAGATTATCCTGAAGATACAAGGTTCAAGTATAGGTTTTTAGATTTAAGACGCGACAAAGTGAAGAACAATATTATCTTAAGGTCTAAAGTCATTGCAGAATTACGAAAAAGCATGGAAAGTATGGGTTTTATTGAAATACAAACCCCTATTTTAACATCATCATCTCCAGAGGGAGCAAGGGACTATTTAGTACCAAGTCGCATCCATCATGGTAAGTTTTATGCTTTACCTCAAGCGCCACAACTATTTAAGCAAATATTAATGGTTAGTGGTTTTGATAAATATTTTCAGATAGCACCTTGTTTTAGAGATGAAGATGCAAGGTCAGACCGTTCACCTGGAGAATTTTATCAACTAGATATCGAAATGTCCTTTGTTACCCAAGAAGACGTATTTAATGTTATTGAACCAGTATTACTAAATGTATTTAGTAAATTTTCAACCAAAACTATTCACAAAGAATTCCCAAGAATATCATATTATGATGCAATGTTACATTACGGATCAGACAAACCAGATTTGCGGAATCCGTTAATAATCCAAGATGTTACAGAAATATTCAGAGATTCGCAATTTAACATATTCAATTCAAATATAAAACAGGGAATGGTAGTGCGAGCAATACCAGCACCTAATACAGCAGCCAATTCACGAAACTTTTTTGACAATAAGATTGAATTTGCAAAAATGCTAGGAGCACAAGGGTTAGGATACATTACTTTTAATGATGATTATTCTGCAAAAGGACCTATAGCTAAATTTCTAGATGAAGAAAGATTAAATAAAATCAAATCTATCTGCAGTTTACAACCTGGAGATAGCGTATTTTTTGTATCAGAGACAGAAGACAAAGCTGCAGAATTTGCAGGAGAAGTAAGAACTATACTAGGAAAAGAGCTCAATTTAATCGAAAAAGATACCTTTAGGTTTTGTTGGATTATTGACTTCCCATACTTCAAGTATGATAAGAAGGAAAAGTCCATTAACTTTTTTCACAATCCTTTTTCAATGCCACAAGGAGGATTAGAGGCTTTGAACAACCAAGATCCTTCAAGTATACTTGCACATCAATATGATATAGTTTGTAATGGGATAGAAATCTCTAGCGGTGCTATTCGTAACCATAAACTTGACATTATGTACAAAGCATTTTCTATAGCTGGATACACTAGAGAAATGGTAGATCAAAAATTCAATTCTTTAACTCAAGCTTTTAAATTTGGAGCACCACCACATGGAGGAATTGCTCCAGGAATAGACCGTATGGTAATGTTATTAGCAGATGCAACAAATATTAGAGAAGTAATTTGTTTTCCACTTAATCAATCCGGTGAAGATTTACTCATGGGATCTCCATCAGAAATAGATAAGGAACACCTGAAATTGCTATCATTAAGCATCATAAAAAAGTCCTAAATACAGATTTTAATATGCTCTTAAATACTAATAACTACAGACAAGTAGTTTGTTTCCTACTGTTAACCTGGAAAAATTTATTCATAGAGCTGTCATTAGAAATAGATAAGAAGGATCTAAAATTACTATCTTAAATATCATAAAAATTTTGAACTATATTGACATTCTTCATCTGATTAAGCACTGGTAACACTACAACAGTAAAAATATTACACATTAAATTAATTAAATACGCTAATTCCTAAGCCAAGAATACAATGATAGTTATAATTCTTGACACCAAAGGTCAATTAAACATTGAAAATAATCCTGACTTTAATAGAATCTTAATAAATGTTTCACAAAAATGGTAATTTAGAAATTTAAATATAATGATAAAACAACCAACTACAGTAATATTTGACTGGTATAATACGTTAATTAATACTAGCATCAACATTAACCGTATAACTTTCAATCAAGTATTAGATAAGATGGGACATAAAAATATAGATCTGGATCTTATTCCAAGTTCCACAATACCAAAATACCTCGCTACATTCTTAGGAAAAAGGTGGAAAGAGGCAATTACTTTATATGAAAATAGTTTAGAGAAATCACAAGAATTAGACAGCTTTATACTAAACGATGGAGCGATTGAACTATTAGACACCTTGAAAGAAAATAATATAACTATGGCAATAGTAAGCAATAAAAACGGCAAAAATTTACGGTCTGAGGTACATCATAAAAATCTAACACACTATTTTGATTCTATAATCGGTGCTGGAGATACAGGAGCTACCAAACCATCCCCTGAACCAGTATTAGCAGCATTAACAAATATAAACGTCCAACCAAGCAAAGAAGTATTTTTCATAGGAGATAGCGCATCAGATATCCAAAGTGCTACTGACGCAGGATGCCTACCTATAAAATATGGGAGCACTACCACTGTAAATAATATTCTCTCTTTTAAAAATTTCGATGATATTCGTCATTTTATCTGTCAATTAATAAACATATGAGTACAAAAAGAATTAAAATTGCAAATACAGTAAAAAGGGTGTTAGCAAGTATTATTGACCATATAATTATATCATTACTTAACTACCCCATCGTATTGTTAACAAATGATATAACAATCATACCATTTATTTTTAACATGTTAAGTAGCTGTTACTATTATACATATTTCCTATCTTCTAAAACACAAGCATCTATTGGACAAAAAATATTTAATATATACACTATACGTTGTGATCATAAAAAAATTGACACTTGGTTAGCATTCGACAGATCATTATCAGAATTTCTTTGTCCTGCTATCCTAATGATAAATATACAAATCGTAAATATGAACATTAATAATAGCTTCATAATAAGTATTATATCTTTGATTACTATGCTAACATTAATAGCATCAGCATGTTGGTATTTAATTGCTTTGTTTTCACAAAAGCGTCAAACTTTTCATGATATTATATTTAATACCACAGTAGTAGAAAATAAACAATTTTAAGATTGAGCTATTACTATCAATGGTAACCCCATGTCATAATAAACATAACAGACACACCTTAGTCATATCTCCATATTACAATGTTACTACAACATATTACTATTAGTTAAATCATACATTTCCATTATATAATAAATACAGTGTTTACATACACATTACTTAATATTTTTACACTACCCATACTACTGATGCGTCACACCATTTAATGTTATGTATCTATTTATACACATGAAACACCACTATTTATTTTATATCACTCCTACTAATTAATTATTTTACAATAGTTGCACTATAGAAAATTAGGTTTTATAGTATATTTAGCGAGGTAGTATACATGACTATTATAGCATAAAAACAAAACTTTTTTCGGTTCTCTTCGTATGAGTGAAAAATTAATATATTATTTTAGTAAAACAAAATGTGACGGAAGTTTAACATTGAGTCATATCCTAGGTGGTAAAGGTGCAAATCTAGCAGAAATGTGCAATATTGGTGTAGATGTACCACCTGGATTTACACTCTCAACAACCATATGTAACTATTATTATCAAAACAATAAGCTACCTGCTGAAACATTTAGTTTAGTAGAAAATGCAATTGAATTCTTGCATGACGAGGTAAGTTTAAAATTTGGCGACCATGATAATCCACTTCTACTTTCAGTAAGATCAGGTAGTGTGAGTTCTATGCCAGGGATGTTAGATACAATACTAAATGTAGGATTAAATGACAAGACAGTAATAGGATTAGCAAAAAAAAGTGGGGAATTTTTTGCTTATGATAGTTATCGCAGACTCATACAAATGTATGCACACACAGTGTTACAAATAGAAAGTAATTTATTTGAAGAAGTAATACATAAAAAAAAAAGAGAGGCTAATATTTCAGTAAGTGATCAGATATCAGATCCTGATATATTAAAAGAAATAATAATTGAATTTAAAAAGATAGTTAATATACATACTAATCAAGAGTTCCCTCAAAACGTTCATGAACAGTTATATAATTCAATAGATGCAGTTTTTAAATCATGGATGAACAAACGAGCAGTTGCATACAGAAAAATACACAATATATCAGACAATCTAGGAACAGCAGTTAATATACAATCCATGGTATTTGGCAATATGAGTCAGAACTCTGCTACAGGTGTTGTATTTACCCGTAATCCATCAACTGGAGAAAAAGAAATTTTTGGAGAATTTTTAGTAAATGCACAAGGAGAAGATGTAGTATCTGGAACTCATAGTCCGTTACCATTAGATAAAATGAAGGCATTAATACCACAATCTTACAGTGATTTAGAAAAGGTATGTAGAAAACTAGAACTACATTACCATGATATGCAAGACATAGAATTTACAATAGAAAATGGTAAGCTATGGATTTTACAAGCCAGACCAGGGAAACGTAGCATTCAAGCTGCTGTAAAAATAGCAGTAGATATGGTAGAAGAAAAATTAATCTCAAAAGAAGAAGCTATATTAAGAATTGAACATAAATCATTCAGTAAACTATTTCACCCAATACTTGAGAACAATACAAACATTAACATTATCGCACGAGGATTACCAGCATCTCCAGGTGCAGCAACTGGATATGTAGCATTCACACCTAACGATGCAGAACTATTTAGAAAAGATGGAAAGAATGCTATATTAATACGCCAAGAAACCAATCCAGAAGATATAAATGGAATGAATAGCTCTGCAGGTATCGTCACTTTAAGAGGTGGTATGACTTCCCATGCAGCAGTAGTAGCCAGAGGAATGGGTAAACCTTGCATTTGTAGTGCAAATGGGATCTTTATAGACAAAAGCGAACAATTTTTCTATACAAATACAGGTCTAAAAGTATATAAAGGCGATAGCATTACAATAAACGGTTGTAATGGAGAAGTTATTCTAGGAACTATAAAAACAGTTACCCCTAAATTAAGCAAGAGTTTCTATAAGTTAATGGAATGGGTAGACGAAATAAGAACACTAAAAGTAATGGCTAATGCTGATACTCCAGAAGATGTAGATATAGCCATGGCTTTCCAAGCTGATGGAATAGGATTATGTCGTACAGAACATATGTTTTTCTCTGACAAAAGAATAAGTATAGTACAAGAAATGATTGTGTCTGACACCAAAGAAGAAAGAATAGCAGCACTAGAAAAACTCGAAGTCATGCAAAAAGAAGATTTCAAAAAAATCTTTAAATCTACGCTCAATAAGCAAGTTACTATCAGACTACTTGATCCTCCATTACATGAATTTCTTCCAGATAATGACAATGCAATAAATGAAGTTTCAGCAAGAACTGGTAAATCCTTAGAAAAGCTAAGAAACAAGGTACTTTATTTATCTGAAAAGAACCCAATGCTAGGACATCGCGGATGCAGGCTTGCTATATCATATCCTGAAGTATATGAAATGCAAGTAAAGGCAATCTTCCTTGCAGTAAAGGAGTTACAGGAAGAAACAAATATAACAGGCATAGTACCTGAAATCATGATACCTTTAGTTATGGCTGAAAAAGAGATCATCATTATTAAAGAATTAATTAATAATATAGCACAGCAATTTGACAATCCTAAGTATTCGATAGGAACAATGATAGAACTACCAAAGGCAGCTCTAATTGCAGATAAACTTGCTAAACATGTTCAATTTTTTAGCTTTGGAACAAACGATCTTACTCAAACCACTTTAGGAATATCTAGGGATGACTCTGCAAGTTTTATTGAAATATATAAAGATTTAGAAATAGTAAAACAAGACCCTTTTGAAACTTTAGATATTGAAGGAGTAGGTAAATTAATATCAACTGCAGTATATTTAGGTAGAAAATCTTCTCCAAGTATTAAAATTGGTATATGCGGAGAGCATGGTGGAAATTTCGACTCTATACAGTTTTTTGCAAAATTGAATTTAAATTATATTTCTTGCTCCCCATACAGAATTCCAATAGCAAGATTAATAGCTGCTCAATCTACTATAACGCAACTCAGTGTCTCCATAACTACCAATTAAGAAAGATACTTATTTCTATTTTAATCTAGCATTTTTTTATAATTCAAAGAAATACAATAACCAGTAATAGTAAAACTACTATTGATTATAGAATCAAAGATTAAGCATGTATTCAATGTTGTATAACTATACACACAATTTAAAATACTAAAATGTATAAAAATTCGTAGAATATTTCATTTTCATTAAAATAACAATTTCATAACAAAAAATATTAAAGAACAATAAATACTTCTCACACTACTGAAGAAATTCTAAAATAGTATTACACACTTCTTTCAATCAGTCTACCAAGGTTAATTCATGTTCTACCCAACACAAAACTAAGATAGTTCTTCCTACATATTCTTATATGGAAAAAAAAGATCATTTTTTGATTTCAATATTATTACTACACTCAATACAACATCTTATATATGACACTGTAAATACAAAGATGCATTATTATTTTTTAACTTTTATTTTACTATAGTTACTTTAATTTCATTACAAACAAAATTTATTTCTCAATCTAAATATTTGAGAAAATTATTTACTATTGTAATGTTATCATATATTTATTACTCAAGGCAGACAAGAATGTCGATATTTGTTGCAGATAAAATTATCCCCCCATATATTCCAGCAGTAGGAACAGATACAGGATATATTACAGAAGGCATTGCAATCCCCAAAAACTCAAAAGACATTTTAAGAAGTAAAATTACTCCAGGCACAAAACCTTTAGTAATATTTATTGGAGGAGCGTCAGATGATAGAACAAAATTTGTATTACGTTTATATGCTAAATACTATACACAGAACTACAATCACCAAGATATAGCATACGCAACTTGGGGATCATCAGCAATAATTCCCGTAATAGAAGCCTGGTATGAAGCACAACAAAAAATCTGTCTTGTAGGACATAGCTGGGGAGGAGATACTGGATACAGAACAATAAATACACTTAAAACAACCTCAATAGATTTACTATGTACTATTGACCCCGTATCACGTGCAGGAATTGGTGGAAAATTACCAAAACCTCAAAATTTAAAAAAGTGGTACAATGTCGCAGTAGATTATAAAAAAGTCAAATCTTCCATTAACAACATAATTGCACAATTAGGAGGTCCATGGTCTTACTGTATGTATGCAGATAAAAACTTCATAGTAGATACAGTAAAGATTAATGGACATTTAGTTTCAGCAGATCATGTAATGACACAAGAATTGTTTTATACATATTTTAATAAATATGTAGAAAATTTTGCCACGTAAAAAATAATACAGGTAACCCCTTAATAATAAATGCAGATTTGTATAACAACGTTAAGAATAAACATTATATATACAAACTTCTAAGGATTATAAAAGTTATTAAATTTAATGATAAATTCCTACTTTTAACTAATCTTCATACACATAAATGATTCACTATACACAAATCACTTTTCTGCAAATGAAAAGAAAACACTATATAAGATACTTTACTTAAAAAAGCTTTATTGTTATTTATAATAGTCCAAGTTAAGTATGGTATGATAGCATTTATGCACTTTCTTAAGAATTCCATATTAGGTTTTTCTTTAGTATATATAGTTTTCTTCCCATTTATATCTGCTGTTTTGATATTAATGTTAAAGAAAATAAAATATTCACAAGAACTTATAAGTATAGCTTCCTCATGTACTTTATTCTACTTAGTGTTTGAAGCATGCAAGTTTTATATAAAATCCATAAACAATAATCCAGTATTATATATCAAATTATACGAATTCATCCATCCTCAAATACAAATCGCATTCAAAACTGAACCTTTAAGCATAATATTTAGCTTATTACCTTCATTTCTATGGGTAATCACTACTATTTATAGTATTAGCTATATGAAACACAATAATCAAAATAATAATAAACAGCCTATATTTTATGCATGTTTTGCAATGAGTATTGGATGTACAATGGGTATAGCGTTCTCAGCGAATTTGTTAACATTATTTATATTTTACGAATTACTCACCATAAGTACATACCCTCTAGTTACATATTACACCAATACTCAGTCACAAATCTCTGGCAGATATTATATAGGAACATTATTAGGAACATCAATGCTACTATTTTTGCCAGCAATCTTAATAATATATAATGTAAGTGGTACGTTAGATTTTACTCCAAATGGTATATTACCAGAAAACATCTCTAACAGCTTACTTATGGGTCTATTATTATTATTGATTTATGGAATTGGAAAAGCCGCGTTAATGCCCATACATTTTTGGTTGCCACAGGCTATGGTGGCTCCTACTCCAGTTAGTGCACTACTACACGCCGTAGCAGTTGTAAAATCCGGAGTGTTTACTATAATAAAAATCTTATTATATATCATAGGATTAGAAAAATTAAATATACTTATTCAAGAACATAGCAATATACTCATGTATGTCTCAGGAACTACAATTATACTTGCATCTTTAATAGCAATCAAACAAATCAACTTAAAAAAATTGCTTGCATATTCAACAATATCACAACTTGCATATATAGTAATGACAGCATCATTATATACAAAACACGCAATTCAAATTGCTATATTTCAAATGATATCTCATGCTTTTGCAAAAATTACATTATTTTTTGCTGCAGGAGCGATATACACAAAAACAGGAAAAAAGTACTTACATGAACTTCATGGAATAGGTATGTCTATGCCTATTACTATGATCGCATTCTCCATTGGCGCTGCTGCAATGATAGGTATACCTCCTGCCCCTACATTTTGGGGAAAATCCTTTATCATGTCAGAAGCACTACATCAAAATAGTATAATAGTAACATCAGTATTAACATTAAGTACTATATTAAATACAATATATTTTCTTCCTATTATATACAATGCATTTTTTAAACCTTGCAGATTTAAATACACAGAAGCTCCTATGCTAATGCTCATGGTTATGATCACAACTACAGCATGTACACTATTTATATTCTTTTCTCCATATACAATTTTCACAATATTCTTCCTTGAATAAAACTATATACATGTAATTTCTAAGTACAATATCTTATACCTGTTACCTATTTTATAAAGTCATACCTACTTCAAATCAGTGATCAAACTTATCTTAGTACAATCTTCCTATGTAAATAATATGTTAAGCTTATAATACAACAGAACTAGAGGTATCCCATATTTTCAGTATATATTGCTTACAAATTAATGACCACCTATACTAATTAAGCAAACAATGTTATTTATTGACTATAGTTAATGATTATATTACCTTAGAGAGGTATGGTATATTACTTATGATCTAGGAATGCAATAGCTATGGACGGATTCCATTTAAATAAAATATTCACAGCCGTTTTATTCGCATCATTTATAGTACTATTTATTAGCAATGTGGTAGATTTACTATATGATCCCAATCCACATACTGAACAAGCAAAAGGTTATCAAATCAATGTAGAGGAACATACCCCCCTTACAGAAGTTGGAAGTACCGAAGAACAAATTGATATTGAAGCTCTTATAACACAAGCTAATGTTACAAAAGGCAAAGAAATCACAAAAAAGTGCATATCTTGTCATACTTTTGAAAAAGGCGGAACAAATAGAGTCGGACCAAATTTATGGCACATTGTAGGTAATAAAAAAGCACATTTGGGAGATAGCTTTAACTATTCAAAAGCAATGCTCAGTAAAGGTGGAACATGGGAATATCAAGATTTATTTCAATTTTTAACAAAACCTCAAGCTTACATTAAGGGTACACGTATGGCATTCGCTGGAATTTCAAAACCTCAAGATGTAGCAGATTTAATAGCATACTTGCAATCTTTAGAATAACATCAGGTAAAAATATGTTTAATTATTCTAAGTTAGCATTGTCTTATGCACAAGGATTACACATTGCATATAGACAATTACCAGGAAACACAGCCTCTATTGTGTTTTTCGGTGGCTTTAACTCTAACATGCAAGGTACTAAAGCAACTGCTTTATATGATTACTGTAAATCACACAACCTAGGACTAATTTTATTTGATTATTTAGGGCACGGAGAATCAGATGGTCAATTTACTGACTATAACATCAGTGATTGGTACAAAAACTGCACAGAGGTAATAAACCAATTAAATCCTACTAATAAACCACAAGTTATTATAGGATCTAGCATGGGAGCATGGCTCATGTTACTAGTAGCAATATTCTGTCAAAATAAAGTATTGCACCTAATTAGTCTGGCTGGAGCACCAGATTTTACTGAATCTTTGATATTTCAAAAATTAAATATGAAGCAAAAAGATGAACTACATAAACATGGTAAAATTATTCTATGTCAAAATAATAATACATACTCTTATGTGATAACTCGTAACCTAATTGAAGATGGACGCAAGCATTTACTCTTAAATCAAGAATCCATCAATATTAACTATCCTATAACACTTATTCATGGAATGAATGATGATACAGTACCATATCAGACTTCCATTGCTTTAGCAGAGAAAATAAAATCAAACAATGTCAATTTACATTTAATAAAATCAGCCAGCCATAGCTTATCAGATGATGCTTCATTGAAGATTATCTTCAAATACATCAAGGAAGCAGTAGATCAAAGTTTACAGTAAAATAACAATAACTTTTCTCCATATGTAAATAAGAGAATTAGTGATGGCTAATGATGCTATGTTTTCAATAGTAAAATATATACTAATAATGTGGTAAACATTTTTTACATTAACGAGTAATTGTAGTAATAATGTTTCTTTTATCCAAACAGTACAAACACAGATATTAATTTAGCAGAAATAAAAATCATAAATGCGTTATAAAATAGTAAGATACCACTCTCTCTATAGAGGTATAGGAATATTAGTATAGACTTAAAAAATAACACACAAATGCACTGTTTTCTCTCAATAATTTATTGAAATACCTTACAAGGTATTTAAACAGAGCAAGTAAGGCCTAGTCATAGCTTTTAACATTACTACAAGCCATTTTCCGTACACAACAATATACAAATCAGATGAAAGAATATATATAACTTCTTGATATAAACTTTCAATATGCACATTACATGATAATAAGATGGATTCTTATACAGCTTAGCATAAGACAGTAAAAGTCATTATATAAATAGAGTAAAACAAAAAGAGTGGGCGATAACAGACTCGAACTGCTGACCCTCTCGGTGTAAACGAGACGCTCTACCAACTGAGCTAACCGCCCCTTGTTATCTAGTTATAAACTATAAATGCATTAACTGCAATTAAAGAATTACAAATCTAAATATTTTTCAACAAAATTTTCAATACCAATTTGATTACATGCTGCCATTACAGTATTAACCATTAAAAATGCTATAGTCATAGGCCCTACACCACCAGGAACCGGAGTAATAGCTGAAGCTATACTTCTAGCTCCAGAAAAATCAACATCCCCTACAAACTTTTTAACCCCATTTTCCTCTATAGAATTAATACCAACATCTATAACAATTGCTCCAGGCTTAATCCAAGCAGACTTAACAAAATGAGGTATACCAACTGCGGCTACAAGAACATCAGCTTTAGAACAATAATCAGGTAAATTACGAGTAGCTGAGTGAACTGTAGTAACAGTACAATTTTCTCCCAACAACAAACAAGCCATAGGTTTACCTACTATATTTGACCTCCCTATAACTACAGCATCACTTCCAGATAAATTACGAGTTACAGTTTTAATTAAATAAAGACACCCCCTAGGAGTACAAGGCATTAGACAACCCTTCTGTCCAGTAAATAGCTTCCCTACATTTTCATTATGAAATCCATCAACATCCTTCCTTGGGTCAATAGTATTAATTATTAAATTCTTATCAATATGTTTTGGTACAGGAAGCTGTACTAAAATCCCATGAACACTATCATCATTATTCAACTCACGTATTTTATCAATCAAACTGCTTTCGGATGTCGTGCTCGGTAATAACACAGTTTCAGATTTGAGTCCCAACATTTCCGCCTTTCGCTGCTTGTTACGCACATATAAATGACTTGCAGGATCATCCCCAACAAGTATAACTATCAAACATGGTGTTAGATTATGCTGTAACTTTAAATCACTAATACATGTAGCAAGTGTACTAGTAATATCCTCAGCAATCGCTTTTCCATTTATAACATCTTCCATCAGAGTCCAAAAACTGTTATCACCAGCTTACAGACTAGTACACTTTACAAAAAACTTCAACAAACATTAATAACAAATTTCGTATAACCACAGATAGATACTCTACATAATCTGATAATCATCCTTGTGATATTTTTGTCAATTCTATGTAGTTTTTATCTTTATAAAATGTCTTTTATATACTACTACCACTTACTTCTTATCACACAAACGTTCTTAATTTTACTACAATAAATACAATCAAATTTCTAAATTAAGTTCTCTTTTCCCTCAAGAAAGTTATTATAAAATGAATTCTTAAAAACTATGTATGTCCCAATAAAATGTAGTAACACAGAAAACTTTTTCATTTCCTACTGCCTTACATAAAATCAATTATAATCATAAGTTCATAATTTTGACAGATCATAAACACATATTTCCCCCTATCTTATACAATTATCAACAAATTGTTTCAGAGATATCTTTCGTTGCGTTCTTAATTTTTCTGACGTAAAAATGCATTTAATTTGATGAACACTTTCTCCAATATCATGATTAACAATAACGTAATCATAACGATAGCAATGACTGATTTCAAATGCAGCCTCTCCTAATCTTTTATTTATTATATCACTTTCCCCACTACGATTATATAGACGTCTTTTCAATTCTTCCATAGATGGAGGTAATATGAAAACACTAACTACATGTTCTCGCATAATGTCAATTAATTTAAATGCTCCTTGCCAATCAATACTGAACAACACACTAACACCATTAGTAATATTATCGATGACAAACTTACGAGGTATACCATAATAATTTCCAAAAACTTTTGCATACTCTAACATCTGATCTGTATTACACAAATTAATGAATTCAGATTCAGTTACAAAAAAATAATCTTTACCATTAACTTCACCACCTCTAGGTTCACGGGTAGTAACAGAAATCGATCTAACAAGATCATTTTGCAATTCATCAATTAATAAATGAGATATTGTAGTTTTACCACCTCCAGAAGGAGAAGATATAACTAACATTATTCCTCTACTTTTTAAATTATAATTCACCTTACATTCCCTAAAACAACACAATAATCATTATCTAAGGTTTGAGTACAAGCTTTTAATTTAGCACAAAATCCCATTATCAAATGTTTAAATAATGTCACTTTTCATACATTATGCAGCAATAACTTAATAAAAAAGAATATCATACTCAATACTTGAAATGCATTCTATAAAATCTGATCACCAAGTTTTTTTACACATACAAAATAATATATTACCGACAAATGCTACAATGTTGGATATAAAAACAAAATATGCATTTAATATACCATAAATTCCTTATAACAAATATTAAAACTTACTTGCTAACATTTATATAACTAAAAAACTATACGAAAATATTAATAATTTAATTGTAAAAATATATTCTAATAAACTACTCTCACCATATTAGATTGCCTAATATTGTAATTTATGATACGTTAAATAATCATGTAATTACTTATATGCTATGAGTAAGTTCATCCGTTATACAAGGTCACTTTTACCATATACAATACTCTTGTTTTTTATTTTTTTGCTATGTAGTTTATACATGGTATTTATCTTATCTCCAGCAGATTATAAGCAAGGAGAATTCGTTCGTATTATGTATCTACATGTACCATCCGCATGGATATCACTTGGATCATACACATTAATGGCAATCTTTAGCTTTATAGCACTAGTGTGGCGAAATGTAATTCTAGCAATTATATCACATGCCATTGCCCCTCTTGGTTTAACATTTACATCTATATGTTTAATTACTGGCAGTATATGGGGTAAATGTACTTGGGGAACGTGGTGGGTATGGGATGCACGTTTAACATCAATGTTAGTATTACTTTTTCTTTATTTAGGATACATATCCCTATGGAACTTTTTCGACAATGAAGATAGATCCATGAAAGCTGCTTCAATATTTGCTATATTCAGTGCAATTAATATTCCAATAATCAAGTTTTCTGTCAACATATGGACAACATTACATCAACCTGCAAGCGTATTACGCAAAAGTGGAATTGCTATTGATATTTCAATGCTAATACCTCTTTTTGCAATGTTTTCTACACTTGGTCTACTATTCTGTATATTGTTAATACTTAGGTTACATACACTAATTAACCTACGCAAAATCAATTCTAGACTTATCTTATTAAATAATATTCTCTGAGGAAAGTGTTGATAGGTAGTCTTACAGGCATTATAGAAGAAGTACACAACAACCATATTATATTAAATGTGGGTAATGTTGGGTACATAATTCAACTCTCATATAAAGTTTTACAAACTTGTAAAATCGGAAACAATATTAAACTTTATATAGAAACTTACGTCAATAGAGACAATCTAACTCAATTATATGGATTTTTAGATAAACAAGAACAAGACTACATGAAAATGTTAGTTACAATAAATGGAATTAATTATAAAACAGCAATGTCAATATTAAGTAAATTATCGCCAGAACAAATCTTTTCTGCAGTAATAAACAACAATAAAAACGCATTTAGAGGAAATGGTATAGGAGAAAAACTTGCAGGACGTATTGTAACTGAACTTCAATACAAAATTAGCAAAGTACAAATAGAAAAAACTTTTACAATACAAGAAGACGACTCTTTAGCTGCTCTTATAAGTTTAGGTTATGACAAATTAAAAGCGTTTAATGTAGTACAAGAAATAAAATCTAATTTTCCTAATGACACCATACAAGAAGTTATACGAAAAGCATTACAAAAACTTTCCCAATAGATTGTAAGTCACAAAATTACGCAAAACATGTAAATTTTCTTGTACATACTCAGGTTATAAAAAATGTTAGAATATATTAAACCATGCAGATTTTCACCTTAAACTCTAACTAATAATTTATATAGTAGTAAATACTGTAATTATATTAGGATCAAATATTAAGTAATTCTCACATAATATCCCTAATATTCACGAACTCATTATCTTAAGGTATATACCCATAACAGTATTCTTTCATTCAATAATAAGGTAGAACACCATACAATTATCTATCATTTAGTTATTAATATCTTATTTCAGGTGAAATAATAGTTACATTAACTTCACAAATTTTGATATTTCGTCTATATACAAAAAGTATAAAGATACTTAAAATTATTTACAAAAACTACACCCTATATATAAGATATATTAAAATAGTCATAGATCATGTATACAGCTGCACTTTTTTGCATACTGATTCCCTTATCTTGCAATATGAAAAACATAATAGTCATTATTCTTTTAATTATAAAGAAAGTACAAATTTATCTATAATAGAGTATCATGCTATTATACTTCAGAAGAAAACATAATAAAGAACATTTTATGAAAAATATATTGCAAAGCACTGAATGCTTAGAAGATCAACAAAATGTCTCAATGAGACCTAATTTATTAGACGATTTTATAGGACAAAGTAGCATAGTTAATAATCTCAAAATTTTCATAAATGCAGCTTACACACGTAAAGAATCAATGGATCACGTACTATTATATGGTCCACCAGGACTTGGGAAAACAACATTAGCA
Source organism: Ehrlichia muris subsp. eauclairensis (assembly GCF_051097115.1). Lineage (NCBI taxonomy): Bacteria > Pseudomonadati > Pseudomonadota > Alphaproteobacteria > Rickettsiales > Anaplasmataceae > Ehrlichia > Ehrlichia muris. The sequence continues at coordinate 297,727 of NZ_CP118226.1, read as the reverse complement.
CACATAATAGCAAAAGAACTAAAAGTAAACTTTCGATCAACAGCTGGACCACTACTAAGTAAAGCGGGAGATTTAGCTGCAATACTCACTAACCTTCAGGCAAAAGATATACTATTTATAGATGAAATACATCGCTTAAATCGCAACATAGAAGAAATATTATATTCTGCAATGGAAGATTTTTGTCTAGATATAATAGTGGGAGAAGGATGTGGAGCACGTACCTTAAGAGTAGACCTACCTCCATTTACACTAGTTGGAGCAACAACACGAATTGGTTTATTGTCAAATCCACTACGTGATCGTTTCGGTATACCAATACATTTAGAATTCTATTCAACTGAAGAACTTATAAAAGTAATACAACGTGCTGCAAAAGTTATTAAGATAAATATTTCTGAAAGTGGAGCACAAGAAATTTCTCTTAGATCTCGTGGGACACCTAGAATTGCACTTAGATTACTACGTAGGATACGGGATTTTATAGAAGTAACAGAGCATAACAAAGTTATTACAGATACATTTGCTGATAAAGCACTACTACGTTTAGGCATTGATAAGCTAGGATTAGATAGACAAGATATTCAATATTTAAAATTCATATATGACTCTAATAACCCAATTGGAATAGACACTATATCTTCTGGATTATCAGAAGATACAGGAAATATAGAGGAAACTATAGAACCATATCTTATAAAAATAAATTTTATACAACGCACACCACGTGGTAGAGTAATTACAGAAAAAGCAATATCTCATCTTAGGGAACAAGCGTATATTTAAGAGTAAATAAATCATTTATTATACAAACTAATAAAAACTATAGAAAATCTTTATTAGATGTAAAAAAATTAAATACCTAATGTTAACCTTCTATTTCTAAAAAAACATTGATTATAGACTGATAAATTCAGATTTATTATCTTTATCACTAATTCTTAAAAGAACATATATAACAATACAAATGATAGAACAAATTATTGGAAACAGTATCACTGGAATTAGAGTGCCATCATAAAAACACCCTAAAATATAAATACCAAGTGCACCAAAAATTGTTTGTAAGAACAGAATAAACGCAGAACCTATACCCGACTCTCTAATTTCAGAAAAAGCAGCAGTCATATTATTTCCAAGAATAAAAGCAATACCCATACCAGATGGAATCCACATAATTTCTGCTAACAAAGGAGTAATTTCAAGCATCTGATAGAGTATAAAGACGCTCATATCTGATAAAGTAGTTAAAATCAATCCTAAAAGTAACATATTATTTATTCCAAATCTCTCAACAAATCTTTGATTTAAAATTGCACCAATAACATAAGCAGCCACATTAATAGCAACAAAATAACCATAATAACTAACAGGTACTCCCATATCTTTTACAAAAATAAATGGCAAATTAGCTATACATGACCAAATCCACATAATAGTCAAACTTTGAATTAAAGCAAAACCACAAAACCTAATATTTAAAATAAGTTCTTTATACTTTCGCATAATTGACAAGAAAGAGATATTACTATCAATTCTTTCAAGAATAATAGTTTCTTTCAAGAACACAAATAAACATCCTAAAACTAGTATTGCCATTATGGATATTGTTATAAACAACACATTCCAATGATAACCATGTGCTATAATAGCACTACCTAAAATCGGACCCAGTACTGGAGAAAATGCTACTGCCATATTTACTATGGAAATATTTTTAGCACACTCACTTCCAGAATATATATCCTTGATAATAGCATATCCAACAACTCCAGCTACACCTGCACCAAAACCCTGAACAAAACGCATAATGATTAATACAATAATATTGTTAGCAAAACAACATGCTACGCTTGCCAACATAAATATTCCCACACCTAACAACATAATAGGTCTACGTCCATAATAATCAGATAATGGACCATAAAACAATCCTGAAATAGAGATTCCAGCTAAGTTCAAGCTAATTGTCAATTGTGCAATAGTGTGATCTACGGCAAAAAAATCACTAATCTTCGGTAAGCTAGGTAGATATAGATCTGAAGATATATCAGACAGAATAATAACCGCAATAATAAGAATTAAAATATTTCTCTTTAAAATTTTCATACACTAAAACAAAATCCTTAATTAATAAACATATTACTAATATAACATTCCATATAAAATTATTGTAGATAATTAATAATACTAGCTTCTTAAAACTGATATTTAAAAAATCAATTTTACTTTACTATGACTTTCTAGAAAATTTTTGAATCTATAACAATACAAATATATAAAAAATTTGATAAGTGTAAAGACATTAACCATAGTATTTATCTTATAAAATCCCAATCGCAAGCTTATAGATCCAAAGTCTAAAGTACTTAAATTATTATTAAGTACCATTATGTTAACACAATAACGCAGGTAATTAAATATCTAAAAAATTTATTCAGGCTTTAAAATAGCCATTAGCTCCCTCCATTCCCTTTTTCCAATACTAGTATCTTCTCGAACAATCTTTTCTCCAGCAATTAATTTTCTAACAACATCCAATGCACTCTTTGAAAAATTCTGGGACTCTAAACAATACTCAACAAAAGCTGTATAAGTTAATGGAACCCATTTTTTTACAATATCCAACATAGTTTTTGCATATAGTCTAATTTCATATTGAGCATTCGCCTCAGACCTTAACTTCAAGAAGTGCAATAAATTATGTAAATCTATTTTCCAATACCACTCAGTATAATAATTTAAAGTAAGATTAACACGTGCTATTTCCCTAGAAACACTTTTCTCTAAAAACTTATTATAAGTTTCATATACCATATTAGAATCATGCACTAAAAGATCAGAAACATATTTAGCATCTTCATCAGATAAATTACTTCCTCTACCCTGAGCATTATCTTCAGATTGTTTTGCTATTTGATCATATTCTGGAATGTAGAATTCATGATCTAACACAGAATACCTTGCAGAATATTCATTCACATTTGCAGTACGGTGACGTACCCATTGCCTTGCAACAAATATAGGTAACTTAATATGAAATTTTATTTCACACATTTCAAATGGAGTAGTGTGTGAATGGCGCATCAAATAACTAATCAATGCAGCATCTTGACTTACACTCTTAGTACCCCTGCCATAAGATATTCTAGCAGCTTGTACTACAGATTCATCAGATCCCATATAATCAACTAGCCTGACAAACCCTTTATTTAAAACTTTATACTCCTTATAAAGAATTTTTTCTAACTCAGGAACAACTATACGTCTTGTAACTGCTGATTCCATAATTCCCCTACACCTTAATTATCCACACTTAATACTAACAATTGCCCATATTAGATCAAGCTTTTAAAACTACAATCAGCTATTTATGTATGATAAAAGCATATCACAAAATTTCAAACTATTTCACGCTATAACAACAGATTAAAAGTTTGTTTTCTTTACTATAAATTAGATCTAATAACAACACTAAAAATCATCTGAATTTTGTAAAACTTATCACCATGCAGTAAAAAATCCCATAAACTTACAGCAACAGCACAGACAAATCAAGTACCCGACCTTACCCCCTTCTCATATATACGTTTTACCCATCTATATAGGCTATAATACTTTGAAAACACATCATATAATCAATTAAATATCTGTTTTACCACAACACTAAACACCATCTGAATTTTGTAAAACCTATACCACGTAGTAAAAAATCTCGTAAACTTACAGCACAGACAATCAAGTATCAGTATTGTCTTCCCTATTTCTACTTTTACCCTTATAGGCTAAATACTTTGAAAACACATTATATAAATCAATAAAATCTAAAAAAACTCTATGAATCGATAGTATAGAGACTAAAAATTAGAACATATTTTTTATCTCTATACTTTCCCTTGTTATAAGATTTACAATATTTAAAAATATATAAAATACATGCTAGGATATGTAACTTTATTATCAATCAAGATTAATTATAAAAAAACATAACTCCAACAATACTCTCTGTACTACCTTGTTACCATCATTTGTTTTATATGAGCAATTGCTTTCGCTGGATTCAAGCCTTTAGGACAAGTCTTCGTACAGTTCATAATAGTATGACAACGATATAACTTGAATGCATCATCAAGTACATCCAACCTACTATCTGATGCTTCATCCCTGCTATCAATAAGCCATCTATAAGCTTGCAATAACGCTGCTGGTCCTAAATATTTATCTGAGTTCCACCAATAACTAGGACAACTAGTACTACAACATGCACATAATATACAATCGTATATTCCATCCAATTTACTTCTATCTTCTATTGTTTGTAACCTTTCTTTGTTATGACTAGGTTCTTTAGCTTGTATCCATGGAGTAACTGATTCATATTGTTTATAAAAATTACTTAAATCAGGGACTAAATCCTTTATAACATGCATATGCGGTAAAGGATAAATATTTACATCTGATTTAATATCTGAAATTGCTTTTGTACAGGCTAAAGTATTAGTACCATCAATATTCATCGCACATGAACCACATATGCCTTCTCTACATGACCTCCTAAATGTTAATGTAGAATCAACTTCATTCTTAATCTTTATCAAAGCATCAAGTACCATTTGCCCACATTCATCAAGATCTATAAAGAATGTGTCAATTCTTGGATTTTCGTCATCATCTGGAGACCACCTATATATCTTAAAACATTTTACATTCTTTGCTCCTTCATGGACAGAATGGACTTTACCATTCTTATTAATTTTAGAATTCCTAGGTAAAAAAAATTGAACCATAGTAAAACCTTTTAAATAACCACCATAGAGATAGTATTAATATACCCTTTTTTGCGGAGGAAAATACTGAACATCATCTGTTAAAGTTGTCTTAGCAACATCCTTATATTTTATCCTCACAGAACAATTTGTAGAATTATACCACGCCAAACTATGCTTCATCCAGTTTTTATCATCACGATCGGGAAAATCTTCACGTGCATGAGCACCCCTACTTTCTTGACGATTCGCAGCACATTCCATTGTTACAACTGCTTGTGGCATCATATTAGTTAGCTCTAAGGCTTCAACTAAATCACTATTCCATATCATACTCCTATCCTCAACTGCAATTTCAGATAGAGATTCAGCAACACTTTTTATCTTTTCCTTGCCTTCTTCAAGTACTTCTTCTGTACGAAAAACAGCTGCATGATTTTGCATTACATTTTGCATATTACTACGTATTTCTGATACACGCAAACTTCCTTTTGAAAATCTCAAAGCATCAAATCTATCAATTATCCATTCTTCCGATGACTTCTTAACTGGAACATGTAACATACCAGGTTTAATTAACTCTTTAGCTCTAATTGCTGCTGCTCTTCCAAAAACTACTAAATCAAGCAATGAATTAGATCCTAAACGATTAGCTCCATGTACAGAAACACAAGCTGCTTCTCCTATGGCAAATAGCCCCGGTACTACTTGTTCCTTACTATTAGTCAAAGTTACAACTTCACCATGATAATTTGTAGGGATACCTCCCATATTATAATGAACAGTTGGCAAAACTGGTATTGGCTCTTTTACAACATCCACTCCAGCAAAAGTACGAGCAGTTTCACTAATACCTGGCAATCTTTCACTAATAACCTTTTCACCTAAATGGGATATAGATAAATACACATGATCTTTTTTTGGACCAACACCACGACCTTCTCTGATTTCTAAAGTCATCGCTCTACTAACAACATCACGAGACGCTAAATCTTTAGCTTTTGGAGCATAACGCTCCATAAATCTTTCCCCCTCAGAATTAAGTAAATATCCACCTTCTCCTCTACAACCTTCCGTTATCAAACATCCAGCACCATATATTCCAGTTGGGTGAAATTGTACAAATTCCATATCTTCTAGTGGTAAATTAATACGGGATACCATACCTCCCCCATCACCAGTACAAGTATGTGCGCTAGTAGCAGAAAAATATATCCTACCGTAACCACCTGTAGCAAGAACAACGATGTGAGCACGGAACCGGTGTAATGTACCATCACATAAGGACCATGCTAATACACCCTTACACTGACCTTCTTCATCCATTATTAAATCAATAGCAAAATACTCTACAAAAAATTTAGCATTATATTTTAAAGACTGTTGATACAATGTATGAAGTATTGCATGACCTGTCTTATCAGACGCAGCACATGTACGCACTGCTGGCTTACCCTTACCAAATTCTGTAGTCATTCCACCAAAAGGACGTTGATATATTTTACCATCACTAGTACGGGAAAAAGGAACCCCATAACGCTCAAGCTCGATTACAGCTTCTGCTGCATTTTTACACATGTATTCAATAGCATCCTGATCACCAAGCCAATCTGAACCTTTGACTGTATCAAACATATGCCATCTCCAGTCATCTTCAGAAACGTTACCTAATGCAGCACTGATACCACCTTGAGCTGCTACTGTATGACTTCGTGTAGGAAAGACTTTAGATATACATGCAACTGATAATCCAACATTAGTCATACCAAAAGTTGCTCTTAATCCTGCTCCTCCAGCTCCTACTATTACAACATCATATTCATGATCTATAATATCATATGCAGAACTAGACATTACAAAAAATAATATTTAAATAATAAACATAATTAGGCTATCACAATAACACAGCGAGTCAATATAATTCCTATGTTAAACAAGTTCATAATATAGCTTACAATTTTACAAAAAACTAATAATAAATAGCACGAATACTTATTAATAGAAAACGAGTAAAAAACTTTAAAAATTTAGAAAGTCAATCCTAAATTGCTAGCAATTCAACTACTATTGCTATATGTCATGATCACTGAACAGCACAACTAAGATTTTTTAAATCACTTGATTTATTAAGATACATAAAACCCTTAATAAGTGTATTCTCATTTTTATAACAACCTCACGTATATTAATCACGAAAAACCTATTTGATAAATATAAACCTCACTTACCATACTTATTCTATATGCTTACAATACTATTTTACTTTCAGAGCTGATAACGAAATAAAACTGACACCATCATTGTAATACATGTTACTAAATACTATCTATTTAATCACTATAATACATTGATTCTAAAATAGATTTGTTAAACTTATCAATGAATTCCTGTATACAGTCTGAAACTATAAACTCATTACCATCAGTAGTTTTTTATCAATAGCAAAACCATAACTGGTTTGACATATCATTTGATATACCTAGAGCACACAATGATAGTAGTTAACAACTTTTTTCTATATTTTCATATAACACTTTAAAAATACACTATATCAACTAACTACATTGTACATTCCACAAAGAACAAAAAATTCTAGCTAATTCAATACAAACCTATAACATAGAGAATTAAGGAGTAAAACATACCTTATTTTTTTATATATTTTTCTGACTACATAAATTGCAATAATTTTTCTACTAAAAATTTAATAATATTACTTGCACAATAGGAATCATTTTACTAGATCAACTACTTTCTGAAAAATGATCACTTGACAATTGCAACCTTGCTAACTTTGTATACAAACCATTCTGCTTACACATCAATGACTTGTGAGTACCTATATCATCAATGCATCCATTATTAAAAACAATTATCTTATCTGCCTTAACAATAGTTGATAACCGATGAGCTATCACAAGCATTGCTTTATTACTTTTTAAATTATCTAAAGCATCATGTATTAGTTGTTCGTTTTTTGAATCTAAAGATGATGTTGCCTCATCTAATATCAGCATACCCGAACCCTTCAAAATAGCTCTCGCTATCGCAATCCTTTGCTTTTGTCCTTCAGATAAACATAACCCTCTTTCTCCAACTAAAGAATCAAATTTATTTGGTAAACTTTCTATAAAATCAAGAATACAAGCTATTTTTGCTGCATTTCTTACATCTTCATACACAGCATTAGTTACCCCATAAGTTATATTATCCCATATTGTTCCAGAAAACATTATAGGGCTTTGAGGAATAATACTAAAAAGAGAACGGAGATTTTTTAAAGATAGTTCTTTTATATCAATACCATCAATAGTTACATTTCCTGTGTTTACATCATAGAAACGCAATAGTATATTTATTATTGTACTTTTACCACTACCAGAAGGTCCAACCAAAGCAACTACTTGGCCTTTATCAATAGTAAATGATACATTCTTTAATGCAGGATTGTCTAGTTTACTAGGATAACAAAAAGTGACATTATTGATTGAAATTTTATCTTTTATTTCCTGAATTTCATACGGATCTTTTACTTCAGTAATATCTTCTGGCATTAGCAATATTTTAGAAATATCTTCTGCAATTCTTATAGCTCTCTGTATATCATTCAAATTATCTCCCATATTATTCACCGAGCCAGCAGCTATTGCTGCATAAAATATAAAAGAAAAAAGAGAACCAACACTTATATTAGTACTTAATACTTCTTTAATCCCAAGTGACAGAACAAATCCTATAGATAGCATTACAGAAGTTATAATTAACGTAACCAATAACGCCCGTAAAACAATATACCTACTTGTTAGATTCAGTGTACTAGTAAGTAAATTTGAAAACTTTTGTTTTGTTATCTCTTCTTTTGAAAAAGATTGGATAACATATATGCCACGATATGTCTCCTCAACAAAAGAAGTTATATTATCTAGATTTACACGTACTTTACGCAATAACAATTTTACTTTTCTACCAAGAACAGTTAAGATTATTAGAATGACAGGAATCACTACTACAGTATACATAGTCAACTTAAAATTAGTATGCACTAACATTACAATACTACCAAGCAAAGTAGTTGCATTTCTAAGTACTGTCGACATACCAGTACTTAAGATTACTTGAAGCGTTGACGTATCTGCCATTAATCGTGTAATCAAACTTGATATACTATTATTCTCAAAAAATCTTGGAGAAAAATGTATGATTTTATTATACAACTTCAATCTAATATCAAGAACAACTTTTTCGCTCCCATAGCCAGTAAGCCATAACCGCAAAAAAGCTGTCAATGCTACTATTAAAACAACAACAAATAAAAATAATAAGGAGTTATTTATAGATACAACATCAGAAGTTGCAACCCATAAATCTACTAAATTATGCAATCCATAACCAAATGCTAAAATTGTTACAGAAGAAATAGCTACAACTAAATATGCAAATATGAAATACAATACATGAGGTTTTACAAATTGAAATAATACTTTCATTTTTATATCATAATATCAAATAATATCCTTATTTCAGATCTTAAAAAATCAAACAATTCATCATTTTTATCACTTATCCATGTACTTGAGGATTCATCATAACTAAATCGCACTGACCCACTAATAGGTGAAGCAATCCAAATTTGCATAGAAGGCTCATGTTTGTTAATAACATATACATTACCTTGGCTATCTGAGATCTTAACTACCCCATCGTAATTTTCACATTCCAATACCCCATCAATGTCTACTTTATCTATCATCTTAGTTAAAGTATTTAAGAGATTATAAGATAAACTTTGAAAATCAGACAGACATAAAGAGTGCGACACTTCTTTCTCCTTTATCATTTAGTTTATAGTAACGTATATTTATATAACATGAACCTCCATTAGCAAATGTAAAAATAAAATGAACTATACATTTACCACACTTAAGAAAGTATGTAACATCAATTAATAAGAACTAAATTTTTTTCACATTTTTAAGATCTTATATGATATTACTTGATATTTACTTAAGAAGTGAAAGCAGAAGTTAATTCCTTAACTTTCTTTATTACATCTTGTTCAATAGATAACCTAACACTATCACTAGCTTTTAAATTATCAATAACATCACACACTATATTACCAATCTTTTTAAATTCTGATTCTTGTAATCCTCTGGACGTCTCAGCAGCACTACCAAACCGCAAGCCAGAAGTTATAAAAGGTTTTTCTGGATCAAAAGGAATAGCATTTTTATTACAAATAACTCCTAATCTCTCTAAGGCAAGAACTGCATCTTTACCTGTAACACCCTTAGAACGTAAATCAAGAACAACCATATGAGAATCTGTACCACCTGTAACAACATCAAATCCTCTTTCTTTAAAAACTTCAACTAAAGTTCTAGAATTTTTTATTATCTGTTGTGCATAATCTTTAAAATTAGGTTTCAATGCTTCTCCAAATGCTACAGCTTTAGCAGCAATAACATGCATTAATGGACCTCCTTGCATACCGGGAAAAATAGAAGACTGAATCTTCTTATAAATATCTTCATGATTAGTCATTATCACTGCTCCCCTAGGACCACGCAATGTCTTATGAGTAGTAGAGGTGATAACATGTGCATATTCAACAGGTGAAGGAAATTCTCCAGCAGCAATCAATCCAGCATAATGTGCTATATCAGCTAAAAGATATGCTCCAACTTTGTCAGCTATTTCTCTAAATCTTTTAAAATTTATCACACGAGGATAAGAAGATGAACCAGCAATAATTAACGATGGATTATGTTCAATAGCCAATTTTTCTATCTCATCCATATCTATTAAACCAGTGTCACGATTAACTTGATATTGAACAGCATTAAACCACTTTCCAGAAATACTAGGAGCAGAACCATGAGTCAAATGACCACCACAATCAAGTGACATACCAATTACAGTATCACCTGGTTTTAATAATGCAGCAAATACTCCCTGATTAGCTTGTGAACCAGAATGTGGTTGAACATTTGCAAACCTACATCCAAATAATCTACACAAACGTTCAATCGCTAAATTTTCGACAATATCTGCAAAATGACACCCACAATAATACCTTTTACCTGGATAACCTTCAGCATACTTATTTGTGAATATAGAACCTTGGGCTTGTAATACCGCCTTACTAACAAAATTTTCTGACGCTATTAATTGTAATTCAGAATTTTGTCGATTTAACTCCCCAGAAATACAATCGAAAACCTCAGCATCAACCTCTTGTAAATCGTTATCTAAGATATACCTAACCATAGAAAGAACCCCGTAATAAATTATAAAAAAATCTTAACAGCGTTACTACAATATTAGATATAACTCTCTTGCTTACTATCTTAGTAATGTCATCTCTTCTTAATTTGAATTAGCATCTACATTACCACTATCTACACCATCATCAACGCTATCAAGCTTTAAACTCTCATTTCCCACATCACTTCCTTCTTCAGTTTCAGCTTTTTCTTTCTCTAACTTTTTCTTCTTTTCTGTATGCAACTTTTGCGCTTGTACAGCACCTAAACCATTCTTCACTACATAAAGCGTGATAGGAAGCACCAAATCAGGATGTAATTCCAAATTAACTACATATTCACCAATATACTTAATTACAGAATGAAAAAATATATTACGGTAATGTATATCGTATCCCTTATCAGACAATAACTTAGAGATGCACTTTGGTGTCACAGACCCAAATAGCTTTCCATCATCAGCTGCCTGTTTAGTTATAATTAGTAGCTCGCTTTCTAAAGACGACTTCAAAACCTTAGCTGCCTCCAATTTTTCTAAGTTCTCTCTTTCGATAAGTGAATATTGCTCTTCTAAGTTCTTTAAATTCTCCTTAGTTGCCCTAACTGCTTTCTTTTGCGTCAACAAATACCTAGCATATCCTGGCTTTACTTGAACAACCAACCCTGCTTTACCAAGATTTCTAACACCTTCTTTTAGAATAACTGATAACATATTAACCTACAAACAAATATCAACAATAAGGCAATAAGGCTAAATAACGAGCTCTTTTCACGGCAGTAGACAATAACCTCTGCTTCCTAGAAGAAACAGAAGTAATCCGACTAGGTAATATACGTCCATACTCTGAGGTAAATTTAGATAACAGAGCTTTATTCTTATAATCTATATCGTCATTTGGACATTGTTCTAATGGACAAGCTTTAGACCTCTTAAAATATGGCCTTTTGAGGTAAGCCAATGGAGAATAAGCAGTCGCCCCCGAATTATTAGAACTTGCTTTTTTATTTTTTTTTAACATAATAAATATCCAATTATACTTGACTTGCTTGTATCATCAGAGAATCACCTTTCGGCAACTTATCTTTCTTAAGGCACAGAAACCGTAAGATGTCTTCGTTTAATCTCACCTTACGTTTAAATTCATCCATGCTGCTAGGAGTTGCTTTTATATATATCATACAATAATGCCCTTTATTCATCTTATCTATGGTATAAGCAAAATCTAAAAGCCCCCAATATTCATACTTAAGAAGCTCAGCACCATTTTTTGTTAACAAGGATGATAACCCTTTAACTAAACCTTCTAACTCATACTGAGTTAAACCTTGCTGTGCTATAAAAGTAAACTCATATAAAGGCACATCTTCTCCTTAACAAAAACTAACTACGCCATTATATAAAATATTATACTATAATCAAGTTAATTATTTTTCTAATGAAATGTTTTTATCATTTGACATACACTAGATAATATACATCAGTCAATAATCTTAAATTTTTAAGCTCTGACTCCCTCTTTATCCTTGGATTTTTTCTTTTTAAAATTATTAGGAGTATATTTTTTTTCAAGAATATCCTGTATCGCAGATTCCACCTCTTGAATCTTGTCATGAGTGGATTCTGGCACTACTCCATCTATGTAAGTATTAAAGAGATAAAATATATTATAATAATATGAATTTACAAACCAAGCAGGTAACACCTCTTCATCTTCTTTCGCTGTAGACAATAAAGCATAACAAGAGGTTTCTATGACAAAAAACAGAAAATAAGAAAAAACTATCCCTTTCATAAATCCTATCAACAATCCACCAAATCTATCAATTACACTACACCTTGCTGAGGACACAAGATTCATAATCCACCCATTAACAACAATCACAGCAATAGTGATCAAGATAAAAACAGTAATCGTAGATAAAACCTCCGATATAATCTCAGATACAACATATTGACTATATAAATTAGAAAAATAACCCCGATACCGCATAGTTAATAATATTGATACACAGATACCAAACAACCCAAATATTTCTTTAATGAATCCCCTAAAAAGGCCAATTATAACTGATAGTAATATAATCCCAATTACTGCTACATCTAACATAAACCTACTTCTCGCTTTACAAAATCACTCTTCCTGGTTTGTAAAAAGATTACCATAGTTAACAAAATCACAGCTATCAAGTAAACATAAGTAACATGATAATGTTTTTTTAATGATAATGCTAATTCTATAATAGAATAACTATCATCCATGTCAGATGGTTCTATATAGCTCCAACTCGCTATATCTTTAATTTCTAGATGGCTATTAGATATGTTACCTATATCAACAGTAATACCAATCTTTTGATTCAAAAGATCAAGTAATGTACCTCGATATTCAAAATCTTGTATCTTATCCTTTAATGGAATAATTATTTCTTTGATTACTTGATTCTTACTTTCTACAGTAAGCTTCACAGAACTATCTTTCAAAATTACTAATGTAGTATCTAATTTAGAGAATGGCACAGTATCGTAAGGAGATACAAATAATTTAGCAATATAATTAGGCATAATTAGTATTACACCCATCATTAAAAGCATAATAGATTCGTACAACTTATTCTTTCTAATAAAATACCCCTGCATTGCCGCAGAAATACTTAATATACCAATTAAAGAAACAAAAATTATAAAAATATTATCCCAGATATTTGTGACATCATATAAAATAAGTTCACTATTGAATATAAATAAAAAAGGAACAATCATAGTCCTTATATTATATAAGAAAGACTGTATTCCTGTTTTAAATGCATTAGCTTTTGCAATAGCAGCTGCAGCATAAGAAGCTATCCCAACAGGAGGAGTTACATCTGCCATAATTCCAAAATAAAATACAAATAAATGAATAGCTATCTGAGGAACATACAAACCATTCTTATGTATAACAGAAGTTAAAATCGGGGCCATGAGCGTAGATACTATGATATAACACCCTGTTGCAGGCATACCCATACCTAACACTATACATATTACTGCTGTAACTAATAATGTAAAAAACAAATTACCATGAGCTATAGAATCAAGCAACCCACTAATTGATAAACCAAATCCAGTTAATGACACTACCCCTACTATTATTCCCGCTGCACCAGTTGCTACTGCAATAGCAATCATATTTTTAGAAGCCACAACCATAGCTTCATATACTTGCTTAACACCTCTACAAAATACAGAACACAAACTAAATATTTGTCTATCAAACAAAGCATATATCACATCTTTACTAAGCAACATAAAGATCAAAAATAAGTTTGTCCAAAAACAAGATAGTGCAGAAGATAATTTCTCAATGATTAAACACCATACTAAAATAAAAATTGGAATAAAATAATGAATACCATATTTAAAAGTTTCTGATAGCTTCGGATACTTGTTTTCCTCTTCAACATCTTCTACATTACCCTTACGTCGGCCTTTAAATTGATAAAATAATATGCCAACATACACAGAAATTAAAATTAGTGCTATACAATATATACTTTTATTGAGAAATATAGCCTTAACACCAGGTATATAGAACCCATATATACTAACCCCCTCTATCAGAACATAGATGACACATGAAACAACAATCAAACAAGCAACAGATATAATAAATCTTAAAAAACTTAAATAAATAGATCTCGCCTTAGTGAGATCAAGTACAGGACGCATATCTAATTTACATGCTTCTAGATGTACAATATAAAGTAAAGTGACATACACCATAATCGCAGGTACAAAAGCATATTTCACAATAGTAGCATAAGGAATAGACAAAAACTCAGACATTAAAAACGCTGCTGCACCCATTACTGGAGGCATAATTTGGCCATTAACACCAGCTGATACTTCTATGGCAGCTGCTTTTTCAGCACTAAGACCCATTTTTTTCATCAAAGGAATTGTGAAAGACCCTATAGTAATAGTATTAGCAACAGAAGAGCCAGACATCATACCCATAAATCCAGAAGCAATAACTGCAGCCTTAGCTGGACCACCAACAAACCTACCAAGCAAAGCAAACGAAAGTTTAATAAAAAAATTTCCAGCTCCTGCCTTATCTAAAAAAGCACCAAATAAAACATACAAAAATACAAAATTAGATGATACAGCAAGCGCTATACCAAAAACTCCTTCAGAAGACAACCACTCATGAGACGCTATAGCAGAAAAATTATATCCTTTATGGGCAATAATATCTGGAACATATCTCCCTAAATAAGCATACATTAAAAACATTAAAGCAATAATAGATATAGGAGCTCCAATAGCTCTCCTTGCTCCTTCCAATAGAAAAACAAGCCCAAAAAATGCTATGATTAAATCAACATCATTAGGCATCGCAATTCTGAAAGATAAATCTTCATAAAACGCAACAATATACAATACCGATATGCATGACAATATTGAACAAATCCAATCTAATGCTTTAAAATTTCGACTAAAATTCTTAGATACAGGTAAAAATAACAAGGAAAATGCAAATGCTAAATGAATAGCCCGAGACTTAATGTCAGGAAGCATTGCCCATTCCAAACCATGATCAACTAGCCAGAAAGGTAATGGAGATGCTATAAACAACTGAAAACAAGCCCATAAAAACGCTATAAAACTTACTGTATAACTAGTAATTCCACTATCTTTATCAATTCTAGAGGAAGCTAACTCTCTATCTATTAAATCCTGTATGTGCCCTGCTTCCTTTTTCATTATATTAATTAATCCCTTTTCCACCACTTCATCAGTTAATAACACTACATACTTTTTACGTCAATAAAATATGACTCCTAAAGTAGTATCCGTACTTTCCTAAAATACACTTAACATAAAACAACATACGGATATTTCAATCAACCTAAATAAAAACATTGAATAACTATGTTCAATTTCACTCAAAATTATTATTTATTCTGTATGTTGATACTTACTAATTTAAGTCTGTTAACTTAATGTACTATCAGGGACCATATACAAAAATGTACTTTTATTAATATATACATAAAAACCATTTTTTAAATTCTGACATAACTAGACAATTTACTTTATAATGAAATGCTTATTTTTCCCGTACATCCTAATTAAAAACATAATTAATTATACAAAAAAACTTACAGTAGCGAATATATCTTTTATTTGTTAGAATCAACCTTAGGAAATAGAACAACTTATAACTTAGATATGTCTACAAAAACCCTCTACGTCTGCCAAGTGTGTGGCAACCAAACACATAGATGGGTTGGAAAATGTAATGCATGCGGTAGTTGGGATAGTATTATTGGTGAAACAGCTACAGAACATTTAATAAACACACAATATAACTCTGAAGTAAAGTTAAGTTCATTATCTGATAAAAATACTGCAACTCCATCACGCTTTATTACTAAAATAAATGAATTAGATAGAGTATTTGGAGGTGGAATAGTATTAGGAAGTAGCACCCTTGTAGGAGGCGAACCTGGTGTAGGAAAATCAACACTTTTACTACAATTAACAGCAATTTTAGATAAGTATCTTCCCACATGCCTTTATGTATCAGGTGAGGAATCTATAGATCAAATCAAAATCAGAGCAGACCGACTACAAATCAATCAATCTAATATTCAATTATTATCCACTTCATCATTATCCGACATTATCTCTTCTCTTAAAAAAAATAAAGATTTCAAATGTGTTGTTATTGATTCAATACAAACTATATATGACACTAGAATATCATCATCACCTGGAACAGTAGTGCAAATACGCATGTGTACCCACGAGTTGATTACTTTCACAAAACAACATAATATCATACTATTTATACTAGGACAAATAACAAAAGATGGACAAATAGCTGGACCAAAAACTTTAGAGCATATTGTAGACACAGTATTATATTTTGAAGGAGAAAATAATAGTCAATTACGCATTCTACGCACAGTAAAAAATAGATTTGGACCTACTAATGAAATCGGTGTATTTGAGATGTCTGATAAAGGACTAATACCTGTAAAAAACCCATCATCTCTCTTTCTAGCTAAGTCACAAAATAATAATATAACTGGTAGCGCAGTTTTTGCTGGTATTGAAGGATCAAGACCTATATTAATGGAAATACAATCATTAATTGCAAATACAAACATGGTCACTCCAAGAAGAGCAGTAGTTGGTTGGGATGTTAATAGATTAGCAATGATCATCGCTGTACTAACTGCAAAATGCAATATATTTCTAGGAGATAAAGAAGTATATCTTAATATCGCTGGCGGACTAAAAATATGTGAACCAGCTGCAGATTTAGCTATTGCAGCATCTTTAATATCGAGCTTTATTAATATAGCTATACCACCTTCAACAATAATATTGGGAGAAATTGCTTTGTCAGGAGAAGTAAGAAACATATCAAGTATTGATGCACGTTTAAAGGAAGCTTATAAACTAGGCTTTACAAGAGCTATCATTCCACTTAATAATAAGCATATCTTTTCTGAGATTAATATCGTAGAAATAGGTCATATAAAAACACTAAAGAAATACCTTATTGAACTATGAGAATAATTGCCACAACTTTACTAGCATGTTTTCTAATCTTTGTTGTGATATTCACAAAAGTGTTATTAAACCAAAATGTTACAACTGATGTTACAAACAGAATAGTACTACCTATACTTTTTACAGAAGACCAAGTATTTGATACAAATGATTTAATCGGGCACCCATATATACTCAATGTATTTGCCTCTTGGTGCACAACATGTCAAGAAGAACACAGTTTATGGGTAGAGATTGCTAAGAAAAACATAATAAAAATATACGGCATAGATTATCTTGATACAGAACATAAAGTACAAGAATGGCTTAAAAATCATGGAAATCCATATACTAAAGTAGCAAAAGATTACTCTGGAAAAGTAGGTAATGTGTTAGGAGTAACTGGAGTACCTGAAACTTTTGTATTTGATCAAAATGGTAAAATATTACTACACATACATGGCAGTATATCTAAAGATATATGGGAAGAGCAAATACTAAAACTTATACAATAAAATGGATAATATTATCCATAACAATCTTTTAACGTCCAAGCACCACATACTTAACTTATACATATATCCTCAAAATTCATACAAAAATACATTTAAAATTATAATAGCAATAATTTTCAACGACTTATGTCTTACAAATCTAACTATATACTTCAATATCTTTAACTATTTACCTGTATATTAAAATATGTTATAGTAAGCTGGTTTTGTATCAATTTATGATTTGTTAAGTAATGACTGTTACACAATCTCAGTTGGAACTTCTAATAAGGGATGCTTTCCCAGAAGCCGAAATAACCATTACTAGCCTTGTAAATGATAATAATCACTATTCAATTAAGGTGATCTCAAATCGGTTTCAAGGGAAATCAAAACTAGAACAGCATAGAATGATATATAAAATACTAGATGGGTTAAATATACACGCAATACAAATACAAACGGGATGTAAATAATATACTATGACAAGTAATATAACAGACAAAATAAAACACGATATAGAAAACAACGATGTAGTTCTATACATGAAAGGCGATGCTGACTTCCCACAATGTGGATTCTCTAGTGTAGTAGTTAGCATCTTAAAAAAAATGAATGTTAAATTCAAGAGCATTAACGTGTTAGAAGATTTAGAATTACGTGAAGCTATTAAAGAATTTACAAACTGGCCTACTATTCCACAATTATATGTCAAAGGTGAGTTTATTGGTGGATGCGATATAGTTAAGGAAATGTATCACAGTGGAGAGCTCCAAGAACTGCTAAGTAAAAACAATTTAATGGTAGCTCAATAGTGCAAATATGTTTATTTTAGTTAATCATGGTCAAGCAAGAAGAAGCTAAGCTAGAGTTAGAGAAATTAAATGAACAAATACAGCGTCATGATATTCTTTATCATATACAGAACAATCCAGAAATAAGTGATGCTGAATATGATGAGTTATGTCGTAAAAGAAATTTAATCCTTGAGGTTTTTCCAAGACTTGCATCAAGCAATGGTTACCAAAACAATGTAGGTGGTTCTCCGGATATAAGGTTCGTCAAAGTAAAACATGAAGAAAGAATGCTCTCTTTAGATAATGCCTTCAATCAGCAAGACGTAGAGAAATTTATAACAAGAACTAAAAAGCTCTTAAATATAAATGATGATCAATCAATATCCATGTCTTGTGAATTAAAAATCGATGGGTTATCATTCTCCGTTATATATAAAAAAGGAGAAATTTTTCAAGCATCTACGAGAGGCAATGGATATTTTGGAGAAAATATTACGAACAATGTTAAAATTATAAAAAATCTACCACACATTATTCACAACGCACCAGATTTCCTAGAAGTAAGAGGGGAAATATACATAGACCGCAGTGATTTTATACAACTTAATAACGATGGAAATAACTTCGCAAATCCACGTAATGCTGCAGCTGGATCCGTAAGACAATTAGACTATACTATTACTGCTCAACGCAAACTAAAATATTTTATGTACACAATAGTCAACACTACATGTATAACACAAGAAGAATTACTAGACCAATTAAAAACTTGGGGTTTTTGTGTTAATGAATATACTATTACTACAAGCAATATTGAAGAAGCTTTCAACTTTTACAATCAAGTTTATAACAATAGAAGCAACATCAATTATGATATTGATGGTATAATATACAAAGTCAATGATATAAAATCACAACATATTCTCGGAAACACAAGTAAATCACCAAGGTGGGCTATAGCTTATAAGTTTCCTGCTGCAGAAGCAAAAACTCAACTAAATAAAATTTTTATACAAATTGGGAGAACTGGTGTACTAACACCCATTGCAGAACTTTCTCCCATAAATATTGGTGGTGTTATAGTTACAAGAGCAAGTTTACATAATAAAAATGAAATAGAGCGTAAAGATATACGTGAAGGGGACTATGTCATTGTCAAAAGAGCAGGAGATGTAATACCCCAAGTAGTTGATGTAGACAAAAACTTAAGAACTCAAGAATTAACAAAATTTGCTTTCCCAACAACATGTCCATCATGTGGTAGCAGTTTATACCAAACAAAACAAGAAGTATCAATATATTGTACCGGAGAATTATTTTGCAAAGACCAAGTCTTAGCAAAAATAAAGCATTTTGTTTCAAAAGATGCTTTCAACATTATAGGATTTGGTAAAAAACAGCTATTATTTTTTTATGAACAAGGATTAATAACAAGCATTGTTGATATATTTACATTAGAAGAAAAAATAAGTAACAGCGATTTCAAATTAGAGTCATTACACGGATGGGGTGAAAAATCCATGAGTAATTTATTCTCTGCTATAAACAACAGTAAAGTAATTAGTTTAGAAAACTTTATTTTCGCATTAGGAATCAGGTTTGTAGGAAAATATATAGCAAAAATACTTGCTAAATACTTTTCATCATATCAAGAATGGTATAATGAAATGCTTAAACTAGCGCAGGATGAAAATTATTTACTTAATATACAAGAAATAGGATCCAAAACTATAAGCTCGCTGAAAACGTTTTTTACTGAACAACATAACTTAAATATGATTAATGATTTAGTAAAATATCTAACAATAACAAATACAAAGTCTATTTCTTATTTATCACCTATCCATGGAAAAACTGTAGTTTTTACTGGTGAACTATCAAGCATGTCAAGATCTGAAGCAAAAGTAAGGTCAGAAACTGCAGGTGCAAAAGTGTCTTCATCATTATCAAAAAATACAGATTTCTTGATTATAGGCAATAACCCAGGATCAAAATATAAAAAAGCACAGTCTCTCAATATACAGATCCTAACTGAAGATTCATGGCTACAATACACTGAACAAAATGAAAGTTAAATTTTCATATCAAAAACAATTTAAGTGATCTTGAAAGATCTCATCTTAACAAATGCTACTATATGACATCTGTTAGTGTTATAATACATAATTATCTTTCTTATCATTATGTTAAACTATACATCATAATACTACAGCCTTTCATAAATTACGATACAATAACTTCAAAATCATTTTGTAAATGGACAATATACATTCAAATTTTTTTCTATTTAACACACATTTTGTAATCAACTACACCAACCTATACCTCCATGAAAGTACATAATAATATCTGTATGACAATCACCAAACACTTGATATAAAACCTACTTACTAAAATTAATAATACTAACCTACACTTCTATAAAAATCTTTATAATATCTATTAGCTATTATCCAACATTTGCTACAGAAACCCCTCTCTTTAATCAAAATATTAAGTTAAAGCCCATATTTCTATAAGACAAACTATAAGATTTACATAGTCAATACTTGGACAGAATAATACCTATATTCTTAATTAATAATGCTAAGCCTACATTTCTGTCAAAGTAGTTACAATGTCCATATAATTATCATCTAACACTTGTGCTGACACTATAATTTTAGATTTACCTTGCATAAATTTTTCAACTTCTCGTCCGAAAAATTCATACCTCCAACCTTTCATGATATGACTAAATTTACCATTAAGAAATCTAACTAGACTGCCTTTAGAAGCAACCAACTTTTGTGAGATATTGTTTTTATAGCATACATTATACAACAATATAAGTAATATATTTAAAACAGATTGATTATAATTATTAACATTTACACCACATAAATCATTAATATCAACAGAACGATTACTATCAATAACTTTTAAAAGATCAGATACTGTATCATGTGATAAATATTCCTTCTTTATGTATTTACTTAAAGTGGTAATATCACCTTTTTTTATAAAATCTCTAACTAAATACAGCACTACTTTGTTCTTTAATATAAATTCACGGTTCAGATTAAAAAACTGAGCTAATTTTTCTCGCCATTCAATAACAGATTTAACAACAATAATTTCCTCTTTTGTAATATCAGAAGCAAAATCTGGAATATTACAAATATTACTATAGTTAACCTCCTGTAACACGATACTATTCATTTCTTCCAAAAACCACGATAACCTTCCAGCATTTACTAAATTGTTATATAATATCTTATAAAGTTCATATAAATATATAACATCGTTCAGTGCATATTGAATTTTATCAACAGACACTGGACGAAGCTCCCAGTTAGATCTTTTTAAACTCAGTTTATCTAATGAAATACCTAAAAGTTGCTCTACTAACTTAGAGTATCCAACTGAATTATCATAACAATAACAAAACATAGCAGCAATTTGAGTATCAAATATAGGGCTAGGAATTTCTGGAAATTTCGTTAACAATGCATCCACATCTTGTCTGCAATCATGAAAAACTTTTATTATATTTTTATTATAAAAAATATCTCCTAAAACTGATAAATCCATGCCACTTGCTAAAACATCAACAACAAACTGTTCTTCAGCACATGCAATTTGTATTAGACACAATTTAGGATAATATTCACTACCACTTCTTATGAATTCAGTATCAACTGCAATAAATTCAGGCTGTAATACGAGTAGCCGATTACATATACTTTCTAACTCTTTAACATCATCAATTAACATATACTTTCATTTTTCTCCACAATCTAAAAAACTCCAATATAGGGACACCTCATATCAAGTCATCATACAGGATGCATTTGCTCTAATATCTATTAAAATTACCAATAGCATACCAATATTTCACGTGTATTATCAATTTATATTAGATTATTATTTATCTTGAAAATCATCTAAAACCGAAATAGCAGACTAATATTAACTTTATTGTTTACAGTCAGCAAAATTGTTAAAACTTATATCACTTTAATTATCTTGATAATCTTGACATTTCATAAATGTCAACTTAACCACACCACCATCTTTTATATTATAAAAATTTATTGTTGCATTATGTTCATCCAGTATTTTTTTCACTATGGATAAACCCAATCCTGTACCTTGAACACGAGTTGTAACATAAGGTTCTGTAAGTTTCTCTATAAGTTCCTCTGGGAATCCTATTCCATTATCTTGAACTTGCACACTGACATGATCTTCATTATCAACCACACCAATTGTTATTAGACCTTGAACATTAGATTTCATGTCAATCGATTCACATGCATTTTTGAATAAGTTAATAAAAACATGATTAATCTGACTTTTATCTAATACAACAAAAATTGGCTTACTTGGTATGTCCAACTCATAATGCACAACACCACGACTAAACTGTCCAGAAAATGCTAATTCTTTTATTACACTACAAATGTCATGTCTGATTAACACAGGATCTGACATTTTTGCAAATTTAGCAAACTCATCAACTATACATCTAATACTTGTAACATGGCGAATTATTGTATCAATATATCTTCCAAAACTTTCCTTATCAGAAACAACTTCATGTTGATACTTACTACTTAACCTTTCAGCAGCAAGATATATTGGAGTAATAGGATTCTTTATTTCATGAGCTATTCTTCTCGCAACATCAGACCACGCAGCTGATCTCTGCGCATCAACTAAACTTGAAATATCATCAAATGTAATAATATATCCTTTATTAATACTACCAAGTACTTTTATTCTAACAGATAAAGTAAAAGACTTCCTATTCCTTAAAACAGTAATCTCATCTTGCATTTTAGCACTTTTAATCAACTCAGACATTTCAGGAAATACATCACTAAGCTCTGCATGAAGAATATCATTAGGAGCTGATAATTCCTTTGCCTTATCATTCATCAAAGTAATCATACCTGCACAATTGACCGCTATTATTCCAGAAGAAACACCTGATAAAACAGCTTCTATAAATTCCCTCCTCTCATTCATATCCTGATAAAGTTTTATTAACTGTGAACGCTGACTATTAAGCTGTGAGGTCATCTGATTGAATGCACGCGCAAGTGTAGACATTTCTTCTCCAATTCGCCCTTCTTCTATCCTGAAAGATAAGTCACCTTTTTGAATCTTACGTGTAGCATAGAATAAATCCAATAATGGACGAACTATATCACCAGAAAAATTGATCCCATACCAAATAGCAGTAAATAACAATAATAACGATATTAAAATAAATATCATAGAAAACTGTATTTGTAACGATGATATTTGTGATCGCAGATTCCTATAAGATTTAACTGCCCCCTTCGTTGCCAACAAATGGGAAGTGATTTTTCTATCTATAAAACGACTTACCATAATATAAGTAGATGAGAATCTATCAAGCAAAAGGAAAGCTCGTATCATATCCTCTTTTATCACGATAACAATCCTATCATTGCTATCTAAACCATACCATTCTGTCATATCAAAACCCAACACAAAACTAAACCTACTACCCGCTAACACCCTACCTGGTTCAAAAATTAACACCTCAGCTAACCCTAACAAATCCGCTTTAGATTTTACAATATTTTGTAATGCTACTTTATCATAATTCAATATTACCTTATGATCAGATATATAATGTGAAATAGCCAAAATATCAGAACGAATATTTCTTTTATGTTCTCTTAAATAAGCTTCTGCTACTTGTATAGACTCATGCATCACAGCTTCAACTTTTTTATTAAACCAAGATTGAATGCTATAATTAAAAAATAAAGTAGAAAAACCCGAAATCACAATTGTTGGTATAATAGCTACTACAGAAAACATCAGAACAATTTTTGTTTGCAAATGAGAACCTAACCGTCTCCTTTTTTTTTGTATCCACATATTAATCAATCTATGAGATACACTAGTGATCAATAGCAAAAACAATATCAGATCAAAAAATACCAACTTAATAGCCTTACCATGATCAGGCCCAAGTGGATCATCATGATGAAAAACAACACAATAGGTTATAATTGAAAATAAAAAAATAGATATTGCTAAAAATGAAGCAATAATTTTAAAGAATTTAAACCTACTTATATTGCTACATACCTTTATAAACCAGTTTTTCATTAGGATATTACATGCGTGAGAAACTACTCATAACAAATGTAAACGGATCAACTTCTTAGGTTGACATAGCATAGAATAGCGACTTAAAGAAACTTAACACTTAGAATATTACAAAAAGAACGCTATAAACTCCCAACATATAAAAACATTAAAATATTCATAGCGTATTATATGATCTTAGCCTTCTAACACCTCAAGGTTAACTGCTGAAAACTTTCCATTACTCTTATCAAGTTGATACTTAACTTTTTGGCCTTCTCTTAAACCATCAATTTTACTCCTTTGTAGTGCAGTAATATGGACAAAAATATCCTTAATATCTTGACCAATATTCCTTACTTTATTACCTTGATCTTTACAAATAAAACCATAACCCTTTTCTGAACTAAACCACTTCACATATCCAGTGTAAGTTGAATCATCCACTAACCGTTGAGACATTCAAAATCCTTAAAAATTAAAATAAACGCATAGACTATACTGCTAAGAACATACTAATTAACAATAATACGTACTAAAACATACAATACCATGTTATATCAAGGGTAAAGGTTAATATATTTTTTGCAAGAAAAATATTAACTTTTACACTAAATCAGAAATACATGATGCAGCTTTTATCATCAATTATATTAAATTACACATCATATCATTTAATGTTGGACTATATTTGGATTATATTAATAATTTATTGATTCTAACCAAAATTAAGTATATACAGGCATATACTCATATTACTTCAGACTATGCATCTATTTTGTTTTGGATATGGATATACAGCTAGGTTCCTTACACAAAAACTCCTACCCTTAAAATGGAAAATCAGTGGAACATCATTCCATAAAGTCACACATACACATAACAAGAATGTGCATTTATTAGATTATAACTTTCCATTGCCAGAATATATCTTCTCTGATGTAACACATGTACTAATATCAATTCCACCAGAGGGAGATAGTGTTCTTCAAAAATACTACAATTTTTTAAAAAAAATTAAATGGCTAGGCTATTTATCAGCAACAAACGTATATGGTGACCACAACGGTGATTGGGTTGATGAAACATCTTCAACAAATCCCTCAACTCCCAACGGCATTAGAAGGTTAAAGCAAGAAAAAATATGGGATAACTCTAACCTCCCTATACATATCTTTAGACTTTCAGGTATATATGGACCAACTCGTAACGTACTATGTAATTTAATACAAGGTAATGTTAAATACGCTATTAGTAACACTATATTCTCTCGTATACATGTAGACGATATAGCAAATATTTTATTTACATCAATACACAATCCCAACCCTGGTAGTGTATATAACTGTTCAGATGATTTCCCATCATCATATTCAAACATAGTTAAATATGGAGCTCAATTATTAAACATTACAATACCTAAACCAATGCACTTTGAAGATTTATCAGATAATATGAAAAAATTTTATTCCGAAAGAAAATTAGTAAGTAATTTGAAGATAAAAAACGAATTAAATATATCATTACAATACCCTAGTTATATCCAAGGATTACAAAATCTTATCAAAATCGAAATACCTTAATTAACGAACAATATCTTCAAATACTTAGTAGACGACATAAAGGTTATAAAAAATCAAATAACCATGTTTATAAAAATTATGCAAATAACTTATAGCTCTTGATATTATAACTCTCACAAAACATGACAATTAATACGCACATTTGCTCATCAAATTCATAATAACCAACAGTAAATACATGTAAATATTTGTCTTGTGATAATTTTACAACATTAAAGTTAATGAACTCTGATTTTCTAGTCATTGACTAATACGGATTATCATATTAATACAATCATGATTAAAGTATATTTATTAAATGTTAGACAAACTATAACTACATAGATAATTTTAAACTTGCATTAATCAATGATTAATTGTAAATGTCTTTTCACTATCTAACAAGATATTATGTGAGGAACTAAATATGCCAGTTATGCCGGATCATTGGATAAAAGATAAGGCTATAAAAGAGAAAATGATTGACCCATTTATTGATTATAAGAAGAGTAGCGGAATTTTATCATATGGGTTATCATCATATGGGTACGATGCAAGGATAGATAATAAGTTTAAAATATTTACAAATGTTCATTCAGTAACAGTTGACCCTAAGAATTTTCCTTTAGGAAGTTTCATAGACAAAGAACAAGATATATGCATTATTCCACCAAACAGCTTTGTGTTAGCAAAAACTGTTGAATATTTCAAAATACCAAAAGACATACTTGTAGTGTGTGTTGGTAAATCAACCTACGCAAGGTGTGGGATCATTGTAAATGTAACACCTCTAGAACCTGGATGGGAAGGATATGTAACCTTAGAATTCTCAAACACTACCCCTCTTCCAGCAAAGATCTACGCTTTTGAAGGTGCATGTCAATTTATCTTCTTAAAAGGAGACAGCCAATGCAATTTATCTTATAATGAAATGCAGGGAAAATATATGAAGCAATTAGATGTGACTCTACCAATAGTAACTAATAGATAAGAATTATGCTTAACAAAAAAGCACACATTTAATAGTAATCCATGTTTTTTATGTGCAGATGTTTTCATGTTGATTATTATCTAGTCTTTTATTATTGGTAACAACAACACCTTACTTTAAGATAATAGTCTAATTAAGTTAATAGCACATAAGCAACCGTATGTATACTAATGTCACCAATATAATTAATCTACTTGCAAAAATTTACTATTAGAAGTATAAGTCTAACCTTTAAGTGACACACATGTAAAAAAATATGCTAGAATGTAGTGATCTTGCCTGTACTAGGAACAACAGATGTTTGTTTTCCCAGCTTAATTTCAGCACACAACAAAACTTACTAACCCTAGTTATAGGGAATAACGGCAGTGGTAAAACAAGTTTACTTAGATTATTTGCAGGACTAATTCCTATAACGCATGGAAGTATAAAATACGATAGAGAAAATATCCACGACTCCAACACATATTTTACATCTCTCACTTACGTAGGACACAAAAATTTTTGTAGTGACAATCTTACTGTCCTAGAAAATATACAACTGTGGGCCAACTTAAAAAATAATCATGAGTTAATAGAAGCCACAATATGTTTCTTCAAATTACAACTAGTATTGGATATAAAATATAAAGACTTATCATCTGGTTGGAAAAGAAGAGTTGCATTGTCAAGGTTATTAATATACAACACCAACATATGGGTTATAGATGAGCCTTTTGTTCATCTTGATATCCATACAAAAGAATTAATACTAGAGCTAATTTCTACAAGATTAAAACAAAAAAATGGTATTGTAATTATATCTGACCATAGTAAAGCAGAAATGTATGGAGAATGCCAAGTTATCAATCTTGACACTTTTAAAAATCAGCAACCCAATTGCTTGCAATATGATAACTATCTATACTAATTAATTAACAAACTGTCTATGGCACTATGCCATATTCTAAATACATAATCACTACTTGATTATATGTCTATAACCTACCATAAACATTTAGACATGTCTTAAATAGAAGGCATATTCAGATATTTTATGCAAACTTTTTTCAATACAAAGCAACCTAATATTATTCATTTTAAAAAATTCTAGAATTTATCATACTATAAAGCTCAAGAAGCATAAATAACACCTAACACCATTACAACAAGTATTCGTATGCTATGAAAAAACATAAACCTATTCATCTATTAAAACTAGAAATTCTCTACTCTAGTTGATCAATAACATAGAATCCATAACAATATTCACATCCACTAATACTGTATTTAACAAAAGTAGCTTATAACTTTAAAAGTCACTAAAACTACATCATTCATTTTAAAAAATTCTAGAATTTATCATACTATAATAAGCCCAAGAAGCATAAATAACACTAACACCCTACATACAACAACCTGATTACATACATGAGATATGCATATTCACATACATCATTTATTAAGATAATAAATATCCTCTATCGAATACATTGTAACTTGGACAATTTCATACAATGTAATAGGTAAGTATTAATAGAGAATAAAATAAAAGCTGTAACTTGATGTAAAGAAGCAATAACTATAGGAACATTATATATAAATGTTAGTATCCCCAATGTTAACTGAATAAATAAACATATTAGCAATAAATATGCTGATAAAAAATTCAACTTCAATCTTAACAAAGCTGTAACAATAACAACCAAAATAAGGATTGCCATGACTTCATGCATAAACTGTACTGTAACAGGATTATCAATTATATTATACCATAGTGGCTTCATGAATAATAAATCTTCCAACACTAGCTTCCCTCCTAAAAAAGGAAGAGTTTTATACAATAATCCAGCATTTAACCCAGCAACTAATGATCCAAATGTTATTTGAATTACAATTAATATACTAATCACAGAAAAAATGAATGTTCCATCGACTTTAATACTGCAAGTTACTTCAGAAATAACAGATAATAAAAACTGTCGCCATAGAAGATAGAAAATCAATAATGCTAATAATAAATGCATTGTTAACTTATAATGACTTACATGAGGACGATCAATCAACCCACTTTTTACCATAAGCCATCCCATGATTCCTTGGAACAGTATTAACAAACAAATAATTATAAAATTTATTATCAAATTTTTGTTGAGTTTTTTCTTATATGTAAAATATAAAAACGGGATAAACAATATTAATCCAACAACTCTTCCAAGTAATCGATGAAAGTATTCTATTAAATATAATGTTTTAAATTCTTGAAGTGTAATATTAGAATTCAGATATTCAAATTCTGGAGTAGCCATATATTTTATTTTTTCTTTTATCCATGCTTTTTCACTAATTGGTGGAAATATTCCAATGATAGGATTCCATTCGGTAATCGATAGCCCAGAATGAGTAAGACGTGTTATCCCTCCAACTAATACCATTAGCAATATGCCTACACAACATACACACAACCAAATTTTCACACTAATACATACTTGTTTAGTATCATTAGTAATTTTCATTATAAACCTATAAGTATATTCTCAACATTATAAACAAAAACAGGGTTTCTCCTTATAAAATTATACACATATCTATTAAGCTGATATTACAAGTCACTATAATACATGCACTTCAGATTTCATATATGCAGTTTTTACATTACAATTTACACGTATAATCTCACTAAAAACACAAACATAAAAATATACCACATCCATATACTTAATGACACATTGATCTAGTTATTTCTCATATTGACTCCACTAAAAACTTATAGTAAACTTAGCATTCTATATTTTTTAGGTTTAATGATGCTAAGGATTGTATTTTTATTAAGTTTAGTAGTGCTAGTAGCGAGCTTCCCATTAATAAACAATTGGCTGTCTAGTAAACCTGGTAAAGCTAGTCTAGATAAAGATACAATTATCTCAATCATTGAAGAATACATTGCTAATTATCCTCAAAAGGTAATCGATCTACTTACCAAAGGGCAAGCACGAATAGAAAATGAAGAAATGAGTGAAAATATAAAAAAATATAAATCTGAACTTGAGGATGCTTCATATCCTTCAGCTGGAAATAAAGACAGCAAAATCGTATTTGTAGAATTCTTTGACTATTCCTGTGGCTACTGTAAAATGATGTCTGAAGATATGAAACAAATAGTACAGGATGGCAAAGTACGTGTGATATTCAGGGATTTCCCTATACTCGGCGAGGCATCATTAAAAGCTGTTCAGGCAGCATTAGCTATACATTTAATAGATCCAAGTAAGTATTTAGAGTTTTACCATGCAGCGTTGAATCATAAGCAACAATTTAACGATGAATCTATACTAAGTATAGTCAAATCAATAGGTGTTGCTGAAGAAGATTTCAAAATTTCACTAGCTAAGAATTCTGATACTATAGAAAACATGATACAAGCCACCAGAAAGTTAGCTGAAAATATTAACATAAGAGGCACTCCTGCTATTATAATAGGGGATACATTTATCGGTGGAGCAGCTGATATATCTATTTTAAGAAATAAGATAGATGAACAAGAACAAAGGTAACTCCATAGGGGATACGTGTGTCTAGAAAAAGGTTTTATTTGTACACCATTTTTCATTATCCTGTAATTTTATTGAAACCTATCATGTAGTTCGGGTTCTTGTGCAGCTATTTCGCCGTCTTCTAATGTAGACTGTGGCTCTACATCATTTTCATCGTGGTTCATTGCTAATGCATGTATACTTACACATGTAGCCAAACAACTCATTATTAATAAAGTTAAACAAGTTATAGCTCCAACTATATATCCTACAAATAATTGTCTACTCATCTGACATGTAAAAGCTATATACATTAATATAACAAAAGTAGATATCATAGTCCCCGCTGTCACAATCAAACAATGTATTCTCTTCTGTAAGGCCTCACTCTTCTTATCTAACTGAGTTCGATCACAAACTCTAGAATCTGGTCTACCATGCCTTTCAGGCTCTTTAATTTCATTAATACTTGGTTGTAAAGTAGCACCTTGTGCAACAATGTCTTCGGGTTTCTGATCAACAACTGTTTTATCGTTCACAATTAAACTTCCCTCTCTTATATCAACATTACCATCAGGAAGTACTTTTTTTGTTTTGAAATCACATTCTTTACTACCGCTTTCACAGTCATTATTATTATCATCATGCTTCACATATAGCCCAGTCTGCATAGGAATAAGATGATGTTCACCATCCACATTATCCATTAGATTGGCTACAAAAGTATCTTCTAAAGACAAAACTTTAGCTACCAACGCAGGCTCTATAATATATTGATCTGGAAAAAGACGGTAAGCTGATTTAAGATCTTGTACTACACTATTATGTATTAACCCTCTCAATTTCATGATGCTCAAACATGCATCCTTAAGAATTGTCTCACTAACATTACTACTACCATCCTCTTGGATTAATTTTTGCATAATATCTTTTGTTAGAACATGATTCCCTTTAGCAACTATCTCACCTATAACTTTCACATCACCAGATGGCTGAGACAATTCTTCTTCACTGCAAAGCAATTTAAGAATTTCAGAAAACTTTTTTTCTACTGGATAGGCTTTCATTAATGTATATTCACGACACAAACCAACAAAATTACCCAATAATGAAGGACAAGTTAATATGCTACCTAACAAGAAACTTGAGCAACATAAGTTCCCAGAGAATAAATCACTTGCAGCCCTATCTGAATCATATAAACACACATAAGATGACATTAACTGTATTGATAACAAGCATTGTGCTCGATCGAAACTACTACAAGGATTAATTTGCATATCTGGATTAGATTGTTCTTCTGATGATGTTGGCATGCTAGACAATATTTCAGAAAAATCAGCATCATATTTGGTATCACGGGTACATTCAAGATCACTTAAAGATAGTCCTAATTCATGCGCATAACTGTTAATCATATTCATCACTTGACTATATACTGCAGCACTATCAGAGTCTAAATTCTCCACATCTTTCATTGAACAAGAAAAAGGTAGTCTATCATTTAGATGTTTCAACAAATTTAAGATAACATAAAAGTACGTTATAGCAGTACTTGATAACACGCTCTCCTTTGCACCACATTCTTTAGATTTTCTATAAGCTATATGACAAACATTCAGCAATCTTAATACGATGTTTCTTTGTAAAAAATTACCAAAAAGCAGTACCATTAATAGTCCAGTTACACCTTTCACCGAACAACTATCTATAGCACCATCAGATTTTTTGAATGCTTGACATAGCATCATTGCTGCCTGTTGAGCTTTTACTTCATTCACCGGCTTACATTCAAGAAAGACACTATATGTTAACTGTGATGTTGTAACCCGTTCTCCATTAATTTTACCTAACAATAAATGTTGTATTAATATACACAATAGATTTCTATCATACTTTATATCTAAGCAACCAATCTGCTTATACCCATATACCGTCTCCAGCTGTCTCTTATATAATTTATATGATAAAACTTTCTCGTTACTACAGGCTGGTGACATAGAAACAGAATTAGCAAGTGCACATAATTTCCCATAACATTTATCATAAAATTGTTTAACAGTATCAATTCGCTGTTCTTGCATAAAAGCAGCATGGTAACACGTAAATAATAACTCAAGTACAAGTTCAGCCCCAACCTTAGATTTACCTTCATCAACATACTTAAATATGAAATCACTTAAACCCGTAATAAATAAGTTGTGTACGACACCTAATTCCTCTGTCAACAATGTCTTATACAGCAGCATCGTATGTTCAAACACTAATGCTGCCTCCAAATTTTTATCTTTTAATACTTCATTAACTGCTAACATAGTGTCATAAACAACAAAATCAGTCCTACAAATACCGAACGGGTTATATCCCATAGAAGCATCAGTAACAACAGTTAATGACCTTTCTATTGATAAACATACATCACCCACAACAGCTGCAGCTAGATCATCCTCAGATTGATAATACGCAGATATGTCATTGTCACGAAATACAAAAAATAAATCTCTATAAAAACCAAGAAGTACTGATTTCTCATTTATACCAAGACGACTTCTGCAAGATGGAGGCAATGTATCTATACCATTACAAACAAATTGAGCAAGCATAGGAAAAATATGATATTGAAATGTGCTACTTAATGCATTACAATTAATAGCTGAAAAGCGATTCATAGCAGCTTTATATATAATAAGAGTAATTAGCCTTAGAAGTACATCTTTGCTGCATGTTTCTTTTAGATCTTGTACAGCTAGTGAATATTGAGTTCTAATGTATCTTACAAGATTCGCTAGTGCATCAGGTAATGTTATATGATTTTCTCCTAAAACTATACAACTAAACTGCTGAAAATATTTTAATAATGCATCTCTATCAACATTGTCTTGATCTACTGTCCCACGATTCATAATACAAGCACACATGTGCTCAATATCATCTTGTAATTTTTTAGCTATTTCTTCATCAGTACAACATTTTCCGGAAAGTATATATTGGGTAGCACAAGCACAAACACGAAGTAGTGCATACATCTGAGTAAACCATAGAGACCCTGTACTCGCTAAGTTGAGTTCACCCTCACTATCCAATTGCTGTAATATCTTATGGTAAGATAGATAATTCCGATGATCATGAGCACAAATGCCAAATTCTACATGACTGTTACTATGAACTACACAGTTATCCAATGCATAATATGGAATATAAGAAGCAACATTTTGATGAAAAGATTTTACAATACATGCAAATGCTAATATATCTGCATTAGAGAATCCCACATCTCTTAAAAAAGATGCTAAATGACTTTCTAAATGATTAATAAAAGCACCCTGTTTAAATTTACCAGTTAACATATTATACTCCTACCTTCTAAATTTAACAAATATTCTGTCTTAAAAATATAAAAATGACTTTCTGTTTCTAGCTTTAATCATAAATAATGCACTATCAAACTTCTCCTAAACAATAACTTACTGCTAATACAGCATAAATTTCTTGAACTTCTTGAAAGCAAATTTATTAACTTTAATTAATTTAATTATAACACTTTATACAATAAAGTTAGCAATTATTATTAAATTTTTTATATAATAGATCTAACAAATCACATTTAACTATTTCTTGCTGTTTACCAGTCTTCATGTCTTTCACTTGTATGGTATCACTTTGAAGCTCTTCATCCCCAAAAATTAAAACTATACTATTATCATCAACTTTTCTTAATGCATTTTTTAAACTAGTACTTTTATAATTCCAGTGTACAGAAATACCCTTACAACGTAATTCATAAGCAAGTCTCAAAGCATGAGACATTGCGTTCTTCCCTATAGGCATTAATACTACACTTCTTGGTTCCTGATGCTTATAATCTATCAATGCACTAACTCTCTCAACCCCCATAGCAAAACCGACAGCAGGTATATCATTTCCTCCCATAAATTTTACTAATCCATCGTATCTACCACCAGCAACAACTGCATTTTGCGAGCCTAATTTAGACGTTGTAAATTCAAACACCGTATTACAATAATAATCTAAACCTCTAACTATATTATGATTTATCTTATAAGGGATACAAAGCTCATCTAATCCGTTTAGAACCTCCATGAAAAAATCATTAGAATATTTATTATAGAAATGAGAAATACTAGGAGCATTTAATAAAATTTCTCGATCTTCTGGAGCTTTTGAATCTAATATTCTTAGAGGATTTATAACAAGCCTACGTTGACTGTCTTCTGATAAATGCTTTTTATAGTTATTTAAATACTCTATAAGACTAAGCCTATATGAGCTCATAGTTTCTTTATCGCCTAGAAAATTAATTTCTAACGTGATATTATCTAACAAGTTCAATTCGCTTAAAATATTATAGCCTAATGCTATCATCTCAACATCTGCAAGAGGCAGATCACTTCCAAAGAATTCACAATTCACCTGGTGAAATTGCCTTTGACGACACTTCTGAGGTCGCTCATAACGAAATACTGGACCACTAGAAAACAACTTTACAGGAACAACTAAATTTTTATTAATTAATACCCTTACAATAGCAGATGTGAATTCTGGTCTTAATGTAATATTCTCACCACTCTTATCCTGAAAGTTATACATTTCCTTTGTCACAATATCTGAATCATCACCTAAAGTCTTAGTAAACACTTCAGTAAACTCAATAATTGGAGTATCAACAGCTATGAACCCATACCTACTTGCTATTGACTGAGATAAACGATGTATATATTGAAATTTATAAAGTTCAACACCTAACAAATCTTTAGTCCCTCTTACTTCTCTCAATTTATTACACTGCATAAAATCTTACCTTCTATCAATCTATTCATACTACAACTTGAACTATACGTTATCTATATTAATCAATTTATATATTAAATATTATAAAACAATAACGATAATATCGTGAGATTTATTTAAATTTAAAAAGCTAATTGCTAAACTAATTATAGACATATAAAATGGAAACTTTACGGACTTTGTAAAGCATACAATGGAAGATCAAGAAAAAATTTACGAAGGAAAAGCGAAAATAATCTTTGCAACATCCAATCCTTTAGAAGTAATACAACATTTCAAAGATGAAATTACTGCTTTTAACAACAAGAAAGCAGATGTTATACGTGAAAAAGGAATACTGAATAATTATATAAGTAATTCCTTAATGAAAAAACTTACAGATAAAGGTATAAAAACACACCTCATATCTTTGTTAAATCAAAGAGAACAGTTAGTAAAAAAAATAACAATAATCCCAATTGAAGTTGTAGTACGAAATGCATCAGCTGGCAATTTTAGTAAAAAATTTCAAATAGCAGAAGGGACACCTTTTCTATCTCCTATCATTGAATTTTATTATAAAAACGATGAATTATCTGACCCTATGGTAAGTGAGGGACACATTTTAAGTTTCCAGTGGGTTACAAACCAAGAGTTAGAAAGAATAAAAATACTATCTCTTCGGATTAATGACATTCTTAGTGAGCTTTTTTTTAATGTTGGCATCAAGTTAATAGATTTTAAACTAGAATTCGGGAAATTATATGATAATAAACAATCAGACTTATTTTTAGCAGATGAAATAAGCCCTGATACATGTAGACTTTGGGACATATCTACTAATAAAAAACTTGATAAAGATCGCTATCGTTTGA
Source organism: Ehrlichia muris subsp. eauclairensis (assembly GCF_051097115.1). NCBI lineage: Bacteria > Pseudomonadati > Pseudomonadota > Alphaproteobacteria > Rickettsiales > Anaplasmataceae > Ehrlichia > Ehrlichia muris. Next base: position 261,015 of record NZ_CP118226.1, on the reverse strand, counting down.
ACTTAGGAAATGTAATAGAAGCATACAGGGAAGTAGCACAAAAGTTAAATGTTTTACCAAATTATTGATAATATTTTAATTTTTTAGCTTTCTTTTCCTCAGTATTAATAAATGCACCATTCTTTTAATGTATTTAGATCTTACGAATCGATGATCAACATAAGATGGAATCCCTAAAAATAAACCAGGTCTTAACTCACTAGTTTTATTTATACAATAATTTCTACTTATATGTTAAAGTTTCCTAATAAACTTACTATTTTTTTAATGTATACCAACTGAGAATTAATCTCAACACAATTTCTAATAAAAATTATAATTTGCAAATATATATTAACTTTCTTATTATATTTAAAACTTTTTACAAGAAATTGATAACAGCATATAAAATATCAGGATTCAAACTGCACAAAATGCATACCTATCTTTTCCTTTAGAAGAACATAACAATTAGTATACTGAACTCCATGCTGTAAAACATTCTTCAATTCTCATACATTGAATAATAGCGCATCCTATTCATTATAATGAACTACTATATAGAAGAAAATTCACGACTTATATCTTACACAATCAACATATCTTCATTTATACTTTTATGTATATATCAGTTCAATGCCTGATATATCCATTACTAACTTTAAGACTATAAAAAACACTGTATAATGAATTGCTTTTCAGGAATTTTAAGACGCACTTTATTATTATTAAATTTTACCTAAAACCCAAAAAAGCTGAACCATTTAGTGGTTTTACTTTACAGCCATTATAAAGACCATAATTAAAAAGGTACACTTTTAAGCAGTATCACTTTCTAGCAGTTTTGGCTATCTTTGTTGCTTCAGAATTGTTAGTAGATTATAGTTCAATATTAGAAGGTACAACTTGAGAAGCACCATTACCTTCTTTAATACCAACAGCAAAATGTGCTTCATAAAAATGATCATCATCAAGATATGATAATGCACTCTCCCATGAAGACACACTAGACTCTTCATCCCTATCTATGGCTTCTTTCCTAAAGCTATGATTACTACTATCTTTACTCCAATCTTCTTGTCCTTGCGCTGCTGTAGATTTATTAACCACATGTATTCTTCCCATAAGAAGTTTTACTATGAAAAATACAACCAATACTAGCAACACTAATATTGCCACCATTAACAATATAACTTGCTCATAATCATTCAATTTCACTGTTAAACATAAAAAAATAATATATTATAAAGTTAACACAAATAACTATTAATATCTACATAAAAATATTAATTTTTACATATGTATAAAGGAATAAATATAAATGCTGTTTTTTAAAGATTCAATGCTTCGATAATACCTAATTATAAAATTATTGACCAAAACTCGGTTACTGCATATTAAACTTATCAACATTTGTTCTACTGCTGAATATATCACTTACCCATCCAGTGGCAATACTAGGAGTAGTCGCCTTAATTATTTCGTTTACACAGCAATGTTTAACATCATCATGAACAATATCAACTTTACATGTTTTTAAATGTTTTCTTATTACTTCCTTAGATTTTAAGTGTAGATGCTTTTCCAAAAAAGCATTTAACCCTTCTATATGAGTTAATACTTTAGCTTGTAATTTATCTTTATGGAATAAAGAACAATTTTTCACTACTTTATCTTCTAACTCTTCTTTTGAACATTTTTCTATTCCTTTAATAATCAATTCATGTGTAACAAATACTTTATCAAATATAATAAGTGCTATGTCACTAAAAGCTCTATCACATGCATTTTTTAAGAACGTATCTTTCACTAAACAAGCAATTTGAAATTTTACATTATCTTCTACATCACTACGTATATCTTGAAGTTTTAACTGGTAATCAACAGAAGTTCTACCTTGATCTGCATACATCCTTTGAAAAATTTTTTCTAAATCTCTCATAGATGAAACAACTATTCTTTTTCCATGTTTATTCCACAGTATAGCTCTCTGCATTAATACCCATTCATTAACAACATTCCGTACAATACTATCTGCATGCTGAATGCGTGAATTAGCGATATAATTCACTTCTCTACATCGAATAGCAGCTTTAGAATCCTTGTTATACTGCGACAATGACTTATGCATTATACAAAACCGATCATTTAACACATCATGTAATACTCCAACACCACGAATTAACACTCGACCTATACTGACTTCTGGTAAGATAATAAGACCGCTTTCTACCGAGCACCTGTTTCGCCTCTTATATTCAGTATCTGTAGCACCACTTTTATTTCTCCTAACACCTAAATTTTTAATAGTCGTGGGTCTATTACCGATAGATGTATGATCCACCATACCAACAACCTCTAAATTAGATCTAGAAACTTGCCCATAAATAGCAGATACCCTGCTCCTTAACCCTTCATCATGATGTACATCCTTATAACAAGCCCCATCATATTTACGTCTGACATCTGTAATATCAGAAGTATTGTCTATAGAGCATTTTGTTGTATCCATATCCCTTGGATCCTTACATTTCCCCAGAACACTAGACTTTTTAAGTACATACACACTTTTTTCTACACCTTGCTGATTACTTTTAGGAGCAGAAATCTTTGCCGTTACTCCTACTACTGTTGGATTAACATCTTTAGATTCACAAGATTTAGTTAACATGCTGTTACTATTTTTAGGATCTTTATGTGTAACCAAACCAGTATATCCAGATACAGAAGATTTAACCGACATAGAACCACTACTTTTAGGCCCTTTGTGTACAGCTAAATCAGTACGTTCAGAACAAGAAGATTTAACCGGCATAGAACCACTACTTTTAGACCCTTTGTGTACAGCTAAATCAGTACGTTTAAATGTAGAAGATTTACCTGATATACAACTACTACTTTTAGGCCCTTTGTGTACAGCTAAATCAGTACGTTCAGAACAAGAAGATTTAACCGGCATAGAACCACTACTTTTAGACCCTTTGTGTACAGCTAAATCAGTACGTTCAGAACAAGGAGTATTTTTTATTAAACTTTTTTTCACACCCATTCCGCTTGATTCACCAACCTTAATTGAAGCTCTAGATCCTTTAGAACTAGAACCACTAGTATTAGGCTTATGACCTTCTGCTTGGATAGTTATTGTATTTCTCGATATAGGAGTCATTTTCCTACTTTCAAAACACACATTCTTTTTTACTAATAACTGACTACCATTCCTCCATCCTTGATATAAATTATCATTAACCATACCAGTATTGCAAGAAACTCTACCAGATTTTACTGTTTGTGTTATTGCTTGAACTACTGCAGACGATGTATCACTTATCCCCCTAATACCATGCACTTCTTCACTATCAGTTATTTCTTCTGAACAAGAATCAGGCAAACACTTTGTAATACCAACCTGAATACCACCTCTACAGATAGTATCCATATCTTGTTCAGTAGCCACTACGCTAGACTCAGAAGTTATACCTGACCTTTGAACAACACCCTGCACATTCTCCTCCTGATTATATTCATCCCCCATAGCTGATGCAATCTCCTGAGAATTAGCAACCCCAGACTTAATATCACTATGTAAAACATTAGAAATCTGATTTTTCATATCTATTAAATTTCCTTGATTAATAACAAAAACTATATTCTCTTTTAATCCTCCACAAGTTCGTAAATCCAAAACGATACTTTGTAACATCAAATCGTTAGTACTAATGCACCCCTCTACATTGTAAAATCCAGGAGTAGGCAATTTCCACATTTCACAGAAAATATTGCCTGAATAACTAAAACAAAAAGGAGTTATACCTTTAAATTCTGCATATATAGTAGGATTCACTACAAACTCTGAAAAGTTAGAATCAGAACCACTTAACACAGGTTTACTACTGGAACGTAACAGGGAACCAAATGTGTAAGATACAAGATCATCGTCTTCTCTTCCTAATGAATCTAATCTAATACACTTACTCTGGACTGCATTACTGCCACTTATCGGATTTAAACTAGAACTATAAGCTTGCACTTTTACACCTTCATTATAAGAATTACTCCTTCTATTCGGATAATCAAACTCAGACAATACACTACTTTTAGTAGAGATATAATCATCTGAAGTACCAGAACATGAAAAACTCTCATCAGAAATCTCCTGACCAGAATATCTCCTAATATCTCGAGTGTCTCTTGCTATAACTGCGGGACTATAAGTTTTAGGTATAGCACCCAAACTATAGTAATTTACAAAATAACTATCTTCTTGTAAATCAGCGCCACTCATATCAAAGTCGCTTAAATCTTCTGCATTATCCATTTCCTGTCTTTCTTCTACATATTCACTTTCGGAAGACATATCATCGCTTTCCTGAGTATCACATGAATCAGAAGGTATGCTATGCCTTTGAGAACTACATGAACCAGCAAGACTTTCTTCCTGTCGGTTATTTTCCACTGAAGGAATATTTCTATTGTTATTGCAATCCTTTACAAGGTAAAGCAATACACAAAGTACTAGTAGTAGTAGTAATATTATTAGTATTACAATCAGCAACACATTTGATTTCATAATTTATAAACCTTTTATGCTATAATTAGCATATACATTATCTTTATTATGAATGCAACATAAAATTATATTATATGTAGTATATTTTTGCTAAAATTTTAAATTTACTTCTTAATTAAGAGAAAAATCTATGCTTACAGTAAGACACATACACAAAGAATCATCCCAAACATAACAAGGATTTTTGAATATTTAAGCAATTAGAAAATTTATATTCTTAGCAATTACCATCAGTATAAAAGACTACATATTCATTTGAATAGCAAACAAATATCTATCAAAACTCATTAGCAACACAAAAAACCTGAAAGTAATAATTGTGTGCTAATTACATCTTACAAACTTGTAACATATTAGCAGAAGATAACGAAAATATACAACACTTCAATATTAGCCTATTAGCTACCAGGAGATCACACACTTACTAATTTTAATCTATAACAAAATAATCTATGTACTGAACATTGACTTATAAATATTATAATAGAAAAGGTGTTATGGTACAAATCTTATGTTATTTGAATACAACTATATAAATAAATATTTTTACTAAATAACATTTCTCAAGAATACAGTATATTTGTTTAATCAACATATTACACAATATACTAAGATCCAACTTAAATTAGGGTACCTATATACAGCACAGCTCTATCTTGCTTAATATGAATTTAATATATTAAAGGAATCATAAATTTTCAAATAAACAACTACTTACTTACAGGACCTAACGATGAACTACCTAAGCACTTTCTAACCCCTCTTGCTCCATCAAAGATAAACAATTTACGCTCACATTCAGTCATAATAGATTCGATAGTCAAATTATAAGCAACATGTGCTTGTGTATCATATACCTCACTAAAGATATCGCTAACACATTCTTTTATTTCCCGTCCTAATTCATGTAATTGCTTGTAAAAAAGAACTACACTATTGCAAGTATTGCTAGAAGCAACTACAGAGCTTTCTGATTCTTCTAATGCTGCCTCTAGAGCCTTTTGTATCTCACAAGAAAAGGAAGAAGCCATGGAATCACACGACTTGATCTTCTGTTGTACAATTATTCCTTCATCAGATTTTTCCTCACAACCTTCCAGATTCCTAAGTAAATCCCGATAACAATATACAGAAGATAATTGAAATCTAAGATCTCTAACCATAGAAATAATATTATCCACAGTTTCCTGTTCAAAATTATACATAATAAAAGTTGACCTAAGATAAGACCGCGGCATCGAAAAATTTTTAACTCCAACAGTCAGGCTTCTTGGTATATCATCATATTCTGGTAGATGCAATTTAGGTTTTAATAAAAACCTTATTAAATAATACAATGCAACTGCACAGAACACAGCTACAAGTATCCCCACAACTAAACCAACTATTTCTAAAGTCTTCATAATATTACCCTACATTGACAAATATTGACTACTGATAACAATTATACAAATAAAATAGCTCTTATAACTATACAGCTTTTTTTTCACTAATTAAAGTGTACAACTTAAACATTAAATTATATATAATTTATATAATATAATTTACCATAACTATAGGAGTAACAAAACTTAATATTCTACCAATAGAGAATTTATTATATATTTTTTCACATTTTGAAGAGGATAATAACGAGATGCTTTTTCAAACCCTATAAACATTGTAATGACTTGCTATTCAATTCTTGCTTATGATAATGTTTATCAATAAGCTATTAGCAGCACCTAAAATTAAGTTCATCCCTTATCAGATATATTTAAGATAATAATTTGCCACTTACTATGGCATATGTCAGTATAAATTAGCACTAAATAAATTTAAAAATATCTTTAAATGACTATATGTTTTATAATATTTCTAAATCTCCTATTTCCAGAATTTCTTGAATTCATCACAATTTCAATAATTCTCTATTCTCAATAAATTTGAATTTTTCATAAAATAATATGAAAACCGTAATCAGTAATGGTACTAAAGCCAATTTTAGGAACAGAATGTCAAAATCTCTATATAATATATTCATTACACCACTAATATCTGATAGTTAATTTCTAGTAACATTGAAAAACATTATCAATACCTACTAGATTACTGACACTTATAGGATAGACTTAATTAGGCTACTCTTAGTATTTTTGAATACCCTCACAACAAGACGCTCTATTAGTACACCACATACTCTAAGACTTTGGTACCTGATCTTAAAGTTCAAACCGATCATATGCTTCTTTCCATCTTTTCTTTGCTTTTTTTTAGTTGTTCAACCAGATCTGTTACTAGAGTTTTTAGTTTAATGATATTTACTTCTACATATTCCATAGGCTATCTTAACCCATAGCCTTTTCAAGGTGTATACTAACTTAAAATAATAGATAAAAAATTTCTAAATAACTTCAACTCCTAAGAAATACCTATATTTTCCTTTATACTTATCTTAAATAATTCCTTTAAATCATGTTACAATTGGACATAAAACATTCTAATCTGATTTGCTATCTTAACTCTCTTCTTCTAACTGACATCTAATTTTTAATTTAGTCTATTTTTGCATTCCCTTCCTTAAACTCTTTTTAAAGTCGAACACAAACCTACATACGTAACAATTGACCATATAACTAACAAAAAACAAAGAATAGGAGAAACGCAAAATACTATATAAACCATCGATTACATATCCCATATCTTACCTTAATCGAACATGCTATTAAACCTCTCTAAACTAATGAACACCACTAACTATATTCTTCACAACTACACTTTTATACCCTATAAAACATTATCGACAAAGATACACTTTAAAAGCATTAGGAGTATTAAAATTTTAATTTAAACCTTAATTAATGCTAACCTAAAGTAAACATATAAAACACTATAAACACTGAAATAAAGTACCTACAAAATACTTTTTAAACTATCATTAGATCTTTATATTAATAACCTATAATATCGCAAAAACTATTTATACCAACTAGCTGACCTTAAGTAAGAACAAATATTACACTATTTCAAGTACAAACGTTAACCACATGATTCTAATTAATCAAAATAAATACATCCTTAATAACATACTTTTATTGTTCTACGTATAAGAAAACAACACTTACCTTTAAAAATTTTTCACATTATAACATACAGTATAAAATATATAACCAAGTAGGGTTTAATCAAGATTATCAAAATTTTGTACTGGTAACGATTCATCCACATTCATTAAATAACCAGAACATTATAATAGTTCCTCAATTAGTACATCTTTTTGATATAGTTTTATACTTCATCTCATCTCTTGTAACTTTGAAAGTATTTTTTCCTTCAGGATGCTTATTTTATCTTTTATATATTCTAAAGCACAACCACTATTATTAGTTTTTCATTATAAAATCACAGAGAAAACACTTTTTAGTTAATAAATCTCCACCAAGGACCTATTTATTATTTTAAATCATGTACTCTTGTACATTAAGTAGCAATATAACATAATAAAAAGCAATAGAATTATAATAACTGAGACAAGATGAGATTACAACCTCATACACTATATAAATATATACTCTCCTAAAAGTTAATTTTGGTAATGTTATTCAATGTGTCTTTAGTACATCAGGTGTTAAACAATATGTAATTTTGTCAGATATACAATATTCTATAGTGAAGCCATAACTAATAAAACTTTTTCTTATTATGTTTTTGATCATCAATTGACTTTAGAATAGTAGATAGTAATACCACAAGATACACTGGCTATAACGTACATAAAAAAACTACATAACAATTCCACAAAGTCATTATCCTTTAACAGCAGTATAAAAATTAGATTATCAAAAGATTTGCTATATAACATTAATTGCTTAAAACAATTACATATCACTATAACTGGCCAACTCTCTACATCATTATTTAGATATAACCTGTATCTGAAGCTGGAACACTATAAAATATCTCTTGTACGTTACCCTCAGAACATACATATTTTGCTGCACAATCTAATGTTCGATCTATCAAAACCTCAATATAAAAACTTACACTAGCAGTAAGATCAAATTTTAAAAATACTTGACTTATTATATCACACTTTAACCTATTCATGATATCAACAAAACTTTTTAAACCTCTAAGTAATATAAAAAGTGATATAAAGCAGGATTATAGAAATGAATTTATAGAATCCTCCTTTTACAGCAACTACCGTGTTACTAAACCTTTCCAAAATCTCTGTCTTATTTCATTACATTTTTGCATTGTTACTCTAGGCTCAATATACTCATGTAACTTACAATTACTAATATACTTTTCCTAAATTTCAAATACCTGATGAAAAACTTCTACCTCCAATTTCTCTAGGAGAATAATGAACACAATAAACATCAGAACTACATTTGAAAGAATACCCTCTAACTATTACCACTATAAGCAATAGAACTACTGCCATATACCCAATTAGGCATCATATAAATTATGCTTACTACAAATTTGACAATAAATAAGCTAATACAACTAATCAGAAATAATACTATAGTATCATAAACATTCAGGTATTCTTCCAGTAAAAAATATATTAAGTTATATTATTAATAGTAAAAATACGATAGCATTAACTAAACAGAATATCTATGCCCTGATCTTCCACAACAATCAACACCAGTCACACTATTCAAACATATATCGTACCTTTGGGCACCTTCTTGTATATTTCGTTCATTAATTCCTGACTCATTTTTGAGTTTGTCACGCACTAATCGGATAATAGTATCTTCATTTGCGTCAACTCTTTTCTGTAACTTATCAACCTTACCATGCAACATGACGCCATCAGCCTTTACTCCGATCATATTTTCTTCACAACATGATACTCTGCAATTTAGCTGCTGGATTTCATTTTCCAACTTTTTCATATGACGCAACATATATATCAATATGGCAGCCATTATTGCTAGAACTAATATAATAGTGACCATAAAGGCAATCATCATCACACTGTTATAACTCATACACACCCTCTTTAAAATTAAAATCTACTGATTTATACTGATAACTATTATAATAACTATCTCACCCAGAGTCAAATATATGAACCAATCTACTCTGATACACAGTCACATGGACACTTACTGCCATGAATATCTAATACATAACAATACCTAACATATAACAACTTTCTGTAGCGTATTAATTTAGTAAAACATGTACCACTTCACCATTTTTAAACACACCATAGAATATGAAATAGTATAATATACAAGTAATAAATTTATTAATTCACTTATCACAGATATTCAATTAAAAAGATATTATCACAACATATTTATATTTAGAATTTATAGATATAGCATACAACTTGGAATTTTTTCATATGACTCTCTATCCAGAATTACTATGATACAAGCCTCATTGTTTCGCTTCTTTCAAATCATGAATTAGAAACATAATAGAACAATAGATTGCTATAAATTATTATCGACTACTTTAATGACATAATAACTTAACATCAATAACATACCAAACAAGAATGTCAACCATTAGACTTACACATTATCTATAACACTTTAATAGACTTAACTATATTTAGTTATTGATATAATCAACCTTAGCTTAAAAAGGAACACCCTTCCTACAGAATAATCAAGAAATTGCAACTTCTAATTTTTAAAAATTCAGCATTTATTCAAAAAAGTAGCATCTTGCTAACAAAATAATTTGTATTGATTGAAAAAAACGTATTCTTAAATCATATCACTGAAGCTAAGAAAATATAGTTAATAAAACTACTATTCTCTGTAAATTACTTAAAAGATCTTAGCAACTTTTATTATTAATGATATTTAGTTGAAACATCAGCAAGTTAGAATCTGCTATACTTAGTGCAGGAAAAAAAACAATATCTTATATTGAGATTTAATTTTTAATAAATTGTTATTTATTCCATAAAAATATACTAATTATAGTATAATTCATTTACAAATACTACATTCATAATTAAAAACAATACTCATCATGTTATTGGATCATAATAAATATTTTTAAAATAATCGTAACATTCTTAATGCAAAGACACTCGTAGTATATACACATATGAGATGGAACTTTTCATTATAAAACTAAGAACAATACATAGACACAATCTCACCCTTCCATTTTACAAGTATTTCAACTATAAGATTTGATAAATTAACTACATTATCCCAATTAATAATCAATAGTATAGTATTAACTAATAAAAAAATCATATGCCAGTACAGTAGCTGTTTATTTCTACGTAACCAAAAATTAAATAATCTCTCCAACAGAGTATTATTAATATTCTTTAATTCATTTACTTTTTCAATGATTTTTACTTCTTGTATATTGGGCAATTTTAAATAATCCGTAGTATTATCAATAATATAAGAAAAACTAACTTTGTATTCTTTTAACTGTATACTTAAACTATCTCCTACAATGAATTGCGCAATTTTAGATACTATATTATAAGCTTTCTTAAATTTATCCACTTTCTTATCATTGGTATTTGCTTTCTTCCTACCATCCATTCCGAAGCCTCACTATTGACAAAATAAAGTATGCTACTAGTATATCATAAACAAATTATTTTCTAGTATAAATATACAGTGTCACGTTATATACTCAAAAAGTCTTTTTATGAACAATCATCACTCAATGTTGCAAGTAAATTACTTGGGAAAAGACTATTATTTAATCAATATCAAGGAATAATAACAGAAACAGAAGCATACATAGGTCAGGATGACCCGGCTGCACACTCTGCACATGGGTATACAAAGCGTACTTCTGTAATGTTTGGCAGTCCAGGATTTTCTTACGTTTATTTTATTTATGGAATGTACCACTGTCTTAACGTTGTAACTGAAGCAAAAGGGTTCCCTGCTGCAGTACTTATTAGAGGAATAGTACTACTACTGATAATCAACCCAACACTGTAATTAGCGGTCCAGGAAAGTTATGCAAAATTCTTAAAATAACAAAAGAACATAATAATATAGATATTACACAAAATAACAACTTCTGCATTTGTAAAACAGATATTGATATAGATAACTACATATGCACTCCCAGAATAGGAATAAGTAAAGGGAAGGAAAAATTTTGGAGATTTGTAATTCCAGATGTAACCTTTCTACTGAATATCAAGATAAAAAATAAATAATAATTAACATAAACCCAGAATCAATAAGCTAGTGCTTTTTGTAAATCTGTTACATAAAATAATGTTATACAGTAAGTTCCATAGGAATTGTTGGATAAATTCGTGGATATTGAACTCCATTTTCCATCTCTATTATCAATGGAGGAGCTGTTGGCTTAACTTTGCTATTTTCCTACCGTAATATCTGTTGTTTTTGCTGGTACCTTAATATCCTGCATACCACTTTCAAAAATTTTAGATGCTAACCTGATACTCTCTACACCTCCAACTTCTCCTTCAACCCTATACATTTTTAAATCTATAGCATAACTAGCACATTTTATTAAGTAATATATATTACACACAATATCTTCATCACATTTATAACCTAATTCCTGCAATATTCCCAATTTTGTTAACTGACATTTCTCATACTCACTGAATTTTAAGTGACCTTGATAGATATTTATCTTGCTCGCTAATATTATCGCACCAGTAACACAATGCATTCCATAAGCAATATACGTGTCATTATGGTATAAACGATTCAAATGCTTTAATTGTGTGTAGAAATTATCCATTACATTAGTAACTCTCCTATAAAACTGATCAGATTGTTCAAATTTTACTGAAAATTCATTACTCATTCCTTGAGAACTAATTCCACAAGCACCTATCATTTTCATTCGACGATACACAATCAAAATAACATCTGTTATCATCAAAATTACAATAATACTTAACAGCACAGACAGGCAAGCTTTATTTTTCATAATATTTCTTCTTTAAACTAATAATTAAACTCACTTTTATAGGGAATACCTTGCATCCGATACAGCAGTCGGGAGGAGGTTTTCCTCAATTCGCATATTTTTCAATTCTTCTTTATTTGCAGCTGCAGCAAGCCATTCCTCTTTCTCCTTAATAGCCTCCATACCACTCTGAAAAATTTCAAAAGCTGCCTTGATATGATACCAAATACTCATATCTTGCTTATTACTATGGATATTACAAAAATCTCCTACTCTATGTTTAACACAATCAATACCATCTTTTACTAACTTAAGTATATCATATCTAATAACATCTTGATCATATTTATCAAAGTCTGGCTTTTTCAATATTCGCCATTCTATTAATTTACGTTCTTGATCTACAGTCAATTTTACACCATCTTGATACATATCTATCGTACGTGATAACATGATTGCACAAGAAATAAAATGTATTCCACACATAATAACACGATCATTAGCAGGATGTAGACTTTGCCAGCACTGGAATTGGTCTAACATATAGTCCATTGCATAAGTAATTTTTAACAAATTCTTATCATGCAATGGATCACATTCTTTAAGCTTGGCACCAAACATGCCCTCTACTCTTTTCTTAGCAGCCAGGCAACTTTTTTCCCTCTTAATATCTAGATTATCAGTACAAGCAACTACTATAACTGCAATCAATATAGAAACAATAATTGTCATTATCAAAACTATCAAGAAATAGGAATTCTCACATTTTATTATATCACCTTTTATTAAGTATTAATACTAAAAATTAATTTATCTTAATTAAAATACCTGCTTCATATAAAACAATACTACACAGTAAGTTCTCTAGAAATTACCGGATAGACTTGCGGAAATTGAGTGTCATCTCCTGTTTTCACCAATAAAGGAGTTCTTGTTTTCATTATACTAACTTGCTCATGTCCTGCTGCTTCTTGTTTCTCAATAGCCTGCATACCACTTTTAAAAAGTTTAAATGTTTGCTCTATATAATAAAGAGTATTAATACCTTCCTTAGACGTAGTATTTACGTATCTAAAACAATCACTGGCATGTTTTACTAATTGAGATATATCATATCTAATAACATTTTCAGTACATTTATTACTTGTTTCCCTCAATATTCCTAACTTTTCTAACTGATGCTCTTCAGCACTAGTTAATTTTTTGTTATCTTGATACATATTTATTGCACGCGATAACAGAATCGCACAACACATATTATATATTCCATAATCAATAATATGGCACTTAGGATGTGCATCTTTCCAACCCTGAAACCGATCTAACATACAATTCATTGCATAAGTAACTTGCAATAAATTTTTATCACATTGTGGACTAGATTCTTCAAGTGCTATTCTAAAATCACCAAGGACTTCTTCTTTAGCCGCCACACGAGCTTTTGACGCATGAATAGAACGACGTACAGCACAAACAATTGCCAGTACATAAAAATTATCAGAACATTTAATTCAAGAGCCATACATACCAAAAACCATACATCACTTGTATTTCTCATTGTAATCTCCTCTATTAATTACTAATACTAAATTTATTAACCTATTTTAACTAAAACATCTGCTTCATATAAAACAATATTACACACTATCCCTGATACTAGCTGATAGCTTCTTAACCCGTACATTTTCGAAACATTTATTGTTAGTAGTTGCGTTTTCTTCCTCAATAACTTGCATACTACTTTTAAAAACTTCAAAAGCTGACCTGATACGACACAAAACTCTTCTTTCCCGTTTAGAAGAACATAAACCAATAATCGTCCACTTTACATTCAGCATATCTAACAGCACGCTCTACTGAACATTTCATATTACATTTCATACTAAGATTTATCATCTTCACTACTTGGCTCTTTCCACACTCCTAACCTTTTTAAGTCATTAGTCTCATCTATACTTAATTCTCTAACATTTTGATACATATCCATCATACACGCTTTCATTTTTGCACGACCAATAAACCAAGCTGCACCTTTTATACACACACTATTAGGTTCTAAAATTTTCAAACACACCAATTGATCTGAAATATAGGTATACACTTCCCCCTAAATAGGTGGATAAACTTTTTCCACAAGCTACAAACAAAGTACTATAGAAGATACTATCATTACCATTAAAGCTACAACAACAGTTGTATACAACTGCAAATATATAGAAGATTTCACCTTACATCACATGATTTTTTACTAATAAATTTACTCATATTAAGCAACATACGAGATCTTATAATAAATCAACTCAATATTTTAATATATTAATAATAAAAATAAAATCTTTACTAGAAATCTTATATTAAATCATAATATCCTTAATAAAATACAACAAGTGTTGTAATTAATACCTTTATTAGAATTCAGTACACACAAGCACTCTATATTAGAAAATGTGTCACAGCAACACATCTTTCTCTACAATTAGGAAGTTGATCTATGTACTGACTTTAATCCCATCAAAATATCTATCTAATAGATTTATTATTAAATTCTATACGATATTTATGTAATAAAATCTCTAAGCTTTTCCTTTAACTTCTTAAAAACAAGAAATATATTTGAAAAAGCCATAAGGTCATAACATTTTATACAAATCTAAATCACTAACGATTAAAAAAAATTATGCACAGCTCTATACACAGTAGAATACAAAAATATATAGATAAGTCATACTTCCGTATTACAGCATAGATTAACGTTAATAATCATATATGTACTTTCAGCACAAAGGTGAGTGTAGTACATGAAAATCCTAAAGCTATGCACTTGAAAGACAGCTTTTCTACAAAGCTTGTCATAACACAATAAATGGTAATCAACTATAAAATTCAAAAATAATGCACCACAAAGTCCGGAATTTCATTTTTATAAAACAAAAATTTTAAAATATTTATTATTTTAATTAAATAGTTTATCCTTGTATAAGAATACTTACCATACCATTACTCATGTAAAATGTTGTAAATCGACTTATATCGTAGCAATAAACTTTTAGAATCTGGTTCACTCTATTTTTCACTCTTATTACTAACTTAATATGCACGTTATGTTAATAAATCTCAAAACACTTCCCATGCCTATATTAGAATTAAAATCTGCTTATCGTATGTAAAAAAGAACTTTCTTTTATTATGTCTTGTGAATACCATCAAAGCACTTTTCTGTTGCTTGGTTGCACCTAAATCTTAAACTCGTTCTTAATATAGTCAATATCTTTATCCATAAACTTGTTACTGCATCACAATATAGACAATGGTTCACAATAAAAACCACAAGAATTACCACATAAATAACACCATACAGCAATCTACTACATAAGTCATTCTTAATTAACTATAATAATTTGATTAAATATACCCTACCTAGCTCCTTCTAAATTATAATACCTTATTATAAAAATAATGAGTAATAATATTAAAATCCTTACATTAATTATGACTATCAAATCCACCAAGACAGTCTAATCATATTAATAATTCTTAAAAGAAGTTAACATTCCATTACTGATTAACATACAAAATCTACATTTTCATACGTATAGCTTTCAACATCACTTAAAGATATAGCAGAAAACGTAATATAATCTTCATCATAAAAAAATCCATCCCCATATAGCTCAGCATCACTATAAAATCCATCTAGTACTCTAATATCCTTCATAACAAAGCTAAGCCCTTTAGTAATAAAAGCCAAACCGTAGTCTAATTTTACATGATATACCTTCATAAAATCAACTTGATCTACTTCCATATCCTTTATTAAATTAAAAACATTCCCTAATAAAACACGTATGTATGGCATATTTTGTAATTCACATTTTACTAAAGTGTGTTTGTATTCATTAGACACAAATATTGATTCTTTAGATTGAGAAATAATATTCTGTAACAGTAATATTTTCTTATAAATATCATCATTACTCAGAACTCTATCTATCAAATCAGAGATTCGATTTTGTACATAATCAAAACCAACCTTAAGCATCACAACACCATATTGAGCAGATTCAACTTCTATAGACTCAACCCCACTTGTATTACAAACATCTTTTAACTGCTTTTCTAACTTCCTCTTTAAATTACAAACAATAGAATTATGCAAACCACGATTAGAAATACCAGGCATACACTTAGATAACGTATTAACTTTATCTAGTCCCCTTTTAGAATTTCTATACATCCTCAGCACATTACACAATATTAAAGCAAGAACAATAGATATCAAAGTACTAACTATAACTATAGATAACCAAATTTCATATTTCATGATACAAACTCATAAGTTAATAAAATAAAACTTATGCACCACAATCACTAATAACTATGCTAAATGAAAATACAGTTAATATATTAACTAATAATGTTAAACAAAAATTAATAAACAACACCTCGTTACAGAAATTATTACACAACAAGTTACTATACTTAGCAACATTACCCTAGAATACCAGTCATATACATCATTGACTTGATTAATTAAGTGCTACAGTCTGGCGACCAATAACATCATTTATTGTAAATGAATACGGTCCTGATGTTTTTATACACTATATTGACAATATTAATACTACATCCTACTAGACTCATACAATAATTCACTTTTTTTTACTTCAGTACTAGACATACACTACAACAACCACCATTAGTAATAAAAAGATCTAATTAAGAATATTTAAAAATCACAAAAACCATACTGCATAAGTGATAAAATACAGTAATGATACTCCTTAATTTTCAAACATTAACTACCGATGTGCTTACCAACAATAATCAAAAAAGATGAGCAAGTTATGTAAATATATTGATATTTTTATAAATCTCTTCCTCTAAAATTTTATTTTTTTCATAAAAACTACACATGCTTAAGATTAAATATATACACTTAAATTTGTGGATCCATTCATAGAATAACTATGTAATTCCTAAGTCTGAAAACGCACTAAACTTTTTGATATTAACTAGTACACATCAAATTTTGACAATAAAACCATATAATGCAGAGTAACTCCCACACCAGAGTATAAAATCATAAACATTCCTATAGAAGTTAGATAATCAATTCTAAGAATCTTTTTTCAGCAAATTTCCTTGAGTCACAAAATGACCCCTCAATTATGAGACGTCGAATTCACTTAAGTATAGAATTTCTCTACTTTAAATTTTATGAAAGAAGAACTATCTCTATATAATCTTTCCAAAAACACCCTACTCTTTTCAATTTCTCAATACTACTATAAAACTAATAATCAAATCATACACAATAATAGATAATTGCAACTTCAAACATCTTCTCAACTATAGGATATAACCTACAATACACTTCAAATCACAATCAACTACCTAACATCATCATATATTCCTTCAATATATTACCTTCATTTATTCAGAATAAACCGCTGTATAAGGAAACCTTATGCTTAGACCACCAGTACATTTTAGTCCCCTTTATACATTATTTAATTCATTTTGACTAATACTCACCTTACTGTTTCAATAAACAGTCTTTTACATAAAATAGAAAAACTGATTTATTTTTTGTATAAAAAAGAGTACAATCAAATCAACAAATATAAAATCGATAAAATATTATTTTTCATATTTATCATCATCCAATAAAATACACAGAAAAATAATATATCAATATTAACTATCTTTATATCATATTTTATAAGACATTTCCTTTATCTACCCTCTACTAAAATAGCACTGACACTATAGTTACATTACATAAATTATACAACTTATAGTTCAATCTTTTCGAGAGATTCACATTATCCTCAACACTTAGCACTAACATCCATTAACTTAACTTAAAAGTGCCAGTTGTTTAAGCATCCCTAAAAATCAATACTCTATCTACTCCAGAAAAGGCTACAATTATAAATCCAGATTATCTAAAAACGATAAGCATAACGTCACACATACCATTATTATTAATCAACATATAAAACACAAATAGAGAATAAATTACTAGTCAGTGTTATTTATTAAATACTAAAAAATACAAACCACTTATATTAATTACAACCTCTTACAAAGATATCTACATTTCTTTTATGAACTTTACGTAACCAGAAAATTGCTAATCATTGATTAAATGAACAATTTTTTTCAAGTAAAAAATGCTAACTCAATCTTCAATAGTAAGACAGAAGCATTAACTACAAGTCAAATACTTATAAAGTAAAACACCTAAGCAAGATATGAAAAATCTACAAATATCAAAATAATAGGGTACTACAATCCACTAACATACCCAATAATACAACAAATTAATATCTTTTTTATATTAACAACAATTTATTACACTCCCTATTAGTAGATATATTGTCAATACTTAATAAAGAACCCATAGATACATTGAAGATATTCCAAGTACAGAGATACACCTCCGTGATTTTACAAGCAACACGGTTATTCACTATTTTAGAAAATAACCTTACCATATCAACAGCAGATGCCACCAACAAGAAATCTCTTAAAGAACAATCACCATTTTTCATCAATAATTTACAATTAACCTTAATTATACATAAAGATAATGTAGTACTTAACAATAACTTTCTAAATAAATTTAGAATCAGGCGATTAATTTATAGAATCTCTTGATATTTTTAACTATTAACTAAATAAATTAAATTTATTACGTAAAATAACAGTACACATAGAAAATAAATAATAAGTTGCTACATTTTGATATATAAGGCTGTAATACTAACCACTTTGATTAGAAAAATTAGGCTAAAAACCTAAAATAAATAAATAGATTAAAACAACTTTCTATTATTTGTTATGTTAGAAAAAATCTAGAGAACTTTTGAACATAATAAGCAACTAGTGGTGCAGTAAAAATAAAACTATCCATGCGATCAAGAATACCCCCATGTCCAGGAATGAGAGTTCCACTATCCTTAACTTTACATAAGCGTTTTATGCAAGATTCTGTAATATCACCAATTTGAGCAACAACTGCTATAAGAATACCTGCAATAAATGCATGAAATACAAAAAATATCCCAAAAATTATTGATACAATAACACTAACAAATGCCCCAGCAGCTACACCTCCAAACAATCCTGCCCATGTCTTATTAGGGCTAATCATAGGGATTATCTTTTTCTCACCGATATTCTTACCAACAAAGTATGCAGCCATATCCGTTCCCCAAACAACACTAATTAACCATATCAGGATTATTTCTCCATTCAATAAGTTATAAATATATACTAAAGATGCATAAGGCATTACTACAATAAAAAACGCAGGAACATAATATAACCTCCTACACTGCATAATATTCAACAATTCAACAGAAGAAACCACAGCAAGAAAGAAACACAAAATATAAAAGGTAATTTCTCCAAAATACAAGGACAAGGATACAACAGCACAAATGAATACAGAAGACAATGACCTTACAAACAAACTACCACTTACCATTGTTCCAACCAAATATTGTTAAACCAAGATACTTTTTAATATAAAGTAATTAATTATACTATAAATATAACTCAGCACAATGTTAACTAAAATTATAAAAAATCAAAACACATTTTATTTACCTTTCATGCAATACATGTGACTCAGATTAATATTAGGATATTGCATTTATATGTAAAAATTATCAAATACACCATTTTTATATAACATTAGATAAACCTTACATCACTAACATATCAATTTTAGAAGCACACACCTTACTCACTACACAAAGTACAATTATACAGTTTTTTATACACAAAATAAATATGTAAATAAAGAACTCATCAGCAACATAAACTATACCCTATCTTCTTAAAATAGAAAGGCGTTATGAAGGAACTTAAGTATAGTAAGAACTACATATATAAATCACATCAGGACTTATTAAAGTGTGAAACATGGATTTTTTTCGTCTGAAGTTATGTATGCATCATCAGGTGCATTATTGTAAAAATTAAACAATAAGCTGCTATTAACTACACATAGAATAAATTGTTAGTAATAAAAGATGCTTTTGAAAATTACAATCAGAGTTAAACATGTAACAATTCTTTCTCTTTTGAGGTAAAAGCATCATTTATTTTTTTCATAGCATCATCTGTAATCTTTTGTATTTCTACCCCAGCTACACGTAAATTGTCTTCAGAAATCTCTTTATTATCTTGCATTACCTTTAACTTATCCATAATATCTCTACGTATATTCCGAACAGAAACTCTACAATCTTCAGAAATCTTACTTAACAACTTAACTAGGTTTTTTCTCATATCCTGTGTCATATCTGGAATAGTTAAACGAATTGTTGTTGCTTCACAAGAAAAACCAAATCCGAGATTTGAATTCATAATTGCAGTCTTTATAGCTCCCATATTATTAGAATCCCATACCTTAATCATCAATGTTTTATTATCAGACACAGATATACTTGATATAGTATTTAACTT
The DNA here is from genome assembly GCF_051097115.1 of Ehrlichia muris subsp. eauclairensis. Classification (NCBI taxonomy): domain Bacteria; kingdom Pseudomonadati; phylum Pseudomonadota; class Alphaproteobacteria; order Rickettsiales; family Anaplasmataceae; genus Ehrlichia; species Ehrlichia muris. The sequence goes on along the minus strand of NZ_CP118226.1, from coordinate 240,095 downwards.
TACACGCCCTCCATAAGTTTCAACAACAATTCCATCCAAAACTGAAGTTCTTGCTCTCCCAGTTCTAATACCATCAATATCACTTAAATATACAGATAAAGTCTTTTCCATCCTATTTTTAGCATCTTGTTTTACTTCGCTTATCATTTACTCATCCCAATATTTTTATTCAATTACATATTGTTGTATACAAACCGTTTCCACGGATTATATCCGCAAAACTACCACGCTTACCTAGATTAAACACAATGATAGGTACTGAATGTTCTCGAGCCAAAGACACAGCAGCAACATCCATAATTTTCAGATCTAACGATAATAAATCACGATAAGAAATTTTGTCATACCTTACTGCATCAGCAATTTTTTTAGGATCAGCTGAATACACTCCATCAACCTGTGTACCTTTAAATATAGCATTACAACCCATCTCTATACCACGCAATGCAGCTGCAGTATCTGTAGTAAAGAATGGGCTACCCACTCCAGCAGCACATATGACCACTCTTCCTTTCTCTAGATGACGTATAGCACGTCTTCTAATATATGTCTCACATACAGCAGTAATAGGAATTGCTGATAAAACCCTAGATTGCACATTCACCTTCTCCAAAGCATTTTGTAAAGACAAAGCATTCATCATAGTAGCTAGCATTCCTATATAATCATTACTAGCTCTTTCAAATCCAAAAGATGCTGAAGCTGATGCACCACGGAATATATTACCACCACCTACAACCAGACATAGCTGTACTCCAAAGCTATGCACTTCTTTGAGATCATGAGATAACTTATTCAGAACTTCCATATCACACCCAAAGCCTTTCTCTCCCATTAATGCTTCACCAGATACTTTCAGTAAAACCCTAGAATACTTAACTTTAGCAGCAGAGCCCTCACTCATTAAATTCCCTTTTTATTAGCTAGTAACTAAAAAACAACAACCACAGATGTAATAAATTATATATTAGGCACAAAAAGATGCAATATACAAATTCCTAATATCATAAATTAATTACGATCAATAGTAGCTACTACAATAGTCAATTTTATTTTCTACTTACATTTAATTGATTTTTATAAATTTATTACTAAATATCCTAAAAATTATACTTAATATACGGAAAAATAGATAAATCAATTTTACAAATCCCTTGCATCCATAAAATTATTACGACCAATACTCTTATAGTATTAATTGCTACTATTATAAATCTAACAATTTTAAGACTATATAATATATTAAAATTCCTGCAACAGCAGTTCAGTATATAATCAACTAAACGTATCTATAGAGATGTTAATAATTATTATAGTTGACCCAAGATAGATAACATTTTAAAGAATTTGAACTTCGGTTTTATTTGCATTACTTATTGTTGATTACCACAGCATTAAAGCAAATGAGATTGCATGCAGAAATCTCTAATTTATGTACAGGAAACACTAGATTAACATTCTTTCACTTCAAGCAAAATCTACCATCAATTATATGGATCTTAACAGGCTTCACGATACCATGCTTACTTGATTTTCATCTACTTTATTAGATTTTTTCTTTACATGCTCTTTCTTTATTAACTTACTATCAAATACTTTCAACACTCTTTTTAATAAATTAGGTGTTAAAATAGACATTAAATTAACTGATAAATCATGATCTTTATCTGTACCTTTTACTTTATAGTCTATGGCAATAACACCACGACTCTGTCCTCCGGTTAACAATTTACCGATAATTGGAGTTTGCCATATGATTTTATTAATTACATATGCAGGAATTATTTGTCCTTTTATATTAAACATTTTCATACTGAGATCAACCTCTCCGCCTAAACTAATACCTAATTCAGAACCTTCTGCCCAAGACTCATTTATATTTATTAAATCATCTTGATAAGTAAATGGTACATTCAATGTATTAAAGTATATTCCTTTACCATTTAACGTATTAACAACCCCTTTCAGTGAAGATAATGTTAATATTTGAGCCAAAATAGAAGCATTGACAATATGAAAATTTGTTAATGAAAACATACCAGAAGTTACTTCACTAGTTTTTACTGGATACATATAGAAAGATAAATTTCCTTTATTTACAACTTTCAAAATATCCATTGCCCGAAGAAGTTCTCCTGCATTATTAGTACTTATCTCTAGCCCAATAGGGCCATAATCCACATTAAAATTACTATTATCTAAAAAACTTCCTGTTAACTTAACATTAGGACAAACATTACCATAACAATCTAACTTAAAGTCTATATTACTAGTCACAACATTATTTTTCATTATAACGCGGTCTACATTAACATCAACCCTAGTTTGCTTAATCTGAGACTGCCCTTTCATTACCTCAAAGAAATCAATAGTGCTTAAATCCAAAGATTTACCAAATATTTTTACTGTAATAGAATCACTATCTCGTTTCAATTCAGCTTCAATATCTGTATTTTTTAACCTTATCTTATTTAACAATAATTCTACATTAGTGCCTACTTTACCATTCAATTCTATATCTACACCTTCACCAATTATAGATGCATTATCTATCTGGACCTCATTTTTGTCCTTAAATGAAGCAGAGAATTTCACTAGACCATCAAAACTATTATTTGGCAACCCATTGATATGGAGTTTCAATTGAGAAATGTCAACATCTCCTGCAATAATTGTATTATTGCCATTAATATCCCATTGTAAATTTGATTTCATTACCCCTGAACAATTTTCACACCTAAAAATTTCTAACTTCTTCACATTTTTAGTTGAAATATACCCTGCAAATTCATAGTGAAACTTATAATTATCCCGTAAATTTCTGTCCACTTTTAAAAACATAGGATAACCATTCATATAACCCTGAGTATCTATTTTCACATCGTTACCATGCAACGTAATGTCAACATTTGCATCATAGACATCAAAAGTATCTAAAACACCATCAGCTTTAAAAGATTTAATCTGCGTATGTATATAAGATTCATAATCTACAACATTATCATTTAGCAAATTAAATATCTTAAAATCAAAGCTAGTATGACAATCACCAAAAATTTTGTTATCATCTAGTGGTATAAATTGTTCCTTATTCACTGCTCCATATAACTGTTTTATACTACCTACAGAACTACCACTAATACTCATTACCGCATTTACATTTTTTAAATTTTCTATTTTTAATACCACACCTTGAACAATCATGCCTTTAAAATCTGAGTTATCAGAAGTAATAAAAAATTGATTATCACGTAAATACAATTTACCATGTACTATACGTACTGGATCAAAATTATCATTAAATTTTATTGAAACATTTTCTATATCTGCACTAACATTATAACTTGACAGATCATCATGAACGAAAATCTCATCACGTTTCCCTTTGATTTGAAGTCTAATATCACTCATTTTTCCTTCTATAACATTAGTACAATACCAATGATTTAAATCAGGATATAAATTAACAACCCAATAATTACACAGCGTTCTTGGTGATATAACATCAATGTTAAAATTTAAGTTTACATTTTCATTGTCAACTGCCCCTGTTGCAACTATTTTACTTTGATCTAATAACAAAGAAAAATTTTTCACGGACAGAACATCATTTTGATATACCAATCTCGTTCTAAAATCATGGATGTAGCATTTATGAGAAGAAACGCAAGGGATACCCCCTTTAATGCTTTGAACATTTATATCACTATATGTAATCTCACCATACTCATTAACTCTCAGAATAACATCACCACTAAAATTCAAATTCTCATATAGTGGAAGTTGCTCATTTAAACTACCTAAATATCCCAATATCTTAGTACTAAAATTACCATACGATATCTCAAAGGACATTATACCTTTATAATGTTCATGCACTGTCATACTGATAAAAGAATTGTCATTCTCCACATTGAAATCAATCGTATTTTTGTCATATCCCCTATCCACTTTAACATTAAGTTGTTTTATCACTAAATCCTCTTTACCACTTTTAGCAATAACAGCATTCCTAATAAACACCGCCATATCCAACTTTATTGCTTTCAAGATTATATCCTTGAGGATTTGTACAGAACTTTTTACAGAGCTTATTTCAAACTTTTTTTGGATGTTATAGAATTTAACATGGACTTTAGGAATATCAATATAAGAAAAATCACAATTTCCCCATAAAAACAATATTCCAACTCTAGAATATAACAAGAATTTAGGTATTGTGATAGTTACTCCAAGTTTGGCACTTTTAATCGTAAGATCCCGTGACGACAAAACAAAATTTTCACTCTTATTCTGCCAAGCTAATGTAGTACTACCTATATCTATCTCTGAATCAGGAAAAATTGTAGTAAGTTTATGCTTTATATAAAAATTTAAAAATTTTGCATTAATCTCTATAACATTTTTATCATGAATATACAAGTAAGATACACTACACATTACAGGTATTATCAGTACAAAGAATAATTTTATAATTTTTTTTTTTAGCATAATGAGCACTAAATTAATATACAGCAGTATTATCCACAATACCATTTACAAGATACATTTACCTACTAAATCGATCTAATACTTTAGAATGTAAATATAAGAACATAACAAAAACTCACCCAACAATCTGACTACGCGCGAGCATATCTGCTTTTTGATTATACAAATTCCCTGCATGAGCTTTAACCCAATACCACGTAACTTTATGAAAACTCGCAAGACTATCTAATTCCAACCACAACTCCAAATTTTTCACCGGCATTTTACTAGCAGTTTTCCACCCATTAATCTTCCATTTTTTGATCCATAACGTAATACCATCCTTAACATACACACTATCAGTATATAAATCAACATCATATACTACTTTTAACAATTTTAAAGCTTCAATAACTGCTGTGAGCTCCATCCTATTATTGGTGGTACTAGAATTATTCCCACAGATTATTTTTTCATTTTCACCAAACAATAAAACTGCTGCCCATCCTCCAGGACCAGGGTTACCAGAACATGCCCCATCAGTATAAATAACAACTTTATTCAGTTCACTTTTCATGTAACATATACAAAATAACCTCAATTTCAAGAATAGCACCTAACATTCACTGCATCAACACTGAAAACAAGTATAATCACCTATATAATCAAAAAAACATGCTCTCCCCTTTCAAAAGTTTTATCAGTAAATTTATTTTAATTAGGCAATCTGAGCATAACTGGCTTAACTATTCTTTAAATTACACGAAAAATATTTTAACAATATAACTATTTTATATACTCACTCAAAATATGTCAGACTACTAATACTTACAATTATAGATGGACATAATATCCAGTAATGCCTTTTATACGTGAAAAACATTAAATACCATTATAGAAAAATTTCATAGACTTGATATAACAATTGACAATAATTTACCTTCTAATACATGACATGATAATTACAACACTGATCATAACCAATATAAAATATCTCACTGATCTAACAAATGTAAGTTAAGTCTTTTCTTAAAGAAATACTTTTTATACTACAAGAGCATTAAAACCCCGTAATAGATATATATTTATAATAAATTACAGACAGCTAAACATTATGCACAATAAATAATGTAAATAACACTGATTTACCCATCTATATAGGAATCAAAAATTTCAGCCTGGTTATAAGCTACATCATAGAATATGCAATAATTCCAATACCCAAAGTACTACAACAAATAATACTAAAAACCTATACTCAACAACATACCACAACTCTATATTGTTATATCAAAACATGTTGAAAACTCATATTATTTATTTAATGTTACAAAAAAACATAATTAATACACCCGAGCATAACAAAATCCCTTATTGTATGATATGCTAAATACATACAAATGAGGTATGATTAATACTACAATAAGTACTTCAACAATTGAAATAGGATAACAGGAAGATATATACCTTGGCACTAAACCATTGATATTAATAACAGTATCAGTCTATAAATACTATCACAAAAAGTATATGCACAGCTAAACAGAAAATCAATGCCTAAATCTTATGTAAGAATCTTGTATTCTAGCTATAATAGAAACAACAGCTAGAAATCAAATAAGACATACTTCACCAATGAGCTACAACATAATTTATATTCATAGTAATTTATAAGATCATAAGCATAAAGTTCACTGCTAAAATTACAAAGAATATGCTAAAACTCAGTATAGTCTTCATAAATCAAGTAATAATATACTACCAGACATAACATTTAATAAAAAATCAATTTATATAAAAACAAAAAAAGTTTTACTTTGAAAAAACACTCATTTATAATTGACATAGGTTTTAAGATTAATCTAAGTAAGCATACTTATTATAAATAGCAATAATGTTAGGTAGCATTTGTTATGTCCCATTTGCTGTACTAGAAATAAGGCTAACAAGTGCTACCAGGTTACATATATGGTAAATTTTCATTGTTTTTGATGTATCCTAAAGCGTTAAGTATATATTAAGCTCTCTGTGTTTATAGTGCATATATTATGCTATACTAAAATTTATATAAGAAATGCCAACATCATCCAATACATCTAACATAACAACATCTACCGCCAGTACACCTACTAGTAATCCCATTGATACAACAATACTTGAACAAAATCTCCCGCAAGCCTTGTTATGTTTTGTGGGACTACTGTTGATAATAATAGTATTATATAAACTATTCTCAAACAAAAAAAAGACTGAAACTCGCACAAGAACATCGTGTGAATGCAGCTTAAACCACAGAAGATTCTTGGATGACAACGGCCTTCCAATACCTATGCGATGTGAACAATATGTAGATATGAGCAAATATCGTCTTTCACGTGTTATAGAAGAAGAAGAAGCAGAAGAAGAGACTATGGAAGAAAATAATCCAGCAATTCAAAATAGTATACCTAGTACCATTAGTGACGTGGTGATTATACATACTAATGGCGCACATAAAACTTTAGAATAATATTAAATTAAAAAACATAAAAACTAATATAGCTAATCACATGTTATGGTGATGTCGAGTTCACACTTATTTGTAACTTTTTTCTCTGAATTGTGCTTCCAAAGCAATATAGATGACCTGTAGATTTAACAAAAACTATTATCTACATAAGATTAATTAAACATTTTAATACTTATATACTGATTTTAACTTGTTAATTTGTACAACTACAGGTCAAATATAAAGTTAAGCTTTATACATAAGTCTTAGGGCACACAAGATGAATAACCAGAGAAACATCACTACTACAACAATGGCAAGTAATACCACCAGTAATAGATGACATTCTGCATAAACACTACTTGTAACAATACTATTTTTCTCACTATATTACTTTAGTAATCACCATGTATTATCAAGCATGTAGGAACAGAGAGGAGCAATTCAAACAACATACTTCAATACTTACGCTATAATCATAATTTTTTTACACTATATGACTCATTTTATGAGCCAAATCCATACCAAAAATGAATTTATATAATTAATAAACGTAGATACAGTACGATTAGCTCTAGAGGAATACAGCCATAACACCTACTGAAAACGTATAGATTTTAAAGTCACTTCACAACATAGCCAAAGACTATGTCCTATCTTAAGAATGGCTTTATATAATGATATTATTATAGGTAGCATGAATATTACTACTTCAACCATAACATCACTGTTACAGGTGTTATAAATAATACAGAATACCTTAGTAAGTTATAAGACATAGCAGTCAATCTACAGCACAGAGTATTAGCTACAATAAGCACTATACTAAACAGCAAGTAGTTGCAAGTATCTTCTTAATAATCATCAATTCTACAAGTTACTGCAGCAGACTATAAGCTCACTATTACACAAAGTAACCAGTACTACAACATAATTTATATCCATAGTAATTTATAAAGTCATAAGCATAAAGTTTATTGCTAAAGTTATAAAGAACATGCTAAAACTTAATACAGTCTTCATAAGTCAATAATAATATACTACCAACAACAATATTTTATAAAAAGCAAGCAATAAATCAATTTATACAAAAACAAAAAAGTTGTACTTTAAGAGATTTTTATTTATAATTAATGGAGTGTATAACTTAATCTTAAGTAAGGCTATTTACTATAGCAATAATGTTGAATAGCATTTGTTATGTTCTGCTTGCTTTTGCTAAGAATAAGGTAATATGTGCACCACAACAGGTTCTACTATACATAGAACAAGTCCCTTTCTATTCTTGAGTGTATTACTTAAAGTGTTAAGTATGTTAAGTTATTTGTGTTTGTAGTGCGTGTATTAGTTACACTATCTTTAAAATTTATATAATTTATATTAGGAAGAAAATGCCAACATCATTCAATTTATCTAGTAGTAATCTCACAAGTCCAACAGCAGATACATTTGACTTCAATCTGACAATGATTGAAGATACCCCCCCCCCCCAGCACTTCCCCATTCCCCTAATGTACTTATTAGGTATATGTGTCATACTAGCAATACTACTGCACGCAGGATCAATAGTCTATGTAAGGTGTCAACAGAAGAACGAGGATAAGGTATCGCGTGCTCGCAAGTCTACTCTATCCCTCAAAAATCCTACCCCTGACAGACCTAGAGTACTATCCCAACATATACAATATGTAAATGAGACATCAGATCATCCTTCACCTACTACAGAACAAGAAAAGCTTCTGGAAGCAAGTGATCAAGCAGCTCAAAATAAACCTGATATCATTATTACTAGCGCAGAAGTACAGTCTACTAATAGTACATGTAACATATCACAATATAAAAACTAATGTCTTTCATCACATGTTATGGTGATGTCGAGTTCACACTTATTTGTAACTTTTTTCTCTGAATTGTGCTTCCAAAGCAATATAGATGACCTGTAGATTTAACAAAAACTATTATCTACATAAGATAATTAAACATTTTAATACTTATATACTGATTTTAACTTGTTAATTTGTACAACTACAGGTCAAATATAAAGTTAAGCTTTATACATAAGTCTTAGGGCACACAAGATGAATAACCAGAGAAACATCACTACTACAACAATGGCAAGTAATACCACCAGTAATAGATGACATTCTGCATAAACACTACTTGTAACAATACTATTTTTCTCACTATATTACTTTAGTAATCACCATGTATTATCAAGCATGTAGGAACAGAGAGGAGCAATTCAAACAACATACTTCAATACTTACGCTATAATCATAATTTTTTTACACTATATGACTCATTTTATGAGCCAAATCCATACCAAAAATGAATTTATATAATTAATAAACGTAGATACAGTACGATTAGCTCTAGAGGAATACAGCCATAACACCTACTGAAAACGTATAGATTTTAAAGTCACTTCACAACATAGCCAAAGACTATGTCCTATCTTAAGAATGGCTTTATATAATGATATTATTATAGGTAGCATGAATATTACTACTTCAACCATAACATCACTGTTACAGGTGTTATAAATAATACAGAATACCTTAGTAAGTTATAAGACATAGCAGTCAATCTACAGCACAGAGTATTAGCTACAATAAGCACTATACTAAACAGCAAGTAGTTGCAAGTATCTTCTTAATAATCATCAATTCTACAAGTTACTGCAGCAGACTATAAGCTCACTATTACACAAAGTAACCAGTACTACAACATAATTTATATCCATAGTAATTTATAAAGTCATAAGCATAAAGTTTATTGCTAAAGTTATAAAGAACATGCTAAAACTTAATACAGTCTTCATAAGTCAATAATAATATACTACCAACAACAATATTTTATAAAAAGCAAGCAATAAATCAATTTATACAAAAACAAAAAAGTTGTACTTTAAGAGATTTTTATTTATAATTAATGGAGTGTATAACTTAATCTTAAGTAAGGCTATTTACTATAGCAATAATGTTGAATAGCATTTGTTATGTTCTGCTTGCTTTTGCTAAGAATAAGGTAATATGTGCACCACAACAGGTTCTACTATACATAGAACAAGTCCCTTTCTATTCTTGAGTGTATTACTTAAAGTGTTAAGTATGTTAAGTTATTTGTGTTTGTAGTGCGTGTATTAGTTACACTATCTTTAAAATTTATATAATTTATATTAGGAAGAAAATGCCAACATCACTCAATGTATCCACTAGCAGTTCCATTAATGCAACAGCAAGTATACCTGTTACTAACAACACTACTAACAACATTATCCCAAAAGATGAGTCAATGTACCGCACTGCGGCATTATTACTATTGTGCATAGGAACACTAGTACTACTAGCAATAATATGCTATAAAATGTATAAAAACAAGAAAAAGAGAGAAAGAAACCAAGATCAAAACGGTATAAGCACATATGATCCATCTAGCGAAGGTACACAACAATTCTTTGCCATTGATCGTTACAACTACTTACCAATATCTATACGATGTCAAGAATATATAGACATTAGAGCAGGTCGTATGCCACGTGTTATAGAACAAAGTGAAGTAGATCAAGAACAACCACCTACCAGAAAGTCTATAATAACGGTGGATAGATGTGTTAATACAGCATTAAGCTTCTTTAGAGGAATACCAAATTAAAAACACATAAAAATTAATGTCTTTCATTACATGTTATGGTGATGTCAGGTTCATATGCTTACTTGTTAACTTTTTTTCCTGAATTGTACTTCTAAATCAATACAGATGACCTGTAGATTTAACAAAAACTATTCTCTACATAATGTTAATTAAGTATTTTAACACTTATATGTTGAATTTAACTTGTTAATTCGTATAACTACAAGTCAAATATAAGGTTAAGTTTTATACATAAGTTTTAGAGTACACAAAATAAATAATTATATAAACATCACTACTACAATAACGACAGGTAATACCAGTAGTGATAGTTATGATATTCTTTATAGACACTAGTGATCACCATGTATCACCAAGCATGTAGTAATAGAGAAGGACAATTCAAATAATCCGCGGTACACTTCTAATACTTACGCTAAGTCATAGTTTTATAGATTTTACATACATGATCATTCTATGAGCTAAATCTACACCAAAATGAATTTATGCAATTAATAGATGTAGATGCAGAACATAGTGCGGTTAGCTCTAGAAGGATATAATCATGACACTCACTATAGATTTTTAAAGTCACTTCACAACTAGTCATAAGACTTGTGCTATTTTAAGAATGGCACTTTATATAAAGATTTTTTACATGCACATAAAATTATAAATTAGACATTACCTCCATATATTTAGTTGTGTAAATAGCATATTAGATACATATAAATTGCTATGCATATTACTATAAAATGCAGTATATTACTTACCAAAAACATTTTCCGAATTTACAATTTTATGCCATTAGCACCATACATGTCATCAATATTCCTTCCATAGAAGAGATATAGGAGAAGATTCCTGTATATTAGAATCACAAGTTTTAACAAGAATCGTTATTTGGATGGGTTAAAGGATAAAGCCTATCTTGATCCACATTATAAAACCTTTGTTATTGATTTATCATATATGTATTTTGTAGGCTAACTTTATTTCCTAAGGTATTATAAAAAATTTTCTTTATTAATTCTTCTGTTAGAACTATAGAACGACTCATTAAAATAACTTACTACAATATTGTAAGATTCTTTTAATTATAAAGAATTACTTTTATAACTTTTCTTTAATACAAGATTACGAACATAGACTATCATTTAATATAAATCTTACCATACAACCAACTCATCTACATTAAAATAACAAAGAATTGACTAAACAAGTAAATTAATTTACCATTAGGTAGGTATTTTCATACAAATCAGGCAAGTATATTCCGTATTTGGTTAGTTTTGATTAATCAAATGTTCATAATCACGAAGCATAACTTACCTTTCATTATAAAAATACTAAGTCAACTCAAATACAGTAAAAGCTATGCCTAACGATACAACAAATTTAACAACAAGTAGTAGTCAATTTACAACAGAGACTACTAATTCTATAATAAGTACTATACTAGACACAACAAGTAGAGCAAATTCCACGCTCAGCAATGCTATAAGTACTGCAGTAGACACTATAAGTTCACTACTACAGTCCGTAGCTAATACTACAACACAATTCATATATAACACAACAAATACTACTAATTTATCTACACAGACAAATAACACTTACCCCACAAGTCCTACAACAGAACCAAGCAGTACTATTACATCTGTGTTGACTACTACAAGAGATATGATCAGTAATACAGCAAATAGTAGCAGCACTACAACAATCACTACTAACCCATTTAACAGTACAACAAGTAGTTCCAATTTTATAATAACCAATAATACAACTGCACCACAAAGTATTGACACTCAGCAATTTATCCAGATATTTATTATGTGCTTCGCAGTTTTGTTACTTGTCATTGGAATATGTTATTGTCATTGTAATACATTACGTAATAGATCCAGATCTACCCAAAATGTCCACACACGAAGACGGCAAGATAGAGCTCTCGAAGAAGGAACTGTACATCAACACCCTACAACTCAAAGTCGACCAGTAACATTAACTACTGAATACGTATTACGTCTACTTGATGATGCTTGTCAAGACAACACAAGTACTACTGACGATCAAGAAGAGATAACTCCTGAACAGGCATTACGTATACTTGATAATACTTGTGAAGACAACACAAGTCCTTCTCATAACAATCAAGGAGCGTTGCATACTCCACTTAGAGAAGCATTATATCTTCTTAGCCTGACTTATCAAGAGTGTGAAGCCTCTTTGAGTACAAATAGAAGATCATTACCAAGCAACATATTATATAATCATACAACATCCTCTTGTAACAACAATAAAGCAATTAAAAACTAAGTGCACATCACACAAACTTTCACTACTACACTTTTCACCTATCCAGTAAACAAAATATATTTTATTGTAATTACCGTAAAGAATGAATCTAGGTTTTACAATTCATAGCACTAATTCTTCTAGACACATAACAATTATAAATTACTATTTTTATCTAATTTTTACTGAAAAAAACTTGAGTGAATAAACACACGTCAATATTAAAATATACTTTTATTTTATGCTTGCTAAATACTTTCAAATGCTATAGATATCAAACATTTAAACGATCGCGGCCTTCATTTATTTAAGAATTACTTATTCAAATAATATTTTATCCTATTCATATTCTAAGAAAAATAAAAGCAGTTATGTATAACTATTTTTTAAATCACATGACAAATCTTAGAAAATATACAACGACACAACATCTTTTAAAGGCTTAGTGGGTATTTTTAACAATATAAATCAAAGCAGTAAGCTAAAACATAATCTTGATGGCTTCCTACCTTATGTCAAATCTCAATGCAAGCTTCTTTTATAAGGTTGTATCATTATAGCCACACCTTTAATTTATTAGAGACTACAGTAGTTAATGTAGTGCTGCTATGTATGTCTTTCAATCCTTTTTTCCCTTTTACTACATGCCATATACTTCATTGTTATAAACAATTTGATAATGAAAAAAGGTTGAGGCAAAAATGAAATTTAGGTATGTACATATCTTACAAAAAAATATAAGAAATAAAAAAACAAATCAAAACACTAGTGCAAATACCTATACTGAATTATCAAGTTGAACAAAACACCAGAAAGAAGAAGCTTTTATTTAGACAAATGTCACATTTTGATTAGCATATAATTGAACCTAAATTTACCATTCAAATATTTAAAATACGTTATACGAACATTCATAAATCATAGAAACCCATCATTCAGACATATACTGTATAATTTTACAAAGTTACATTACCTATCACAACTTCACTACATAACAATTTAAAAAATTAATAGAAAAAACTCTTATTTCAATATCAACAATTTTCATTAGATCTTTTTTTAGCAAAACACTTTTTAAAAGTTATAATCATAGACCAAACCATCATAGGAAAAAACACAAAGTTTAATTTAATAAATAACTCTTATACACGCCTACAAAACCATAATAAACAATATACAAGCATCAATTAGCACTTGCTAAATATTGTTTGTAGTTTAGTATGTTAACAATTATTACTGTTTGTTTTAATATGTTAATGATTATTATTGCAATGCCTTTAAAATTAGGCGTTTTTATTTGTTATTAATAGGCGAAAAAAAAAAATGAATCCTTCTGAACCAATCTTATTATCTTACACAAAAAATCTTTTATCTACTCTCGGTAGCATGAATCTGGAAGAAATAAGAGTACTACTATTAAAATTCTTTACACCTCGAAATGCACTGCATGCTTTTTGTGAAGGGGTATGCTTCATTATCTTATCACCATTCAAGTTACTATCTTTTCCATATTATATGATAAAATTCCGTACGACCAGTATGATGTTTAAGTCAAAAGAGAATCTTAATTGTAAAGGCACTCCAGAATCAGGACCATCCACTAATGTTACAAAGAGCTTATGTTCTTTCTTAATGTTACTACTACCTTTGACCTTACTATTAGTGTTATTCAATTTTCTATATGGAGTAATAGCTACAGTATGCTCCATACCAATGTTGTTGATTGCACTCATACTTTTACCTTTTACAAAATGTTGTTTACCTACTGCTAATCAACTCTATTCAGAAGGTAATCTTGATCACAACTCATCTTTAACTGATTCTGATTCCTGCTGTTCTACAGCTTCTACAGAATATAGTTTTGCTGCTAATCAAGAAGAAATTCAGGAAGAAGAAGACGCTGTCCTAAACTCAACTGATATGCTACGCTGCACCACTTCTCATCCTTTAGGAACTAATGCACTTATCGGTTTATAGTAAGTTAGTTTAGCAGTAGTAGTAAAATCATAAATATTCATCCAGTGTTTATTTAAAACAACATAACATCTTAAAGTCATTTTCTTGCAGCAGGTCAGGTGGTTACTGACATATACACATCAGCTAATACATCGTGGCAAGTTAATCCGATAATAACACACTAAAATTCCAAATTTACCAGTGCTCATCTAAGATTACTCTCACACATTAGTATAAAAACTTGAACATCAAACAATACTTCCTATAGATACTATGGATATGTGCAACTTACCCCACACAATACCTACTAAGGATCATATCTAATTACTATACAAATTTGCTAAAATAACCAATAGTCAAGTTTCTATTTTCCATTCTATTTTATTAAATCTTTTTTCTAGCATGAGCATTTCTTATACAAATTATTACAGATCAAGTAATCATGACATAATCATAAATTTCAACATAACACGTTCTTAGTAATCCACTGCTTATGCTACACCAAACACTCAATTTATACTTGCTTGAAGTATAAAAATACACTATATTATTTAGGTATGTGTTAGGGGTAATATAGTTTACACTTAAAGTCACATTTTCCATATACCATTAAGTTTCAATTACATAATATTTTAAAATAAGAAGGTAGTAAAATGTATACACCACGTAATCGTCCTAACATCTTTGTACGATTCATGGCATATATATTCAACTACACAACAAGAATCCTACAGTGGGTTCGATTTTCCTTTGCTAGAATAACATACACACCTTCTACACATAGAGAGACAAAAAATGATCCTCACAATCCTTTGACAACAAAACAACAGGAACTCCAGTTAGAGGTAACTACACAGAGTCCAGGTAATATATCATGTAGCTCATCAGACATCGAAATTATATCAGAATCTGATTTAGATCATTTATCAGATATAGAAATTCTAACAGCATCTGAGGCAGATTCTCAATCAGACTTAGGAGGAGAAGATGACTACCCTGAGAGCAGTGTTACTAATGCAACACTGCATCCTACACAATCAAACTGCCGTATCATGTAAAAGAGAAACACACTTTACATTGGTATTTTGCTTTTTTTACGCAATCAACAATACTAGTGTATATATTAATAGACACATACCTAAAAATAGAACCCCTCTATGTCAAAGTATCAATGTAATTAAGCAGTAGACAGTACTATAATAATCTGTTTTGCTGTACTACATCCAACAATGGAATTCATAATCAATTACTTAGGGAATATTAATTTCTTTATATTCTAAATAAAACATTCTTACGTTACATTGCCGTAACACTGATTCTCTTCTCCATCAGAAACTAAAACCATTATAATAAAAAGGATAATTATGTATTATACAAATATAATTCACAGTAACAAATTATTCTATCAACTCAACAGTATTATCTTAGATGTAGATCTATTTCAGGATTATTCCAATATCTGAATAACTATAAACATATCATTCGGATTTAACTAATATGTTTTATAGATTGCATTTTTTACTTACAATACTAATTATTAATATTACAAAACTATTCCATGAGCAATACTAACAAAATTTCTAATATTCCACATACATTAGAACCACTTGTTATTATAAAAATGTACGCGCAAAAACTAATCCATTCCGCAGTATATATAGTTAATAAAGAAATACAATTATACAATTTAGCATCAATATTTAAATTCTATATTCCAAATCTTGAAATAATTATATTTCCCGCATGGGATTCAATACCATATAAAAAAAATTCCCCACATAATTCAGTAATGGCAGAAAGAATTAAAACTCTGCACTCTCTAATTACTAAACGTAATGACACTCCCTATATTATCATCTCAACAATTAATGCAATTGCCCAAAAAGTACTACATCAAAATACCATACTACAATCAGTACTAAAAATTACATCTCAACAGAATATCACAAGAGACTATATAAAAAATTATTTAATTTACCATGGATACAGTCAATACTCAATAGTACAGGATATAGGCGAATTTGCCATACATAACAATGTTATCGATATATTTCCCATAACCTATAAAAATCCTATAAGAATTCATTTACATAATAATTTCATACAATCAATTAACTTCTTTAATTATCAAACACAATCAATAGATAATAATTCTTCTTTAAATGAGATTTTCATTTACCCTACTTCCGAAATAATTAAACAAAAAGAAAATATAGATCTTTTTTCTAAAATCTATAAAACAAAAGTAAGCCAAGATCAAAACCTACTCGATACAATAACATCTGGAAAGAAATACATAGGAGAAGAAAATTTCTTACCTTTATTTTATCAGGAAGAATTACAAAATATTTTTAACTATATACCACAAAATACAACATTAATATTCAATAATAAGCTGGCAAAAGAAATAGAGGAGTATAACAATCAAATATACTCACACTATAACTATAGATCTCAACTATCCTATCAAATACCTCCACATCAACTTTATATTAATCTTAAAGACTTTCAAACTATAACTAAACAGTTTCATAAAATTGAGTTCTCACAATCTGAAAATACTATTAATAACTTAGCAATTACTCATAAAAATGCACATACCACTGCTTTTGATGTCACAATAAAGATTCAGACAATTCCAAATTTTAAAATTTTAGCACAAAATAAAAAAATCGACATATTTGAAATATTGACACAATATATTCAGACCATATGTCATACAAAAAAACTAATAATAGCTTGCTATTCTATTGGTTCTTTAGAATACATACAAAATAGACTTAGAATATTCAACATCAAACTATGTAAAATAGAAAACTATCAAGAAATACATTCTTCACATAACATTGCCATATTACCAATAGATCATAGCTTTATCTCAAAACATACTATTGTAGTAGCAGAACATGATCTACTAGACAAACAAGAAATAATAGGTAAAAGTAATATTTCAAATATTATTAGCAATGATACTAACATAGATATTGGGGATATTGTAATACACAAAGATTACGGAATTGGGAAAATAGTAGGGCTCGATATTATTAAAGTATTTGATAGTTATCACGATTTTATCAAAATAGAATACTATAATAGTGATAAATTATTCTTACCTGTAGAAAATATCAATCTTATATCCAAGTACGGACAACAAAATGCCAATGTTATCCTCGATAAATTAGGTAGTACATCATGGCAACAACGTAAAACTAAAATAAAAAATCATATAAAAAAAATTGCAAAAGAATTATTAGCTATAGAAGCAGCAAGAAGATTATCGACTGGCAAATTATTTCTCCCTGACGAAAATTACAAACATTTTTGTAATGAATTTACTTACATTGAAACAGAAGATCAATTACAAGCTATAAAAGACATGGAACATGATCTATCAAGTGGTAGAATCATGAACAGACTAATCTGTGGAGATGTTGGCTTTGGGAAAACAGAAATAGCCTTACGTGCAACATTCTTAGTAGCAAGTAAGAACCATCAAGTAGCAATTATAGTACCAACAACTTTGCTATGCAGGCAACATTTTATTGTTTTTACTGAAAGATTCAAAAAATTTCCAAATATCAAAATCAAACAATTATCCAAAATTGTTGAGAGATCTGAAATAAAAAGAACAAAAGAAAGTTTATCATCTGGCCAAGTACACATAATAATAGGAACACATGCAATACTAGCACAAGATATCACTTTTGCTAACCTAAGCTTATTGATCATAGATGAAGAACAACAATTTGGAGTAAAACAAAAAGAGTTGTTAAAAAAAATCAAGACAAGTATTCATGTAATTTCACTATCTGCAACTCCAATACCGCGAACGCTATATATGTCACTATGTGGAATAAAAGACTTAAGTTTAATAAACACACCACCAAAAAACAGAGTACCAGTGACAACCTGCACAACATACTACGATGAAACTATAATAAAAGATGCTATAATACGAGAACATAATAGAGGAGGCAGAGTATTTTATGTTTGCCCACAAATTAGTAATATAGAAAGCATTAATGATAACCTAAAAAAATTATTGCCAGAAATTAAAATTAATACTGCCCATGGGCAACTCCCTTCTAGTCAACTAGATACAATAATGAATGATTTCTTTGATGGCAAATTTACAATATTACTTACTACATCAATCATAGAATGCGGGTTAGATATTCCTTTTGCCAATACAATTATAATACACAATGCTGACATGTTTGGATTAGCACAACTCTATCAACTAAAAGGAAGAGTAGGACGTAGCAGCATAAAAGGTTTTGCATATTTTATATTATCAGAAAAAGCAACCAATACATCTACTACAAGATTGGAAATAATACAATCAATAAATTCCATAAATTCAGGATTTACTCTATCCCTACATGATATGGATATCAGAGGGTTTGGTAATTTAGTTGGGGAA
This sequence comes from Ehrlichia muris subsp. eauclairensis, assembly GCF_051097115.1. NCBI lineage: Bacteria > Pseudomonadati > Pseudomonadota > Alphaproteobacteria > Rickettsiales > Anaplasmataceae > Ehrlichia > Ehrlichia muris. Next base: position 220,827 of record NZ_CP118226.1, on the reverse strand, counting down.
GAACAATCAGGTAATATCAAAGATATAGGTATTGAACTATATCAACAAATGTTAGAAGAAGAACTTAACACTCATAACGAAAATCCTCAAGATCTTGATCATATAAATGTTAATATAAATGTTAATATAAGAATTCCTGAGCATTACATTAAAGACATAGGATTAAGAATGCGGGTATACAAAAAAATTGGCAATCTAAAAACAAAAGAAGATATAGATAATTACTACATAGAGTTAACTAATAAGTTTGGTAAACTACCAAGCGAGGTCGAAAATTTATTAAACACTATATACATAAAGCAACTGTGTGCAAGTATTGGCATTTGTGAAGTTGAGCAAGTAAAAAATACCATTATTTTAAAAATAGATAGCAACACAGCTGTCAGACAAGAAATTCTTAATTATTTCATCAATAATCCTCTGACCTTTAAGATACAAAATAATAGTATACTTATGTTAATTAACAATACTCCCAATTGTACTATAAGTTTTATAATACATCACATTAGCAAAATAAACTCATTAAATAAAGAAGCACTAAATTGAATAGCATATATAATTTATTACAAATCACCTAGGAAATATCTCCTGTAATCTAAACACAGGTCTCATTTGACTATCAGTATCATCATTCTCTTGACAACTATGACTATGTACAAAAGGTCTACTTTCAACACATTGACTTTGGTTTTCACTATTTTGAGCATCATGTATCACATCTAGTGCTATTATATAACATCAGTAACATCCGACCCAGGACCCCACATGTTCAAATGTCTTTATGGCAATTCTCTATACTGCGCAACACGATCTCTATAGCGTAAAACACGATAAGACAACTATAGCAATAGGAAGCAATATAGCTACACATACTATTATACAAGTTTGTATAAAATCACGAAACATTTGAACATCAGCATTACTTAGTACTCGACAGTGAACTATTATTACTTACATTCATGACAGTAGAAACTGTTGTAGTACCATTAGTACTATTTCGCACTGTACCATTAACAGCATCATCAAAGACACCAGTACTTATACTTAAAATCTAAAAAAACTTGTTGTAACACTACTACCCCTTCCGTATTTACAGTATCATTCAATAAAACACTATTACTAATACCCAAAAAATAACAGAAGCTATGATATTACTCAACCAGCCAAAAACCCAACTGACACAGTATGTTTGTGTTGTATCATAAATTTTTAAAAAATTAAAACTTTATTTTACATATGAACTGTGTAACAAATATAATTTTATTAATCTATATATTTAAAACGCTCTTCTAGTAAAATAACAACCCTTCACACGTATTACAAGGACCAATATACTTCACAATAATCCTATTAATTACCTTAATCTATTGCATTACAAATAGCAAAAAATTCATTAAATAAAGAAGTACTAAGTTAAATACCACATATAACTTCATTACAAATCATCTAGGGAATATCCCTTGCAATCTAAAGACAGGTCTCACTTGACCATCAACATCACCATTCTCTTGGCCACCATGATTGCATATAAAAGGCCTACTTTCAACACATTGACTCTGGTTCCCACTACTTTGAGCATTATGTATCACATCTAGTTCCATTACAACATTAGGAACATCTGGCCCAGGACCATGCTCCCGTAAATGGTTCATATGTCTTCTATGCTGCACAATACGATTTCTACGTCTTGCAACACAATCATACATAAGCATACAAAACAGGACAAGCACTATGGCTAATATAATACAACATCCTACTACCGGAACAGCAAGGAATAAACTACGATTACGAGGCGATGGTGAGCCATTACTTCCATTTGCCAGTGTACCATTAACAACATTGCCAGAGAAATTAGTAACCACATCACCTCCTCCCTCACTTGTATTTATAGTATCACTGAATAAAAAGGATACACTATTACTAACATCAGAAATAATAGAAGCTATGATACTACTCAACCAACTGAGAAAAAAATAACTAACTCACTATAGTTGGTTATATTATAAATTTTCAAAAAATTGAAACTTTATTTTCCATATGGAACTGTGTAACAAATATAATTTTACTAATCTATAATATTTAAAACGCTCTTCTAGCAACATAACAATCCTTCACACGTATTACAAGGACCAATATACTACAAATAAATTTTATCGTTTACTTTAATCTATTGCATTACAACAGCAAAATAAACTCACTTCATTAAATAAAGAAGTATTAAGTTAAATACCACATATAACTTCATTACAAATCATCCAGGGAATATCCCTTGTAATCTAAAGACAGGTCTTACTTGACCATCAACATCACCATTCTCTTGGCCACCATGATTGCATATAAAAGGCCTACTTTCAACACATTGACTCTGGTTCTCACTACTTTGAGCATTATGTATCACATCTAGTTCTATTACAACATTAGGAACATCTGGCCCAGGACCATGGACCCGTAAATATCCTATATGTCTTCTGCGTCGTGCACGACCCTCTCTATAGCGTACAACAGAAGCTACACAAAATAATAGAATCAAGGAGAATACAGCTAAACCTGCTAATAACATAGTTTGTACTACACCATATCCATCATCCCGAACAGCAATACTATTCGTACTCAACATGGCAGTAGGAACTGTTGTATATTGTACACTATCAGTACCATTTTCCATTGTACCACTAACAGTATTGGCATTAGTAACTATATTATTTAATATGGTAGAAACCTGTTGTAACATACTCCTCTCCCCCATCTGTATTGACAGTATTATTCAATAAAAAGGATACACTATTATTAATATCAGAAGTAATAGAGGTTACGATATTATTCAATCAGTTGAAAAAAATAACTAACTCACTACCTTTAATTATATCATAAACTTTTAAAAAATTGAAATTTTATTTCCCATATGAATTGTGTAACAAATATAATTTTACATAATATTGAAACATTTAAAATACTCTTCTAGCAACATAATAACCCCTCACACGTATTACAGAAACCATCACCACAATAAATTTTATCAAGTCTGTAGCATACATCCAAATTCCATCCATAAACATATATAAATACATAAGCCACAAAGCCAGATAAATTTGAAGTTCTAATAAGAAAACTACGTTTTAAAAATATATTTCTCTCAATACATATCACAGACATTACCCTACATTAACATTACATACATCACATCCTTTGAACTATTTAGTAATCCAATATTTAAATTCCCAAGTAGCACATCACATGGCTTTTCATCAACACTAAACTGAGGAGACCTGTCAATCTGACAGCTATTATTCACTAAAGCTTCGAATCAGAGTTTACATTTTCCACGTTAATCACAATACTCAGACAGATATTAGTTTTATAGTTGCTTACATATTTTTAGACCCTATGCCTTTAGCAAACAATCTCTACCTCGTTCCAATTATATACACATGAGTGCTATTTACTTTTAAAATACCAACTACCTTAAGCAATAATTCATAAATTGAATTAACCCCACTAGTTACAAAACACATATCATTATATACTAAGCAAATACCCTATAGAGTCACTTATGTTTATATCACTCAAAAAACAGCAAAGTGCTTTACTGGAATCCTTCTATTGCAACCTTTTATATGATCTATTTGAATAATAATCCCTAACATTTTTACGCTTGAAATACTATAAATATAGACATAGCTTCTAGTATAACAGATGAAAAATGTACAAAAGTAGTGTTACATATGATTATATGCCAATAGATATTTAAAGGTTAATTTACTTTTTAGAAAATCAGTACATATGTGTAATAATTCATAATTCTTCAAGCACATATAACCAATATCATTATATCCCTTACAAAAAGATGAATAAAAATCAAGTTATAACAACAACCTCATATTAAGGCGCTAATATAAATTACCTGCGGCAGTATATAAGATTCAAACAACATATAAATAATATACCTCTCACATTTCCTTCTTTAATTAATCAACATTCTGCTGATATAACCTTCAGAACATCTACACCTTTGTCTATTAGTTATTACTGCTTAATATTATCTGAAATAATTGGTGCAAAAACTTCTTGTTCTGTCTCTGCTCTTTCTAACATACTAGAAGTCCTACAAAGACGCTTTGTATAGCCATTTCGACGCATAATATCACATTTTGAATCCAAAACATAAACCCCCGCTACCACAACAACAGTAAGAAGATAAAATGCAATTATAGCAGCAACAAAAAAATCATCCTTACCTGTACCTATATTATTAAAATCTCGAGGGAACGATTCATTGTTATCAATAGGATAGTCAAAAGTTATATCCATTACACTAGTATTATGATTACTAAGATTACGTTCAACGTATGATACTAAACTATTAGAATTATTTAACATATAAATAAACCTTTTTTACTAGAAACATATTATATAAAATTAATATATATTAACAAATAATTATGTTACATACTAATTTTTTAGAAAATAAATTAACCTTTTAAATATCTATTGGCATATAACCTTAGGTATATACTAGCTTTCATACATTTTTTTCCTTATTGACATTCTTTCACCCATTACACTAAAATTCTATATCCATGATTTATGGTACAAGATGTTTAAAGGCATAATAGAAAATATCGGTACTGTTACTCAAATAAACGATATAAAAAGTCACGACAAAAGAATTACAATAAAACCCACTAATCCTAATTTTTTAAACGAAACAAAAATAGGTGATTCTATAGGATGTTCCGGTATTTGCCTAAGCGTAGTAGAATTGAATAATAGATGTTTTGTTGTTGATGTTTCAGATGCAACTCTATCTGTTACTAGTGCTACACATTGGAAAGAAGGAACAAAGATTAATTTAGAACCAGCCTTAAGAATGACTGACCGGATAGATGGACATTTTGTACAAGGACATGTTGACGGAATAGGAAAAATCATATCAATTACTAGTGTAAATAGCTCCCATAACATTGGATTCCATATACCAGATTCATTATTAAAATATATGATAATAAAAGGATCAATAGCCATAGATGGAGTATCGTTGACTATTAATTCTATATCTAATGAAATATTATCCGTAAATATTATTCCACATACCTGGGAAAATACAACGTTTCAGTATAACAAAGTAAATGATACCATCAATATAGAAGTAGACATGCTTGCAAAGCACTTAGAACGTTTATATAATATTAAAATATAGTTACAGTAACCTCCATTGTTTACACATCCCAATGCATACACAAATCTTATATTGCATTTAGCAATTACTAAAATAAAAAATATATGCTGATAAACATCTACATCACACTTAATATAAAACTACCATAGCAATGTGAAACATTATCCATCAATATTATTTCACTACTTGAAAAAAGACGGGTTCTTTAATATAATAAACAATATTAATTGGAAATAGATATGCTTGTAAGATACTCATAACATTTGATAAAATAATGCTAAATATACTACACACCATGCAGTGAATTATATTTGTGTGTAACTACCACATATATATAAACTTTATAATGAATTTCTGCTAATAATCAAACTGTCGCATTTCAAATAAATATCTAAATAAAAATATATTCTGATAAACTACACTTAGAGCAAAACTGCTTAAACAGTAAGGATTAAAAAAACTACAAAAAGTATCAAAAAAGGATTCCTATGTGTTGAATAACAAAAAACCATAAACTTAATAGCACTTAATAAAAATATCGTAACCTCAGATACTTAATATGTTTAAACCTATAAACAAAATACTAACATATCAATATCCAGTTAAGATTCTATCAACAAGTTCTTTGACTGTAGGAATATATCCATCTCTATAAAACTCATCTTGTACAAACTTATATGCATTATGACCAGAAAACATAAGCTCATATTCGTGACTATCCCCAGCAATAATATTTTGTAACGTTTTTTGAATACAAAAACTACGAACATCTGGTTTAATACCAGTATTATAATCTCCGTGATCTTTCCAATTACTAAATTTACAATGGCTTAAACATCCCATACAATTTATTTGATCTTCCCTAATGCTTCTTGATTTGTCCTGACTAACAAATATTAAAGTATTATCTGGTGTCTTCAGAGCATCTGTATAACCCATAGCCATCCAAGACTCAGACAACTTCTTATCTTCAGGATGCACATATACTTTCCTACCTCTACCACCAATAGAAAGCTCTGCTGTGCATTTTTCAGTCATTTCATTCTCAAATGCAATCTGACGTGCATTACGTTCTTGTAATTCCTTTATAAACTCATTTTTAACTGCAGAAGAATAAAAGCCTGTTGGGCTAAATTTGTTCAAAAAAACATCACCAGGTTTCAAAGACATTAATTTTTTCTTCCACCCAAAAGAAATTGGACTCTCTTGAGTCAATAAAGGTCTCGTTCCAAATTGAAACGCTATTGGACCAATTAGATCATTATCTAACCATAATTCCCAATCTTTTAAATGCCAAATACCTCCTGCCATGATTAATACAACATCAGATAATCCAACTTCATTCATATATGCGCGGATCGCTGCAACCCTTTCAAAAGGATCTTGTGGACTATCAGGAGATTCACTATTACTAAGTCCATTATGGCCACCAGCTAACCAAGGATCTTCATATACAACCCCACCAAGGAGTTTTTTAGAAAATTTTTGATAAGAACGTTGCCATAAAATTTTAAATGCTCTCATCGAAGAAACAATGGGATAGTAATAAACTTGATATTGGGAAGCTATCTCAGCTAACTTATATGGCATACCAGCACCACAAGTAATACCATGAATTAATCCACGCGCTTTATCAAGCACACCATGAAGTACTCGTTGAACACCACCCATTTCCCACAGTACATTCATATGTATCCTTCCTAACCCTTTTGATATCTCATGAGCTACCTTAGCTTGACTCACTGCCGCATCAATACTATAGTTTATCAGTTCATTATGACGCTCCAATCTAGTTTTCCCACGATATATTAAAGGAACATGTTCTCCATTATCATCAACTAACCTAGCACACGCCCCAGAAAAAGTACCTACAGCAGAAGCAGCAGCAAAAGCACCTGCAGTTCTACCATCACTTGCACCTATACCTTTCCCACCTTCTATTATTGGCCACACACTTTTACCGGAAATTAATATTTTCTTAATTTTTTTACGCAAATTAAAACCTTAATCCATTGACAATGTTATACACTTTCTACTATCGCTGAGAAATCTCACCTACTACTTTTATCATTTTTTTTACAATTTAACAAGCCATATCAATACTATAATAAACTACACAAATTTTCACTTTTTATGATAAAAATTACAAATAGTTACACAAAATTACTAGATTTCAAATTTTTATTTCAATAATCAACACAACATTAATGTAAAACAATGTAAATTTATTACCAACTTACCACAATCTTATTTGTGATCATTAATACTTTGGTCAATATTGTTATATAAAATTAGTATTTATAATACAAGTAATATCATATACCATTGTAATGACTGCCCCCATCTTTTAAAATTCTTATAAAACAATATAATTGAACACTACTATTTTTCACCAAATGTTTTCATCACAAATACACTGTTAAAAATTTAAAATATATTTAGGTAATATTATGCATCAGTACAGATAATATCCTTAATTAACAATTGGTTGATAAAACATTATGAAGATTCTGTAAAATTTGGATAAATCATAACTCTCAAATATTGATGTTATATCATATATTTGTTGCTGTTATATTATTAACTGTATAAACTTAAGAGATTAATTTCTTACTCAAAGTCATGTCACCAAAGATTACACAACTCAACAATAATTTTACTATAATAACTGATACAATGCCTCACGTAGAATCTGTATCTATTAACATTTGGATAAACGTCGGGAGTAGATATGAGAATCAAGCCATAACAGGCATCTCTCATTTTCTAGAACACATGGCTTTTAAAGGCACTAAAACTCGTACTGCTCTTGATATAGCACAGATCTTTGATGATATAGGCGGAAATTTTAATGCACATACAGATAGAGAACACACTGTTTATCATGTCAAAACACTAAAAAGAGATATCAAAATAGCCATAGAAGTTCTTGCAGATATAATACTAAACTCCCAATTTCCTGAAGAAGAAATAGATAAAGAAAAAGGAGTAGTATTACAAGAAATATATCAAACAAACGATTCTCCTACTAGCATAATTTTCGATAAGTATATAGAAGCTGCTTATCCTAACCAAATATTCGGCAAATCCATTTTAGGAACTCCAGAATCAGTAAATAGCTTATCTAAAGTAGACTTACACACTTACATGAGTAAATATTATCATGCTGGAAACATGTTACTATCAGTAGCTGGGAATATTTTACATGAAGAAGTAATTGACTTAGTATCTCAGTACTTCTCTCACATGAAAAAATCAGAACGAAAAACAGCAGGTCCATCAATTTATTTGAGCGGAGAATACAGAGAAATAAGAAATTTAGAACAAGTACATCTAGTTATAGGATTCCCTAGTGTTTCATATAAAGATGATCAATTCTACACTATACAAATTCTAGATTCAATATTAGGAAATGGTATGTCATCACGTCTTTTCCAAAAAATTCGCGAACAACTGGGACTAGTCTATACCATATCATCTTTTAACTCCAGCTACAGCGATAATGGTATTTTCTCTATATATGCAGCAACTGATAAAGGGAATCTGAGTCAACTACTTACCACTATAGCTTCTGAAGTAAAAAACATTACCACCAACCTGCAAGAAAATGAGGTCAAAAGAGCAAAAGATAAAATCACATCTGAGATACTCATGTCAAGGGAAAGTACTACTGCACGAGCTGAATCCTTGGGGTATTATTATTCCCACTATAATCGATACATTTCAAAAGAAGAGTTAATAAAACAAATCTCTATAATTACAGTCACAGACATCCAAAACTGTATTAATAATCTACTAGGAAGTAATAATAAAATAACCTTAGCAGCCATAGGGCAAATTGAAAACCTACCTTCTTATAATGATATAGCTCAAATGTTTTATATATAACAACATGTATATTGAAATAAAAAACTTTACATATAGAGCCTAATCAACATAAATATGTTGTATCTTTCAATTAAAGTAACAATATACAGACCTCTACACATCATCATGTAGGTTTAAGATTTATCACCTTTTACCAACGAATAATTTGGATGTAGTATAATCAATTCATCAATTGTCTCAGAAAAGCTTTCAATATCATGAGGTTTATCATACTTCTTCCCATTAATAAAAAACACAGGTGTAGCATTTACCTGTAGTTTCCTATTTGCGACAAATTTTTCTTGAACAATATAATTCATTATATCGTCATCATTAATACATTTATCAAATCTTTCATCACTAACGTTACTAACCTTTGCAATATTAGATAATACCCCTAAATCCTTATAATGGGTCACCAATGCTTCTATGGAACTAAATACCGCTTTGGTATAAGTAAAAAAGCTATTAGCAGTATTATAACATGTTCCCAACATTGCAGCTTTTAATGATATATAATCTAAAGGAAAATTTCTAAAAATGTATAGCACTTTACCTGTTCTAATGTACTTACGATCCAATTCTGGAAATACATTTAGCGTAAAATGTGCACAATGCATGCATGAAAAAGAAGCATATTCTATTATCACAACTGGAGCTTTTGTATTACCTATAAAACGATCATTAGGCAATAAACTTAACAACTCTTGAGCAGTAATATCATCACTTAATTTGACAAGGGTATCAGAATAAAATTTTTGAGAAAGTTCCTGCTTATGATCATCAGAACAAAATGCAAAATTAAAGAAGAAAGCTACTACAAATAAAAAGAATAGCTTACCTATTACTAAAACCTTCATAATACAAAAAACCTGTATTAATTTAACTAATTAAAAACTAATTACTACAAGCTGTCTTAACCCACAAATTAAAAATCTACTTTACAAATCTTGATTGTTATCATTTTGCTTCATTTGAGATTCATACATAACTCCAAAATCTACAATATCAAGCAACAAAGGAGGAAACCCACCTCTAGAAGTGATATTAAAAACCAACTCCCTAGCAAATGGGAACAGAACAGTTGGAGCAGAAATTAACAATATCTTTTTCATTTCTTCCTGACTTAACTCCTGTATATTACTTACATCATAACCTTCAATACAAAATACACCACAATACTTAACTTCACAAATGAACGCTACTGTATTACCAACTCGAGCTTCCGCATTAACCTGAAGAGTGACTTCATATAACGGCTCTACTTTACTATCCAAAGATTGTTCATTCCCCTGATCTTGTGCTTTTACTGGGAGACTTACAGAACTAACATTAATAGAAATATTGATTTCAGGTGGGGTTTTACTGATCATCAAGAAAATCTGCGGAGAATTCGGATTTTCAAACGAAAGATCCTTAATATATTGACCCTTAACCTTTAATTTACACGACATACCCACAAACTCCCAAGTAATAATTAAAATAATGTAATTAATTATTGATTAACATACACTAAGCTATAATATAATTGAGTACACACAGTATACATTTTTGTCAATAAAAATTAGGATCATATGGTTGAATTAGCAATATATGCATTTTTAGCAGCATTCATCTTTTTCCGTTTATACAATTCTCTTGGAAAGACTTCAGGATTACAAACAACTAATCATTCACAAACTATAAGTATCATCATGGAAGACACACAAGAATATGATGATGATACTGATATAGAATCTGTAATGGAAGCTTGCAACGAAAATGATAAGTCAATAATAAACCACATCAAAAAGAAAGATAACGAGTTTGCACTAAAACACTTCATGGATGGATCAGTGAAGGCATTTGAAATTATAATAAAAGCCTTTAATGAAGGAAATGCACATATACTGTCTATGTTATTAGATACTAATTTATATAATTCATTCGTGAAGGAAATAGAAAATCGAAAAGCACTTGGACAACTATATAAGGATATTATTGTATCAATAATATCTCATAAAATAATAAAACTGGACCTTTCAGGAAATATAGCATACATCACAGTAAAATTCATCACTGAACAAATAAACTTTGTGACAGACAGTGATGATAATATTCTACAGGGTAGTACATCGAAAATTAATAAGATTGAGGATACATGGACTTTTAAAAAAGATACAACACTTTCTAATAAAAAGTGGTATCTTAGTGCTATTCAATCTGTATAATTTCAGTACAGTATACAATTTATTAAGACTTATAATAAAGTCTCATTGTGAGATACATTTATAAAATACACTAAAGATTGCCATAATCTTAATAAGGCATTAGGCGATTATGAGTTGTATAGGACATAATAAAACAAATAGACAAACACAACTAATTTTATCAATTATGAAGTCAAATCTAAATATTCGAACTCATATTTTAAACAATCAGCTGAAAAATTAGCAACTCTTTAACTGAAGCACTAGAAACACAAAATTACCCAACAATAAAGCATATTAAGGTTATGCTCACACCCCATAATATATTCAACATTAACTATCAGACTTGCTACAAAGTACAAAGCTAGAACAAATTAGAATCCTGTATTATAAGTTTATACAATTAAGAATTAATTTTATTTCTTAATTTATAACACTTAAAATAACAAAAACTTACAACATATCAACAGAAATTAATACAGACTAATTCTAGATCAAAGCATACAGTCATACATAATTTATATAGACACATAATTATGTATAACTGTATCTGTAACAATGCTACTTACTCTCTTTCCTACTTAAATACTTAAGATACATAAACCCTATTGCACCTACAAGTAACCCACCAGGAATAAATAACATAGATTTTAACATTAATGCTTTAGTATATACTGGCTCTGAATCCATAACTTTTCCATCCCATAACAACCCTATCACACAAGATACAGCAGTATGAAAAAAATAACCAAAAGCCATAACTATCATGTTATTTACAGCAGTAGCCAATGCAACCACACTATCATTAACATAGCTCAATACTTTACACGTTGCTATGATTTGATATGCTGAAAAGAATCCCATCAAAAAAAACGATATTGTCACAAGTACAACACTTGAACTACTAATGTATAATGTTAAAAAAGGAATCATCATACCAAAAGCAGATATTACAAGTATATTCCAAGTATCAAATGACTTACCCTCTAATATATACGGTAAAATAAATGCCCCAATGCACACACCAATAAATATTACAGAAGGTAACAAAGCAGATGTTTCTTTATCCATATTACCAACTGCTCTTAAAAATGAAGTAACCCATCCATCAGCAAAACCTTCTAAAGGACCTATCATAAAACCTGCAAGCAAGCTAATTATAATAATGTATTTATTAAATACAACCAACTTAACTTTATCACAGAGACTCTTATTACTGTCAAGATTAGCAACCTGATCATAAGGCAACATACATATATATAACAACAACGCCATAACAGCTCCTACAGCAATAAATATTATGAAGAAAGTTTCCCAGCCAAATTTATTCAATAAAGATAAAACTGGTAATCCTCCATACATTGCACCCAATAGTCCTATTATAATAGAAATCCCAGACATCCTGACAAATCGCTTATCATAATACATACTAGCAACTTTAAAAAGACCAAGTGCAGATCCAGCTGAACCTATACCTGTTATTATTCTTCCAATCTGGCTAAATAACCACACATCTGATACCAATAACGGCACCAACCCAATAATGGTTAATACTACACAAATTGGTAATACTATTTTAGGTCCATATTTATCCAAAAAGATACCTATCGGTATATGCGCCAACGTATATCCAATATAATACAAGCCAGAAAATTGACCAAATGCCATAGCACTAATTTTGAATTTTTCCATAGACATAGATCCAATAATATTAGGCATAACTCTCAATATATATTGATACGCATAAAACATTGAGACTAAGAACCATGATAAAAATTTTCTATTCAAAACATCCCTCATAATTAATTAAAAACCTATCAAATTCTATAAAAATTATAAAAAATAAGGTGTGGATTCTACACACAAATTCATACCATTTGCAATACCTCTATTATTTTCAAATGTATAAAGTTAATGCTATCAATATTATAAGTGTTATTTTTATCAGTAATTATATGATAACGATATGGATTCTTTTTGACGATATTATAAAAACCATCCATAACTCTATAATAAAACTCCAAATCAGCAAATTCATATCCATTTTTACAAGATCTAGAGAATGACTTATTAATATCAACATCGATAATAAATGTAATATCAGGATACACATCAACAACAAGATCATTTAACTGATTTATCAGCCCACAATCAATTCCTTGTCCGTAACCTTGATATGCAACCGTTGAATCAATAAACCTATCACAAATTACTATTTTTTTTTCCATTAAAGAAGGTTTTATTACCTTGACAAAATGTTCTCTACGCATAGCAATAAAAAACAATAATTCTGACAGATTATCTAAACCTTGCGCCTGAAACAATAAGTCACGTACTGACTCATTGAATAAAGTACCTCCAGGTTCTCTAGTCAATACAACATTATTAATACCATACATTTCAGATAAATACTCTGATAACAAACGCGACTGTGTAGTTTTACCAGAACCATCTATCCCTTCAAAAGTAATAAACATAACAACTAACTACCTTACATTAGATACGAATAACCTTACTATTTCTTACTGAGTAATATGCAAGAAGAATATCTAAGTTACTTACAACTATGATAAAGCAAATAAATACACTCACTTTTCATAAGATTTATACTGGTTATTATCAATAGCTAGAAAATCTCACTAACATAAAAACTCTCTAGCTAGAATTACTAGCATAGAAAATACAATTAAAAATTATAGAGGAAAAATAACAAAAATAGTCACCAGCTTATAATATACTTACGCATCAATAAGACCTGTCTTTATCGTGAAATATTGCATTATAGAATCTATGCAACTTGCCGTGTTAACACTAACCGCAGAAACATCTGAGCTAATTCTCTTCACCAAGCCTGACAACGTAGTACCAGCACCTACTTCAATAAAATGAGTACCCCCCTGTTTGATCATGTACAAAATACTCTCACGCCAACAAACCCTACTTACTAGTTGTTTAGCTATTAAGCTTCTAATTGTGAGACAATCAGTATATTCCCTTGCAGATACATTAGACACAACCTTGACCAACGGCATTTTTATATCTCTAATACTCTCAACAAACTCCTGTAGCTTCTCACACGCAGAATTCATCAATGATGAATGGAACGGCCCACTAACCTGCAACTTTACAACTTTTTTTATACCAGTATCTTTAATTAGATCTGGCAATTTCTCAAGAGCTGCTTTAACACCACTAACAACAACTTGCCCATCACAATTATCATTAGCAATCTCACAAACCCCATACTCTTGAGCCATTTTCACAACATTTTCCACATCATTTAAGTTACCACCTATTAAAGCAGACATCCCTCCATAACCTAGAGGCACCGCATCATACATAGCCTGCCCCCTTACGAGTAAAAGTTGTGTAACTTCATATAAAGTTAATGCTCCAGACGCACATAACGCTATGCATTCACCTACTGAATGCCCTGTCATATACTTCACATTCTCAAATAAATGTATTGGCTTGCCTAAAATATACTCCATAGCACGCAATGTTGCGATCGAAGCAACCATCAATGCTAATTGTGCATTATCTGTTGAAGTTAAATTTTCGATAGGACCTTCAAACATTATTTTAGATAATTTTTTATTCAATATATCATCCACTTCATGAAAAACATATCGAGCAACAGCAAAGTTATCGTATATATTTTTTCCCATAGATACAAACTGAGACCCCTGACCAGGGAACATAAAAATCATCGCACATATCCTCGATTGTCCATCAATGTTTATGATATACTGTTACAATAAATTAGTCAAAAGAATTTACAAGATCACTAAAAGCCCTTAATATAATTGACAAATGACATATATAAATGCTACAAAAATAAGCTTATATATTGCAAAACTTGAAAAGGTTCACAAAAATGAAAAAAGGGATACATCCAGAAACCTATGACATACTAACCGTATTTAGTAATGGAGAAGAAAGAAAAATGAAGTCCACTCTGGGGAAAAAAAATGAATTAATAAAAATTCACTTAGAAAGTGACTGCTTTAATCATCCAGCATGGAATCCAAACCTAAGAGCTGTTAGCAAAAAAAACAGTAAGGCTGCAAAATTTATGAGCAAATTTGGTGACTTAGATTTATAAGTTTCTATGTACTATATTTATATAATATTCTTTTTCTAGTTGCACATGAGTAAATATCGGAACATTGGGTACGTTTTCACTGATGCCTTTGACAAGAGTATAGCTATTACATTAGAAAAGCAGTACGGCCTTATAGATATTAAAAAGAATGAAGATGCAGTTGTTGATTTGCTTGTAGTAATAGGTGGTGACGGGCTTATGCTCCATAGTTTACACAATTACATCATTAATAAAGACAATAATGTACCTGTTTACGGAATAAATTACGGTACAGTTGGGTTTTTACTAAATCAATATTCAGAACATAATCTTATAGATCGTATCAACCAAGCAGTTCCAACTCAATTAACAGTATTAAAGATGGCTGCTACCGATACTAACAAAAAACAACATAATGCAATTGCTATAAATGAGGTATCTATATTTCGCAGTACTCATCAAGCTACAAACTTACAGATAAAAATTAATAGTAAACTAGTAATGGAAAAGCTGGTATCCGATGGTATTTTAGTTTCAACACCAGCTGGCAGTACAGCTTACAATTTCTCTGCAGGTGGATCCATATTGCCCTTAAATTCTAATGTTTTATCATTAACTGCAATAAACTCATTCAGACCTAGACGATGGCGAGGAGCAATACTCACAAACTCTACTATAATAGAAATAGATGTAATTAATCCCGAAATACGCTCTGTAGCAGCAGTTGCTGATTATACAGAATTTCGGAATATTGCAAACATAAAGATAAAGAAAGATAGTGATATTACCATTACATTATTATTTGATAAAGAACGTAATTTGGAAGAACGAATTATTAATGAGCAGTTCTCCGCTTAAGGAGATTATATTTAGTAATACTATTGCATGAATACTTAAAAGTTCATATACTTTATAAGCAATCTTTTATGGAAAACAAGTGGAACTTTCTTATGCTTTTGATGACATACTAATTATTCCATCAGCATCCGATGTATTGCCTTCAGAAACAGATGTTACAACTTATATTACAAACGAAATAAAATTAAGAATTCCAATTATCTCTGCAGCAATGGATACAGTAACAGAGGCAAAATTAGCTATAGCATTGGCACAACATGGTGGCATTGGTTGCATACATAAAAATTTACCTATAGATACACAGTTACTTGAAGTCAGAAAAGTAAAAAAGTACGAAAGTTGGATAGTATATAATCCTATTACAGTATCCCCTGATGATAGTCTCACAGTAGCACTCTCGATCATGCAAGAATATAATTACTCAGGAATACCTGTAGTAACAGATACAGAACATGGAAAACTTTTAGTAGGGATATTAACAAACCGTGATGTAAGATTTATCGAAAATAAAGACTGTAAAGTATCTGATATAATGACTAAAGATAATTTAATCACAGTTCCAGAAGGCATAGAGCGATCAGACGCAATAAAATTATTGCATCAGTATAGAAAAGAGAGACTTATAGTAGTAGACAATAATTATTGTTGTGTTGGTCTTATTACAGTCAAAGATATAGAGAAATTTAATCAATTTCCAAATTCCTGCAAAGACAGCGGTGCAAGACTACGAGTTGCAGCTGCAGTAGGCACAGGAATAAAAGAGGGAATAGAAAGAGCTGAAGCACTAATTGCAGAAGATGCTGACATAATAATTGTAGATACCGCCCATGGGCATTCCGAAAAGGTTTTAACAACAGTCAAAGAAATCAAATCTTTATTTCCTCATTCTCAAATAATTGGAGGAAATATTGCAACAGCAGAAGGAACCCAAGCATTAATTGAAGCAGGAGTTGATGCTGTTAAAGTAGGTATAGGACCAGGGTCAATTTGTACAACAAGAATTGTAACTGGGGTAGGCGTACCACAATTTTCAGCTATTTTAAATGTTGTAAATGCATGTAAAAACAAAAAAATCAAAGTTATTGCAGATGGAGGCATAAAATATTCTGGAGATATAGCAAAATCCATAGCAGCAGGAGCAGATGTTGTAATGATAGGTTCCATTTTTGCTGGTACAGATGAAAGCCCAGGAGAAATTATAATATATAATGGACGAGCATACAAATCATATAGAGGCATGGGATCAATTGGAGCAATGAAGCGTGGATCTGCTAGTCGCTATTTCCAGGAAAATAATCATAAATTTATTCCAGAAGGAATTGAAGGAAGAGTGCCTCTCAAAGGACCAGTTGCAGGAGTGATACACCAATTAGTAGGTGGATTAAAGTCTGCAATGGGGTACACAGGCAATAGAAATATCAATGAGATGAAAAAAAATTGTAAGTTTACTAATATCACATCAGCAGGATTACGTGAAAGCCATGTTCATGATGTAATAATTACTAGAGAAGCATCAAATTATGACCCTATTTCTTAAGTAATAATGCATTGACTTCAACAAGAAAATCATTGCTATTGTGTTCTGAATTACAAAAAACAAGGTCTAATATTAGAGAAATAAAAGCTTATAAAAGACACATTTTCCTACCATACAGATAAAATTCTAACTGCATACTGGGAAAAAACCTTCAAGAAAGTCCTCAATAAGTACTTTTAGTAATAAAACTATTTACAAACAAGATTAATAACTCATAGTATTAACGTATTTCCATATTTTAATACAAGATATCACTAACCAAGGAAGAGTAACACTTTGATAGAAAAATAAACCGTATATAACCTTGCAGGAAAAAGCTACAAAAAACGTCTGAAAGACTTTTAAAAACCGAATGACATTTAGGACCTATAGCTTAATAAGGGTGGCAGTGACTTACTCTCCCGTGTCTTAAGACAAAGTACCATCAGCGCTAGAAGGCTTAACTTCCAGGTTCGAAATGTAGGCTGGGTGTACCACTTCCGCTATTACCACCAACCCAATTAAACTATAAGTCCCAAATAAGCAAAAAGATGAGCTTGCAGCTTTAACACTACATATATTTACAAAATAAGTAAATCAATCGGGCTATTAGTACTGGTTAGCTACATATGTTACCATACTTACACACCCAGCCTATCAACGTGATAGTCTCTCACGGCCCTAATGGGGAAATCTAATCTTAAGGAAGGTTTCTTACTTAGATGCTTTCAGTAATTATCCTATCCATACTTAGCTACCCAGCGATGCTGTTGGCACAACAACTGGTACACCAGAGGTATGTCCAACTCGGTCCTCTCGTACTAGAGTCAGATCCTCTCAAATTTCCAAACGCCCACGGAAGATAGAAACCGAACTGTCTCACGACGTTCTAAACCCAACTCACGTATCACTTTAATCGGCGAACAGCCGAACCCTTGGGACCTACTTCAGCCCCAGGATGTGATGAGTCGACATCGAGGTGCCAAACGGTGTCGTCGATATGAACTCTTAGACACCATAAGCCTGTTATCCCCGGCGTACCTTTTATCCGTTGAGCGATGACCCTTCCATACGGAATCACCGGATCACTATGACCGACTTTCGTCTCTGCTCGGTCTGTCGACCTCACAGTCAGGCAAGCTTATGCCATTATACTATAAAAGCTGATTTCTGACCAGCTCTAGCTTACCATCGCACGCCTCCGTTACTCTTTAGGAGGCGACCGCCCCAGTCAAACTACCCACCATACAATGTCCTAACCCCAGATTCTATGGGGCATAGTTAGATATCAAAAATGTAAAGAGTGGTATCTCAAGGTCAACTCCACTAAAGCTGGCGCCTTAGCTTCAAAGTTTCCCACTTATCCTGCACATTAAATCCCTAATATCAATGTAAAGCTATAGTAAAGGTGCACGGGGTCTCTTCGTCTACCCGCGGGTACCCCGCATCAGCACGGGGAATTCAATTTCGCTGAGTCGATGTTGGAGACAGTGGGGAAATCGTTACGCCATTCGTGCGGGTCGGAACTTACCCGACAAGGAATTTCGCTACCTTAGGACCGTCAGTTTTACGGCCGCCGTTTACTGGGGCTTCGAATTGGAGCTTGCACCCCTCATGTTAACCTTCCAGCACCGGGCAGGCGTCAGACCCTATACTTCCACTTACGTGTTTGCAGAGTCCTGTGTTTTTAGTAAACAGTCGCTACCCCCTATTCTGTGCCACCTACATATGGTTGCCCACACATAGGCCACCCTTCTCCCTAAGTTACAGGTGTAATTTGCCGAGTTCCTTCAACATCGTTTTCTCAATCGCCTTAGTATACTCTACTTACCTACCAGTGTCGGTTTACGGTACGGACTTATAAATTTAAGCGCTATTTCCTGGGATCTCTTTAAAGCATAAGCCAATCCAATAAGGCTTACACTAACACAAAATCCGTCACGCTTAAAAGGTTCAGGAATATTAACCTGATTTCCATCGACTACTCCTTTACGGCCTCGCCTTAGGATCCGACTAACCCTGCGCAGATTGACTTAACACAGGAAACCTTAGGTTTTCGGCGAGAGTGGCTTTCACACTCTTTTACGCTACTCATGTCAGCATTCTCACTTTTGATACCTCCAGCAATCCTCACGGATCACCTTCACAGGCTTACAAAACGCTCCGCTACCAGACCTAATTTACATTAGGAATTCGCGTCTTCGGTATATGGCTTGAGCCCCGTTACATCTTCGGCGCAAGAAAACTTATTTAGACAAGTGAGCTGTTACGCTTTCTTTAAAGGATGGCTGCTTCTAAGCCAACCTACTAGCTGTATTGGTTTTCTCACTTCCTTCCACACTTAGCCATAATTTCGGGACCTTAGACGGCGATCTGGGCTGTTTCCCTTTCCACCACGGACTTAGCACCCATAGTGTGTCTGCTGTATAACTACTTATTGGTATTCGGAGTTTGATTGGATTTGGTAAGAGGATGAGTCTCCCTAGTCCATTCAGTGCTCTACCCCCAAAAGTATATAGTACAACGCTCTACCTCAATAGATTTCGCGGAGAACCAGCTATTTCCAAGTTTGATTGGCCTTTCACCCCTAACCACAACTCATCCAATACTATTGCAACAGTAACAGGTTCGGTCCTCCAATGTATTTTACTACACCTTCAACCTGGCCATGGTTAGATCACTTGGTTTCGGGTCTAATCCATTAAACTAAACGCCCTATTCAGACTCGCTTTCGCTGTGCCTACACCTAGCGGCTTAAGCTTGCTTAATAGATTAACTCGCTGACCCATTATGCAAAAGGTACGCTGTCACCCTAATAATACATACTGAAATTGCTCCCAAAATGTAAACATAAGGCTCCAACTGGTTGTAAGCATTCGATTTCAGGGTCTATTTCACTCCCCTCCCGGGGTTCTTTTCACCTTTCCCTCACGGTACTTGTTCACTATCGGTCGTTAAGGAGTACTTAGGCTTGGAGGATGGTCCCCCCATCTTCAAACAGGATTTCACGTGTCCCGCCCTACTCAAGGATTTATAACCTTTTTACTTATACTGGGCTATCACCATCTATGGCTACTCTTTCCAAAGTATTCTAATTTTTAACTATAAACCACTGGCCTGGTCCGCGTTCGCTCGTCACTACTAACGGAGTCTCTTTTGATTTCCTTTCCTCTAGCTACTGAGATATTTCAGTTCACCAGGTTTGCCTTGCATACCTATGTATTCAATATGCAATAATCAATAAATTGATTGGGTTTCCCCATTCAGAAATCTGCGGATCAAAATTCGTTTGACAATTCCCCGCAGCTTATCGCAGCCTACCACGTCTTTCATCGCCTCTTAACGCCAAGGCATCCATCAAATGCTCTTTATCATTTACTCATTTGCTATATATGCAGTACTAAAACTGCATTTATTATATTATACTCTTAGCTAATTGAATTGATTGATGATTAACAATCACCAATCTTACCATTTAATTAATTCTTTTTGCTTACTTGTCAAACAACAAAGGTACATTACGCACCTCATGAGATATAATTTTTAACGATATATGAATGCTATGTCAATACTTATTTTTTTTTTATTTTAATCTTATTTTAAAAATGAATAATAAATATTATATCTCAATATAAATCTATATACTATATCATGCTACCCTACACATTAAACATAACTAATCTCCAAGAAAAATTTACAATGTATTATCACTATCTCAATAGTGTCAGTAATAATTATCTAATCTGTGTTCATGGTATAACAAGAAATTCTCGAGATTTTGATTACTTAGTGAATAATTTATCATCTGATTATAAAATAATATGTCCAGATATTGTAGGAAGAGGAAAAAGTTCATGGTTAGAAGATCATAAATTGTATAATTATTCAACTTACTGTAAGAGCATAATATACTTACTGAGACATTTGAAAATTGATAAAGTAGACTTTCTAGGCACTTCAATGGGTGGAATAATAGGCATGTATTTAGCTGCATACTTTCCTGGTTTAATTAATAAGCTCATCATTAATGATATCGGTCCAGCTATTACAGTATCAGCTTTAAAGAAAATTTCTAAACATATAAATATTAACCCCATATTTAACACAATTACTGAAGCAGAAATATATATAAAAAAGCTATTATACAATTTTGGAATAACGCAAGAAGACCACTGGCAACATATTATTAAGCATAGTATTATACAAAACTCAAACAATACTTACTCACTGGCAGCAGATCCTAAAATAGGTATAGCTTTTGATGAAGAAATTAACAATATAAAAGACACTGATACATGGAGCATATGGGATGTATGGAAAAAAATACAAAGCAGAATATTAGTAATACGTGGAGGCTTATCAAATATTTTAATGCAAACTACACTAAATAAAATGATGCTTTCAAAACAATATATTGATTCTATAGAATATCCTAATATAGGTCATGCACCAGCACTCATGGATAATTACCAAATACAAGATATAAAAAATTGGTTGTTAAGCTAACTTATAAATAACAACTAATTACTAATCACTAAACAAATCAATGATTAATACCTACCATTAACTATTGTGACTTATGATATTGATGAGTATAAATGTTTAATACATACATAATTAGTTGTTGCGATATACCAATAAATAAGTTAGCAATATTTTGATATAAAACAACTAATGTTACTGATTAAATATATCACGTACCAAGCTCATTATATTTTTAGGTAATACATGACAGAAAAACATTCACATAACTTAACAAATAAACAGCTAGTAAATTGTTACTATAGCATGCTACTAATGCGTAGGTTTGAAGAGAAGTCTGGACAACTTTACGGGATGGGTTTGATAGGAGGTTTTTGTCATTTATACATAGGACAAGAAGCTATAGCAGTAGGAATACAAAATGCCATTATAGAAGGAGATGCTATTATCACTAGTTACCGAGATCATGGGTTTATGCTCTCAGTAGGAACAGATCCAAAGTATGTAATGGCAGAATTAATGGGTAAAAGCACAGGCTGTTCCAAAGGCAAAGGTGGATCAATGCATATGTTTAACATAAATAAGCACTTTTTTGGGGGCCACGGTATTGTTGGAGCACAAGTACCTATAGGAACAGGTATTGCCCTTGCCAACAAATATAAAAAAAATAACAATGTTGTATTCGTATGCTTTGGAGATGGAGCAGTCAACCAAGGTCAAGTATATGAATCTTTCAATTTTGCTGCATTGTCGAAATTACCAGTAGTATATGTTATTGAGAATAATGAATATGCAATGGGTACATCTGTGTCTAGATCATCCTACATAACAGATCTATACAAGAAAGGAGAAAGTTTTGGCATCTCAGGATATCAAGTAGATGGCATGGATTTATTTTCCGTAACACAAGCTGCAACAGATGCAGCAAATTATTGTAGGTCAAATAATGGGCCAATACTATTGGAAATGAAAACTTACCGCTATAGGGGACACTCTATGTCAGATCCAGCAAAATATCGATCAAAACAAGAAGTAGAAGAAATAAAAGAAAATAAAGACCCTATTACCAATCTAAAAAACTATCTAGTGTCTAATAATATCATATCTGATGATGACTGTAATAAATATGACAAAGAAATACGTAACATAGTAAAAGAGTCTGTAGATTTTTCACAAAATAGCAATGAACCTGATGCTGATATGTTGTATACTGACATCTACAAAGATTGATGTACAAGTGTATTAGCAACTCCTTTGAACCAGTTTTTACATACTGGAACACTGTAACCGAAATAAATAGTTTGTAAATTTACAAGCACTTAAAAATATAGGATAGGCTCTAACTCATCATGAATCACTCATAGTGAATGGATTTGATTATAATGGAATTTACTGTATACTAAGACTTACATAACAAAATACAAAGTATCAAGACATATTATCAGATAAAAATACAAATAATTTTTTACAAAAGTTTAATAAACTTTTAACATAAGCATTTTATGATCTTCCATACTAAATTTGCATAGATTTGTTGCAAATTCCAATATTAATGTTAGAATGAAGCGTTGTACACTTACTACAAAATATAGATGAAAAATGTAGCAGTAGTTTTTGTTCTGATTTTATTCAGCAGTATAGTCTGTTTTGCTAAACAAGAAGTACGTTCCATAGCACAAGATGATCATATCAAAGTTATTACTTATAACCCCCATGCTATACATAAATACGTAGGTTTTTATGGTTACCAGTCCAGTATATTGTTTGAACAAGGAGAGACCATAGACACCATATCCATGGGTGACTCAACTGGATGGCAGTTACTGCCTAAAGGTAATAGATTATTTATTAAACCTGTATCTGACAAAGCAGATACAAATGCAACCATAATTACAAATAAACGTGTATATTATTTTGAGTTTTTTGCAGAGGAAGCTACAGGACTTGATGATCCAAGGTTGGCTTATGAAGTAAGGTTTATGTACTCTTCTACTGAAAATTTTGCTACAGAAGGTGGCTCTGACATGGTATTTCCAGTTAGTCAACCTGCTATACCAGACCTAACTGATCGTGACGTTGCAAAAAAAGGATTAAATTTTGACTATTTAGTATCACATAACAGGGGAAGCCAGCGAATTGTACCACTCAAAATTTTTGATGACAACCAATTCACTTACATGCAGTTCTTACACATCAATGCGGATTTACCATCAATATTTACCGTGGATTCTGAAGGATATGAATCATTAGTCAACTTTAGAATATCTGGAGATTATGTCATTATTGAGCGAGTTAGCAGTGCATTCACCTTACGTTACGGATCAGAGACAGTATGTGTGTTTAACAACAAGAACAAAAGAACAAAAAAATAATAATATAGTTTCTTATTGTAAAAAGAGTTTTATATATTTAGCGCATGACAATTTTGTTTTTTAGTCATGCAAAATATTTACTAATTATAAGTCATCAAAAAACTAACTTATAGCTGTGATAAGTGTGTATACTCAATGTAAGTGTTCACCACAATAGAAACATTTATAATATTTCATTACTAAATCATTAATACATGGGTATTATAACTTGCATCACTAGTAGTAACTCAAAATATATCTATCAAACAATACTTTTATTAGTATTTTTTATCCTTGCGATAATTTATAACTGTTTTACAATATACAAGTAGCTTTATGAAAATGGTATAAACAATGGTTGAACAAATTGGGGATAGTGAGTTTGAAAACAAGGTTATATCTTCCAATGAGGATATATTAATTTTAGTAGATTTCTGGGCTCCGTGGTGTGGACCTTGTAAAACTTTAGAGCCTCAACTCGAAAAATTAGCACAACAATACGTCGATAAAGTAAAGATATATAAGTTAAATATTGAAGATAATCAGGATGTTGCTATTCGATATGGGGTCAGTGCAGTACCAACCATCCTAATGTTTAAAAATGGAAAAAAATTATCACAAGTTATCGGAGCTGATGTTGCAAAGATAATAAATGAATTAAATAACCACATAAACTAGAATTTCGTACAGATAACTGTACATTATATTAAAGATATGTTTGTATATTTTACTAGAGCTTTTTAGTTTAATGTTTTTAGTAAAATACAAACAAAGATCTTTATAGTGTATTACTATCAACAAATATACCATTAATATACATCACACCTACTAAAGGTCTTTTAGTGTCAGCACTTTTTTCTATACACAACTAGATTGTTCTTTTTAAAATTAGCGCACACGTATTTTACTTGGTGTCTACCATATTATTCTTATTACATCATATCCTTTTTTTATTATATGCTTTCTGATTTTATAACACAAAATTATTATCAAATGATACCCTATAAATCAATATTCCATAATAACGACTCTTTATAGTGTAAATCATTTTCCAAAAAAACATAATAGAGATTGATTTTGCTAAGCTAGTTATTATTTAATCTGACACTTAGTACTGGTATTTCTTATACTTCCTATTAATGATACGCTTTTCTAGATCATAAAGTACATAAATTATAATAAAAATATATATTGTCAACAAATTCAAATGTCACCTAGTAAAGATTTCAAATATTCTGTTCAAATTTCAGCAATTAATAAATGCTATGATTTTTCAAGTAAATACAGACATATATTATAACTTCCTAAGCTCAGAATAATATTAGATGAAACATAAACCAAAATATCACACTACCCATACAGATAAATTTTTAATATTTCCTTATTCTGAAAATATAATAATAACTTCAAACGTTATAAGTGCTAGCCAAGCTTTCACTTTACTATAAATTTTCACTAGAGCGCTATAAATTATAAAAATAAAAAAAACTTTTGAACATTATATACTAGAAACTTTAATATTAATTCTAAAATTGAATAATATTCCTATAACACTTGACCTACTAAATAATTTCCCTCTATCCTTTCTATTTCCACTTCAACAATACTCTGTAATTGCACTTTATTATTAGAAAATTTTACTAAAGCAAAATTTTCTGCTCTACCAGTATCTGATTTTTCAACCACAACCCTTTGCTTTGTATGTAAAAGAGTGTTATAAAAATTATTTAATCTTTTTTCAGCAAATTCTAATAAGTACCTTACACGTCTTTTTTTCACTTCTTGTATAACCTGTGGCATCCTAGCAGCTGATGTACCCTCTCTTCTTGAATATGGAAAAACATGTAAATAAGAAATATTTGCTTCCTCTATCAATTTAACAGTGTCATCAAACATTTTTTCAGTTTCTGTAGGGAAGCCAACTATAATATCAGCCCCAAACGCTACCTCTTTTCTTTTACTACTTATCCTATCACAAAATTCTATTACTTGTTCTCTATTATGTCTACGCTTCATTCTTTTTAGGATTAAATTATTTCCTGATTGTAAGCTTAGATGCAAGTGTGGCATAAACCTAGGTTCATTCACAATAATATCAAGCAGATCATTCTCTATTTCTGCTACATCTATAGATGATAATCTTAATCTATGCAATTGAGGAACTGCTCTCAATACTCTTCTTATCATTGTTCCAAGCATACGTTGACCATAAATATCCAATCCAAAATCGCTGATATCCACCCCAGTAAAAACAACTTCATTATATCCATTATCAACACAATCTCTAACTCTCCCTATAATATCTTCTATGTGTAGAGAACGGTTATTTCCCCTTGCTTTTGTAATAACACAAAAAGTACACTCGTGATTACATCCATTCTGAATTTCAATCAATGCTCTAGATTTACCAGAAAATTCTTTAATTGAATCATGTGCAACTTCTCTTGAATTCTCTATCTTACTTACAATAACTTTATCTGCAGTAAGATAATTTTCATATTTAAGTTTATCCTGATTACCTAGTACCTTAATTACCCCTGGCATATTAATATACAATTCAGGATTTAATTGAGCAGCACACCCTACTACAATAATCTTAACATTAGCATTATTATTATAAAGTTTACGTATCTTAGATCTTACTTGACGCTCAGCTTCATTAGTTACAGCACAACTATGCACAACAACAACATCATCCAACTGAGCTTTTTTTAAGTTATTTCTTATAACTTCACTTTCATAAAAATTTAATCTACATCCAAAGGTAATTACGTCACTCATCACGAATCTCTAATTCATATCAATCAGCATACCCTACAACAAATACGATCTTTTTTTAAAAAACACCAAGGCAATAAAATATGCATTAAGTGCTATCCTTTCCCAATTATCCTTAGCGTAAATTATTACTCACATTATAGAAACATCACTGAAAAAGCGACAATACTATAAATTTTGTATCAAGCAATAATTAAACGTAAAAGTTAGCAACTTTTTTACAAATGTCATTACTTATGATAGCAAGAAGTCTAATCAAAGTAAAATCTATCATCAAATCCTCTATTTTACGCAATAAATTACATAAACAACTCTTTCATCAATCAAACCGATCTAATATAGCCATATATAAACGATAAATTTTTTTCATATAAAAGTGTACACTTTAATAGCCCTAACATAAATTTTCTATAATTAAAGTTTCTATCAATTTTGAATCATACCAAAAATTATATTCATCATCTAGACACTATGATCACGATAATCATTCAACATTATGAAGAAACTTTTTTTATTAAATAATTACACTTTAGTCAGTGCATACAAAAACAGCAAACTTAGATTATAAGTATTATTCAACAAAAGTCACAAATATATAACTTATTACATGATTTCATTCTATATCTTCAATATAGAAACACCATTTTCACTGACTGATAGCATTATAAATTTTATATCAAGACTCATTCTTCTATCAAGACCAGAAGATTCTCAACACTTCCATCCAGATCCCAACCAGATCTAACCTTTTCATTTTCTAAATATATTGCTAATACAAATTTTCTATGATCAGGTGTTTATTAACTTTTGAACTGCCCCAAAAAATTATGCTAACTCACTAAACACCATAATAATTATCAACATTATTAAAGAAATTTTTCATTTAAATAACAACACTCTAGGTAACAGGACAATAGAAAGTTATGTTACACTCACATCAAAATAATTCATGAGTATATAAGTCCTATTCCTTGATTTCTATTTTTAGCTCTATATCTTCAATAACTTTATTACAATATTCATATAATTCCTTTCCAAGACTATAGAGTTCAACACTTCTACCCAAGGTAACTTGACTGGATTCCAATTCCTTTACTATAAGTTCTAACTGCTCTAAAGCGCTTTCAAAAGTATACTCATCATTAATAGACATAAGCTATTATTCATTGTATATATTTAACATAGTAATAGTTTTTTTATACAGAAACAAGTTTAAATATGCGTGCAAGAATATATAAGCCAGCAAAAAGCGCAATGCAATCTGGATCTAACAAGTCAAAAATTTGGAAGCTTGAATTTGAACCTTCATGTACTCAATACGTTGAACCCTTAATGAAATGGACTGGGTCACATGATACTAGACAACAGATTCGTTTATCATTCAAGACCAAAGAATTAGCGATTGCATACGCAATCACACATAAAATTGATTATATTCTTTTACAAGATAACTCATGCACCATAACCCCAAAATCTTATGCTGACAACTTTATAAAACTTAGAGGTACATGAAAATAAATCAGTTTTTATCCTATACCTATAGGTACTAAAATTATAAAATATACAAATACATAAATCAAAGCTCCCAACTATAATTAATAAACTAAAATCTTCAATCAGGAATACAGTAATCAGTTCATAACACTAAACAATTATTACCTAAGTAACACAGTCACACATGATAAATTACTCATTGTATATCGTGTTAGATACAAAAAAACTATTTTGAGAGAAAGATACGAATAGATAAAGATACTCAAACAATCAATTTTCCATAATAAAATTACCACACATATATGTTCCTGCAGTTCTTAGATAACTCACAATTATATAATTGAAAATATTCTGCAGAAAATTTTGTTATTACTACATATTACTCTTCCATAGCATCATGCTAGTTTAAAAATACACAAGCTTTCTTAACAATTAAAATCTTACTTATAAATACATTTTTCACGATTCTATAGTTGTAAAGTAATTCACACTTATGCTACAGTATTTCAAGCATCAGTAGCACGTTAAAAAAATTATGTTTTTTATATTACTATTTAAAATCTTGCCCTTATATATAACAATATTCTTAGGCTTTATCGCTGGTAAATCTCTAAAAATAGATAGTCCTAGTATAGCCAGATTACTTTTTTATATAATGGGTCCAACTGTTATATTCTCTGGAATTTCACAGACACACATCAATTCAGAAATCTTATCTCTTCCTTTTTTAACATGGCTTGTATGCTGTATAATGTCAGCTGTAGTATATTATACTTCTTCTTTTATATTCAGAGATAGTACAAAAAATATATTAGCATTTAGCTCAGGCAGTTCAAGTATGGGTTTTTTCGGATTACCAGTAGCATTAGCAATGTTTGATAATCATACAGTATCCATATATCTTTTCTGTTATGTAGGAATGCTAATGTTTGAAAATAGTTTTGGTTTTTATATCGCCACTCAGGGAATATATACTCCTAAGAAATGCATAATGAAACTCATAACATTACCTGCAGCACATGCTGCCATAGCAGCATTAGTTGTTAACTACTTCCAATTACCCATTCCATTATTTGTACATGATGTTGCAAGTAACATCAGAGGTGCTTACGTCTCATTAGGGATGATGTTATTAGGAATAGCAGTTGCAAATATTAAAACCTTTACCATTGATTGGAAATTCATTTCTATTACTCTGATAATAAAGTATATACTTTGGCCAGTATTAGTACTTGGATGCATCATATTAGATAAATTAACCATACAATTGTATAATAACGATATATATAGAGCACTAATATTACTTGCAATAATACCAATGTCATGTACAGGAATAATATTAGCTACAATGCTAAATAATAATTCTGATAAAACAGCAATTATGTTATTGATCAATACGATTATAGGGTCACTTTATGTACCAATAATGATATCAATATTACTATACGAATAGAAAAATTCATATTTATTTAAAATTATAAGAAGTTACAGTACATGCAGTTCTTTGTGTTAGATTAGTTCTTAAATAACTCCACGCTTATGTCCAAACATCTTTAAGGCTCACGTTGTAATACTACCACTTTAGAAATACCATAAATACGTTCAACCATGACTCTATACCCTACAGGACATACAAAAGCTACTTTCTTTCTAATTCTAACTACAATCACACTATTACTTTTAGTCCAATTTAATTTTATCAACATATTAAGAGTAATATCAGCTAAAGTAGGATTGGTATATGGAGGATCAACAAAAATAATATCATATTGATCAACTGCAACAGGCAATTTTTCAATATCACAACACATGAGTGTTATATCATCTACTACCCCTAAATATTCAGACGTTCGTTTCACCAAACTCAAGTTATAGCGATTTATATCAACTAACAAAGCACTCTCTGCACCCCTAGATAATGCCTCAAATGATAAGGATCCACTACCACAAAATAAATCAAGAACTTTACACCCTTGAATACTCATGCGAGATAATATTATATTAAAAATAGATTCCCTAATTATAGACATGGCAGGACGTGCACTAAGTAATTTATCAGAAAACATTCTCCTACCACGATATTTTCCTGATGTTATACGTAACATAGCAATTAATTATATTTTTCTATTAAAGCATTACTTTTTAAGCTGGATAACAAATATTCACTTTGCATAGATAACTTCTCCATATATAGCCTCTGCTTGATGAAATCAGTATTACCTATATCATCATCAGCTTTACCTTTTGTAATATTACACAACATAATAATATCAACTACTTGACCATCATCAACTTCAACTATTTTACCAACATCACACGATTGCAAAACATTCTGCATTTTTACAGACAAATCTTTCACTTTTACAACAAAATCTAATGGTTCTGGTAATTTAAGTTCCCTCACAACATAACTGAAATTCTCACATGTAGCTTTAGTCTTTAATACCCTAATTTGCTCTAAATACCTTTTACCTTGCTCAGCATCTAAATGCACCTGCTTCAAATCAACATTACTATTTGCAAACTCCATGTTTATACTAGACCTATGTAGTAATTTTACAATCAAACTTCCATACTCGTTCTTTATAGGACCTACTACGTCTCCAACACTCGCTTGAATCAGCTTATTTGCCAAATCTGCATTAATGTTTTTAACATTAATACTAGCTTCTTCAAACAACACATCTTTGTTATTTGCTTTTATAACTTCAGTACTTACTCCATTTTGTAAATCACTAATAATATCACTGATTATATTATCATTTATACTAGCTGGTAGAATTATTTCCTGAATATGTACAGATACATCTACTCCATTAGTTATATGATCTCTATTATCCTGTACTTCCTTATCACTAATAATAATATAAGGTGCTACCTTAAGCATTAATATTTTATTCCAAAGCAGCTTAGATTTCATATGTTGCACAAATAACTTGTAATCCAACCCTTGTGCCTCAATATAAGATTTTAAATCAACATTTCCTAAATTTTTTATCACTAAAAATTGTTTAACAGCTTCTAAAAAATCTTTTTCAGTAACTGTGATTTTAAGCTTTTTAGCTTCTTGCCTCCATATAGATTCATCAATCAAAGCATTTAAGGCTATTTCTTTTACCGCATTACCCTCAACCTTATAAAAAAATTTATTTATAGCAACACGCTTCTCTAAATCCAAATTAGAAATTAATTCATCATTTACTACAGCTACTATCTTTATATCGGCAAAAACATTACTACTATATAAAATAACAAACAATATTAATAACCTTACTGTATGATTAAGCATATGAATTATCATTTAACAAGTTCTCTCATAAACTTTATATAAAAATACAGTAATGTCAAAGACTCTTTGACAGAGTAACACTTTCAAAAAACTAATAAGTAATAATTAATTTCAAAATAAACACACTTGCTAAATTACTAAAATGAAAACCCCAAGCAAACTTTTAGAAAGTGATTAGATACAACAGCTCGATACACCATGCTATAAGAATACCATTGATCTAAGACAATTATACAATAACAACATGTATATTTTTACAAAAAGCACCTTAAAACAATAGTACAAGTTACAACAAAACACCATTACAATAACTCATGGGCGAGTGACCAGGATTGAACTGGCGACTTTCAGTACCACAAACTGACGCTCTACCAACTGAGCTACACCCGCCATCTAATAATGGAATATCTTTATTTTTATCATAATAAATGATCAAATACAACATAGAAATACTTTATTAAGTACATAAATTACATTTTAGTAACCAAAAACAAGATAAAAATCATCCTACTTATACAGTAGTGTTTGCTAATAATATATTTAATAGTTCCACAAATCTATAATAAGCTAAAATTACATAATTTACAAACGAAATAACATTCATTACAAACACCACGTAGAAGTATCCTTAATCATTTTGATGTTCTATCAATAATAGCTACTGATTCCTATCATATTAAAATATAGGAAAGATATTCATAACCATATAATTTACAATACTTTAACACTGTAATCATACCAATTAATATTTGATGTATATGCAAGAAATATATGGCTTATCACCCACCAAACAATTATTCTATTCATATATTGCATATGAAAAAATTTTCTTAGAAATTCTATATAAGTATAACAATAGCACTTATTACACTACATAATACTAAAACATACATATGTTGCTCTTCATAAACTTAAGTATAACAATTTAGTAATTCAAACCTATAGATGATTTGATTCATGCTAGCTACTATACTATTGTAGTATGTTTAATACACAAATCAGATACTTATCACTTTTTAATTCACTAATGACCATCTTATTTATTTTCAATAATAGTGTATAAAAAAACCTTGAACAATCTCGCGATCAGTACAACAATAAAATTTATTGCGTTATAGAATAACTAAGCCTACGTACAATCTCCATTCTACCAATCAAAGGTAATAATCTAGCAAGCTCTGGACCTGTAGATAAGCCAGTCAATGCTAACCGCAAAGGAACAAATAAATTTTTAGCCCTACGATCAGTATGCTGCTTTATATTAGAAATCCATGTGTTCCAAGTATTACCATGAACTTCCCCTTGAGGCAGCATATTTAGTGCTAACATTATAAAATCTTTATCATCTTCTCTAACAATAGGAACCATGTCTTTACTACAAACTTTTACCCATTGCTCAACATCAGAGAATTTCTTTATATTTCCACAAACAAAATGCCAAAAGTCTGAAGAAGTTATATTTAACAGTCGCAACCTATTTTCAACATCGTTAAAAGACATACTATGTAATACTTTAGGATTTAACTTTAATACATCATCCATATTAAATTTAGTCGGAGCCTGATTAAAAGCAGTAATATCAAAAGAATCTACCAATTCAATCATTCTTGTATGTACACTTACTGGATTAGAAGTCCCTATTTTAGCAAAATAACTATTAATAGCCATGGGTTCCAATTCATAAGATTGCATATCTTTTACACTAGAGCCACCAATCCTTTTAGATATTTTATTATCGTCAGAGTATAGTAAAGATAAATGCGAAAACATAGGGATACTAGCCCCTAAAGCATGTAACATGTGTATTTGAACTGCTGTATTACTTATATGATCTTCTCCTCGAATTATATGAGTAATATTAAAATCCATATCATCTATTATAGATGGCAACATGTAAGTATATGTTCCATCAGCCCTCCTAATAATTGGATCACTAATATTTTCTGAGTTAAATGATACTTTCCCACGTATTTCATCATTCCAACTTATTAATCGGTCTTGGCCTATTTTAAATCTAAAATACGGCACTCTTCGAAAATATTTATTCTTTTCTGCTTGAGTTAAATTTAATGCACTCCTATCATAGATAGGTGGTAACCCTGATTTTAACCTCATTTTTCTTTTAAACTCTAGCTCTTCCTTAGTTTCATAACAAGGATATATAAAGCCTTCCTTTAATAGATAGTTAAAGACATCTTCATAACGATCAAATCTAGAAGATTGCCTAAAACTAGAATCCCAATCCATATTTAACCATAGCAAATCACTCTCTATTTCTTTTATATACTCGTCTCTTGATCTTTGAACATCAGTATCATCAAACCTCAATAAAAATCTACCATTTTGTTTACGAGCATATAACCAACAGATTAAAGCTGTTCTAACATTCCCAACATGAAGATACCCTGTCGGACTTGGAGCAAAACGTGTAATCATAATCAAGATCTCCTAGTTTTCAATATTACACAATATTAATACCATGCATAAGAATTATGCTTTACTGACTTAATCAAGTAACTAATACTACTCAGATAATGCTATATATTAACCTAATATTCAATTGCTCAAAAAATTTATATAGTAGGAAATTAACGCTTAAAACTAAATATCACCTTGATAATCAAATTTTAGATAACATTGTCATATAGTTTTTCATATGGTCGTACATAAAAATCTTATCACTAGAACTACCAACTTTAAAAAGCACTTGCACTATTTTTAGGTTTACTAACTGCCATTTTAACCATATTATTAAATGTATAATAGTACATCATATAGTCTATATGCAATCTTTCATCATATATAAGTACCAAAAAAAAATTAATACTTTAGATAGCATAGTGTTTGTACAAGATAGATTTTCATTCATGGCATTTATATTCTCAGTTTTTTTTACACTCTATAATAAACTGTGGCTTTTATCATTCATCTCAGTTTCCGTATTTACTGGAATCTACCTAATGTATCACATACTAAATTTTATTAGTTTCCCCACTTATTTATCAATTAATCTGTTATACATGTTCTACATGGCGTTATCCTACCCTGATTGGTATCAAGCAAAATTAAAAAACATGGGATACAGGATACATGATATAATATTTGCAGAAAGCCTACTCTCTGCAAAACTAAAATTTAAAAGATAAACCCCACACACATGAGTTCATATTAATCATAAAACACTATACAAAACATATTCAATTGATAATACCAAGTTTATTAATTTTCTATGGGGCCAAAATCAATTCAACAATACATTTTTTAAAACCATAATATTATACAAGAAAACATCCGTGAAATTTTTTAGGCATATATTAACTTGGAGGATATAGCAAAAATATATAATTAAAAAAATATGTCTGTCTTTCTCATACATATATTTTAGAGATTTCAGTAACAAATATTTGAGAATATCTCTTCACCACTCAACAAAGCACTTTTTTCCTTGTGAATATAATAGATATACAACCAAAAAATTTCAATTCACAACATTTAACTAGAAGTATTATACCAAAAAGGTGTATCAATCAGTGGTGTACTAGATACAGCAAAGTTTTTCTTATGTATAATACCAGCATTATAAGCTATATGACCAGCTTCTACAGCATATTTGAAAGCACGGGACATATCTTGAGGAATAACAGACTTTGCAATAGCAGTATTAAGAAGTACAGCATCAAAGCCAATTTCCATTATCATGGCTGCATCAGATGGCCTACCTATACCAGCATCAGCTATAATTGTT
The DNA here is from genome assembly GCF_051097115.1 of Ehrlichia muris subsp. eauclairensis. Classification (NCBI taxonomy): domain Bacteria; kingdom Pseudomonadati; phylum Pseudomonadota; class Alphaproteobacteria; order Rickettsiales; family Anaplasmataceae; genus Ehrlichia; species Ehrlichia muris. The sequence goes on along the minus strand of NZ_CP118226.1, from coordinate 184,998 downwards.
ATTTCCGGAAATCTATTCCTTAATAATTTTAAATTATACATATTAAGTACACCACATCCAGAGCCTATTGGAGCCACTCCTGGCATTAACACACGACATCCATAATTGATCAATTTCTTACAAATAACCAAATCATCTGTACAATAAGGAAATACCTCAAATCCCTGACTAATTAATTCTTTTGTTGCTTCACACAATAAGACTAAATCTGGGTATAGAGTATACTCATCCCCTATCAGCTCTAACTTAATCCAATTAGTGCCAAAAATCTCTCTCGCCATCTGAGACATTAATACCGCATCATTCACTGTACAACATCCAGCAGTATTAGGTAGAATATGACATCCACTTTTTTTGATTATATTCCAAAAATCACTACCACCATTTTCAGAGGGCATTTGCCTAGACAAGGAGACTGTCACCACCTCAGTACCAGAAAGCTGGATTGACTCGTATAAAATAGCAGGAGATGGATACATAGCAGAACCTAATAGTAATCTGCTTTTCAACGATATATCATACAAATTCAACATACATTCTAAATTCTTATTTAATACCAATAAATTTTTAACTCAGTGACATATATACTAAAATCAACCCACTATGTTTTTTAAGCAAAGCATACAGACATTCTACCACATCAAATCCTAACAACAGCAAATTTTAATTTATCCACCTTGCATAGGATACACTATATCAACAATATCTCCATTCTTTAAGTAGGTACTGTTATATTTATCTCTTACCACCAAACTTTTATTCACTGCTACAGCAAATGGTAAGTCAGTATTATAGCCACATTCATTTAAAATCTCACTGAGTGTCAGTTTTGACTTAAATAACATTTTTTTTTGATTAATCACAATAGTAATCAACACACTACCTATATTCAAATTTTCAAAAAATCTATTTCATAAGATACTTTATCATTAAATCATATTAAAGAAACATCATTTCAAAAACTTATAGTAGTATTTTTAGACTGCTATTTATTCAATGTTTAAATGGCATCACGACTTGATAATATAAATAAATTTTTTATTATACATAATAAGTTAATCTATTTATGCTATTAAAAATATAATTTTAAAAATAAATTAATTTATAGTATTAGATAATTCATATATACTTATGACGACAAACAATGTACCAAAGGAAACAAAGTTTTGAGAACCACAGCACACATTCAGAATCAAGGGATAAAATATTAGAAATATTATCAACCGACCCCTTAAATCTATTACTAGTTATAGTATCACAAATTTGTGATGTCACTATAACCGACAATGAGACCTATCGCTACTACAGTATTATACAATCTTATACCAACAAAGCCTATACAAAGATACAAGACAAGAAAGTAAAACTATTACTCAAACTATGGTTCAAGGAACTAATACACAAAATCTCAGGTAGAATAATAATCTTTCCTGAAGATCAAAAAATTATAGATAGAATGTTAAATAAATTATTTAATAAACTTAAGAACATAACCCCTAACCAACAAATCAAACACACACTTTTCAATAAATTCAGGGAAATAATCCTCAAGTCAGATGTAAACCTAGAATTAAAGGAATTTTTTCAATCACACGCAGTTAATATTTTAAATCTAACTACATATACAAGTGAAATAACAAGCGAAATAACATCAGCTATGAATAATCCAGATGCAACTTTATTAGTAGCATGCCATGGAATAACTAAAATGCATAGTAAAGATTACACTAATATACCAATATCTCAAAAAATCAGCTATCTATACCAACATATAATGAAAATACCACCTATAAACTTAAAAACAGCACTTAACCTGTTTCCTAAGCAACACATTGTTTTTTCAATACAGAACAAGCTTCTTTACAGAAGAATAGAATTAAAAAATCATCAAAATAAAACAGAGAAATTTTTAAGACACCAATATCCATGGTATTCCCTAACTAATAAGATTAATCAAATTATCCACACTTACATTATAAAACCAAGAATTATGAAAAAAATTGAGATTCTAAAACGAATAGAATATGCATTTACAGAAAGCGTAGCTTATGGCGATACTGTGTTTTTCTTCAAACAATTACAGGTAATACGTCAAGACACCAACATATCTTGGAACCCCTACTATAAAGATATCAAGATATTAGTCAGATCACTAAATGACATGACACCATGTACACAAAACATAATGACTACTAAAGAGTTTATTGGAAATATAAAGGTTTATACAGAATATGAACATGCTATACACCATATCAAAAACAATAAAAGAGAACAGATAATACCAGAGAACAATAAACCACATAAAAGCAATATTATTAAAAAAACAAAAAAAGTTCTAAAACACACCAAACACATTGCAAAAAAAACCACAAAATCACTCAAGAGCAAGATAAGAAAGATAATACACAACAAACCAAAAAACACACTTGAAACTCTTCCAACTCCCTCAACAAGTTTTATGTCCATTGATCCAACATCTTTTATAAAATCTACCCATACTCATCCCAACCCTAGTATTTACAAAAAAATGTAGCTATTAAATTGATTGTATAATCATACTATAAAGGTATATCTAAATGTTATATAATACGGTATAGATAACATTACTTATAATTCTTCAAAAGTCATATTTCCAACATTACTAGTAATAACCATAAATCTATAACTATATATCTACTATAAAACTCAATACAATATTCCTTCATCAAGAATACATTTAAGTCAGGATAGTAGAGATAACACAAAAAGTTTTTAATATTGCTTCCACTTCAATACAACAGTACAACATATTTTTTACACTGCATTCAAAATATTTAACACAGTATTTTTATAGTAATAAAACCAACCAACCATTGATAAGTTACTATAATAAAGTGCCATACATATAAGATTTATTCACATACTTCACAAAAATATTTAATTAAGTACTTGTTTCTACAATAATAAACATAGATAAACAACTGACAAAGTAAATTCTGATCAATAAATCAAACATCCCATATATAAACCTTACTTAAAAATGCAAAAGATCTAAGAAGTACTATTTATCATAACAACAGATGATAAAAAATAACAAAGTCCTTATATATGAATTTTATCTATATCAAATACAAAACACGTAAGAAGTACTCTTCTATATAAATAACAAACACTAATCTCCAAGTTATTGTAAGTAGAATAAAAGCTTCTACACATAAACTCTAGTACATACTAAAGTAAAAACATTCAAGATTTACCATAACAATAAAAAACAGCTAAACCTATGATCAAGTTCTTGTCAACAGAACCAAACATTTCTTATATATAAACTTTATCTATTGAATACTTTCTACACCTTGTATATCCGGAATATAATAATTCAACATATTATATATGCCTTCTTTCAAAGTAATTGAAGCACTTGGACATCCTGAACATGCTCCTCTTAATTTTACAAAAACAATACCATTACTATATCCTTTAAATTTTATATCCCCACCATCTTGCATAACAGCTGGTTTCACATAATTATCTATTAATTCTTTAATCTTCTTAACCATCTCAACATCTTTTTCATCGAAAAATTCTTCCATCTCTTCTTTATCAAAATCTAATATAGCATTACCTGGATTAAGCGTTAGAAAATCCATAATAACAGTTAGAACTTCTGGTTTCAGAACATCCCACTCAATATCACTAGATTTCGTTACCGATACAAAATCACCTCCAAAAAACACACCTCTTACATGTTCTATTTTAAACAACGCTGTTGCAAGAGGAGAACTTTCAGCTGTAACACTATCAACAAATTCACTAACTTTACCATTATTAACAGGAACACCTGGCATAAATTTTAAAGTATCAGGATTTGGAGTTTCCTCGATTTGTATAAACATAATAAACCATTTGCAAAAAAATACTTTTAACTTGTATAATATGGGCATACCTTACTTAAATCAAGTCATTTATATGTGGTTTATCTTTTTAGTAATATTCTCTATAATAGGCGTCATATTTGTATTACCAGTTATTGGATTGCTTATATTTCTAGTATTAAAAAGGAATAGCATAATCAGCATGAGTGAAATAATGACTTCCACTTTGAATAAGGTAATGAATGAAACAAATATGTATAGTAGTTTTAAAAGTACAAGTAGTAGCCTATCTAAGGAAGAAGCACTAGAAATACTAGGGTTAGAGAAAAATGCAAGTCAAGAACAAATCAACGCGGCTTATCATAAATTAATGAAATCTATGCATCCAGATAAGGGAGGATCACCTTACTTAGCACAAAAACTAAACGAAGCACGGGACACATTATTAAACTAATAAAACACACAGTAACATTACAAAACTCCTGGCAATATAAATAACTTCACTTTCTCTATAGTATCAACTTTATCTGATAACTCTCCTACTTAAAATCCACTTTCAACTACTACTACAGTATTAAAAATACATAATTAAATCAACATTTGAAATAGCAGAATTACATATAAAACTTATTTTTCAACTAATAAATAGTCTTTACTTATATGCCAACATACCGGTATATTACAGATCAACTATTCATCATATCAAAGAATTCATTGTTATCTTTAGTTATGGATAATTTATCTCTCAAGAATTCCATTGCTTCAACAGAACCCATTGATGATAACAACCTTCTTAATAACCACACCTTCTTTAAACATACATTATCTATTAACATATCTTCTTTTCTTGTACCAGATTTTGAAATGTCTATTGCTGGATATACTCTTTTATCAGATATTTTTCTATCTAATATTATTTCACAATTTCCTGTTCCCTTAAACTCTTCAAATATCACTTCATCCATTTTTGATCCAGTTTCAATCAGTGCTGTTGCTATTATTGTTAATGATCCTCCATTCTCTATATTTCTTGCTGCTCCAAAAAATCTTTTTGGTCTCTGCAAAGCATTAGAATCTACCCCACCAGTTAGTACTTTTCCTGAGGATGGTATCACTGAGTTATATGCTCTTGCTAATCTTGTAATTGAATCAAGCAATATCACAACATTCTTTTTATGTTCTACCATTCTTTTTGCCTTTTCAATCACAATTTCTGCAAGTTGTACATGTCTATACCCAGGCTCATCAAATGTAGAACTTACTACTTCACCTTTTACCGATCTACACATGTCTGTCACTTCTTCTGGTCTTTCACCTATAAGTAACACTATTAATTCTATATCTGGGTGATTTACAGATATTGAATGTGCTATTTGTTGCAATATTATTGTTTTTCCAGCTCTTGGTGGAGCAACTATCAGGGCCCTCTGTCCTTTACCTAAAGGAGCAACTATATCTATTACCCTCATGCTTATATCTTTTTTATGCAAGCTAATAGGATCATTACATTCTAATAATATTCTTTCTTCTGGATATAAAGGAATTAAATCATCAAAGTGCACATATCTTTGTAACTTTGCCATATCCGTAAAGTTTATGCTATGTGCTTTTACTAATGTAAAATATCTTTCTTTTTCGCTCGGAGCTCTTATTTCTCCACTTACTATATCACCTGTTCTTAAATTAAACTTTTTTATTTGTCCTGCAGAAATATATACATCATCACCACTTGCAGCATAATTTGCTTCAGGAGATCTTAAGAATCCAAAACCATCAGATAATATTTCTACTACCCCTCCTCCTATTGCTGCACCTCCATCACTGACTACTTTTTTCATTAATTGGAAGATTATCTCTTGTTTCAGCATTCTCCCATTACTTACTACTCCAAGATCTTCTGCTATTTTTAACAGATCTTCTATAGTTTTCTTCTTCAATTCACTTAAATCCAGTACTTTTACTTCCTGTACTGATTGATCATCTACTCTCCCTTCTATTATTTCCTCTTGTAGCTCTACTTTTACTACTTCACCCTCTTCTTTGTCTAATACAATATCTTCTGATTCCGACATAAAAACTCTCTCTATACTAAAATAAGTTAGGTTACTAATTGTTCAAGCATTTTATATAATCCTTACGTAACGTATAAATAAACAAACCTTTAACATTGTATATAGTACTTGAAACAAACTGATCAGTAACGGCAAACTTCCTACTCCAAGTATTTACATAGTAAATCTTGTACATATGGTGGCACGTTTGCTAAATTAGCATACTTTTTTATTTTGACAACACATAAATTATTTAATTGCAATAACCTTCAACTCTATTACATATCACTTACTATGAACTAACTAATGGTATGTTATACATAACGTACTACAAAAAAAACCTATATCATAGATACCCATTAACTAACACTACACAATATATCAGCACTTGCGTACCCACATAAACCTATAATATACCATTAGAAGCATTAAAAAATATACGACCATAAATATTACGTTATTGTAATATAGAGTCAACACCTAACTTTTCATTATATATAACATTTAAAAATATACAAACAAAAAACTAGTACTAAATTTTTATAATATTCTAAACTATTATCACATGTTTTAGTATAGGAAAAAATATTAATTGAAATTACTATTTGTCAGAAAATTATTATTCTGGTAGATTATATGGCCTATTATATAGATTGGATGAATATCTTATAGTTTATTAATCATTGTTTGACATATTTGTTAATGATAGACTTTCATTTATGGGGAGGGTTGTATTCTATTAATAATATCGTAATTCAATATGATTAACATTCAGATTTGGTGTTAAATATTCTATTATCAGAGTAACATAAAATCATGATCATAACTATTTAATAATTTACATTTATTTCTCAAGTGGTATAGATAAAGTCATGTATTGTTAAAAAAATTACCACCCATTAAGTTATAAGTAGGAGTTAAAATAATGGAACACAAAGACAATAGTGTAATGTATGGAACCACTATTTTATGTATTCGCAGAGACAATAACGTAATAATTGCAGGAGATGGACAGGTATCTTTAGGACATACTGTAATAAAAAATTCAGCAAAAAAAATAAAACGTTTAGCTAATGATACAGTAATCACAGGATTTGCAGGTGCAACAGCAGATGCTTTTACCTTATTTGAAAGATTAGAAAGTAAACTAGAGAAACACCCTGGACAACTGCTTCGCGCATGTGTAGAATTAGCAAAAGATTGGAGAATGGACAGGTATCTGCGTAGATTAGAGGCAATGATGATTGTTGCGGATAAATCAATATCTCTAATAATATCAGGCAACGGAGATGTTTTAGAACCAGAAAATGGGATTGCAGCTATTGGATCAGGAGGGAATTACGCATTAGCAGCAGCAAAAGCTTTATGCGAATCTAATGATCAATTCTCTCAAAATATGACTTTAGAGTACATAATTACTACTGCAATGAAAATAGCTTCGGAAATATGTATTTATACAAATAACAATATTATTATGGAAAAAATAGAGGATTCAAATGTTTGTCACACCAAATAATAAACTCAGATTAAATGATGAGATAGCAAATACAACAAATGCCATAAATGATGGACAAGCTGGTAACTCACTGCTAAAAAGCGACAATACCACTAGTACAGGAGCATGTGAAGATGGAACAAATTTAGACGACTCATACAGCTCTCAAGAACTAACTCCTCAACAAATTACACACGAATTAGACAGGTTTATTATAGGACAAGCAGATGCAAAACGTGCTGTAGCAATTGCTTTAAGAAATCGCTGGCGCCGTAATAGAGTACCTGAGCCCTTAAGAGAAGAGATTATCCCTAAAAACATTTTAATGATAGGGCATACAGGTATTGGTAAAACAGAAATAGCTCGTAGATTAGCAAAACTTGCAAAAGCACCTTTTATAAAAGTTGAAGCTACAAAATTTACTGAAATAGGATATGTAGGTAGAGATGTAGATTCTATCATACGTGACTTAGTTGATGTAGCTATTAGCCTAGTAAAAGAAAAATTTCGTAAAATTGTAGAAAAAAAAGCAAAAACTTTATCAGAAAATATGATTCTTGATGCATTGATTGGAGCTGATGCAAGTCAAGAAACAAAAACCATTTTCCAAAACAAGCTAAGAAATGGCGAATTTGAAAATTCCGAGATTTCAATATCTATCAAAGAAAATAAAAATGCAATCCCTTCAATTGACATTCCTAATATTCCAGGAAGTCAAGTTGGCATTATGAATATCAACGAAATTGTGCATAAAATGCTGGGAAATAACAAACAACTTAAAACCATAAAAGTTACTGTAAAAGAAGCAAGAGAACTGCTGATTAATGAAGAAAGTGAAAAATTAATGGATGAGGACAAGATAATAAAAGAAGCTCTACAACTAGCAAGCAATGATGGTATTGTGTTCTTAGATGAAATAGATAAAATTGCAGCTCGTACAGAAATCAGAGGAGAAGTTAACAGAGAAGGCGTACAAAGAGATCTTTTACCATTGCTTGAAGGAACAAGTGTAACAACAAAATATGGCACTATTACAACGGATCATATTTTATTCATAGCATCTGGAGCATTTCACCTGGCTAAGCCTTCTGATTTATTACCTGAACTGCAAGGACGTCTTCCTATACGAGTAGAGCTTAAACCGCTTAGCAAAGACGATTTAGTGCGAATTTTAACTGAACCAGAATCAAGTTTATTAAAGCAGTACTGCGCATTAATGAAAACTGAAAATATTACTATTGACTTTACTGATGAAGGAGTATCTACTATAGCGGAAATAGCATCCACAGTTAACAGAGAAGTTGAAAACATTGGAGCTCGTAGATTACACACTATTTTAGAAAAACTAATGGAAGATATCAGCTATACTGCAACAGAAAATAGTGGTAAAACATATGTCATCGATAGCGAATATGTCAAGAAGAAATTGGAAGATATTTCAAAGCAATTAGATTTATCAAAATTTATACTATAAGTCATGCATGAAAGATCAAAGTTTGTTAATCAAGTTTTTACTTCAGTAGCTTCTCGTTACGATTTAATGAACGATATAATGAGCTTTGGTCTGCACAGACTATGGAAAGACAGAGTAATTCAGAGCATCACCAGTGGTAGCTTACTTGATGTTGCCTCTGGTACTGGAGATATAGCTATAAAGGTAGCAAAAAACAAACGAAATGTAGATACAACAGTATGTGATATTAATCCTAAAATGTTAAATCATGGAAGAGACAATGCTATCAATGCAAACATATTAAATCTCAAATGGGTATGTGGTAATGCAGAACAACTACCATTTCCAGATAATAGTTTTGAATATTATACAATTTCCTTTGGAATACGTAACGTTTCCTATAGACATCTTGCATTAAACGAAGCATATAGGGTTCTTAAGCAAGGAGGAAAATTCATATGTTTAGAATTTTCTCCCTTAAAAGAAAGTCATCCTCTTTACAAATTGTATGACTTTTATTCATTCAATATTATCCCTAACATAGGACAAGTAGTAGCAAGAGATAAGACTGCATATCAATACTTAGTAGATAGTATAAGCAAATTTCCATATCAAGAAGATTTTGTACAAGAAATTGAAAACTCTAATTTTACCCAAATAAAATATACTAATTTATGTTTTGGTATAGTTACATTATATACTGCTTGGAAAATATAACTAATCTCAACTAAAGTTTTCTTTATAGATAATAGTTATCAAAAAGACATTATAGGAACTCTAATTTCATTAAGCTAGGATAGCATAATCTATGTTTCTACATACATTGCTTGAAAAATTATATTGATCTTAATATTAAAATTTTCCTTTACAGACAATGTCAGCTTAACAACCATCATAGAATAATACTGTTTTCATCATCAATGTAAATCCACACAAACCTTATACAACACACACTTGATACATTCAAACAATAATATAGTATTATATTAACTTATTATAACTATAAGTACTTATTATTCACGCTTCTGCAATCTGTGGAAACTTATTCAAAATAGCAATACTATATAGATAGGTGCATACTAAACCCGACTAAACACTCACTAATAAAAATTCTCAACCTACACACCAATACTCAAGTTCGACAATTTGATATACAAAAAACTTCCTTACACAGAGAAACCTACGTACTCCAATACAACTGCCATAGTTGTCGACTACAATAATGCTAGATATTTATACTAGCAAGTATATATATAGCCTACACAATCTTTGCAAAAATAGGTTCTGGTTTTGGTAAAGGTGTATTCACATTCACAGGTACAGAAAATTTACTAAAGTCACGATTACATTCTGGTAATCCAATTTGATCCAATATTTTGGATGATAACTTAGGCATTATAGGTTGTAACAGCAATCCTATACATTTAATATATTCAAGCAATTTATATAATACTGCTTTCATAACCCTAGGATCACTCTTAGATAATTTCCATGGTGCTCTCACTGTAATATATTCATTAGCCGTAGAAGATAATTGTTCTATAATATGTATCATCCCATTCAAGTTATAATGCATAACACAATCCCTAACTCTTCCAAGAATATCTTGATAATTTGGTAAAACTTCTTCATCATGTAACAAATCATTACTTATTATTGGTACAACTCCCCCACACTCTTTGTACAATAGAGAAATAGTCCTCTGTACAAGATTCCCTATATTATTTGCTAAATCATAATTTATACAATTAATAAGACTACTTCTTTTAAAATCTCCATCGTTCCCTATTGGCATTTCTTTAATTAAAAAATATCTCAATTGATCAACCCCAAATTGTTCTACCAAATCAAAAGGTCTTATAACATTACCTAACGATTTAGAGATTTTTTGTCCTTCATTAGTCCACCAACCATGAGTTAAGATTTTTTTAGGTAAAGGTAAGCCAGCTGCCATTAAAATAGCAGGCCAATACACAGCATGAAATCTCAATATATCTTTCCCAATAACTTGCAAAACAAAACTATTATCACCTGCCCAATAGGCTTGATAATCTTTATGGTTAATATCAGGGAACCCTAATACTGTCAGATAATTTGTTAAAGCATCAACCCATACATAAATCACATGTTTATCATCATTTGGTACTTTTATTCCCCATAAAACATTCTGCCTTGATATAGAAAGATCTTTCAACCCTGATTTAACAAATGACATAACCTCATTATACCGATACCTAGGAGTAACAAAATCAGGATTCTCTGCATAAAAACTTAACAATCTCTCTTGAAAATCTGATAGCCGAAAGAAATAGCTCGGCTCTTCTATCCATTCTACCTCAGCCCCTGTAGGAGCTTTACCATCAATTAATTCTTTTTCTTGATAAAACGTTTCATCTCTTACTGCATACCAACCAGAATAACTACCTAGATATATTGCCCCATTGTCACATAAACGCTGCCACAAAGCTATAACAGCTCTTTGATGTCTTACCTCTGTTGTACGAATAAAATCATCATAACTATAGTTCATAACATCAGCTAATTGTTTAAATACAGCACTCGTATTATCAGTAAAGTGTACCAATGACATATTACGTTCTCGAGCTGCTTTTTCTATTTTTTGTCCATGTTCATCTGTTCCAGTTACAAATTTCACATTACACCCATCAAGACGCATAAACCGCGCTATAATATCACATATCAAAGTTGTATAAACATGACCTACATGTGGAACATCATTAACATAATAAACAGGAGTAGTAATATATATATTCTTCATAAATCAGCATTATTGTTATCTTGTCTACTAGCAATTTATCATATAATTTTAGTTATATTAATTTAATATTTGCAAATACCACAAAAACATTACTTATAAAAACCATACATGGAATTATAACCCCTAACTAAATAATTCATGAACAATTTACACACAAGTAACCTACGGGAAATTAAACACTACAAGATTATACTGATACCAGACTATTTAAGGAATGACAGACATGATTCTATAAAAACTCATCATATAATAGATATTTATTTCATATAAACATCCTAAATATCTCCTATTTACTAGTAATTTACAAAAATACCTGAATATCAATAACTATATTTATAAACATTAGTTATGGATAATATCTCACATTATAGAATCAATATAATATTTATAAGAAATTGATATCAGGATTGATTATACTCCTTAAAGCAATATGTAACATAACTATGCAAGATCATAGATTATGACACTCCAAACAAAATTAAGTTTTTATATCAAATCCTTTTTATAATATTGTTCTATAATATTCATCACACAACAAAGAATTTAACTACATTAATACAAACTTTGCAAAATATAAAAAATCACTTATCATGTAAGATGATAGTCATACATTTCTAGCACACAATAATGAAGAGGACTTTAGTAAAAAAATTTGGAGGAACTTCCTTACAAGACATAAAGTGTATTAATCGAGTTGCAGAAATAATAAAACAAGATGTTAACAATAATTACAAAGTAGTAGTAGTAGTATCAGCTATGGGGAAATTTACTGATAACATCATTTCACAAATTAAACAAATCTCTGATGTGAAATCCCAATCTGAATGCTCCGAATATGACCTAATTATTTCTTCAGGAGAACAAATATCATGCGGACTATTATCACTAGCTCTTCAAAAAATAGGAATCAATGCACAATCATGGCTAGGATGGCAACTACCAATAGTAACAACTGAAGACCACACTAAAGCAAGAATTATAGATATCAACACACGCTCATTACAGGATTCCCTATCTAACAATGACGTTGCTATTGTTGCTGGATTTCAAGGGATGCACAAAAACAACAGAGTTACAACTTTAGGCAGAGGAGGATCTGATACCTCAGCTGTAGCAATTGCAGCAGCATTAGGTATAGATCTATGCTATATTTATACAGATGTAAATGGAATATATACAGCAGATCCCAATGTAGTACCAAAAGCACGTAAGTTAGATTACATTACATACGATGAAATGATAGAAATGTCCTCTCTTGGAGCCAAAGTATTACAAGTACGCTCAGTAGAGATAGCAATGAAATATAATATAAAATTGTGCATACTATCTACTTTCAATCCCGGAAAGGGAACAATATTATGTAAAAAAGGAGAACTACATATGGAAAGCCAATTAATTACTGGAATCACATGTAATAATAAGACAGCAAGTATTACATTAAAAGAGGTAAAAACACTATCTGGAATTACTACCGTATTTAACGCAATAGCAGAGAAAAACATCAACGTTGACATGATCATTCAAAACATGAATGACAATAATGCAAATGACATTACTTTCACAGTTTCAGAAGAGGACTTGCCAACAACAACAACATTCTTAACAGAAATTCAAACTGAGCTTATGTATCAGAATTTAATGATCAACTCTGAAGTTGCAAAGATCTCTATTATTGGAGTAGGTATGATTTCTCACTCCGGAGTAGCTTATAAGATGTTTCATACATTAACATCCAATAATATAAAAATACTAGCAGTTACTACTTCAGAAATCAAAATCAGTGTTTTAATATCGAGAAAAGACAGCCAACTTGCTACAATAGCTCTACATTCTACTTTTGGACTTGATAGCACAAAATCAGACCCGCATGCAATAAGCTAAACCTAAGATAGTTTACTATTTCAACAAGTTTAACGTAATACATAAATTAAAGTAATATAATTTTTAAAACATGGTTACTTATAGAATTAAATGACCATAAACACAACGTTTGCATTTTTCAAACTCTTTTAAATTTTGATACAACAAGCTCAGTTTGAATAAGAATCTTATTATATAGAACTCCCATATAATGACGATAAACATTAATCTTAAAACACATTTTTAGATCATGATGACAATTTTTTATTTGAGATTTTAGTCAATTATTTTACTGTTCTTAACATTTACATCGACAATACACTAATCTTCTAGTGCAAGCAAATAAATAATTCTTTAAGTTTCTTATATTACAAGACTCTTTAACTTTATAAACACAACATTACATATTAAAAATCGCGAAATCTAATACTTTGTAGAGAAATCTGAAAAATACTTGATCAATACAATGACAGATAGATTTGCAAGTACTGTAGCTTTTAGTTATAATTAACTTTATTCAGGTTATACTTCTTAAAAAGTAGTATAAAATTGTTGCATTTTGAGCATTAAAATGATAAGCAATTAATTATTAATAGTGTAACATTATGTTAAGATTTCTGGTCTTTTTTTTCTGTATATTTAATCCTTTTAGTACATTTGCAGCACCTGTACAGTGGCAGATGGGGTTTCAGGCTCCAGCAACAGAAATAATGGAATCGATTATAAGATCCCATAACTTTGTTATGTTTGTTATGTCAGTAGTAGCAGTTATTGTTTTTGCTGTAATGACGTATGCACTCATAAAGTTTAGGAAAAGATCAGGAGACAAAATTGTCTTTAACACTAAGAATTCTCATAACGCAGTTTTAGAAATATTGTGGACATTAATTCCTTTAGTAATCGTAGGATTTTTAACTATAAGTAATGTCAAATTAATTAGACATGAGCAGAAAATTCCTAATGTAGAAATGACATTAAAAGCAATCGGGTATCAGTGGTATTGGGGATACGTATATCCGGATTATAAAAATTTTGCTTTTGATAGTTATATGAAAGCAACAGATAGTTTGGAAAGTCAAGATCTGCGTTTACTTGAAGTAGATAACAGAATAGTAGTACCCATAAATACAAATATTCTGTTACAAGTTACAAGTGCAGACGTAATACATAGTTGGGCAGTACCAGCCTTAGGAGTAAAAATTGATGCAGTACCAGGCAGACTAAATGAAGCATGGTTTAATATTAAAACTCCAGGAACATATTATGGACAGTGTTCAGAACTTTGCGGCAGGCTACATGGATTTATGCCAATAGTGATAGTTGCTGTTGAAAAAGAACAATTTAATGAATGGATACAAGAAAAGACACTTGAATTATAGAGGTATGCATGAATAGTGAACATACACCGCAAGGAATAAAACGTTGGTTATTCTCAACAAATCACAAAGATATAGGCACACTATATATTATTTTTTCCATTATTGGGGGACTTGTAGGGGGCATATTATCTCTAGTATTGAGATTACAGCTCGCACATATTAACGTGCTAAACGATAATTATCAGTTATACAATGTTATCGTCACAGGTCATGCATTAATTATGGTATTTTTCATGATCATGCCAGCTTTAACTGGAGGATTTGGTAACTGGTTTGTACCATTACTTATAGGAGCTCCAGATATGGCATTTCCACGTCTTAACAATGTAAGCTTTTGGCTATTAGTTGCCTCATTAATTCTATTATGTACATCTGTATTGATAGGAGAAGGGGCAGGAACAGGATGGACACTATACCCTCCTTTATCATATATAGGATCTCATCCAAGTGCTTCTGTAGACATAGCAATATTTGCTATACATGTTGCTGGAGCTTCATCAATTGTAGGGGCTATAAACTTTATCGTCACAATATTTAACATGCGAGCTCATGGTATGACATTATTAAAGATGCCACTATTCGTTTGGACTATATTATTAACATCTTTTATGTTAATAGTTACAATCCCAGTTTTAGGTGGAGCAGTAACAATGTTATTAACAGACAGGAACTTTGGCACAAGCTTTTTTGACCCCGCTGGTGGAGGTGATCCTTTGCTCTTTCAACATTTATTTTGGTTTTTTGGGCACCCCGAAGTGTATGTTATCATATTTCCTGCATTTGGAATAATAAGTCAAATCGTATCTACTTTCTCTCATAAAGCAGTTTTTGGATATTTAGGCATGGTACTAGCACTAGTTGGCATTGCAGCAGTAGGTGGAGTAGTATGGGCACATCACATGTTTACTGTCGGTTTAAGTGCAGAAATTATGACATACTTCAGCGTTACCACTATGCTGATAGGCGTGCTAACAGGAGTCAAGGTATTTAGTTGGATCGCAACTATGTGGGGAGGACAGATAGAATTTAAAACTCCCATGCTATTTTCAATCGGGTTTATTTTTGTATTTGTAGTAGGGGGAATTACTGGTATTGTAATTTCACATGGTGGTATTGATAAAGCATTACATGATACATATTATGTAGTTGCACATTTCCATTATGTAATGTCAATTGCTGCATTGTTTGCAGCTTTTGCTGGCTTCTATTACTGGATAGGCAAAATGTCCGGCAAGCAATATAATGAACACCTTGGTAAGGTACATTTCTGGTTAACTTTTATTGGAACCAACATTACATTTTTACCTCAACACTTTTTAGGCATAGCAGGAATGCCAAGACGTATACCAGATTACCCAGATGCTTTTATCCCATGGAATTACATATCATCAGCAGGAGCATTTTTATCGTTTATATCAGCTTTATTCTTCGTTTACATAGTCATTGCAACATTAAGAAGTGGGAAAAAATGTCCTAGTAATCCATGGGGAGGAGATACACTAGAATGGACAATACCATCACCAGCACCTTTCCATACCTTTGAAGAAATACCAAAGGTTGATTAAGTATGAACCCTAATTGCAAAAATGTTAAACTGCAGATTATAAGTGAAATGTCAGATTATTGGGATCTACTAAAGCCAAAAATCATGTATTTAGTAGTTCTCACAGGAATTACAGGAATGTTCATTGCTCCAGGAAACATTCACCCTTTTATTGCTGTTATTAGTGCATTATGCATAGCACTAGGATCCGGTGCTGCAGGAGCAATAAACATGTGGTATGATAGTGATATAGATGCATTAATGGAGCGAACTAAAAATCGTCCTATACCTTCTGGAAGGATTGCAAAATCTAGTGCAATTGAGTTAGGGTTAGTATTATCCATTATCTCTGTAACAGTAATGATGATCGCTGTTAATTATACATCAGGAATATTATTAGCCATCAGTATAGCATTCTATACATTAGTATATACAATGTATCTTAAAAGAAGAACATCGCAAAATATAGTCATAGGAGGGATTGCAGGAGCACTTCCTCCAATCATTGGATGGACTTCTGTAACTAGTTCTATTTCTATAAAAAGTCTAATACTATTCCTAATTATATTCATGTGGACTCCTCCACACTTTTGGGCATTATCCTTACTAAATTATCAGGAATATGAAAAAGCTAAAATACCAATGCTACCTGTAACACACGGAATATTCGTTACTAAAGTTTATATACTCATATATAGTATTATACTATTTATTGTAACACTATTACCTGGAATATTTTTAAAGGACTACTTATTATATGAAACTTGCGCAATACCACTTGGTATTACATTTGTATTTCATGCTTTTAAAGTACTGACTTCAATCAACCACTATAAGTATAAAGCAATGTTTACTTACTCTATTGCTTACCTGTTTATTTTATTTATATGTATTATTCTTTCTAGTTTTTAGTATTTCTAAATTTCAATAGAGGTATTAGAAATAATCATAGAAAAATCATTTATTAAATCTCTAACTATAAGCAATTGGGAACTAGTCTTGTTTGTATATTTATTGACTGTCAACTTTACTTACTTGCAAAGGTTCTTTATACCAACCGGTATCCATACAACACTCTTTAAGCAAGGACATATATCTTGCATATGCAGCAACATCTCCTAAGGCTAAATATGCTTCACCAATTCTATATAAGCTCTCTGAATAATACTTTGTATCCTTATATTTATTCAATACTGTACTGAACCTTTTAATGGCAGCAACATACTCACCACGTTGCAAATAAAATTTACCTACTGAAAATTCCTTACCAGCAACATGTTGGTGAACAAGTTCTAATCTTTTCATAACCTCTTCTAAATACACAGAACTAGGGAAGAGATGTATAAACTCATTTAATAGCTCTAAAACTTTATGCACACTACTTTGATCACGATCTATATCACTAATCTGCATATAATTTGCCATTATTCTCAAATAATAAGCAAAATCTATATCTTTGCTATCAGGGTAAAGTTGAATATAATCATCAGCATAAATCTCAGCACGAGAATAATCACCAAGTTCATAATTCAAAAATGACATCATAAGGCGAGCCTTAATTGCAACAGGAGAAAACGGATAAAGATTATCGATTTCTTCAAGATCTTTTACTGCACTTTTATACTCCTTAGCACTAGCTTTTCTTAAGGCACTCTCATATATTTCATCTGCTGTTCGATCTCCCACAAATTTTTCTCCCTTTTTTATAAAAGAGCAATTTACCATCAAAAAACAACAGCATAACAAATAAATAGTATTCCTAATAACTTTAGAGTTATGCATATTTTATCACCTGTAAATATAAACTTGTAAATTATGTAAATACTTTATTGAAACATAAAGATGTATCCCAGACAAGCAATTTTTACGAATGCACTCACACATTTAAGTAGCAAAGCATATAATTTATTGACAACTCCCATATTGATACTAGAATGCATAAGTAACAAATTCAAATAAAGCATGTTAATGAACGTATTGGTAATTGGTTCTGGTGGGCGCGAACACTCAATGTTATATCACATTCGCAAATCTACATTGCTAAACAAGTTATTTATTGCCCCAGGACGTGAAGGAATGGCTGGGTTAGCAGATATAATAGATATAGATATCAATAATACAATAGAAGTCATTCAAACATGTAAAAAAGAAAAAATCGAACTAGTAGTTATTGGGCCAGAAGCTCCATTAATAAATGGGTTATCAGATGCGTTAACAGAAGAAGGTATATTAGTTTTTGGACCTTCCAAAGCAGCAGCTCGGCTTGAGTCTTCAAAAGGATTCACAAAAGAATTGTGTATGAGGTATGGTATTCCTACTGCAAAATATGGGTACTTTGTTGATGCAAATTCAGCTTATAAGTTTATTGGTAAGCACAAGTTACCTCTAGTAGTAAAAGCTGATGGGTTAGCACAGGGGAAAGGAACAATAATATGTCACACATATGAAGAGGCGTACGACGCTGTAGACGCTATGCTAGTCCACCATAAGTTCGGAGAAGCTGGTCATGCAATAGTCGTTGAAGAATTTCTTGATGGCAAGGAAATTAGTTTCTTTACACTGGTTGATGGATCCAATCCAGTCATTCTTGGAGTAGCACAAGATTATAAAACTATAGGCGATAACAATAAAGGACCTAACACTGGTGGCATGGGGTCATATTCTAAACCGAATATTATTACACAAGAAATGGAGCATATAATCATTCAGAAGATAGTATATCCAACTATCAAAGCAATGTTCAATATGAATATACAATTCAGAGGGTTACTATTTGCTGGTATTATAATTAAAAAGAATGAGCCAAAATTACTTGAATACAATGTGCGTTTTGGTGATCCTGAAACACAATCAATATTACCAAGATTAAATTCTGATTTTCTAAAGCTATTATCACTTACAGCTAAAGGTAAACTAGGAAATGAGTCAGTAGAGTTAAACAAAAAAGCTGCTTTATGCGTTGTAGTAGCTAGTCGTGGATATCCAGGTGAATATAAGAAAAATTCTATAATTAATGGAATAGAAAACATTGAAAAGCTACCTAATATTCAACTCTTACATGCAGGTACAAGAAGAGAAGGAAATAACTGGGTGTCAGATTCTGGAAGGGTAATCAATGTTGTAGCACAAGGTGAAAATCTAGCTACTGCAAAACACCAAGCTTATGCTGCATTAGACTTATTAGATTGGCCAGATGGAATTTACAGATACGATATAGGATCATGCGCACTTTAATGTTTCCATTTACTATAAATTCCAACAGTGAATAAGTTTTTGTTTATCTCAAGTTACTAAAAGTGCTAATAGTTGCTCTCCAAAGCATAGGCAGACAACTAAGTTCGGTATATAACTTGGTAGTTTCTGCTTATTACAAATCAAAACTCATGTTGCATTCCATATTTTATAGCTATAAACACCAGTATATACTTCTTGATAAATATACATACATAAAACTTTTTACATAACATAAATTACACTTAAACATTTTTATTTCACTCTATATGATTCCCACTAGTAAAATAAAAAGTTCACGCTGATATCATTTTAAGTACTAAAATCTCAATAAATAATTCTTAAAACATGAAAGATAAAAAGTGCTTCTATATACAATAGCCCTTTTTTAACAATTTAACATAACATTCCACCTCATTACAAAATATTTTTCATACCAGATTCTAAGAGTTCTAAGAAAATAAAATTCAAACTTTCCAATAAATTGAGTTGCAATACTATAAATTTTAAGCCAAATTGATATTGACAATCAATACCATTCTTGGTACATTAATTTATTCATCTACTGCTTGGTATTAAAATGTCGTTTATCTCTGAAGTCTTTGCAGCAACAACAGCACCTGCTTCGGGAATAGGTAGTTCAATCGCAGGATTAATTCCTTTGGTGTTAATTTTTTGTGTTTTCTACTTTTTTATAATTAGGCCTCAACAAAAAAAGATTAAAGAGCATAACAAGTTGCTAGATAATATAAAAAAAGGTGATAAAGTTGTTATTTCTAGTGGTATATTGGGATCAGTCGCAAAAATTGATTCAGCAAATGGATATCTTTTTGTAGAAATATCAGAAGGGGTTGAAATTAAAGTACTAAGGTCTTCAATATCTGAAGTACTAAATAAAAATAATAAGTCTACTTCAAGTGCAGGACTATCGTCTTCAGTGTCCAGCAGTTAATATATGTCTTTCACTGGCATTTGTTTTATAAGATTTTAATGTATCCTATTTTATAGTTTTATATGTAGGAGAAGATGTACTTGTATATTAAGTCTGTGCGAATCAATCAAAGTACTTAACTAGGTAATACAATAAAGACAAAAACTCTACCTAAGTTTCTAGCATTATAAGAACATCATATTCGCATAGGCATAATAATATAAGTGAAGTCATCTATATTCTCTTCTTCCTGTATTAAGACAGATGTACTAGCATCATAAAATGATAAAAGACACTTTCCCTTAATACAATACAAAGCTTCCATTAAATATCTTGCATTTAACCCAATAATCATATCTTCTCCAGAGTAATCAACTTCTAACTCTTCTCTAGCATCCCCTTGATCTGAAGAAGCAGCACTAAGTATAAGCTTATTATCAACAAATCGTAATTTTATGACCTTCACCTTATCAAAAACTACTACAGATACCCTATCTATTGCATTAGACAATATTTCAGACTCAATCAATACATTTTTATCATAAGATCTAGGAATAATAGAATTATAATCCGGGAAAGTGCCATCTATGACTTTAGATATTAAAATATATTCTTTATACTCAAAACAAATCTTTCTATCTGACAAACTAATTGATATTAAATCATTACCACTACCATGACTTACTATCTTCAAAATCTCATTAACTGTTTTCTTTGGAACTATAATACCAAAACTTGATAATACACTATTAGATTTACATTTAGCTAATGATAATCTATGACCATCTGTAGCAGCACAACATAAGATATTATCAGATGTATGAACATACAATCCATTCAAGTTAAATCTACTTTCCTCCATAGAAATTGCAAATTTAGTTTTTCCAAACAAATTCGCTAACTCAGAAACCTGTAGAATAAACTTATTTTGTAATTCATTGTTTTCAATAACAGGAAATTTTTCTATATCAACTACAGGAAGGAAAAACTCTGTACGACCACACTCTATAATCAGTCTCCCATCTTCACCAATAACAAATTTGATTTCAATATCATTAGGTAATTTTTTTACAATATCATAAAGAAGTTGAGCAGAAACCACTACAACCCCATTCACATTTACATGAGCAGTAATGGAAGCAATTATTGAGATATCAAGATCTGTAGACATTAATTTAATTTCCTGATCCTTGACTTCTATTCTTACACACGACAAAACAACAATACTATGACGTTTTTCTACAATACTATTAATGTAAGACAAAGCCTGCAGGAGCTTATCTTTGCTAACAAAAAAGCTTAACTGAATACCATCAACCATACATTTCTATCAATCTAACCCATTGTGATGTTATACAAATTAAATGTAAACAAGTCAAGGTATGGATCATGTTACTATCATGGCAAGCACTAAATATGTTACCTCATTCTAATAATCAAGCCTAACTTTTCATTGAAAGAATTTCAAAATAAGACTTCCTAATTCTTACTCAACTATCACACTGCTTTTATAATGGAAAACAAATAACATTCAGTCCTATAACAATAACTCAGATTCTTATACTACTCGCATGACTAAGATAAATAGTACACCAATACAATAAATCAAACCCTTGCGAAGAGAAGCTCAAAACAAGAATACCACAACACCTGGTTAGCTGCACACAACAACAACTTTAATATAAGATAAAATTCCAAAATCCAGTACTTCATAGCTCAGATTACTCCATACTATGATGCATGACTAAATATATCAACATTATCCCAACCCAATAAATCAAGCTGAGCTCTTGTGGGAAGAAATTGAAAACAAGAAGCTGCTAATTCTTGTTTATTTTCACGCTGTAACATAGCATCCAGTTTATTTTTTAATGCATGCAAATAGATAACATCCGATGCTGCATAATTCAATTGCTCAGATGTCAAAGTCTCTCTTCCCCAGTCAGATGATTGTTGCATTTTATTAAGCTTTACATTCAATAATTCATAACACAGCTCTTTCAATCCATGATGATCTGTATATGTCCTGACCAACTTTGAGGCTATTTTAGTACAATAACACGGTACAGCCCATATACCAAGATAATAACGTATTATGGCAACATCAAAACGAGCAAAATGAAAAATCTTAGTTATACTTGAATCTGAAAGAATACTTACCAAATTAGGTGCTTGATAATTATCTGAAAATTTAACTAAGTGCACATCACCATCACTATCACATAATTGAACTACACACAACTTATCCCGCCTGCATACTAAGCCCATAGTTTCAGTATCAACAGCAATAGTACCTTCAAATTTTAACCCATTAGGCAAATCACAATCATGTACAAATACAGGCACGTAAACTTCCTCCACCTTATAATAAAAAGACATATAACTATAATATCTTGATCATTGTATCACGTACAAAATACCTCTCAACTATATTATGCTTCTTCAACATACTTTTTATCTTCTTCTTGACCATAAACTGAATCAACACTGGAACCACCACTACTATGATCCCATCTATATCCTCCTCTATCATCACTTTCATCTTCATCAACACATTCTTTTAACACGTAACCACGTCCCCAAACAGTTTCTATGTAATTCTTCCCATTGTTAGCAACCTTAAGCTTTTTACGAAGCTTACACATGAATACATCTATAATTTTATCATCAGAAGGTTCATCTAGCTCTCTATATAAATGAGATAAAAACATTTCTTTTGTAAGAACAGTACCTAACCTAGATGATAACAACTCTATCATTCCATATTCTTTCTTAGTTAGATGTACTATTTCACCATTACACTCAACACATTTATGATCAAGATTTATTGCAATATTTCCAACACGTACTATTGATTCAGGGTGCCCTCTAGTACGACGTACAATAGCTTTTATTCTCGCAAGTAACTCACTTTTATGAAAAGGTTTAGTTACATAATCATCTGCACCATAATATAATCCTTTCACTTTATGTGAGACTGATGAAATACATGATAATATAAGTACTGGAACTTTTATACCAGATTCCCGCAGTTTGACTAGAATATCATATCCATCTATTTTTCCAGGAAAATGTATATCCAATATAACTACATCATAATCATCATTTTTCGGAATGATGCTACCATAACAATCCTGCGCAGAAGTCATAGTTTCACAAAAATGCCCTTCTGAAGATAAAGAAGCTTCTACTGCTTTTGCACATGCAATATCATCTTCTATTAATAATATACGCATAAATACCTCTAAAAACTCAATAATTAATAAATTCAACACATAAAGCACTCAGCACTAATCCAAAGACATAATCACCCTACAACAACTAAACATTTCATCAAAAGTTAATACATAGTGTTACTATGCTATTCAAGTATAATAGTAAATTACATGTAATATACTTTTCCTGTGTTGCATATATAGCACAATATTACCCCAAAGACTACTAGAGATATTATAGTAAATACACCTAATTTTCTTCAATTAGTAAAATACTTCACTGATTATATATAAGCACAAATTAATACTTTATTAATAATAACAATGGTTCACACACGCACCATTATACATTAATAAAAGCATATACACTAATTAAAATATGCTTTTATTTTTAATATGTTATATTTAAAATTTGATGTTTATTTTTTCACAAGGACCTTGCATACCAAATTACTCTTCCTAATATTTCCATATCCTCTAAATGACATTCATAAGAAGAATATTTTTTATTATCAGAAACTACATGTAGCTTTATCTTCTGATTATCTTTTAAATATTCTAATCTCCTAATTGATACACCTACTGAATCAACTATAACAAACAATCCAGCGGGATGAGGTATTTTATCCCCTATATCTACTAAAACAACATCTTGATTCATTAATGTCGGGATCATACTATCCCCCTTCACGTAATATACACGTAAATTCTTCATATTAGAAGTTAAATTAATGTTTGAAGATAGATATAGATTAACATCACCTGAAGATGAAATTTTCCCATTTTCTAGTTCTAAATTATATACAGGCAGTATATTAATATTACTTTGTCCATAAGTATAATTATCATCACTAATTAAATACGATAATGAAACGTTTAACACCTTCGCTATTGCCATTAATTTCTTAGATGTAGGATTTGTTGACTTGCCACTTAGTATATCATATACAAAAGACTTACCAACATCAGCTTTATGAGCTAGTTCACGTGCATTTATTCCCATTTTGTCCATTTGATACTTCATTCTAGTAACTATCATACTATTATCACTACTTGTTTTCATAAATTCACCTTACAGTTAATATTTATTACATTTTTGTACAATTTAAAGTACATAAACTCAAGTAATAATTGAAGTATTCACTATTAGTGCATACTAAATCATAAAATTACTAGCGAGTAATTCTAAGATTTACATGAAATCAGTAATGACATATAAAAAAGTAATTTTTAATATAAAGCGCTATACAACTGAACTTGCATACTATTTAGTCTTATATACCAATTTGGTAACCAATCGAACAATGATAGTAATATACAAATTTTTAGCATCTAACAAAAAACAGTTATTAGTATTCCCACTACTAATAATTTCCAACAAATAATGATTACTAAATTAACCTAACTATTACCATGTAACATAAAAACAGTAATCCATTAACAATACTAGACCCTTAATCAGCTAAATTTTTAAATATTCTCAAGAAGACTTATATTTTGCATTATTAGCAACTTATATTTATGGGATCATAGCCAATATATAAATAATCCCATACTTATATTAAATCGAATTAACTACCCCAACAAAAAAAATCTTGTAACCATTCAATAACTATACCTAATAAAAACTGCTTTTAATGCAACAATAAATCTAAACACTGTTTCTAATAACCATGTATACTATATAGATACTGCATAAAACATCACTATATCTATTCAACTAAAGCACTCAATATCAATTCCTCTGCAACTGTAATATTTTTCCAACCGTCTATAGATACAAATTTATCTTCTTCTAGTTTCTTATAAAAAGTGAAAAAATGAGATATTGAATTTAAAAAAGATACAGGAAAATCAGAATAATCTTTTACATTATTATAGTATTGATCCAGCTTATTTACAGGTACAGCCAATATTTTTACATCTTCCCCACCTTCATCATGCATAACCAATACACCAACTGGCCTTGCACAAATCACTGCCCCAGACATTACAGGAAATCTAGTTGCAACTAAAACATCAACAGGATCACCATCCCCAGCACAAGTATGCGGAATAAAACCATAATTACATGGATAATACATAGCAGTTGGTAAAAACCTATCTACACAAAATAAGTTCTTCTTTTTATCAAACTCATATTTTACCGGATATGAATTCTGGCTAATCTCAATAATAACATTGATTTCTTTAGGTACATTATCACCACTAGTCACATTATCTAAATTCATAATTAATCTCTAATACAACAAAACAAGTAAATAATTAAAACCTTTGAGTCTACTAGATCAACAAATGATTATTAACTTCATATACTAATACCCTTTATATTCTAGTCAACGCTTTTCTAAAATAGAAAATACTAATAAGTACATAAGCATACAAGATTTCCAAATAACCTACAAAAACATATCCATACATAAAGAAACAAATGTGATATTTAACACAGTAATAATTTTCTAATAAAATCTACTACTAATTTGAAAAATACAATTTTTAACATTTTATGAAGCAGTCCTTTTATTGTAGGACATAAAACACTTAAACTTATATTGCTATCAACTCGACAGGTTATCTACACTAACATATCATAAACCTAGACACATGCCTCAAAGCAGACAAAAAAATCTCAACCACAATTTCTAAGCATAATATATTAAATGTAATACCTGATGACAAGACAAATAATCTGCAAAAAAATATAGAAAATTACATACCTTACGTAGGAAAGAAATATTTAATAAAGCAATCTTTGCATAATAACATCAGAACATTAAATTTTATATAGATTGATTAATACTATATTGTCTAAAGACAACAAGATCACAAACTTACGCGTTTTTAAGCAAATATTTAAAAATAAGGAATATTTGATAAAGCAATCTCTTCATTATAAGACATCATAACATTAAAATTTTGCACTGCTTGACCAGCAGCACCTTTTAATAAATTATCTATAACGGATACTATAATAACTGTATTAGGTATCCTTCCAGGGAAAACTCCTAAATAACAACAATTTGTGCCTACAACAGATCTAGTCGTCACAGCCTTTTCTTCATCAACAAAGATAAAAGATGAATCTTTATAAAACAGTAGCAACGCCTCCCGAACATCAGTAAGAGATATACCCTCTTCTAATTCAAGATATATGTTAGATATCATGCCTCTTTTTACCGGAATTAAATTAGGTACAAATTGTAAACTAATATCTTCCCTACATGCAGCAAAACAAAGCTCTTGTTCTATTTCAGGGATATGCCTATGACTTGAGATTTTATATGATTGAATAACATCATAAACTTCACAAAACATCTTGTCTTGTTTAACAGATCTACCAGCACCACTTACACCAGACTTAGCATCGACTATTATATTATGACTTTTCACTAAACGAAGTCTCAACAATGGAAATAGTGGTATTAATATAGAAGTAGGATAACACCCTGGACAAGCTATAAAACGTGATTTTTGAATATCTTCCCAATATATCTCTGTTAATCCGTACACAAAATCTTTTACAAGACCTGGACAACAATGCGGTCCATACCATTGCTTATATGTTTCAGTATCCTTAATTCTAAAGTCAGCTGATAAATCTATAATTCTTACTGCATCATGAATTTTTCTTACAACGTCACTTGATGCACCATGAGGTAAACATAAAAAAACCACATCCACATTAGATAACTCAATATCATCAAAACACGAGATACTAACAGACATATCACCCTGCGAGATGTGTAAATGGCTAGAAGAAAGTAACTTTCCGCTAGATTGCGATGCACACAGATACTTTATTTTGACCATAGGATGAGAAAGTAATAAGCGCACTAACTCTACACCTACATAACCTGTAGCACCAACTATGGCAACTGATACTTGATAACTCATGGAAAGAGGTTATCTTTTTGAAAATTGACAACTTTTTCTAGCTTTATGTTGACCATATTTCTTACGCTCAACAACACGCGAATCTCTTGTTAAGAACCCACCTGCTCTCAGAATAGAATGAAGATTGGGATTAATATCTTTTAGCGCCTTACTAATTCCATGAGCAATAGCTCCAGCCTGACCTGAAATTCCACCACCACTTACAGTGGCAATAACATTATAACATCCAGAAGTTGCTGTCACAATAAATGGATTATAAACCTTCTTGCACAAGGTATTTTTCTTAAAATAGCTAAAAATATCCAAACCATTAACAGTAACATTCCCTTTACCCACTGTTAACCATACCCGTGCAACAGCTTCTTTCCTTCTACCTGTACCATAAGCACGGCCACGAGCATCTACTTTTATAGTTTTAATATTACCATCTTGTTGACGATCAGATAACATATCAGGACTACTCTCCATTATCTCCTCTTATTATTTTTCGCATTTATTGATAAAAAATCTAATTTTACAGGTTGTTGTGCATCATGCTTGTGTTCTGGACCTGAATATATATATAAATTTTTTAAACGACGACGTGCCATTGGACCAGTACTTAGCATGCGACGAACTGCCATATTAATTATACGTTCCGAGTGTTTATTTAAGAATAAATCAGCTGGCGTACAGCTTTTTAGTCCACCAGGATATCCAGTGTGTCTATAATAAACCTTATTTTTCAATTTATTACCAGTAAATTGAACCTTCTCTGCATTAATTATAATAACATTATCCCCACAATCCATATGAGGCGTATACTCAGGTTTATTTTTGCCGCGTAAAACATTAGCAACAAAAGCAGCAAGTCTACCAACTACCACCCCAGTTGCATCTATCACAACCCAACGCTTCTTTACCTGACTCGCCTTTAAAGAAAAAGTCTCCATTTGCATCTATCGTTAATAAATTTTCATAGTAATCACACAATTAATTTTTGTCAATAAAAACTAACTTTATATTTATTTACTCCTTCCACAAGCTCCATACATGAAAAACACTGCAACTTTATATTGCCTACTGTAATAAAATAACATTACTTAACTTATATCTTCAAAAGATTACTAATTGTTATCCCTAAAATAGCACTGAGAAAAAACTTGAACTTATTACTTATTTATGAGTAAAGCTGAACAATAATTGCCACACTCAAGACCTACCTAACATAAATTTTATAATATCTCCTACCTAAGGTTCTATAATTAATATACGCATGTATCGTAAATGCATACTCAGTAGTAATTTAATGTATCTCAATTTAACTTATATGCTTTCTTTGTGTTTGCCATTAAAATTCATGAAATTTATAACTTACAAATTCAAGAATAATACAGAACTGAATCAACTAAACTTCACACTTAATTCTTGCTAATCAAAATTAATTACAGTTTAATCATTGCTAGTATTACTTTTTGACATAATGTTGGTAGCATTCTAATGATAACTAAACTTAATATGTATAAGACTTGCTGTGCATTGATATTGATGTATATCATATCAGTTATACCTAACAACAGCTATTGTACTAGTTTAGATGAAGCTTTACATGCAGCATTATCAAATAATGCTAACATAAAAGCAAAGTTCTATCATTCGCTAGAGAACAAACAAAAAATCAAATTGAACAGTATATCAAAATTTTTACCATCAGTTGTATATTCTCTGCAGGCATATCAGCCAGAACTCTCTTTACATAACAATGACAATAGAACCATGAGCCTCACAGTAACCCAACAGATATTCAATGGAGGAGCTGACATTGCTGCTTTTCAACAATCAAAATACCTAGCAAATATAGAAGATATCAATTTTTTACTAGAGAAACAAAACATTATACTTAAAGCAATCAAAGCTTACATGAAGGTTTTAACAACTGCTGAAGTATATAAATTAACACAACATACTAAAAAAGTATTAACAGAACACCTAATAGCTACACAAAAACGTTTTTCTTTAGGAGAGGTTACTAAAACAGACGTTTCATTAGCTAGTGCTAGATTATCATCAGCTACATCAGAATTAATCAAGGCTCGTGGAGAAATGAAAATTGCAGAAGCTAACTACATTCACATAACTGGAGAAATACCAACAGACTTACAAAATCCTATCATACCAACAATACCATCATCTATAGAAGAAGCTCTAGAAATAGCTCAAAAAAATAACCTTTCTCTACAAGCATCTCACAATGGATACAAAGCAGCAAAACAAGGGACTTTAATAGCAATTGCACACTTACTCCCATCCATAAGCATATCATCAATAAATTCCTATACTTATACTAATAAACCTTACATAACCCCTAAAAAAACCGATAACTTTTTTGAAATAAAAATGTCATTACCTATATTCCAACAAGGACTCAACATTGCTGCCATTACGCAATCACAACTTGCAATAAAACAAAAAATGTATTCACACCATGAAGTGTTAAATACTATTAAAGAATCTGTAATTTTAAATTGGGAAAATATTTCCACAGCTAATTCTATGCTACAAGCAGCTCAAGACTCTGTAAAATATTCAGAAGTAACATTACTTGGAATAAAACAGGAAGCAGAATTAAATTTAAGAACAGTCCTAGATGTGTTAGATGCAGAACAAGAACTTTTAAAAGCAAAAGTCAATCTTGCGAATGTACAAAGTAATGTTGTAATAAGTATATATAATTTACTTGCATTAATAGGACAGCTGAACATTAATTATATTTAATATAAAAAACTTATGAGTAATACTAAGAACTTTCAACCCCTTAAAGAAGCAATTGCAAATATTAGAAAAGTTATATCTGGCAATGATAGTACAGATCACGTTATTGCAGAACATGATGCTAGTAGTGCCCCTGATGATGAAGTACTAAATTTAGAAAATCCAGAAAATTCTATAGAACTACATAACATACAACATGTACACAATACATTAAATGAAATCAATAAAACATTTCAATCAATAACAGATTTACCAACAACAACATATCAATCATATCAAAACACAACACAACCAGACATACAAGTATCTGTTACAAAAGAGAAAATTTATCCTGATCAATTGTCCAATATAAATCAATTCATATCAATAGAGCAATCAACTCAACGGCTATCATCGCAAGAAACAAGATTAACGACAACACACACTCTTTCAGAAGAAATATCTAAAATTGACAATACATCAGAAATAAAAGGTATTCATCAACAAAATAGCCTTATAACAGAAAATTTAGTATCACCTGAAAATATAGTTGCAAATAGTGAAGAAATAAAAAAGCTAATAACACAAATACACCATCATACAAAATCGCTGAATATTTCAAATGATAAAAGTCCTACAATAGAAGAACTAGTAATAAAAATGCTTAAACCAGAGTTATCAACATGGCTCAACAACAATCTACAGAAGTTAGTAAAAGAAATAGTAGAAAAAGAAATAAAACATATTATAAAGAAATCAAATCAAAATTAACTTTACCAGTTTAAATTTAGAATAACATATCAAAATTTTAGTATTTGATACCAATTGCCACTAGTTTGATCACATTAAACTTTTTTAAGATACATTGCCTTTCCAAAGTATAAATACCATAGATAATAAAACAACATTACCTAATTGACCTGGAGATTCCTGAAGATTAATGAAATCGTAGGTAAAAGAATAACATTTTACTAAGTACTTACAAACTATTCTGATAATTTCAATTTTGCAGAATGGACGATATCCAAAATATGATAACAATACTTATAGATAACAGTTACACACTTCTAAGCAAGGAAACTTAAGTGCGTAGCTAGATTTAAACAACTGTAAAAAACAATAAACAGCCTTACAGATCTTTAACATTTATTCTACAACGGTACATTCTTATAAACACCTACAACTATTTAACACACGGTAATTACATATACACTTTTTAGTGAAGTAAACTTAAACCCACATTTGGGTACTAAGAAATAATGGTATAAACTCTTATATGATGAGAATTAAATAACAAAAAAACAACAATCATAATATACAATTTAACATTTATTTTTCATGCTATGTAATACATTATCAGTAATATTATCATAAATCTTACATATCTCATGGTCCAATGCCAATGGATCTCCCAATTCCGCCACATTACATATTTGAGGATATAATGCTATCTCCCCAAGAAAATCTACATTCAATTCATTTACTATCCTATGTACACCTTGTTTACCAAAAATGTAAGTCTTATCACCAGAATTAGAATTAATAAAATAACTCATATTCTCTACTAACCCAATAATATTAACATTCACTTTCTTCATCATATCACATATCTTGACTGCATCAATAATAGCTAAATCCTGAGGTGTAGAAACCACAATAACACCAGTAACGTTAAATTTCTCAACAAGACTAATATGTACATCACCTGTACCAGGAGGTGTATCTACTACTAAATAATCCACTTCCCCCCACACTGTATTTACCATGAGACTATATATTGCCTTTGTTACCATAGGACCACGCCAAATAGCAGCATTATTCTTATCAATCAAATATCCTATTGACATACTTTTAAGACCATATCTCGTAATTGGAATCATTCTATTATTATGGTCTATTTCAGGATTAGTAGTCTTTTTAAGACCTAACATATGAGGTATGGATGGTCCATAAATATCAAGATCAACTAATGCTGACTTATACCCTTTACGTAATAAGGATAGTGCCATATTCATTGCAACTGTAGACTTACCTACACCACCTTTACCTGAAGATATAAGTATTATATTTTTTATCCCCGGAATTGATATCTTGTTTATAGGCATTTTTTTATTTATTTTATTAACAGCACTATGTACAGTAGTAAAAACAACTTTCAACTCTTTAAGATTTGGTACAGCATTAATTGCATCCTTACATTTTTTTTCAATCGTATTTCTTGGTTCTATTTGATGCTCATCTGATAAATTCAATATACAATGCACAATATTATCATTCACTAATACAGACCTTACTAACCCTAACTCGATAACATTTTTATTGCTATTACTATCAATAACTGTTGACAATGCATCTAATATATCTTGTTTGTTTACCACTATCATCCTAAAAAGATTGCTGTATGATAACACATATTATTAAAAAATACCTATTTACTTTTAGTAAACCATTACGTATCATCAGAGCATCCATTTTACATACAGATTTTTTTCGATGTTAATATCCTCTGGTACGTCTAGTATTAACTTAGCAAAGGGCATATCAAAAATTACAGGCATAAAGTTGATTAGCTCGTACATTTCTTATTTTTCTGATCAAGAAATAAATGTAGAAATTCAAGAAAACCAAGATGACAAAAATAAGCACGTCATAATCATAAATTCTCTTTGCTTTCCAGCACATGATAATCTACTAGAGTTGCTCTTATTGACAGATGCAATCAATAGAACATTATGTCCTAGTAAAACAACTATGATAATACCATATCTCTGTTATACTAGACAAGATAGAGTAATGTACAGAAATCTAGATGATAACAACTTAATGATCTCTGCATTAAGTGCAAAAGTCATTATTAACATATTAAGTACAGCAAATGTAAATAACATCATTTTCATCGATCTACATTCAAATCAATTAGCTGGTTTCTTTGATATAGCAACTACCAATTTAAGTCCCCATACTATTTTTATAGAAGATATTATAAAAAAATACAATATGGACAATTTAGTAGTTGTATCTCCCGACTACGGGGCATTAAATAGAACCCGAATTTTTACAAATGCACTATCAAAACAGTGCAAATTACACAACGACATCCAAGTAGCAGTTATAGATAAGTATAGAGCAAAACCTGGTGTATCTGAAGTGATGAACATAACTGGTAATGTAGAAAATAAAGATTGTATTATAGTCGATGACATTGTAGATTCAGCTGGCACATTATGCAATGCAGCATTAGCTTTAAAAGATAGAGGAGCCCTACAAGTTAGTGCATATGTTACACATGGAATATTATCTGGCAGTGCAATAGAGAAAATAACCAATTCAAATCTGAACAGTTTAACAATAACTGACACAATAAATCATAATTCTTTCAACACATCAAAAATTCAAACTTTATCCATTGATAAATTTCTAAGTAACTATATACTCTATAATTTAGCATAAACTTAAGGAAAAAATTGACAGAAAATAAACTTGAAAATCACACATCTAATGCACACTCACACCCAAGTAAGTCATTAACCAAAAACGATTTACTACAGGCTGCAAAGTTGACTAGAATAAGGCTCAATGATCAAGAAATCGATTATCACTTAAAAGAGTTAGAGCAAGTGTTAAATTGGATACAAACAATATCACAAGTTGACACTAAAGATGTGACTCCAATAGGTAACGGTGGCATACATTATGATTATGGACTTCCTTTACGTAAGGATATTGTTAATGATGGCAACATAAAAGATATAGTATTATCTCAATCTCCTGAACAAGAACATGACTTTTTTGTTGTACCAAAAGTAATAGAATAAAAGAAAAAAACCTGTACAAGTAGTGTTAGCGTGTGTATACACACTTTTTATTTCTCTTGTATATGCATTTTACAATGTAAGATTCCATGTGTAGAGTGGAAATGCTCAAGAGTAACTAAGAAACATACATATCTAGTATATACTAGTTAGAACTATATATTTCATCTTTATTTTTTAGTATAACATTACACGTATAAGTTATAGCATTCACCTAAATCACATATTTCAGTTTAATAAAACCTATTACAATATAGTACTTCCACATTTCACAAACATTCCAAGTACAAACATACACCTTTTATTGACGATAAATAATCAATAAGAAGATCTACGTCTAGCAGTAGTAAGATTAGTATAACTTACAACCTCCAACATATCATATGCATTAATGTTGTAAAGTCTGTATATTTATATAATAACATGATATACATATAAAAGCTTAGCTGTACATCATCTTCATTAGTACATATTGCAAAACACCACCACTATTAAAATAATCAATTTCAGTTGCGGTATTGAGGTTGCAAATTAGTTTTATATTTCGACTAATATTACCTTCTCTTCTAAAAATAATGCACTCCACTTCTTTACCTATACCAATTTCACCAACAATGCTAATTTCTTCATCACCCACTAAATTCAAAGTTTTTCTTGTATCACCCTCCTTGAAAGTCAATGGTAATACACCCATACCAATAAGGTTAGATCTATGGATGCGTTCAAAACTTTCAGCTATAATAGCCTTGATGTTTAAAAAGAAAGTACCTTTAGCTGCCCAATCTCTACTAGAACCACTACCATATTCTTTTCCGGCAATAACAACTAATGGTATGCTATTTTGTTGATAAAGTTGCGATGCATCAAATATTGGCATTTCTTTCCCAGTAGGAACATACTTAGTAAAACCACCTTCACAATTTACCATCTCGTTACGTATACGAATATTAGCAAAAGTACCACGCGTCATTATGTGATGATTTCCTCTCCGTGATCCGTATGAATTAAAGTCTTGTACCATAATATTATTCTGCATTAAAAACATACCTGCTGGACTATTTGTAGCAATATTACCAGCTGGAGAAATATGATCAGTAGTAACACTATCACCTAGCAAAGCCAAAATTCTTGCATTATTAATATCAATACTATTATTCACATCTATATTAGGAGAGAAATTCTTAAAATATGTTGGACTTTGTATGTAAGTACTATCTGGATCCCATGCATAGATATCACTATCAATATATTTTAAATTCTTCCAATATTTTTCTCCATTAAAAATATGCTTATATCTATCAACAAACATCTGCTTATCAATAGTTTTACGGATAACTTCATTAATCTCATCATTAGAAGGCCATATATCACGTAAATAAACATCCCTTCCATTGTCATCTACAGCTATTGGATCTTCGTGAATATTAATATTCACAGTACCAGCCAAAGCATAAGCTATAACAAGAGGTGGTGAAGCTAAAAAATTAGCTTTTACACAAGGATGTATCCTTCCTTCAAAGTTACGATTACCAGATAAAACAGATGCAACAACCAAATTATTGACTTCGATATCTTCTTCAATATTAGGATCTAAGGGACCAGAATTCCCTATACAAGTAGTACATCCATACCCAACCAAATGGAATCCTAATGCATTCAAATCCTTTTGTAATCCCGACTTCACTAGGTATTCTGTAACAACTTGTGAACCTGGAGCTAATGAAGTTTTTACCCATGTCTTAGACTTCAAATTCAACATATTTGCTTTGCGAGCAACAAGTCCAGCAGCAATCATCACATTAGGGTTTGATGTATTCGTGCAACTGGTTATTGCAGCAATAACCACATCTCCATCTTGTAAAGATTTATTCCTTGCACCAACTGTCAATCTTGAAGTTGGTAATAAATTCTGTAATGCTGCTTTTACTTCAGAAAGAAAAATTTTATCTTGAGGCCTTTTTGGGCCAGCAAGCACAGGTTGCACCGTCTCTAGATTAAATTCTATTTTATCATCATAATACGGCTCTTCCTTGGTATACCATAAACATTGCTCTTTAGCATAAGATTCTACTAAATCTATTAGAGGCGAATCACGTCCTGTTATCTCTAAATACTCTAAAGTTTTATGATCTATTGGGAAAAATCCACATGTAGCACCATATTCAGGAGACATATTAGCAATAGTAGCTCTATCCGGAACCGACAAACCACTTAACCCATCTCCATAGAACTCAACAAATTTTCCTACAACTCCTTTGTTTCTCAAGATATTAGTGATAGTCAATACCATATCTGTTGCAGTAACACCTTCAGATAATTTCCCTATCAATTTAAATCCTACAACTTTAGGAATAAGCATAGTAATAGGCTGACCTAATATTACTGCTTCAGCTTCTATACCACCTACTCCCCACCCTAAAACAGATAAACCGTTAATCATAGTTGTGTGGCTATCAGTACCTACTAAAGTGTCTGGATATACTAAACCCCCTTCATTCCATACAACTTTAGCAATATGCTCTAAATTAACCTGATGACATATACCTGCTCCAGGAGGTACAACACGAAAATTTCTAAAAGCATGTTGCCCCCATTTTAAAAACTTATATCTTTCTAAATTTCTTTGTATCTCTACAGACACATTTTTATTAAATGCATCTTCTTTCCCATAAAAATCAACTTGTATTGAGTGATCAATAACCAAATCAACTGGTACTTTAGGATTAATTATGCTTGGATCTCCACCACTTTCTTTCACGTAGTCACGCATTGCAGCTAAGTCAACTACTGCTGGCACACCAGTAAAATCTTGCATTAACACCCGAGCCGGAGAAAAATTAATTTCATAGTTTACGTGTTCATTAACACATTGAGCTAATTTTTTTATATCCTCAACCTTAACACCATAACCATCTTCATTACGCAACAAATTCTCAAACAATATTTTTAACGAATATGGTAACCTAGTAATATCAATCCCCAACTTACTGCTTGCAGCTTTTAAGCTAAAGTATTCATAAGAACTTTTTCCTACAGCTAACTTTTTTCTTGAATTAAGAGAATCTAAAAATTCCACACCATATACTCCTTACAATTTACCTTTTTACCAAGATAATTTAACATATCATATAGAAAGCTTAGTATATATCATTAAATCTTTAAGTTAAAGTATCACATAGGTGATCTCTTATTTAAGTTTAACTACACATTACTCCATCAAAGTATACCTTTCTACTTTAACAGGTAATTCTAAATAATTATTTATACTCATTTCAGTTAAGGTTAATATACATTACAAATTTTTACTAAAAAAATCAAGAAAAATGTTTATTGTAAAATATACAACATATCCTCAATAGCCTTCTCCTAAACAATAGATTACCTAACTAAAAATAGTAACAACCATGCTAAAGCTTACATTCATATCTTATGATCAAAACTCAAATAATTACTAACTTAATTACAGATGTACTTCAATAGAAACGAAGCAAAAATATATAAAAAAACTATATTTCAATATACCACATAATTTGGAGCGAATAACTAAAATCACCAAAAACATTAATGTGGCTTTGTATTAACATAAGGACTATCTAATGAGAACATCGGTATACTAACATAAAAAATCTGTGCAGCATCTTCATCCATAAATTGATATTCTCCATGCATCATACCAGATGGAGTACTCAAATATGCACCACTGGTATACTCAAAAAATTCCCCAGGTTTTAATACAGGCTGCTTTCCTATTACCCCCAAACCTGTTACCTCATTAATAATACCTGCTGAATCAATGATTTTCCAACTCCTCCTTAAAAGTTGAACTGTAGAATTACTTCTATTCTTAACTCTGATGCTATATAACCATATATAACAATTTTCATGTGGAGCAGATTGCTCTTCCAAGTAACTTGGAACGACCTTAACCTCAATAAGCTTGGTCATACTATAATATTGCAGTGTCATAAACAACCCCCAGCTACGTAATAAATGATACACTAATCTGATTAATATATCAACATACAATACTTGAAATTTATGATCTAAAACAATCACAATCCCTTCAAAATTAGTACAAAAATTACACACATCACATTTTGTCTCTATATAACAAAAGCTATTGCACCAACACACATGTCACAAATATAGCATGCTATAATCTAGTATCAAAAAATCACACTTTATTATTTAATTGACTTGTTTTTTTTAGACAGATTATTATTAACTTTGAGAACATAACAATAAACTTATTATTATGCCACATAATCCATACATCAGCCCTGGATCTACTATTGGAATCATAGGTGGAGGCCAATTAGGAAAAATGATATCCATCGCTGCAGCAGAATTAGGATATAAAACACATTTATTAACTGACAATCCAGATGATCCATCAATATATACCACCAACAATGTAACTGTATTAAATAATTACCACAATACAGAGCTACTACTCAAATTTGCAGCTAACGTCAACATTGCAACTTTAGAATTTGAAAATATCCCTAGCAGCACTATAGACATACTATCACAAAAAATCACAGTTCACCCAGGAAAAGAAGCGCTATACATCTCTCAAAATAGAATAAGAGAAAAACAGCATATAAGACACTTAGGAATTAAAACCACAGATTTTAGAATAATTGATAGTTACAATAGTTTAGTAAAAAATGTTCTAGAATTAGGGTATCCTAGTATACTTAAAACCACAGAACTAGGTTATGATGGGAAAGGTCAATATCTAATAAAACAACAAGACGATTTAAATAACTTGTTAGATCTCAATTGGGAACAGCCATATATTTTAGAAAAATTTGTAAAAATTCATAAAGAGATATCTATTATAATATCAAAAAGCATTAACGGATCTATAGAATTTTTTCCAATTGCAGAAAACTATCACACTAATGGTATTTTAGCAACATCATCAGTACCAGCATTAATCTTTCAAGACATAAATGTACAAGCACAAAAAATTGCCCTACAAATTGCAGAATCTATAAATCTAGTAGGTTTATTAACAGTCGAATTTTTTATAACAAATACACAGGAACTAATAGTTAATGAAATAGCTCCACGTCCTCATAATTCTGGGCATTGGAGTTTAGATGCCTGTAATATTAGCCAATTCGAACAATTAATAAGAGCAATATGTGGATTACCTTTAAAACCTGTAAAATTACTTTTTCCATGTATTATGAATAACATATTAGGAGACAATATATACAATTATTATAAGTATGAAGCTAAGGCCAACGAGAATATATATATATATGGGAAGACAAAAGCTAGCAAGAACAGAAAAATGGGTCATATCAATACACTAAAGCTAAATTAACAACCATATATACAAAACAACATCATAATACAAATATTCACAATATTTACTAGATAATAACATACTATAGCATTATAAAATTTACATGCATATTAGAGAGCAACAACAATAAGTTATTAAGTTAATAACATTTTGAATTTAATATAATTACCACCCATTATCAACACACAACCTATACAATTAACATCAATTTAGAATACAAAGCCATATAAGCTATAGCCCTATTTTGACCAGATTTTCTCTCACAGGTAATTTCATGCCACCTATCCCCACAATAGAATAAGTGCTAATACTGCAAACCATTAACTACACAATGTTCACTATTTCAACACTAAAAACTAAAAAGCTTCCCAATATGCGTCCACATCCCATCTACTATAATAAAACTTCTGTCATAAGAATTCTAATATAGAACAAGTATCATTTTTTAGCTACACAAGCTAGCATCTATCTATTACTCCAAGTTTCACAAGTAATTCTTACCATACCATTTGCTCCTTCCTCAGTAGAGTTAGTGTTAACATCTGCACAACCACCAGTTCCAAAATACGCACTATTATTCTCAGCTAGAAGCTGTCCTGATTTGCAGTCATTTTGCCCTATCTCTTCCCAGAACATTTCTGTCATGAAGTTCTGATATGGAATAAATCTTATTCTCTTACCATTTGGCACGTTTTCTGATCTACGACTCAAACTATTATCAACTACTCTATAATATAACATTTCCTTCTGATTTACATTAGAATTAATCTTTACCATCTCCTTTATATTATTTTGTAACTTTCCACCTCCTCCACTCGCTGTTAACTTCACTTTACAAATTACTTTACCATGCCTACCTATTCCACAAAAATCAACTATAGTATCTGCTCCTATATCACCATTGTTATTATCAATTGGACGATGAATCCCTTGAAAATCTACTTTGATAAAATATTTTCGAGATTTTCTTAAACGAAACATACCCATTACATATCCACCAGGTTGCCCTTCTTCATTTCTCCACCTTTCAACATCAATTTTACCAGGTTGTCCTCCACCCCAAACTTCTATTTTTACAAAATCACACTTACCCGGCACATTGTATATACGTTGCAATTTAGGATCATACAATAATTCATACACATGTCTTTTACCTTTTATCGCTCTATTATACTTCAATGACATAGCACTTGAACTTTTATCATATGGGGAACCTTTTGTTGCTGTATATATTATACCCCCGAAATCATCAATACACATCCCCATAGAATGATAATCTAAGGGCTGTAATTTACTTTGTAATGATTTATCTAAAGACAATATTTCTCGATAATCGACATTAAAGTATTTTATTACATTAACATCAAATCTATTAGGTTGAACAAATTGAGGAAAAGCTCTAGAAAATAACTTTGGAGGTTTAGTATACTCTAGGATATTTTGATATAAATAACATGAGTCTTTGATATTATTGCAAGAGTGATGACCTGGATAAACACTAATCTCCCCGATGCTATTTTGCTTATCAGAGTTAATATAGTAATCATCTTCATTTATCAAAATATTATCTAAAAAATCTTGTTTCTTACTTGCTATATCATACTCACCATCAGGACATTGTTTATACCGTCCTTCTATACGTACATAATGCATCATCTTGTAAGGTAAAGGTTTAAGCCAAATATGTCTCTCTCCTTGGTCTGTATGAAATTTTAATACATATCCAAAGATTGTCCTTATATCTACACATTTTACCATAACTGCATCATCATGCTTGTATTGCACTTCACTTATTCCATTTTGACAATATTCATTCGGTTTTAAGAGTACTCCATCTTTACATCGTGTAGATAAATAGAATCCATGATTCTTAAAATTAATTTTAGGCCTTATAATATTAATATTAAACTCACGCATAATATTATCATCAACATGGTTACCTGGTTTTAAAAGCGTATTACTAAACTGTATTCCTACTTTATCAATCCGGTATTTACGTAATACCGGTTGAGATAACACAGGAATAGGAAAACACTTAATTAAAAACTCTCCCTTATCATAATAGTAAACACATATTTTATCACCTCCCGATCTATATAATTTAAACTCATACAACTTTCCAGCAAATGCAGCTTTACATTCCTTTCCTTCAAAAAAATCATCATCAGATAAGAAAAAGTCTTCCTTATATAAATTTCCATCATCTACTACTATAAGCCTAATACCTGGTTTAAAGAACGTTTGACGTGAAAATTCTATTGGAACAAATCTCATGATATTTTTGTCTTCAAATATTACAGGACAAAATGGCACATGGAATAGCCTTGTAGATATGTTTTCACATTCTGGGTTAAAATCACATCTTGACACCCATTCTGATTGGTGATTTGGCAAACCTTCACAAGAGGACACAATACATAGACATAAACTCGGACGCAAAAAACTCCTGTTATCGACATAAGCAATATAGCGCTTTGCACATCCTTCTACAAATTTGCACTCTCCTGCATTAATAGTCACGATACTAGAAATACAAGTGGTTAACTTTACTTTATAATCAAGAAATGTCAGGGGTCCATAATATCCACTAGGTTTCTTGTTAGAAATTTCCTTATACCCAAACGCACATGTGGCACTCATATAAAATATGAATATAAATATACATATAACTCTTCTTATAAGACTAAAAACACATACAGACATAAGTATCTATATTTACTAGAAAAGAAAATTTAATATATTAACATAGATATTTCTCTATATTAATCACATTTTATGATAAATATAACATATTAATTAATATATTATTATGATTTTTAAGAAGATTCTTAAAAAAAAAAAAAGCTTAGTAAAATTGATCAATTAACTTAAATTCATCCCTAGATAGCTAATATCTGCATAGCACAACTATTATCTATATTAAGCTACAATATTTGTTAAAATATTGATCTATAATCATAGATTAAATAATTTATTATCACTAAACACTTACTACGAATATAAAATGTATGACTAGAACTTTTCACACACTACAACATTAAAAATTACATATCTAGACTTTCTTATTTAGATTATATCCTGAAAATATAAACATATAACTATACTTAGTTCACACATCTAACTAGCTTT
Organism: Ehrlichia muris subsp. eauclairensis; assembly: GCF_051097115.1. Lineage (NCBI taxonomy): Bacteria > Pseudomonadati > Pseudomonadota > Alphaproteobacteria > Rickettsiales > Anaplasmataceae > Ehrlichia > Ehrlichia muris. Next base: position 142,322 of record NZ_CP118226.1, on the reverse strand, counting down.
TGCATCTACTTTTTGACTAACTGAAACTTTATTCTTTCGTGATTGCTCCATATGCCCCACCATAATTCCGTCATACTCCTTATTCACTTGTTTTCTAGTTTCTTCTGACAACTTATAATAACCAAGTATTTGCCACATAGTTTTTCCCACTTTCCAACAAACAGGACGTATTTTACTCTGATCATTATGGTATGCTATATCACTATAACAACATATATAAAAATTTTCCTGACTTTTTTTCTGACTACCCTTAATTTCGTAACACGATAAGGCAAGATTTTTATCAGCTATACATTCTTTTACTTTTTCATTATTATAACAACAATGATCATCATTTGGACATAGCATCTTTATACCTTGACCTATGTTACCTATGGTCATAGCACTCTGTATGGTAGGTATAGATAAACATGCATTAGCACCATTAACACCCTCTTTTGTCAACTTATAATTATCCGAATTATTAAAAGTGTGAATACACAAAGAAGCTAAACATCCTTTATTTTTCACCTTATCTGTAGTATCAAGACAAAATGTTTTTTCTTGAGGATAATAAGCATATTGTAAAGTTACTGGAGTTTCTTCTGCTATTTTTACTGTAAATTTCACACTGTTAGACTGTTCTTTAACTTGCTCTTTAGGTTGTGATTTCTCTGGAAGATTTTCTGATTTTTGTAACTTTGCTAATGTTACAAAACTATCAGTAAGCCTAATATTAGCATTTTTCCAATTAGAAACATGCTGCTTGCTTCCTGAATTTGAATCCCTATAATCATAATATTTATATCTTGAATCTGTGCCTACTTCATAATCACTTATTATTTCACCATTAAATGGACAGCTAATCTCCTTTTGGAGTAGTGTATTAACAAATACACTATCATTATTCTGCAACAAATAAGCATTAATAGTTTTCAGATATTGAGTGTTATCTTGAGTATGCAAATATGATAACTGTTTTTTTATATCATAATTATATTTTACAGGGCTAGTAACCTTTGTTACCTGACTCTGCTGTACTTTAGTTTTTGGTTTAGATACTGATTTCGTTTTAGAAGCTATGGGCAAATTAGTAAGCAATTCTTTACTCCCATCATCAAAATTCTGCCTAAATTCTGTAGGTAAATTGCTATCACTAAACATGTTTAATATACCAGCACCTTTTCCTCTCCAACAAATATCTCCTGCATGCGTTGTATCCTTTATATTGTGATAACAACACACATATTTACCTCCTGACATTTTTAAATCACTTACTCTACTTCTATAACATGATAAACCCACATCATACGAATTTTGCCAACACTTTATACGATTAATACGAACGTTATCACTATACTCTGCATAATCCATAGTAGATCTATAACCTGTAACTGGAGCACCACCTTCATGATTTTGATAACAATACTTACCACGACCAACATGTCTTACAGTCATTCTATCACCTGCAAAGAAGATATTTGTAAAAAGATTGCGCTGGTATTTAACAAGAGGCTTACATTCTTCACCAAACATAGTAACAGGAGACCTAAATTTCATATCATTATTATTTGTAGAGTATATACAAACTGACTTCAAACATGCACCATCTGTATTACACAATAATTTCTTATTTTTATCATAAGCATACCTACCATTTCCATCATTCTGTACTTTACTCCATACTTCACATGTTAACCTTACTAACCCATCTGCACCTTGTTGAATAGATTTACGGAGATTTGCACATCCTCCAGAACCAGGATATTGATTTGGATTTTTCTCAAATGCATTTACTGGTCCTACACAATCATCAGCATTTAATCTAATAGTACCATCAGGAAAATGAGGATTTCCCCATGGAATAAACCTATAATATTGTAACCATATAGGCCTTTGCTGAAAAAAATCTATTCCAGTAGCAGATCTATAATGTGCTACAATATCATCATTAATAAAAGAGTCATTTTTCTCACACCCATTATGAGTACATCCACGAGCTACAAATGAAATCTTACAGTTACCATCAAAAGTGTCAGAATCACACAGAGCTACTACTGTATCTTCTCCATATTCTTCTGGATATCTTCCTCCTTCCCCAACATATATTACTAATTTCTTCCCCTTTAACCGCCCATTATAAGTTTTTAATATACCAAGAGTATAATGAGCAGGAGTTCCAGAATAAGCTTTACCATCCTTTATATACCCAGCTTGACCTCCTCCCCAAGCTTCAACTTTTATAAAATCGCATTTATGATAACTATCTATTTCGTATACATACCGTTTTGTCCGAATACCATTTATAGACTTTTTAACCTTATATTCGTATTTAGGAAATCGATCCAGACACATTCCTTCAAAATACAAATTCCTTTCTACTAATCCATCTGGAACTCCATCATTTTTTAAAATAAAATCCATATTCTTCAATTCACTTTTTTTTCTACTTGGACCAAAAGTTTGAAAATCATCACTTGTATAACTATATAAACAACTCTTAGTATGTTTTCCTTCATCAGAAGAATACTCTAACTTTCCAAAAATACATTCTTTTTCATCTTCAATTTTTTTAAGATAAGTTGGAATATAAAAATATAATTCACTATTTCTACACAAATTTCGCTCTGTATTTCCTCTATACGAAATAACACGGTATTCAGATCTAGGAACAATATAATAATTATCACGAACCTTAATAGAAGTTACAAAAGACCTCATGTTTATATTATCAAGATCATAACTCATGCTATCATCACACGGATAATATGTTTTACCATCATATATATGACGCACTAATTTCTTTTTATTCAATCTTAGCCAAAAATATCTATGTCCTCCTATAGTTTTATCATATTTTTTTATATAATATCCCTTTCCTACATAATTTAATCCCTGTAAACATTCTATATTATCATGCAATACACTTTCAGTTGCAACTTTCTCTGCAGTTTTAGTACATTCAATTTCCCCTTCTTCCGTTACTTGCCCTGCAATACACTCCGTTTTAGTTTCAAATTCATGAGTTTCTATGTTCATCTTAGGTTGTATCAGATCAATAGATTCCCCAAACACAGAACTTAGGTCTGCTATAGACATTTCCTTTACTTCATCTCTATAGTCACGTCCAGTAGCACTATTTAGATTGCTTTCAATTACACTCCTCACTTTAACTTCAGCAACAAGTTCTTGTTTTTTATTATTTTTTAATACAGGTCGCCTTAACGCAGGTATTGGTAAACACTGTTTTATACATTGGTCACTACTATTGTAGTAGACACATAAATCATCCCCTCTTCTATGCATTCCATAATATACAATACCATAGTCTGCTAGTTTATTACGGTCCCTAGGATGTTTTTTATAACTAGACATCATAGATTTGAAATCAACATGTAGCAACTCATTTCTTTCCGGCACAAGTTTCAAACCTTTAGAAGGATGCATAAGAAACAACTTGGGATCAAAAAATGACTGCATATAAAATGGTACGATGCGAAAGTCTAGAGCTGGTACTTCCTTAAATATAACATCACAAAAAGGGCGATTATGCTTGTTTAATTCATCAAAAGTATAAAATATACTAGCATCACTACATTCACATAAACTAGAATAAGGAATGATAATATACAAATAAAATATCACAAGAGCTATTTTTTTTAACACACACTTTACCATTTAACAGAAGATATACACTCATCTAAATATAAATCTAAAATTGTATATTATACCATTAATTATTTATATGGTTGTAGATCTGTTCATTATAAAACACACGCCAGAACCAACTTTATAGTTAGGATGGTATTAGTGAACAACACTCATATAATTAAAAGATCAAGTTATATTTCAGAATATATACAGCTGATTAGCAAATTGAAATACCACTAATAAAACAAGTGACTATCCTCAATAAACCATTAAACTCACCTATAAAAATATCAACAGAACTTCAATTTGTAATCCTACTAATATTATAAAATTTTCCTTCTCCCTATTATTCAACTAAATTGTTATGCATAACATTAAACATACTATTTATAATAGAAACTCTTATACATAGACAAAAAATTAATCAATAGCCCTTACAAAACATAATTCACATTTACAAATTATGTTAACCATTAATTAACGCATAAAAAGTGTTGACTGTTAAAACTAGAACATTGCTATAGCTCTATATAACACAATAGATAATTATGCTATAACTAACCTTATAAAAAACCTACAATACAATTATTCCTACAAATCAGAAAATTTCATAAAACAGTCAGTTATACTAAAGTGCATATCTTGTACTATATTAATTACCCAATTAATCTATAAAAAATTACTATTCTCTAAAACAAAGCACTGCTGCAGTTATGTAATGTAAATAACAATTACTCTGTAGCTCATTATTTTTACAAATCAGTGAATTCTATAAAAAATAGTGCCCCTATACATCAAATTCACATATATTTTATACAGATAACATTCTTGAATACACCTATAATTCTGTTTTTTAACTTCCTTGATATTTATAAATTTTAGGAACCCATATATCTTTTTAAAAATTTTTGCTATTTGTTCCCATGTATAAGTTTCCATTTTTTGTTCTAACAAGTAATTTTGTAAGATTTTACTATTCTTTCATAATCAAGGCTATAAAATCCTTTAACGAGCCAATATCAAAGAAATCTGCAATAAGAACCCATAACGCAATCATACCTGCTTTATCATCATTGACATGTTGTAGTGCTTCTTTCATAACATCACTAGAAAACTTACGGGATGAGAATACACTATTTATTTTCTGACGTACATCAACATCAAACTGATGCAACACATAATTAATAACTAGCACATTACAATATAGCTTGATTAGTGGTCTTGTTGGTCCAAACAAAAAGAACTTAATATTATACTTATAATTATAAATTTGATTCTGTAGCCTGAATATATAGGAATGTAGGGAATTATCTGGGTCCTTCACATCACTCAATATACGTGGCCCGAATATATGGGAATGTATGGAATTATCACCACAATTTTCTGGGTCCTTCACATCACTCAATATACACTGAACTATATAGTCTTTTAATTGTATGCCATATTGATTTAATAATCTTACCACAGACGATGATCCACAACCCTCTTCCATTATTCCTCGTTGTATAAAATTTCGTGCCGAAGAAGGGAATTTCTCACTATATTGATTTATAGATTCAAAAAATGTTATTTCGTCTCCATAACAGTTTCCCCATCTTTTATATAATTCCGAATCTATTGGAAAAAGCATTTTGACGTAAGATTCAAATTTTTTGTCAAAAGGTACTGACTGTAAAAAATCGTAAGAGTATGATATATAAGACCACAATGCCAGCACATTAGCTCTATGAATAATAATACTATTATTAATTTGTTGTAATGTATTAATATAAGATTTTTTAGGAAACATGTTAATTTTCACAGAACACGCAAGTACATACTCCATCAGCTGTACAATATTATCACTATATACAACTTGTTTCTCAGTTTTTACTTCTGATGCTAATAAATTAAAAATGACTGCATCAATCATGAGGTATATTTCTTCCTTACTATCCACAATACCCATATCAGTAAAAATTTTATATATATCTGGATTGTTCAAAAGAGCTACCATGTTATAAGATGTCTCATCCATATTTGACAGAAGCCTGTAAAGAAAATTAGTTACCTCGCGTCTATTCTCACCTAACTGCCCCACAGAACCTAACTTCAATACATTATCCGGATGCAATATACTTCTTAATGCACTTACATGATTTATTAATGCTATTTCCAGTTTTGGGAACTGCGATATCTTTTTACAAAAACTCTGTTCATTTATTTTATCCAAGAAACGCTGAAGTTTTAAAGGCAACTTATCTTTGTTGTGAGTATTCAATTTCTTAAATAAATCAATGACATCATCCCCACATGTTTGTAGTTTTTCAAAATCCACATCCATTCCCAATAGTAATTTAATAAAAGCTTTACATTTTTGAATGCTCCATCTAGATCCAGAAGAAATATATGATATATAAGACCATAACGTGATTATATTAATGTTATGAGCGTAGTTATCTCCATACTTATTAGTAATGTTTCTCTGAAAAACCATAATACCCATACCAGGAAACTTATCTTGATTACTATCATTGAACAATAACAACAACTTGTGCATTTTATCTTTATCAACCTTTGTTTCCAACACCAAAAAGTTAAAGATGATTGCATCAATGATTAAAGATATTTCTTCTTTACTACTTGTAATACCAGCATCAGTGAAAATTCTATATATATCTGGGTTATCCAAGAGGTTTGCAATGGTAGAAGATAACCTTCCTACATCTGACCAAAGCTCTCCAAGATAAGAATATATTTCTTTTACATTTGATAATTGCCCCCTATCAATATTGTTTATATTGTAAGATCCAAAATTGAATAAACGGCCTGCACGCAATGCATCGCTCAGGACACCTGTATATTCTATCAATGCAGTTTCTAATTCTGGAAATCTCAACACTTGCCCGCAGAAATTTGGGGAAAGTATTTTATCCAAGAAATCTCGTAGGGTTTTAGGCAACATATCTCTGTAAAGATTCCATCTATTTAATAAATCAATCATATCCTGAGTACACTTTCTAGTTTTTACAGATTGCAGATCTAACTCCAACAGTAGTTTTACAAAAGATTTAAAATCCTCAACATCCCATTCAAAGGTACTGTACAATGCATAAGACCATAATGTAATTATATTCACCCTATGATCACCATACTTCACATTATTAGCATCTTGCCGTAACTCTAAAATAGTGTCATAAGGGAAGTCACTAAAAATATGCGATGCACTAGAATTTAGTAACGATAATGTTTTGGTTATATCAGAATTATTAACATTTAACTCAGACATTACATAATTAAATATCGCTGCATCAAGCAATAAAAACACCTCTTTTTTATCATTTGTAACACCTACATCAGTAAAAACTTGATAGTCATGATACACTGCATTTTTTAACTGATTAGCTGCAGATTCTAGATTAATACGCCATTGACCTTCTAAACATCCTTTTTCATCATTCTTTAATGCACAACTAGTTATATAATCAGACAATTCTGCAATGTATGAATTCAATAACGTTATTTCAGAAAATTTGTTACAAAAATCCCCAGTAGTTATTTTCTCTATAAAATCTTGTACTTTTGAAGGCAATTTTTTACCATACTGACTTATAGATTCAAACAATTTAATGTGTTTATCACTACAGGTTCCCCATTTCATAATTCTGTTTAGATCCATCCCTAACATCAATTTAACAAAAGGAGCTGCATAAAGGTCTAAAAGTCGTTTATCAGATTTAAAGAAAGCATACATCCAAGAAATTACAATATCATTCTTTTTATGTTCATCTCCTTCTGTAGCAATATTCTTATGTATTACATCAATAAAATTTTTATACTGCCTTACAAATGCCTGATCCTTTAACTCCACACTAAACGACTGTTCCGGTTTTTCACTGGTTATATTAAACATCACTGCTTCGTCGTCAGGTATTTTACTATGATTCGTATTATTCTCTGAAGAATTGTAATCAAATACCCCTTCAGAAACATAATAATTTAATAAGCCTGGCGATACACTTGATACATTGACACCAAAATTAAAATCAAGTGCATCAATATACAAAAGCAACGTTTCAGGAGAATCATGAATTCCCAACTTTGCTAACATTGCTTTAACCTCTGCGTTACTCAATTCAGTTAATAACTCTTTACGAAGACCTGATAAATTATCTCCTGATACATTACCACTAATTAATACTTCATTAACTGCAGAAAAATACTTATGCATACTTGATATCAAATTCGGAAAACCTTTTGAATATATACAAAAGTCAACCTGACTTATTTTGTCCAAAAATTCTTTCACTACATTTGGAATAGCAGATGTTGATTTGTTAATTTTCTCTATCAATGTAACCAAAAAATCATCACATGAATTTTCATCTATTAATTTTATTTTACCTGCAGGGCCTGACCATTTTTCACAAGTCAATTTCACCATACCATCAGCACCTTCTTGAGCACAATTATAAACACTAGAACACCCTCCAGCTCCCCAATACTTATTAGAATTTTTCTCTAAAAGATTACTACTACACAAACATTCTTTATCCCCTTTTTTTACTTTACCATAAGGCATATCTGCACTTTGATAAGGTACTAATATTTCATTTTCTCTTGAATTCTGCAACCCGGAAGCAAATCTGTAATGAACTAGATTATCAACTCCTTCGGAATTATCTCTCAAATAATTACCACCTTCATCACCACCATTAGCTACTAATTTTACTAAGCAATTGTTATTATCATCATCACACAACTTTACAGTGGTATCTCCACCAGAATTACTCAAAGAATTTACGCCTTTACCTCCAGTTCCAATATCAATTATTAACTTCTTATCAATTATATTCTTATCAAATTTTAACAACCCCATAACATAGTTACCAGCTTTACCAGATTTACCAGATCTTGATACTCCAGATGCCCCTCCACCCCATGCTTCTATTCTCAGAAAGTCACATTCCGTGCTTTGTTTATCAAAGCTTAATTTATAAGAAGTTGGTAATATTGTTCTTGTTAAAGTTCTTCTTTTATACTCATAAGAAGGGAAATTACTTACACACATACCTTGTAAGATTGGATTCAGAGGTACAATGTCCTTTAATTCGTCATCCTCATGAAAGAAATTTGTAAAATCATCATCACTCACATAAAGTGAGTTACATGCCTTAATCTTCCTTGTGCCATAATCCAACTCAACAACATCTTTACAAGATACTTGGTTATCTTCTTCATATAATCTATGATTCTCATACTTATAAAGCATACTGCCTCGACACACAGCACTTTTAGGATTATAGTGACCTGCAATATCAAAAAATATATCTTGTTTTACATTTCTAATTTTATCTAGTTGATCTTGCGTCATGCTTTTAATATCTATCGCAAACTTATGACCACAGTTTACATATCTCTCAGCCTCTTTTTTCCCATCATCAGTTTTTTCTATAACAGCTCCATAACCCGCAAGCATTTCCTCATGCATATTCAACCATAAGTTTCTATTATTCTTTTTTATAGAATACTTCGTAGGAACAAAAGGCATATCAACAACACATGTAACATTACCATTATTGTCATTCACGTATCCAAGTTTCACACCGTTCTTATTTGGACATTGACTTACATCCTCAACAATTTTCTCATCTCCACATTTATACTGACTAATCAAAGTATAATCATTAAAATTAATCTTAGGTTTTATCACAGAAAAACCCATATCTTTATTTTCTGTCCCTGGTGACATATCAACATTACAATCAGGTAATCCTTGACAATCTTGATATTGTATATGAACACCACTAGCACTAGGAGTTACCTTAGGACGCATTAACCCTGGCGAAGGAAAACAAACGTTTTTCTCCTTCACTCCATTATTAGTATATTCTACACATACTTTATCATAACCACCCTTATAGACTTGAAATTCATAAGGAACTCCAGCATATGAAACACTATAGGAAGTCTTATCCCCGATCTTATATTTTGCATATAACTCCTTTGCATAAACTTTTCCAGGTCCTGAATAAATACGTACTTTCACTCCAGGTCTGAAAAAAGTTTGCTTAGAAAACGCCAAAGGAGTAACAGAAATTATATTAGATGCATCCAATATACTACAGAAAGGCGGGGGATCAGATGCCGTGATCATCTCCTTACAACGTATACTGTGTTGATTACATTCACCTCTTATAAATTTAACATTACAGTCCCCTACAAGACATACACATACTTGCGATCCAAGATTTGTGTTTTCTAGAAATGTCATGGCTGCCATAGAACTATACTGCCAAGAACCAGAATATATAACTTTACAACTACCTATAGGCATATTATGGACTGTTACCTTCCCCCAGTAAGAAGATAATTGCATAAACATTATATCATGTTGATCCAATGTACGATCTTGTCTATTCAAAGGCAAACCTAATTCAGGAGCATAGATATTCTCTAGGTTTTGATAGTATCCTTTGATATATCTTGCGTAAGAATTAAGCCGGGTACTCTGATGTATAGCAACCCTAACCATAACACTATCAACATTACCTCCTGTATTATCTAAAGGCTTATAATAATCAGAAAAATGAAGACCATAGAAAGTGTCATAAGTCAGCATCATAAATTTCAGCATCTCGTCAGTTGTACTATTCTTATCATTTAAATCAAGAGACATCGAAGAATGTAAAGGTACACATAAATAAATGAAAGATAACACAATAACTAAGTATAAGTTTATACCTTTACAACACCACACTTTCATAAACAACACTTACTATTGTTAAAAAAAATTAATACAAAAAATCATTTATGTTCTTAAGAGATATCTCCAAAAAACCCATACGGACTCTTCTTATGCATAGGATAAATCATTTACATAAAACAAAATTTCCTTTAAAAGGTAAATTATAGATTTAATGATCCTAATCATTACAGGAAATGTATAGAAATTTGACAACACCATATTCCTCATCCACACATTATTACATGAAATATAATAAATTTACTATCAGAACATAACAAATATGATTTATCAGTAATTATTAAATAAAAATTTAACAATATTTTATGAAATTTCTTGCCTCATAGGTGATAAAGCAGAACTATAGTATAGCCGTATTATGTTACATCCAAAATATTTTTATCAATACACGGCACAGAAACCAAAGTTTATAACTCATGGCACACGAAATATCATTAATTAATAATTGCAATCTACTTAAAAAATTTTACAGATTTTTATATGAAACTGATAGAACCCATTGAATAATGTCGTATGTTACAATATATATATCTTTAAATTTTTCATAGCAAGTAAAATTTATTAACTATTTTTAATTTATTAAAGTATAGCTATAATTTTACTTAACATATTCAAGTATCATAAAAACTTCTATGAGTAAATTTTTTCAACTCTCTTAATATAAATTTCAGTAGTCTTATAACATTTTAATATTGATTCTTTTTAACACACATATAGATAAATTTTTTATCAACAAATATTTACAAATTTAACCTGCATACTATCACATTACCATATGTGCTCTTAGAACTTATCTACATTAAATAAATCTTTATAGTCTTTTTAACCACTACACTTTTTATAAAATGCAGGTAACCATTCTTTTACATCATCTCCATGAGTATGAATAGATTCATACATGTATCGAATTGTATTTTTATTAGCAGAAAGAACATGACTTTCTGGTATATCTGGTAAATTAAAAGACAACACTACTGGATTATTATCTTGCTTTACAAAAAAATATCCTTCCTGAGATGGCATCTGAAACATAGTCTTACATTCTGACCTTGACAGATTAAAGGCTTTCATATACATCTTACTAGTTGATACTGAGTTTGGCATGAAAATTTGGGTTTCAACATGTTCATTGAATTGATAAATAACGTTACTGGAGATGATAGCTGGAATATTCTCACCAGCAAACACAACAACAACATTTAATTTATTCATCATTTCAATCCACTCATCAAATTCCTGATTATTTGTAAAAACATAATCTAAAATCCATGCTTCATCTATTACTAAAATTGTAGGAGACCCATCAAAATAATTAATTAAAGTATTCAAAAAGTAAAAAATAAGAACAGAAGCACACTGAGGCTTAGAACACAAAACACCAACATTTAAGCCTAAAACCTCTGCTTGCCAGTCAATATTAGCATCCTCTTTTAATAGATGCGCAAATTCTCCATTATTTACCCATTGACTAGCATTTTTACCCAGCGCACTTATATGATCAGAAATATTACTTATAGTTCTAGATTCAATAGGCAAGGTAAAAAGGTAATCAACTACTTTATCTATTGCATTACTCATTTCTTCAGTTATGTCTTTAACATTTAACATTCTTTGTAAGACACCAATAACTATTTTACGATTAAGCACACTATCTTCAAGTTGAAAAAAATTAAATGACATTTCCTGATAGTCACGTCTATGATCTGCTCTATAATACTGACCACCTATAGCCTTAACAAAAATAATAGACTTACCTGTATAATCTAATAAGACAATTCGCGTATTCAACCTCCTAGATTCTGACAATAGAAAATTCAGCAACATAGTAACCGAAGATTGAAGACTACCAACCATTAAAGTATGTCCTGCACCTAAAACATGAAAACTAAAGAAATAAGGTCTACCCTTATTTGAAAAAAACATAGTAACTGCCTGCCCCCATTTATTCCCTTGAAGCGCTCCTGAAGGGAAATAGTGCAATAATGAAAATGCACAAGCATATTTCATTAAAGTATATCTAAGGTTTAAAACATAAGCAAAATTCCCAGGTAAATGTGCCCAGAAATCATCTTCCAGAGTCAAATCACATCTTACACAAATAATACCAAGTGATGCTAATGAAGCAACAGTTTTATCTACATTACTATGAAGCTGTGGTAAAGTATTTGATATTATTACAAAACTTATTTTTCGTTCACAAAAACTTAAACAAGAATCTGTATCAACTGACACAAAATTATCTATATTGGATATTTTTCTCAACCGAGCATCATTGCTAAATTCTAAAAACATAGCTTGTTTTTGAAAAAGCTTTAACGCATTTTTACTGTTTGCAAACCTTATAATCTCAACTATTATAAATTCATAATCTTGCTGCAGACATTGATCTAATGCATCCAACGGGGAATCTTGATAATCTTTTATTCCTAATATTGCACCAAATCTTTGATAATTATTACATGAGACTTTAAATGCATTAAATCCCATTTCAATATTACAGTCACCACATATACCAGAAAGATCTGCCATATCAAGAAAACATTCTTTATGACGCATCATAGTCAAATAGTATAAAAACTCTACTAATTCCGATCTTACTTTTTCTTCATCAACTACTATCAATCCTAATTTTCTTGCTTCGAACTTTTTCAAATTTTCCAAAATATTCTCAGTAACCTTATTCAATCTAATTATTCTATTTTTCAGAAAATCTTTATGCTTATTTTTTATATAGGAAAATGATAGAGCACCCAATACACCCTTCATAGTCTCAGGTAAACAACTAGTAACTACAGCTATATACAACTCATTAATATACGTAGCACGTTGACCTATATTATTGAGGTGTACATCACTTAAGACATCAGAAATATCATTTATATTTCTTCGTACAAAATCAAACTTATGGGGTTTTCTTACAGTATATATCCAAAAGGAAACCTCAGGAACCCTAATACTATTAATTATACTATTACGTACTGCTGCTCTTAAATCTTTATCATTAATATAGTGACTAACTACATAATCTTCTATCTTTAGTATCTGTACAAGTTCACCATCTTTATTCAATATTGTACTCTCATCATAATGACAAGCTGCAGGTACAAAATTCCCTTTATTATAGGTATTATCTCGTCTCTTTATAGAGACATTATTTGGATTTAGATGAGAAGAACGGCCAATTATTTCTTGAAAAAAAGACATATAGGAAACCCTTATTTACCCCTATAATATTTATACAAACATCCACCAATAAGATTAACATTCATATACGATAGTATCTGCTTAATTGTCATTATCTAAATATAAAATTAACATTTTCTTTATGCTAGGATTGAATTAACAACTAATAAATAACTTAATCATGAAATTTATAGTACAAAAAATCAACAATCTCACACCTAATGTACATAGCAACCACAAACCTTAAGCGAGTTATTACTTAGAGAAAAACTAACATTATATTCATAAAACCATGATAGTATCATAGTTGAATTAAATAGAACAAATGCTATTTTAGCAATATAAATCAGAAACAACATTGATTAATAAGTAAACACATGCTCTGAATCCAGAACAAACAATACTTACAAAGCTTACAATGAAAATAACACCAAGAAAATTTTCAACAACCAAACCAAGATCGCTATAGTTATGATGGTAGTTATTTTTAGCTAAGTGCTTACTTTTTTCCTTAATTTTTCTTACTGAGGTCATCATTATCCAGCATTAGCAGTACTACAATCTTTACAGTAGTCATAGTATTACTAAAATTATATGAACAAATTTACTTGATACAAAAAACATGACTGCCAACATATGACTCACATCATTATCACTAATCATAGCAACTTTTCAAATTATCCATAACAATAATACTTTACTAAACATTATATTTCTATGATTGGCAATTTCAACTTTTATACAAACTCTATAACATCACATATAACATTAATATCACCTGGATTGTACTATTTTGGCCATTAGGTAGCAATAACGTAACTACTAACATCTAATACTAAAAGTGTATTACATTTACAACACAATTATAAAAACACTAGAATACCTTTTAACATAAGGTTCATATTTTTATAAATTATAATTTTATTAATAATATATGATAAATTTTATTCACTTACTTGCTGTACAATCTGTTCCAGTAGTCATACTGTTATTAATGCCATTCACAAATTTACTAACTAATTTACCTGCACCAAAAAATATTGCTGTGAACACAACCAACATCACTATTGCTGGCCATGGTAATCTTCCAAATATTGCCATAATACTTGAACCAAGTATTACCCCTGTCATGATTGGTAATCCTAATTTCTGTACAAACAGTATAACATTACATATCACTTTACTTACCTCATCTTGATCAGTAGAGCTAGCATCCGCTGCAACACCAGAAAAGCCTAACAGCATAACACAAATAAATCCCACAATTACAAAAAATACTAAAATAGATTTTAACATAAGATTCATACCTTTGACGATTCATTAGCAATATTATAAATTTACCTACTTACTCATCACTATGATGCAGTAGTACTACAATCCGTTCCACCAGTCACATTATTATTAATCCCTCTCACAAATTTACTAACCAATTTACCTGCACCAAAAAATATTGCTGTAAACACAACCAACATTACTATTGCTGGCCATGGTAATCTTCCAAATATTGCCATAATACTCGAACCAAGTATTACCCCTGTCATGATTGGCAATCCTAATTTCTGTACAAACACTATAACATTACATATCACTTTACTTACCTCATCTTGATCAGTAGAGCTAGCATTCGCTACAGCACCAGAAAACCCTAATGGCATAACACAAATAAATCCCACAATTACAAAAAATACTAAAATAGATTTTAACATAAGATTCATACCTTTGACGATTCATTAGCAATATTATAAATTTACCTACTTACTCATCACTATGATGCAGTAGTACTACAATCCGTTCCACCAGTCACATTATTATTAATCCCGCTCACAAATTTACTAACCAATTTACCTGCACCAAAAAATATTGCTGTAAACACAACCAACATTACTATTGCTGGCCATGGTAATCTTCCAAATATTGCCATAATACTCGAACCAAGTATTACCCCTGTCATGATTGGTAATCCTAATTTCTGTACAAACACTATAACATTACATATAACCTTACTTACATCATCATTTTCAGTAGCAGCTTGTGCTGAAGCACCAGAAAAACCTAATGGCATAACACCAACAAATCCCACAATTACAAAAAATATTAAAATAGATTTTAACATAAGATTCATACCCTTGATAATTCATTAGCAACATATTATAAAATTTATCCAATTACTTGTTAGTATGAAGTAGAACAATCCTTTACACCTTGTGTCATATTGTTATTGATTCCATTCACAAATTTACTAACCAATTTACCTGCACCAAAAAATATTGCTGTAAACACAACCAACATTACTATTGCTGGCCATGGTAATCTTCCAAATATTGCCATAATACTCGAACCAAGTATTACCCCTGTCATGATTGGTAATCCTAATTTCTGCACAAACACTATAACATTACATATAACCTTACTTACATCATCATTGTCAGCAACAGCTTGTGCTGCAGCAGTAGAAAAACTTAACGGAACCACACCAATAAATCCTATAATCATAAAAAACACAAAAATAGCCTTCAACATAAAACTCAATACCTAAGTGAACTTTTGAAATACTATGAATAATTTACTACATATGGCACATACTTTAATCAGTAATACATTGTTTCTAGTAAGATTAACCCGAACTGACCTGTTTTAACAAAACATTACTGTAATGTTATTATACTAACTTACTGACATTAGTTACTCTTAAATATGTCTAAAATACTTTTTTACACATTACTAACAATCATCAGCAAACTAACCGCAATATTATATCATATGTAATTATCACTATTGATTATCAGATACAGAGAATCTCTACTTTTTTAACAAATTTCATAATATGGTTATTAATCCACATATTTTCGTAGTTCTTTACTGTTTATTATCCATAATAACAAACCAAGGATTACATGATACTATTGTAATAGGCCTGCGAATTACTACATGTAACACAACATATTAAAATAATTACACTACAAAATCACAAACAAACCTACAGTACAAACTTGGCTTTTCCTGATCCTTATTACAACAAATACATTATCTACCTTACATACTATTAATAACACATCTATAATTTTGTAATATACAAAAAGCATTAAAAATCATAGTGATTATAAAAAATTTTCTTTCATATATATTTTATAAACATCATAACCCCATCAACAAATACACATGCTACCAAAATAACAACAATGTTGATATATTAAGAATTCACACACTCTAATCTCAACTTACTGTTGTATAAGTTAACCTAAGTACAACACAAAACAATTAACATAATGTAAACTGACAATGTATTTAATGTAAATGCAGAAAGACAACTTTTATTATAAAAACAAATTTTCAAAAATAAGAAATAAAATATTCGCAGACTAAAGCTGGAATACATTAACACGCAACCTCATAACAAAACACACAAAAATCTCACAATAATTTATTGTTACTTTTTATAAATACACAACACTGATAAAGCATTCACATTTTCTTAAATATTACTTAAAATTAACACACACTTAGCACAGTACTCAATTCTTGTGATCATTGTAAAAATTATTCTTACAGTTTATCCATCTTATATTTCTTTAATATAATTTTGGAACTACTATAAACTTTTATAAAAGAACACACGTGTTTATTAAAAAATGCTATTTTAAGAACATATAACTAATTTTTTATCCATTGAATTTGAAGCTTGTACTCTCATAATGCAAAGAAATTGCAAAAAGCTATAACGACATTTGCCGTTTAGGTGTTGTCTTATAACACTGATTGGATTGACAATTATTTATATCGATGCAACAAAAAATGATAAAGCAAGAAGTAACTATACCTAAGAAGTTAAAAATAAATGCTACATGAATACATGTAATACTATCTAAATTCAGCACACACATAAATAATTTGACTATCAGTCTGAAATGACTACATATATTTTATATAATCTAGTAGGTATATAATATATCATTTCATTTACATATATAAAATTCAAAAGCCAGTTATAACTAAATTAAGGTAATTTATTAAAGAATTAATATTACAACAATCTAGCTATAACTGACTCACTAATTTATTGTTCGAATTCATCTGCCAATTGAGCATGATAGGAATATTCAAAAACAAAGTTTTTTATATCAGAAAGTACATGATACCATCACTTAACACTATTTTGATATCGTACCACAATCAAACTTATCAGCTGAAAGATCTGCTATTCCACCAGCAAACTTAGATATCAGTTTACCTGCTCCAAAGAATATTGCTGTAAATACAACTAACATTACTATTGCTGGCCACGGTAACCTACCAAATATCGCCATAATACTTGAACCAAGTATTACTCCAGTCATAATAGGAAGACCTAATTTTTGTACAAACACAACAACATTACATATCACCTTAGTAACTGTATCATTATCAGCAGTATCATTAGCATTACTTATATTTGGTGTCATAGAAAACATTATGAACAACAAAAATAGAAGCGCTCTACCTATAAAACATCTACTATTATATAGCATTATCAATCCCTCACAAATTTATGAACAACAATATCAACAAAACACTCTATAATGTTTATTAAATAAAAATAAAAGACTTTTCCTAAAAATTAGTTTATATAATAACCCATTATCCGTTTTTTCAGAAAAAAACAAAACATGAAGACATAACTAACACAACACCAATATATCAAAACTGTTACAACCTAACTTCATAGAAAAATCTTATAACTTGAGAATGTTATACAACACCTTTCTGTGGTTCCTATATATGTAAATATTTAAAAAGTCAATTATTATTAATAGTTAGAAATTTAGATCATTATTTATATAAATAAAAATAAATGAATCTTAACTTCATAAACATATTATTTAATACTTAAGTATATTCACAATCAATATTTCTTATTTGATCAGAAAATAAATTAATTTCCTACAGTACTAATTTTCTTTAGCAAAAATATTTAAAATTAGCTAATTATCAAAACATATGAACTTATTAATTGACCCAAATCATATTATTAACATAACAAACCTTATGCTAAAAATTTAATCAACATAATACGTAATTATAAAAATCAAAAAATCTACCAAATAGATACCAAACTATTAATACTAATTTTTTCCATGTTTAACACTAAAAAATAAACTTTGACATATATCAGCATTTTCAATAGATTATTAAACTATTGTTATACACAATCAGGATCTTCTTGATTTCTGAAGAGTTGATATTTGGAATTTCGGTTATTTTAATGTAATGTAACAATAGTTATATTTTTGTTATGTACTAAAATGGCACAATGAGCTTAATAACAGATAAAGCATTTTAGTTGAGGTAGGTTGGAATAGCTTATGTTTGATGATTACGATCCTTGGAACAATAAAAATAAAGAAGATCACAAATCCAAAGAATATAAAAACTCCAATGATATTAGCAGAATTATTTACCGTTTCAATAATACGTTTAGTTCATTTCTAAAAAACAAGAAAAGTACACAATTTAACAATCATGGAAAAGCACAATTTATAATAGTGCTTCTAGTCGTGATGTTTTTATATATGGGTTCTGGTTTTTATATCGTTGAACCTGAAGAAGAAGCTGTACAGCTATTATTTGGTAAATATCATAATACTGTAGGTCCTGGATTACGCTATTATCTCCCATCACCCATTGGACATGTAATCAAGTTAAAAGTCAAAACAGTTAATAGGGAAGAAATAGGTTCTAGATTTTATTCAGATAATACTTCAGATCATGGGGAAGGTGTAATGTTAACTGGAGATGAAAACATAGTTAATATAAATTTTGATGTTCACTGGCGTATTAATGACGCATATAATTACTTGTTCAAAGTTAGGGATAATCAAGTAGGAGACACAGTAAAAAATGCAGCAGAAAGTGCAATGCGCGAAGTCATTGGGAAAAGTTCTATATCCTTTGCAATTGAAGGAAAAGGAAGAGCTGTAATCTCACAAGAAACTAAAACATTATTACAAAATATCCTAGATCAGTATAGTATGGGAGTTGAAGTTTTATCGATTCAGCTAAAAAAAGTTGATCCTCCAGAAAAAGTCATTAATTCTTTTAGAGATGTACAAAGTGCAAGAGCTGACAAGGAAAAATTGATTAATGAGGCATATGCATATCGTAATCAGGTGTTACCAAGAGCTAAAGGTGAAGCTATCAAAATTAAATTAGACGCAGAAGCATACGAGAGTGAAGTAGTCAATGCAGCTGAAGGTAATGCAAAAAGGTTTACTTTGCTTTACAAAGAATATGTAAATCAACCTGAGGCAATAAGGAATCGTTTATACTTAGAAACAATGGAAGAAATACTAAGCAAAAACGATAAGGTTGTGGTCAGTGATGACCTTAAAGGGATGCTTTCTTACTTTCCATTAGCAGATCCTAAAATAGTAGGTAAGTCATGAATAATAAACCATTTAAGTTCATATTAGGATTTTTTACTATTGCAACAGTAGTTGTACTACTAAACTCCATGTTTATTGTAGATGAAGCACATCAGTCAATAGTATTACAGTTTGGACGCGTAGTTAAGCAAATACATGATAGTGGCTTATATTTCAAAGTACCTTTAATACAAAAAGTTGTCTACATTGATAAAAGGATCATCGACATTAACTCTGATTCAAGAGAAGTCATTGCAGCTGACCAAAAAAGATTTATTGTTGACTCTTATGCAAAATACAGAATTGTAGACTCTGTTAAATTTTATCAAACAGTTAGAAATGAGACAGGATTAAAAAATAGATTAAGTTCTATTATTGAATCAAATATTCGTGAAAAAATAGGGAACGTATCACTTATTAACTTCTTAAATGAGGCAAGATCAGAAGTTATGGCAGTAATACAAGAAGGAGTTAGCAAAGACTCTAAAAAATTTGGAATAGAAATGATAGATGTCAGAATCAAACGTGCAGATCTACCAGAAGAAAATAGCATGGCCATATTTAGACGTATGCAAACAGATAGAGAAAAAGAGGCAAAAGAAATTAGAGCAGAAGGAGAAGCAGCTTCACAGCGCATAAAAGCTGACGCAGATCTGCAAACACGTATTATCATTGCAAATGCGCTTAAAGAAGCACAAATAATTCGAGGAAATGGAGACGCCACAGCTTCAAAGATTTACAATGATGCTTTAACAGTCGATCCAAATTTCTTCAGATTTTACAGAACAATGCAAGCATATAAGCATGCTTTTAATGGAAAAAATACAAGGATTATTTTATCACCTAACAATGATTTTATTAATTTGTTTAATAAGGAAAGAGGTAAGTAATTAATGAAAAGATTCCTATTACTGATACTGATACTAACATTTGTAAATATTCCTATAGCGAATTTAGCTGCTGACAAAGAGGAACAATATGATCCGAGGTCAGGCTTTTCTAAGTTAATCAAAGAATCCATACCAGCCGTGGTTAATGTTAGTATAGTACATGATCTAACACAGGAACAATTTCCTCTAATAACTATCGAGGACCTTTTAAGAAATATATTAGAAGGCAAACCACTAAAAAAAGATGCACCACAAGAAGTATTAAGCGCAGGATCAGGGTTTGTAGTAGATGAATCAGGTATTATTGTCACTAACTATCATGTTGTACATAATGCAAAAGAAGTTTATGTAACATTTAGCGATAACAAATCAATTCCTGCAAAGATTTTAGGGGTAGACCCACAAACAGATTTAGCAGTGTTAAAAGTTGAGGTTAATGAAAAACTTCCTTATTTAGATTTTGGAGATTCCGATACAACTATGGTTGGAGATTGGGTGGTTGCTATAGGCAATCCATTTGGTCTTGGTGGATCCGCAAGTATTGGTATTATATCTGCACGTGCAAGAGATCTTAATATTGGCACAGCAACAGAATTCTTACAGACTGATGCTGCTATCAATAAGGGTAATTCCGGTGGACCACTGTTTAATATAGATGGTAAAGTGATTGGTATTAACACAGCAATATTATCTACACAAAAAGGTGGTGGTAATATAGGAGTTGGATTTGCTATTCCATCAAACAGTGCTATCCCTATAATAAAAGTTCTATCCCAAGGAAAGAAGGTAGAGCATGGTTGGCTTGGTGTAGTAATGCAACCAATAACTGAAGAGCTAGTAGAACCATTAAAACTAAAAGAAGTTAGTGGCGCTTTAATTACTAATGTCATTAAAGGTAGTCCAGCAAATAAAGCAGCTTTACTTCCAGGAGATATCATACTTGAGTTTAATGGCACTAAAATTAATTCAATATCACAATTGCATCAATTAGTACTAAGATCAGAAGCAGATAATGAAGTAAAACTACTTGTATCTCGCAATGGTAGTATCATGAATATACTAGTCAAAATAGGAAAATTCGAAAGCCCAGATACAGATACTTCAGACAACGAAAATTCCAAAGATATTGTACAATCACCTCAACTAGGGCTGACTGTAAGCAATATAAAACATAATAAAATCACATCTAATAACACTGAAGAAGAAGAAGTCAAAGGGGTGATGATACTAGAGATAGACAGCAAAAGTAATGCTTCAACCAAAAACATAAGAAAAGGAGACATAATATTACAAATTAATCAATCACCAGTAAATAATCTTGAAGACTTCAAGCATATTATGAAAAAAGTACGTAAAGATAAATCTGTAGCACTGTTAATCAGTAGGGATAATATATCAGCTTTTGTTAGTGTTAAGCTAAAACAGTAGCATGAAAACTAGGATAGTATGTTTTTTTTTTGTGATTTGCTTTTTTAGCGTACATGCATATTCAAGTGAAGCAATTAAAGTAGAATCTCTGATGTATTTTAATGCTATACATTCTTTTAAAGCAGAATTTATACAAACAAATTCTATTAACAATGCTACTCAATATGGAATGGTTATGATGAAAAAACCTGGATTGCTAAAATGGGATTATTACCCTCCTACTCCAGCTTCCATTATAATACAAGGCGCAACTGTTTCTTACTATGATAAGGAACTAGAAGAATATTCTTATTCAATAATTAACAATCCTATTATTAACTTCTTAAGTTCTAACATTCAAAATACAAAAGATATAATCTTTGTAAATATAAGTACATTTGATAACAAAAAAGTAATTACTATACAAGATCAAAAAACTCAGCTACAAGCAGACGTAATTTTCAATATACATCCCACAGCAATTGTCGGATTAAATATAGCAAATCCAGACTCTATAACTTACATCAAGTTCTATAATATTCAAAATAATGTTACCATAACGGAAACAGAATTTAGGCACAATACTTCTTATTACAATTAAAAATAAACGTATGACAAAAAATATATCGGAAATCATAAAATATAATTTTAAAAATTTACAGTTATTAAATGAAGCATTAACTCATCCCAGTATAATATCAAAGGACACAAAGAAATTTAACTATGAAAGATTAGAATTTCTAGGAGATGCAGTATTAAACATAGTAATATCTGAAATGCTGTTTAATATTTTTCCCAAAGATACAGAAGGCAATCTTGCTAAAAAGAAAACAGCTTTAGTTTGTGGAAACAAGTTAGTGGAAGTTGCACAATCTATGAATTTAGGACAGTTGATTATGATGTCAGATGGAGAAAGAGCTTGCGGTGGTGTAAATAACTTTCGTAATTTAGAAAATGCACTAGAAGCCTTAATAGGTGCAATATATCTTGATGGAGGATTAACAGCAGCACAAGATTTTATACACTTATTCTGGAAACATTCTGCAACAGATATGAATACCCCTCCACAAGATGCAAAAACTATACTACAAGAATTAGTACAAGGAAAAAAGTTATCAGCTCCCACATATCACACTGTAAGCAAATCTGGACCAGATCATAATCCTACATTCACAGTAGAAGTAAGAATTCCACCTTATACAGCAATGCAAGCAACTGGTCATAATAAGAAATTAGCTGAACAAAAAGCAGCAAGCTTAATGTTACATCAGATTAATGATAAGACAAAATGAAACCAAGAATACAAAACACTATCTATGCTTTAATAGCAATAATACTATCCATGATATGCTTAGCATATGCCTCAGTCCCATTATATAGCATATTTTGCAAGGTAACAGGTTATGGAGGAACTGTAAAAACAGGTACTGTATCAAATTCTAAAATAGGAAATACTATCATTAAAGTCAGGTTCAATGCAGACATCAATAAACAATTGTCATGGAAATTCTATCCAGAACTACCTTATGTATTTGTAAAACCAGGAGAAAAAAAATTAATTTTTTATCGAGCAGAAAATTTATCTGATCAAGATATCTCCGGAATAGCTGTATATAATGTTACTCCTCATAAAGCAGGAAAATACTTTAACAAAGTTGCTTGTTTTTGTTTTAGCAAACAAACCCTAGCTCCTTATCAAAAGACTATAATGCCTGTATTATTTTTTATAGACCCCGCCATAGAAACTGATCCTGACACCGCAGATGTAAAATTAATCACTCTTTCATATGTATTTTTTAAATATAAAGAATAAAAAGCAAATTTTACCATCAAGGTGTATACAGACTTATCTAAAACACATATTCAAGTTATAAAGATTATAGTTACCCATGATATTAAGAAGTGTATAGCATAGACCTTTATTATTGGAACACCTTAGTCATTAATAATAACAGTATTACAAGTTAACAATCATTATAACAAAAACTCAAACTGATGTCATATCAGTCCACCATGTCTAGCTCTTTTGAACTATGCTAAGAAACACACATATCCAATTGTTAACCATTAAACTCAAATACTCCCCCTTTCTTATAAGTTAGAAACCTTATACAATAACATTAATACATACACTATTACAAATTTTAATAAATTTACTATACTTGTACTTTATATAATGAAGACATTCTCCCATAAAACATAATTTTTAAGAATTCATTAGAACTAATTATATTAAAATCTACGTACATGTAAGTGGATTTGACTGTGACTTTAAATAAAATATCTATCAATTATTTCTAATAAGAAAGATATATAAAACCAAATTTCTACACTCTTTAGTCTGCACTATAAAAAATACTACCGGTTTTATAACCACCAAAAAATTATCATTACCATCTCAAATTTATAACTATAAACACCAAGTTCGATAATAATTTTTATTTATTTGATATTCTTAAATTATCATATAAACTACCAAACAAATAATCGTAAGGTTACAGTAATGATTAAGTCTTTTACTTGTCTTTTTGCAATTTTTTTTACAATAGCTAATCATGCCCTATCCTTTGACATTAAAGTTACACATGAAAAGTTAGATAATGGCATGGAAGTATATGTTATTCCTAATCATCGTGCACCAGCAGTTATGCATATGGTACTATACAAAGTTGGTGGTACTGATGATCCAGTAGGTTATTCTGGATTAGCACATTTTTTTGAACATTTAATGTTCAGTGGGACAGAAAAATTTCCCAATCTTATCACTATTCTCAGTGACATAGGTGGAAACGTCAACGCAAGTACATCCGAATTTTGTACTATATATTACGAACTAATACCAAAACAGTATTTATCTCTTGCTATGGATATTGAATCGGACAGGATGCACAATCTTAAGATTACTGACAAAGCATTCACAAGAGAACAAAAGGTAGTATTAGAAGAAAGAAAAATGAGAATTGAAAATCAGGCAAGAAATATACTACA
Source organism: Ehrlichia muris subsp. eauclairensis (assembly GCF_051097115.1). Lineage (NCBI taxonomy): Bacteria > Pseudomonadati > Pseudomonadota > Alphaproteobacteria > Rickettsiales > Anaplasmataceae > Ehrlichia > Ehrlichia muris. Next base: position 117,081 of record NZ_CP118226.1, on the reverse strand, counting down.
AGAAGAAATGAATAATACATTTTATTACAATGGATACGGTAGACCAGTAGTAGGATGGGAACATGAAATCAGCAACTACAATAAAGCAGTTGCCGAAGCTTTTTATAAGCTTCACTACAGTCCTAATAATGCTATATTAGTCGTAACCGGAGATGCAGATCCACAGGAAGTAATCAACCTTGCAAAACAATACTATGGAAAGATAGAATCTAACAATAAAGAACCTACACGTATTTTCAGAACGGAACCTCCACACAAAACAAATATAACATTAACATTAGAAGACAACTCAGTAGAAATTCCAGAACTGTTTTTAATGTATCAAATACCAAATGGCATCATAAATAAAAATTATATACTTAACATGATGCTAGCAGAAATACTTGGTAATGGTAAATTTAGTACTTTTTATAACGATCTAGTGATTAACAAGCCAATAGTTACGTCAATAAGAACTGAATATAACTATTTAACCAATAGCGATAATTACTTGTTCATAGAGGCCGTACCTAAAGATGGAATCTCTACAGAAACTGTAGAAAAAGAGATTCATAAATGCATAAATAGTTATATTGAAAATGGTATTCCACCAGAATATTTAGAAAGCGCAAAGCACAAGGTAAAGGCACATCTAATTTATTCTTTCGATGGATTAAGTTTCATATCATATTTCTACGGTATGAATCTAATTTTAGGAGTACCACTATCAGAAATCAATAATATTTATGACATAATAGACAAAGTAACCATTGAAGATATCAATTTCACTATGGAAAATATCTTCTTAAAAAATATAAGATTAGCTGGACATTTATTACCTAAACTGGGGGAATAGTTATGAGAAACGTATTGTGTTATATAGTAATATTGGTCTTTTTTACATGCAATGTATACGCAGACGATATTAATATCAACATAAAGGAAGCTACTACTCAAAATAAGATACATTACCTATATGTTGCACACCATAACCTACCAATAATTTCCTTAAAACTTGCATTCAAAAAAGCAGGATATGCATATGATGCTTTTGATAAGCAAGGGCTAGCACATTTTACATCACAAATATTACAAGAAGGATCAGAAAATAATAATGCTTTAGATTTTGCGAAACAACTCGAAGGTAAAGGCATTGACTTAAAATTTTATGTAGACATAGATAATTTTTATATATCCATAAAAACTCTATCGGAAAATTTTGAAGAAGCTTTAGCTTTATTAAGTGATTGTTTATTCAATCCAGTAACTGATTCAGAAATATTTCATAGAGTAATAGCAGAACAAAGTGCACATATTAAATCTCTATATGCGTCTCCTAAATTCATAGCAACCACTGAAATAAACCATGCTATATTTAAGGGGCATCCATATTCGAATAAAATTTATGGAACTTTAAACACTATTAACAATATTAATCAAGAAGATGTTTTACTATATATAAAAAACAGTTTTGATAAAAATCAAATCGCTATTGGTGCAGCAGGTGATATAGATCCAACAAAACTATCAGATTTACTAGATAAATATATTCTATCAAAGCTACCATCTGGTAATAATAAAAACACTATACCAGATACTACTGTTAACAGGAAACATAGTTTATTGTATGTACAGAAGAATGTACCACAAAGTGTAATAATGTTTGCTACAGATACAATACCATACAATGATAAAGATTATCACACATCAAACTTGTTTAACAATATGTTAGGCGGATTGAGCTTTAATTCAATACTAATGATAGAATTACGAGACAAATTAGGATTAACTTATCATGCTAGCAGTATATTAGACAATATGGAGCATAGCAATGTGTTATTTGGCACAATTACTACTGACAATACTACAGTAACAAAATGTATATCTGTTTTAACAGATATCATAGAGAATATTAAAACTCATGGAGTTAATAAGGATACTTTTTTAAGCACAAAATTTAGCATAACCAATTCCTTTATTTTATCAATGCTAAACAACGATAATGTTGCCAACACATTGTTAGATCTACAATTACGTAAGTTAGATACAAGTTATATCAACAAACACAACTCTCTCTACGAAGCTATCACAATAGAAGAAGTAAACAAAATTGCTAAAAAAATTCTATCTAATGATTTAGTAATAATTGAAGTGGGAAAACATAACAATATCAATGGAGAACAGCTAGAAGCTAAACAAAACATACTTGGTTAATAATAGATCCAGCATAAGCATCCAATTGCTAATTACCAGTAGCCATCAATTACATGAGCATAGTAGAGCAAGCCTTATCTTTAGATATAGGGGATATATATTAATAAAGATTTATAACTTATACAAGAGTAACACATAGATAAAAAATCAGTATACTTTTTCAAGATTACAAATCTATTAAATAGTAATTTATGACTATTTATTTTAGTGATTAAAGAAAAATATACTTTACTTTTTAGATAAAGATAGCTTACACTATGTGTAGTTCTATACTCCATTTATCATGCTTTAAGCTATGAAGTTACTTACATGTTATCTTTATATCTATTAATAAAGTAATATTTATGGGTTAAGTTCTTTAAGTGTTTATTATATAATGGTATTTATTATGGAAAAAGATACGAGATATCCTACAAGCAAAGATCAGGTCTCATCAAATACGGGTACGTTAAATACAAACACACTAGGGGATGCCGCTATACTGCTTATATTATTAAGCCTTGCTGCATTAGTTTTCGCTATGGCTAATCTCTCAAACCGTATGAGTTCTAGTCTAAAAAACCCATATTTTATAGTAGCAATGTGCGCTGTTGCAATACTTATAGTTTCTTCCGCAATAGCATTAGGAACCAGTTGTGTCAGTAAACCTAGGGAACAAGCTCCAGGATATATTAAGTTCAATTATGGAAATCAACGTAGTACTCTAAGTTTGACGTTAATTATAATGTCTGCAACTTCTCTTATAGCTGCTGCAGCATTTATTGGAACATTATCTCAGAAAAATATGTTATCAGCATTTCTTAATTTCAATGACCCATTGTGTATTGGAATGTATGCAAGCTTAGCTCTCCTTGCGCTATCACTCTTAACATATACTTTAAAGAGTCTCATTGCACCAGATAGCACAAAGCACATTATCGTACTAGGAAATCAAGATCTCGTAAATAAAGCAAAGGAATTCCATACTGTGCCTAGCTTTGTCTTAGGAAAACTTAACCTTGACTGTAGTGCTGTATCATCCTTGCAAATTGTAGATTGTGAATGGTCACGTATCCTTGCTTAGGGAGAGAGCTGGATTTTATGAAAAGATCTATATTTTTCATTAAGCATAACAATTTTGTAAGTATAAGCTAGTTCTGCCTAATCTTTTGTTTTCTTTATTGTGAGCTTCTATTAGTTTCATATGGCATTTTTTTAGTTTCTAATGTGATATTAGGGTAGCAGGCTTTGTTTTGCAGAATTGTTTTGCCCTATTATTATAACTATACCTAAGAATATAAAAGAATCTGCTAAATTGAATGTAGGCCAGTGCCAGTGATTAATATAGAAATCTATGAAATCATATACAGCACTGTGTCTAACTCTATCTAATATATTCCCTATTGACCCTCCAATAACGATTGCAAGAGGTAATCTATGAAATGAACGTATTATTAATAAATAAAATAAACCAAATGTAATCAAAATAGAAATGCTACAAAAAATAAGATTGCTGTACATAAAATCGTGCAACACACCAAAACTAATTCCAGTATTCCATACTGTAGAAAATCGTAAAAAACTAAATACTTCTATTACCCCAACATCTCCTATTAAATTCATTATATACCACTTACTAAGTTGATCTACAAAAACTAACACACATATTACTAATACATATCTACTCATAAATCCTTTATCCAGACAATGACCATTAACTGCTGCCTTAGCTTGACCATGAGCAATCAAATTATTTCTATTAACTTTGGTACTTTCTATAACAAATCTACTATATACCATTTGCTCAGTTAATATGCAACCATATATACTACAAACTTTTTTTTACTTGTACAATATCCTCACTAATTTGCTCCTTTAATTGATCAATAGTATGAAATTTACGTTCAGAGCGTATAAAATTTAATAACTGAATGGCTACATATTGGTCATATATATCACCATTAAAATCAAAAATATGCATCTCTAATATGGGAAAACTTAAATCATTAAATGTAGGCCTCAATCCAATATTGACTACTCCATTTAACCATGTATTACTATCATTAATCTTTATACATGCAGAATACACTCCAATTTTAGGTATCAATATATGCTCAATACTAACATTAACCGTAGGAAATCCAATAACACGTCCTCTAGCTAACCCTTTAATTACTTTACCATTAATTTGATACGACCTACCTAAAATTCTATTCGCTAATTCTATTTTTCCTTCAGATAAATATTTTCTAACTAATGAAGAAGAACATAATATATTACTATCTATAAAAATAGGGTCTATCCTTATGACCTCATAATTATAAACACTTGAATAAGAATATAATAAATTTATATCACCTAAACACTTATATCCAAAAAAACAATTATGCCCTATTACAACATATCTTACATTGCAACTATCTACTAATACATCCTTTACAAAGGTATCTGGAGAAAGCTGCGAAAAATTTTTATTAAAATCAATAATATACAGATAATCTATTCCATAGCTTTGCAACAATTTAATCTTTTGATCAAGATCTAATAACAGGAAATTTTTTTTATTATGTAAATATTCAGCAGGGTGTGGAATAAATGTAATAATGGCAGAAGCTATATTTTCTCTCACTGAAATATTTTTTATTGTATCAATTATATATTGATGACCTAAATGTAACCCATCAAAATTCCCAAAAGCAAGAACACTATTTACATTACTTTTCTGATTAGGATAACCATATACTATCTTCATAATAAAATTTTATAAAATTCCTATCTTTACTTTTCTTGATTACTATGATATCCAGGAAAAACACTTTTAATTAATCGCAGGATATATTACAGTGGTAAAAGTGAAAATATATACTAAAGACCTCTGCCCCTATTGTACTAAAGCAAAGGCTTTATTCAATAAAAAAAACATTTCTTTTGAAGAAATTGATGTTACAAGCAATAGTTCCTTGTTAGAAAAAATGATACAAGAATCCAATGGTATGAGAACTTTGCCCCAAATATTTATTGATGATCAACACATAGGCGGATGTGATGACCTGTATAGGTTGTATGAGTCAGGTAAATTAGAGTTATAATAAACCCCAAAATCACAATCAGGTCTGCCCTTTAAGCTAGCATCTTCTATAGCAGTCAGTTAATGTTGTAATAATCTTTTATACAAAGTTTTTTTAGTATTGAGAATTTTATTATTTAATGAATGATTAATAAATAGGCAACAGCATATGCTCATATACATTGTATGAATCAAGTGAGTTAAAATAATGATAATGATCATAGCCTTGCTTTTAACGTAATCTTCTGTACGACTCAATAACTGCTATACTAAGTGTTTGTGTAATATGCTTCCAACATAAGCTGTGCATATTAGCTTTCTTATAAAACGTAACTTCCATATTTCATTGATACAAATCTAAATTTATGACAAAATAAAACTTGGCTTTTTACATGAGTCTAACTAATCTCATCCTTGCTTAACTACTATACAACGTAGTCTTTTAGATAAGTCACTATGATAAGTACAGAATTTTAATCCATATTTGTGTACTACTCTATGAATTTGATGTTGGTCCTCCCCTATTTCTAAAACAGCAACACCATTCTGCTTTAAACATCTTTTTATTACTACAAAAATTTGTGAATAAATTTCTAATCCTATTGAGCCACCATCTAAAGCCATAATTGGTTCATATAATCTAACTTCCGGCTGTAATTTAGCAATTTTACTTCTCCTAATATACGGCGGATTACTAACTATCAAATCAAACATATCATAACAAGTATTCCAAGAAGATAATCTCATCTTTATTCTGTTATATAATCTATGCTTTTTAAAATTCTGGTACGCAACTCTATAAGCTTTTACACTTTTCTCAATAGCTATACCAACAGCATTTCTATACCTTAATAATAAAATTGTTAATAAACATCCACTACCTGTCCCAAAATCTCCTATAACTAGCCTGTGATTTTTGCAAGGATACATTGCAAATACTGAAGAAATTATCGTTTCACTGTCTGGTCTAGGATCTAAAACACTAGAATTTACAATAAAATCTGTACTCCAGAATTCTCTTTTACCTATAATATGTGATATAGGTACATTAGCAGAACGTTGCCTTATCATTTTCCAAAATACTTCCACATCACATTTACTAACAGGCATATATGGATCAAGTATAGTAACTAAATCCTCAGTATTAACAAGATGTTTTATTATTATTTCTACATCACGCTTTGGGTTATCTATGTTACAAGAAGATAAAAAATCAACAGCACTATTAAATAAAGAAATTACAGTATTCATAATAAACTAGCAAACATAAGGAGGACAATGCATATTTTTTGGAGATAATGTAAATATTTCTACTCCATTTTCAGTAACACCTAAAGAATGCTCGAATTGTGCTGATAAAGACAAATCCCTGGTTGTAACAGTCCACCCATCTTTCTTATTAAGAACAGTATCACATCTTCCAGCATTTATCATTGGCTCTATTGTAAAAAACATTCCTTCCCTAATAACTACAGGATCATCTGGGTCATAATAATGCACTACATTTGGTGAAGCATGAAACACCTTACCTAATCCGTGACCACAATAATCACGCACAATAGAATAACCATACTTCTTCATCTCTCTCTCAATAGCCAAACCAATCTGATTAAGCTTTTGTCCAGGCATTACTTGTTCAATTGCTACAATTAGTGCTCTATATGCAGCCTCACATAAACGCTTCGCTTTAATAGATGGTTCACCAACCCAGTACATTCTACTCGTATCCCCATGCCAACCATCTACTATAACAGTGACATCTATATTTACAATATCACCATTTTTTAAAGGCAAATCATCAGGAATACCATGACAAACAACAAAATTTTTCGAAGTACAAATAGATTTAGGGTATCCTCTATAACCAAGCGGAGCAGGAATTGCCCCAGCATTAATAATAAAATCATGACATAAATCATTAAGTTCATTAGTAGAAACTCCTGGTTTTACATATGGAGTAACAAAATCTAAGACTTCTGCCGCAAGCTTGCCAGCATTATGCATATACTTAAAGTCTTCTTTAGTATGAATAGTGATACTTCTTCCTAAATTATCCATATCTTCCAATAACATTAAATTTCATAATAAACCACATCATCACTGTATTATAAAAACACTTTTATAATATCAGAACCCCTATTTCTTAAACAAATATATTGCGATACTAAAAATAGGCAACAAAGAATTATCAGGAATTCCTATCTACTATTGTATAACTCAATCATGCTAAATTAACAACAGTATCTTTTATTAATTGCTAATAATCCGTAGCTCGATGCTATCCTAAATACAAACATGGACCTCATTAACATGTATACTCATCCTCAAATTTCTAAAAACATTCTGCTAGGATCTTCAATATATTGTTTTACTCTAACTAAAAACGTTACAGCACCTTGCCCATCAACAATCCTATGATCATAAGATAAAGCAATATACATCATAGGTCTAATCTCTATAGTGTTATCATCAATTGCAACAGGGCGCTTTTGTATCGAGTGCATGCCTAAAATCCCAGATTGAGGAGGATTGATTATAGGAGTAGACAACAAAGATCCATACACGCCACCATTAGTAATAGTAAACGTTGCACCTGTCATATCAGAAACTTCTAACTTCCCTTCTCTAGCTTTTTTCCCTAAAGAAGCCAACGTCAACTCAAGATCAGCAAAAGACATTTTATCAGCATCACGTATTACTGGAACAACTAATCCCTTATCTGTTCCTACTGCAATACCTATATCATAATAATGCTTATATACAATTTCACTACCTGATATCTCAGCATTTATTATTGGTAACTCTTTCAACGCCAACACCACCGCCTTTATAAAAGTGGACATAAGACCAAGCTTAATACCATATTTTTTCTCAAAATTTTCCCTATATTTAGTTCGAAGATCCATAACATTCTTCATATCAACTTCATTAAAAGTCGTCAATATAGCAGCAGTATTTTGAGACTCTTTTAATCTAGCAGCAATTACTTGCCTAATCTTACTCATTTTTACACGTTCTTCCCTTTTTTCTTCAGAAGCAACAGATAATCGACTATTATATTCTTTATTTTCTTTAGAAGCAGATTTCATATGATTCAAGACATCAGATTTTGTAATGCGGCCTCCAATACCAGAACCTTCTATTTGATTTCTATCAATTGAATTTTCTTCCATAATCTTTGTTGCAGATGGAGCATCCTTTTTCTGTATAAATTGCTGCATACTACCAGTTGCATCAGTCACACTGTGTGTAGGGCAGCCACTATCAGATGACAGAACAGCACTTAATTTTGTAGTATTTATTATACACAAAATCTGTTCTCTTTTTATCATTTCTTCATCAGCAACAAATATTTCACTAACAACGCCATCTTCAGGAGATACAATTTCAAGTGAAGTCTTATCAGTTTCTATAATAAACAACATATCACCTTGCTTTACATTATCACCAACATTAACTGATACCCTGATTGGAGCCTCTAATATTGATTCACCACCAAGATTTTCAGCTCTTACTTGTATTTCACTCATAAAATGTACCTTAAAAAATTCCTATACAGACTTAATTATATATAAAGCAGTCATGATATAATATGACTACTAATTATGATTCAAATTATCATAACCTCAATATTTAAATTGCACTTTTTACACTTAAATAGAAAATCTGTTTACAATCATACATTACTGTTTAAGTATTACAATCATATATTCTAATTCTACATAACACTATAATTTTTATTTATTGATATTGCTGAATTATTTTCAATAAAAGATTTAATGATTAGTATACGTTAAGAGACTTTTTTCGATTCAACACATCATTATCAATATCACATAACAATAAGCAGACATTTTTACAAACCAACTTAACTATCTATTTTAAGATGTGATTAGATATCACATCTACTATTTCCATAACATATATTTTCAATTTCAACATTATCACACACAGCAACAATTTAAGTTATTTTAAAGTACGTCAGAAATTTTTCTATACTAGAACATTTCCAATTTTAATTATCAATAACCATCTCAGAATAATAATTTAAAATTTTATAACAAAAGAAGAGTTTTTTATTTTTAAGAAAACCAACTTATGCATATACTAAAATAAAGAATATTTACACTATTATCATACGATGTATATATCATGCTTTTATCACTCCTATAGCGTAAGTTAGTAGTATTTATGATTTTAAATTTCCTAATTATCGGTTACGCTGTACAAGATTTGTAATCTTGAATTAAAAGTACACTGTTTTCTACCTACGTGCTACTCTCGTGTAAGTTATAAATCTTTAATTATAAAGCACAATCTAACATCAACTAAACTATATTATTTTCAAAAACTTAACCTCTATGAGCACAAAGCTTTTTATTCTTAAAAACACAAAAAAATCTCTGTATATATCAAAACAAGCAATTTCAATAAGTAACTACATAATAATTGTATACCAGTACAATACAACAATCTAATACTCATCACTTACTATTTCCAACTTAACTGATGATAATAAGGATAAGGATAACTTTTACATACACTATAGCAGGCAACACATATATATACCTATTATATGTCATACACCATGTTGTAGTATAATTATGTAAATTCTTAAAAGTGATCTAATATCTATTATTACACCATTTCCATAAACTCAATTTCCAGGAGAATAAAGCCTTTCATTCGTAAAAATACCAGAAATCCTCACACATATAGAATAAGCAATCTTAATGTAACAACTATCTACAATGTATATCTGCTAGACGTATAATTATTTAATAACACAAATATTCCCGAGATAATTGTATGTAATTATTAGCAGATTCCTTGATGTGATTTATCTCTTCTTCAGAAAGCATCCTAAAAAATTTTGCTGGCCTACCAACCCATAATTCTCCAGATTTAATTATTTTCCCTTTTGTAACTAAAGATCCTGCTGCCAACATTGTATTCTTTTCCATAATCACCTTATCCATAATAATAGAGCCCATACCAATAAACACATAATCATGTATTTGACAAGCATGCAGTATACACCCATGTCCAACTGTAACCATTTTACCAATTTCTGTATCACCATAATTCCTATCAACATGCACTACAGTATTGTCTTGAATATTAGTGCCTTCACCTACACTGATTATTCCTACATCTCCCCGTAACACTGAGTTGTACCATATACTAGCATCTTTACCAATGTAAACATTTCCTACAACAGAAGCAGTAGATGCAATAAAGACAGTATTGTCTACATTAGGAACAAAATTTTTATAATTACTTATATTACCCATAGAATAATTTACCCATATTTTCCTGCTTTCATTTTATATATCTTACACAATGCTATAAGGCCATGACAGAATTGTATTGAATACCTACACGACAAGTATTCAATATAGCTATGGCATATTTTTATATAACAAGAACAATTTTTCACACATTTAACATATAGTTAGGAAATTTATTCAGCACAAGCTGTAAAAAAACATACAAAGTACTTTTACTGGAGGTTATAACAAAATATACTAACTAATTATAATACTATTGATCTCACATGAAGATTGATATATAAAAGCTATAAGTTTCTAAGTATATATTTGATAATGTCACGTTATATAATCATTTTATTATTGTATTGTTCTATCGGTATTCAAGCATATGTAAGTAATGCTATAGCTTTACCTATACAAACAACAGCATCTCAAGTAGCAGTATTTGACTTGTTTTCTAACGTAATGTTACTAGAGCGCAACATCGATGAGCAAATTGTACCTTCATCTATGAGCAATTTGATGACTTTATATGTTGCATTCTCCTATATAAAAGCTGGGTTTGTAAAGATGGAAGATAAATTTAAAACTAGCAAAGAAGCTTGGCAAAAAGGCGGAAATTCCATGTTTCTAAGAGCAGGACAGCTAGTAGCAGTAAGAGATTTAATCAATGGGATTATTACAACATCTGCTAATGATGCTTGTATTACTCTGGCAGAAGGTGTAGCAGGTTCACAGGAAAATTTTGTTGATGAGATGAATCGCATAGCACAAAAACTTAATTTAACAAAGTCTCATTTCACTAATGTAATAGGAGCACAAGACAAAAAGCAACTAATGTCAGCACGTGACTTAATAACTCTTATAGTAAAACTTTTTGAAGATTTTCCAGAATATTATCATCTATTTTCTAAAAAAGATCTCAAATACAATAATATATATCAAGAAAGTAGTAACTTATTACTATCAGATAATAGAATAGATGCTATGATTAGCGGACACACAGATATAACAGGATATGGATCCATAATCTCTGCTCAACATGAGGGCAGACGTATATTCATATTAATCAATAATCTTAAAACCGAGAGAGAACGTTTATCTGAAATAAAACAACTGTTAGATTCCTCTTTCAATAATTTTAGTAGTAAAACCATTTTTCATAAAGATAATAAAGTAAAAAAAATAGCAATCAGAAACGGTGACGCAAAATATGTAGAAGCTGTTTTTAGTAATGATGTTACCGTTTTATATCCTAAAGGATCATATAACACAGTAAAAACCTTTTTTTCACATGACAATGTAATATCTGCTCCAATAAAAAAAGGACAAGAAATTGGTAAACTTTATATACAAATACCAGAATTTACAGAGCGTGTGATACCTATATACGCAGCAAATGATGTAAATAGCCTTAATTTCTTTCAAAGGGTATGGTATATATTTTTTCCTAAGCCAGATAAATCTGTTTCTTAATAATAACACAGAGCATTTAAAAATCTTGTTGGATGTATTGCTACGTGAAGCTAATTAGCTTGCCTATTAGTCAAAAGATTAGGTCTTAAATCACATATATATTATGAAATTTTTACAATTTTTACTATACTTATTGATACACATAAACTTACATTGCATTATAACCTAAAAGACGTATATACTGTTTAGTCTTATCTTATCCATAATATCTCAGTTGAAATTTCTAATTATGTTAACATTATAAACCTTGTATATCTTTAAATAGGAACATACACTACAGAAATTATTTAATTTCAAATTTGCATCTTGCAATAACGAATCAACTATACTAACAGCCATCTAATAATTAATGGAACTTTAAAAATTCTCCTATTTTACATATTGATTTATAATATCAACTACTGTCTTTTCACTGAGAACTTGCGGTAAAATTTTAACCTTAACCCCATTAACATACAATACATACAATGGTATGCTATTTTTATCTAGTTGATTAATATAATTTGTGATCTCAGAATTCTTAGAGGTTAAATCAGCTTTCATATAGTAAATATTTTTCTTGATAAATAAAGTGTTTATAGTGTCTAATTGAAAAACTCTTTCATTAACCTTACACGTCAAACACCAATCTGCACCTATAGATAGTAACACCGTCTTTTTTCCTTTAAGAAGCTGCTCCAACCCTGTTTGAGAAAACTCTATTACCGCAATATGTTTCTCTCCTTTATGTTTCATTATAAATTCTTTCACTGACTCAAAATACAAAGGAGAAATTGCTACAAATAACAAACATAAGCAAATTATAAATTTACTTATAGGCTGCCAAGATCTTATAAATTTCATAACCGATATTCCCATAACAATCAATATAGCGCAAGACAAAACAGCAAATAATATTTCTGGTCCTTTTTGTTTTATTAATATACAGAGCAACCATGCTGCAGAAAAATAAAGTGGAAAAGCCAAAAACCTCTGTAAGATTTCCATCCATCTACCTGGCTTAGGAATGAGCTTTAACAACCCTGGAAAAAATGACAATAACAAATACGGTAATGCTATTCCAAAACCAAGAACTTGAAAAATCAACAATGAGTAGAGATTTGCTTGACTTAAAGCAACAGTTACAGCAGATACCATAAAAGGAGCAGTACATGGAGTAGCAACAAATGTTGATAACATCCCTACAATAAAACTACCCACTAATCCTTCTCTTTTAGATTTAACTTGATTAAAAGTAGGAATAATAAATGGTAAATCGTAAAACCCAGAAAAAGATAACCCCATTAAAAACATTACATACATCAATAAAGTAATTAATATTGGAAATTGCATCTGATATCCCCAACTCATCAGATAGCCAAAATGACGTAACACTAAAAGCACCGAAGACAATAGAAACATACTAACCATCACTCCAAGTGTATATGATATCCCATCAGCTTTTAGTGACACCTTACTCTTTTGAGCATTTTTAACCATTGACATTATTTTCAATGATAAGACAGGAAACACACATGGCATACAATTTAAAATGATACCACCAAGCAAAGCACATATTAAAATGTATATTGAATTATCATTAAAAAACATATTTACAACATTTTAAACAGACATTAACATTAAGCACTTACAAAAATACACACATAACAACTATAAGTTTGTATATTTAAAAAAGTATTAATACTAAAAATATAGTTTTACTTTTTAAACTAACGTAAAAAATAAATTTATTTATTCTTCACAAACAGTCACAAGCAACTTCATATTCTAATTTACTTATATAATAAATTCAATAATTAACAAATATATTAAAAGTTACCATCCACTGATACAAAATACTAATAAATACTTCTCAACAAGATCAAACATATTACAGCTCCTTATGCTAAGCTAAAAGCTTTGACCTTACTAACGATTCATTAAAGCTTATAATATTTTTCATAATGCTGTTATCCAAATACTGTGGAATTGGATCCTGTCCTATAATATATTTATAAAGCTGATGATCATTAGTACTCACAATTGTCTCATATTTATCAATGTCTTCAGAAGATAAGAGATAAATGTAATGCGAAGCAAAATTACCAAGTATTATATCCATTTCTTTGCATCCTCTATGTAAACTCCTGTACAATAGTTTCTTACGTTTCACTAGCAATTCATTCATAAAATTTGTGTCTCATTCTCTCAAATCGTCCAATTAAAATTATTACATATTATGTTGTCAACCATATAAATATACTATATCATCCAACTTAGTTTTAATGACATGTAGTATTCTACCTATGACAAGTATTATTGATAATCTCTATCATGTACTCAACAACGGGTCATTCTATTTGCTATCGTTTCTTATTATAATGTCTGTTATAGTTTTTGTTCATGAATATGGTCATTATATTGTTGCGAAACTATGCAATGTGAAGGTCGAAGTTTTTTCTATAGGATTTGGGCCAGAGTTGTTTGGAATTAACGATAAATCCGGGACAAGGTGGAAATTTAGCGTAATACCAATAGGTGGGTATGTAAAAATGTTAGGAGATGAAGACCCATCTGGTGCTAAAGCAAATTCTCAGCATTTATCTGAAAAAGACAAATTGTTTGCATTTTGTGAAAAGCCTTTACATCAAAAATTCTTAATTGTCTTTGCTGGACCATTAGCAAACCTGCTTTTTGCTATAGTAGTACTTATGATGTTCTTTACTACCAAAGGCATGATGAAGCATAACTCTGTTATTGGAGGTATAGTACAAAATAGTGTAGCAGAGCATGTTGGATTAGCGCCAGGAGATATGATACTCAAAATCAATGACCATCAGGTTAAATGGTTCGAAGAAATTAAGCAGTATATAGAAAAATACGCAAAAGACAACCAAGAATTAATCATAGAATATTCACGTAATGGGCATGTTCATACTGTCAAAGTTAAACCAGCTATCAAGGACGAAAAAGGACTGTTCGGCAGCATAAAAAAAAGGCCATTTTTAGGGATAACAGTAGATAATACACTTAGTAATTATGAGTTGCAGAAATTAAGCATTAGTAATGCTTTTATCCAGTCTATTAATTATACTTATCTGTTATCAAAATCAATTTTTCAAGTGTTGGGACAAATGTTAACAGGAAAACGTAGTGTTTCTGAACTAGGTGGCCCCATACGCATTGCCCAATATTCTGGAGAATCAGTAAAACATAATGAAGTATTATTGTGCATGGCCATGATTTCTATCAATCTTGGCATAATGAATCTACTACCAGTTCCTATGCTGGATGGGGGGCATATTTTTCAATATTTTGTTCAAGCTATATTACGACGTAAACAACTCAATCCTAAATATCAGCAATGTATATCTACCATTGGGTTAATGCTTCTGTTGTCTTTAATGATTCTTGCCACGTTTAATGATATAAAAAGTATGTTTAAGTAGTTTTATGAGATACATTATTATTATTTTAATACTATTCACTTCTTCTTTTGCACATGCAGAGTTTTTAAACACTCAAGTCAAGCAAGTTCAAATCAATGGCAATCATAGGCTAGATTATAAAACCATATATTTTTATTCAAAAATTAACTTACAAAACAATATAACACAAGACACTATTGATCAAGTTATTAAGAACCTATACTTAACACAATTATTTTCACATATCGAGGTATATGTTAATAAGGACAATTATTTAGTAATTAACGTAAAGGAAAATCCTGTCGTCAATAACATAGTTTTTTATGGAAACAAAGAATTCAATAAAAAGGATTTGCTAAATGACATCCTAAAGTTAAAAAGATTAGCAGTTTTCACAAAATCAAAATTACAACAAGATATATCAAATTTGTTACTATTATACCAAAGTAAAGGCAAGTTAAGTGCAAAAATTGATTATGAAGTAAAAGAGCTCGAAAACAATAAAATAGACATAATTATCAAAATAAATGAAGGACCAACATCCAGAATAAAAACTATCAAGTTTACTGGAAATAAATTCTTTTCAGATAGCATGCTCAAAAAAGCCATACTATCAACTGAATATTATCCTTACAAAATGCTTAATAGTAATACAAAGTTTGCTGTTGAAAGGTTAATGCTTGACCAAGCAGGCTTATATAACTTTTACACATCTAAAGGTTTTATAGATTTTAAGATTAAATCTATAGTACCAGAAATGAGAAATGATAATAACATCAATCTTATTTTTTCTCTTGAAGAAGGAATAAGGTATAAGTTTGGTAATAACAATATAATTATAGACAAACAAGTCAACAATTACCAACAATTAAAGGAAGAAATCCAGAACCTTGTATTATCAAAAAATGGAGATATATTTAACAGAGAGTCCATTAATAGTTCTATCGAAAAAATCACTCAACATTTAAATAATAATGGTAACTTTTTTTCAGACATAAAACATGAATACCATATAAAAGACAATGTAGTTGATATAGACTATATAATATATACAGGAAGTAAAGTTTATATTAATAATATAAATATTATTAATAACAAGACCACTTTAGACCAAGTAATTAGGCGAAAGTTGAATATTTCCGAAGGTGATATATATAATGCTAGCGTTATCAGTAGGTCTTATAAAAATATATTAGGACTAGGTTTTTTCGAATCTGTAAATGTAGAAAATCATAAGATAAATGACAGTTTAGTTGATTTGACTTTTCAAGTAAAAGAAAGAGGTACTGGTACATTTGCTGTATCAGCAGGATTTTCTAGTGTTACTGGACTTGTAGGTAAAATAAACATACAGGAGAGAAATTTGCTTGGAACTGGGAAAATATTATCTTTACAAGCAGAAAAATCTACTTCTTCTTTGTCTAGTAGTATTGATTTTATAGTACCAAATTTTTCGGACACTGATTCAGCAGTAGGATTTGGTTTGTTCTATGCACATCAAAACAAGCCAGGAGGCCAAGATTCTCCAAACCTTAATTCAAGACTTGCAGGTAACACAGAAGCTGCTTTTAGTAGTAGTAATGCTGGCTTTATGTTACACACATCACATGATATAACTGATGATCTCAATCTTTCACTGAACTATTCCTATAAGCATGTAAACATATTTAATGTCAAAGACACCGCATCCGAGTTAATCAAAGAACAGGCTGGTAAAAACATTGATTCATCTGTTGGATATTCTTTGCAATTCCGCAAATTTGACAATTTGTCTAAAATCAAAGATGGATACCTTATTAAACTCCGTCAAAGCTTTTCTGGTTTAGGTGGAACATTACACTACATTAAAACTGAAGGTTCGATTAATTATAGCAGAGAGATTTTTCCAAAAGTTAACAATGATATTCTTTTAAGTATAAAAACCTCTATGGGATACGTTTTTTCATATAAAAGCAATGAACAAGTAAAAATAAATCAACGTTTCATAATAGGAAGTAATGAAATTAGAGGGTTTCATGCATCAGGTATAGGACCAAGAGATAAAAATACATTAGATGCATTAGGTGGAAAATTTTACTTTAATATGATTAACCAAGTTGATTTCCCTATAGGGCTACCAGATGATTTGGGAATAAAAGGCTCTCTCTTCATTGATGCAGCAACTTTATTTGGCCTTGACTACACAGATAAAGAGTACCATGAGAATAAATCATTAAGACTTTCTGTTGGCTTTGGTTTTTCATGGCGTTCCCCATTTGGACCAATGAGGTTAGATTTTGGGTTCCCTGTATTAAAAGAAGATTATGATATTACAGATATGATAAGATTTTCAATGCAATAAAAAAAAGAGGTATTTATGCAATCAAGATTATTTTTAATTATTTTCATACTACTATTTGGTTTAAATTACCAGGCTTTAGCAAAAAATGATCAGAATATTCCGGTAGCTTTTATTGACCGTGATGTAATTATATCTGAAGCATTATCAGTAAAAAGTATTAGGACCCAACTAGACGATAAAAGAGCAGAATTACAGAAAAATTTTGCAGCAAGAGAGGAAGAATTACATAAAATCGAAGAAGATTTAAGCAAGCAAAAAGCTATTTTAAGTGCTGAGGCTTTCGAAAAGAAGGTCGCAGATTTTAAAACAAAAGTATCAAATCTACAGCAAGACATTTCTATAAAAGGATCAGAATTAGAAAACATGTATATGAATGCTATGGAGATGGTTTACAACAAGATTAAAAACATATCAGCTAAAATAGCAAAGGAACAAAATATTAATTTAGTCTTGTTTTTAATGAAGAAGAATCAAGTATTTTACGCTGCTGATGGTATAGATTTTTCTAACGAAGTATTAGAAAGATTGAATAAAGAATTACCAAACATAGAAATAAAGAAATGATATATTAATTAGGGAATTGTATGCAGTTCAATATTCAAGAAATCATAAGGATGATACCACATTCATATCCTTTTTTGTTGATTGATAAAGTAACTGCATGCACACCTAATGAATCTGTAATAGCAATAAAAAACGTTACTTTTAATGAACCTTTTTTTATTGGCCATTTTCCTGGCAATCCGATCATGCCTGGTGTACTCATTGTAGAAGCTATGGCACAAGCATGTATAATATGTGTAATATCCGACACTCAAGAACACAACATGCAGAATTATTCAGTATATTTTATGTCAATAGAGCTAGCAAAATTTCGCAAACCTGTAATTCCAGGTGATACGTTAGTTTTTGAAGTAAGTGTCATACATAGAAGAAAAAATACATGTAGGTTTCAGTGTTATGCACATGTAGAGGATACACTTGTCGCGGAAGCACAAATTCTAGCAATGATTAAGCAAAATGCAGCGTGATTTTTTTAACGTGTATATCAATGTAGAAAAATATGAAAATAAAAAGAGCAATTATATCTGTATATAATAAAATAAATATCATAGAACTTGCAAAATTTCTAATTGAACAAAAGGTAGAGATTATTGCAACAACTAGCACCTATAAAACTTTATTAGATGCAGGATTACAAGCAACAGAGATATCAGATTATACAAATTTTCCAGAAATAATGGGTGGTAGGGTAAAGACTCTACATCCAAAAATTCATGGTGGGATACTAAGTAACCGCAATACACACGCTGCAGAAGGTTTAAACTTAGGAATACATGATATAGATTTAGTTGTTGTAAATTTATATCCCTTCTCTCAAGTTGCAAATATTAAAACCTCAACTGAAAATGAGATAATAGAACAAATAGATATAGGAGGAGTTACCTTACTGAGATCTGGCGCAAAGAACTTTCATAACGTAACAGTTATATCAGACATCAATGACTATGATACATTAAAAGCAGAAATGATTAATAATCAGAATTCCACAACCTTAACATATAGGAAATACTTAGCTACTAAGGCCTTTGCTATCACTTCAGCTTATGATAGTAATATATACAATTGGATAAGCAAAGATAGTAATGACATTTTACCTGAAACATTTATCATACATGGAACAAAGGTACAAACTCTCAGATGCGGAGAAAATCCACATCAGAAAGGTGCATTTTACAGTAGCTCAGAAAGTAAATACCCTCTGAAACAACTACATGGAAAAGAATTAAGTTACAATAATATAGTAGACATAGAATCTGCTATAAATATAGTAGCAGAATTTACACAACCAGCAGCAGTAATTATAAAGCACAGTAATCCTTGTGGCACAGCCATTGCTGATGATATCACAACTGCATACAACAAGGCTTTTTCTTGTGATCCGAAAAGTAGTTTTGGTGGTATTGTTGCACTAAACAGAGAAATCAACGAAGACATAGCACAAGAACTAAACAAGATCTTCATTGAAGTAGTAATTGGTCCATCAATTACAGATAAAGCAATGAAAATTATACAAAAGAAGAAAAATGTACGCGTTATACTATCTACAGAATATAATTTACCAAAATATATAATTAAAAATGTCAGTAATGGGTTCTTGCTACAAGAAAGTAATACAAATCAGCTATCAAAGAAAGATTTAATACAAGTTACAAATTTTCCAGTATCAGATGAGACCATTTCTAATCTATTATTTGCATGGAAAGTATGTAAACATGTAAAATCCAACGCAATTGTCATCGCAAAAGACCATCGTACAATTGGAGTTGGAGCTGGTCAAATGAGTCGTGTTGATAGCCTTGAAATTGCAACAAAGAAAGCCCAAGATTGTACAGGAGCAGTTTTAGCATCTGATGCATTCTTCCCTTTTACAGATAGTATATTACTAAGTGCATCTGTAAACATCAATGCAATAATCCAACCTGGAGGATCACTACGAGACCAAGAAGTAATAGAAGAAGCAAACAATAAAAAGATTGCTATGTTTTTCACTAACATTAGAAACTTTTACCACTAATAGCTGACTTTTTATTAAATTAATTTAGCATCTGATGCATTCTTCCACTTCACAGACAGTATATTACTAAGTAACATCTGTAAACTTTAGTGCAATAATCCAACCTGGAGGGTCACTACGAGACCAAGAAGTAATAGAAAAAGCAAACAAAAGATTCCATGTTTTTCACTAACATTAGAAACTTTTATTACTGACAATTGAAGCTTCATTAAATTACCTCTAATACAACAACCTTATAACTAAATATGGTAATTACTCTAAGATTTGCAATAGGTATTAATTAATTTAGCAATATCCAATAGAAAATTGCTATCTTAAATTATAAGTTTCTATCATCACAATAGATATTTCTACTAAATATAAATAATGCCAATGTCAAACCATACACAAACATAGAGGCATTAAAATCTTGTAATAGATACAATTAGTTTTTAGTAGTAGCATTAATATGTATATATATCGCCAATACTACAAGAGAGTCTCTCTAATAAGATTAAAAAGCAATCAATGACTCTTATGAGTATATATGCTTCAGAGCTACACAGATATAAAGATATGCAGAATACATAGTTAACGCAGCAGCCAAATATAGTATCATTTCACCAATGTATAATATTACACTATCATTTAACATTAACATACCAATAGCAGACATCTGTATAAATGTTTTGACCTTCCCTACTTTAATAACAGGAAGTTCAACATTTATAGAAATCAAAAATTCTCTCAAGCCAGAAATCAAAATCTCTCTACAAATTATCACAACTACAGGAATAATAGTTAGCCCTGTAATTTTACCAATATAAATCAACATAATCACAGCTGCAGCTACAATAAGTTTATCAGCAATTGGATCAAATAACTTACCAAATTTAGATTGTGTCTGCCATATACGTGCTAAATAACCATCAAAAAAATCTGTAATGCATGCAAAAATAAAAATAATAAATGCAATGTAATTTGAGTTATTATCACCAATATAAAAGCTACATACTATTGCAGGAATCGCAAATATTCTAAATATAGTTAACAAATTAGGCAAAGCCCTTCTAAAATAACCAACCATAATGCATATTATCTCATACCACACCCTATAATAATAATAATCTCAATAACTTCAATATTTATATTAAAGTTATGTACTGTTCAAACATGTCACATAATAACAATTCTAAAACATCTCAACTATGAATACCGCCACACTTCCTGTAGATCATGTTTATACATGTAATTTATATAAAGTATGGATCATAAACACCATTTAACCAAATTCAACATCATATAAATATGAAAAATCAGTTAAATACTCTTGTCTATTTTAATAGTAGATCTATAATTTACCCTTTAAGAATACTGTGCATATTTATGTCTTATATAAATAACTATAATATAGAATTATGTCGTAAGTGGTTATTATTAGGTATATCTGCTTTAGCAATATCTGGACTCTTATCTATATTTGTTATTTTGCTTAGACTTCCTATATCAAAATTTTTCATTACAGATGTAGATAAAGTTTTTGACACATCATTAGTAATACATGTAAATTTATCAGTACTAGTATGGGCATCCTCAATTATTTCTATAATATCAAGTTTAATAATTTCCACCAATAAGTACGCAAAATGTTTCAAATATCTATGTTACTTTGCATTTATTGGCACATTCCTAATGGTGCTATCTGTCTTTTTTCCTAATGCAAACCCGATAAAAAACAATTATATTCCAGTGATAAACAATCTATGTTTTTTATTAGGATTATTAACATTCATTATAAGCATACTCCTCTACTCAATATTATCAACCAAATGTCACAACTTACATATCCCTCAAGGTATATCATTGGGAGTACACGGTATTTCAATAATACTCATATGTGCTATCTTATGTTTCACTATGTCTTACTATACAATACATACAACCAATGATTTACACATCATGTCTTTTTATGAAAATATATTTTGGGGAGGAGGACATATATTGCAAATAGCTTTCAGTCAAGCATTACTAATAGTATATTTCATTATGTTAGGAACAAATAACAAGTTACTGAACACAAATGTAATCAATATTATATTTATAATAAACACTTCATCAACTATTATAGGACCTATTATATATATATATCACTCAGCTGATTCTCAATTTACGATGGATTTTTTTACATGGCACATGCGTATCCTTGGAGGAATAATACCAGCATTTTTATTCATCTTGACACTATTCAATTTCAAAACATTATTAAAATACAATTACCATAGTTTACTATGTACAACTTTACTATTTAGCTATGGTGGGATACTAGGAATACTAAGTATTCATGATAATGTAACAATACCTGCACATTATCATGGATCCATTGTTGGAATGACTCTGGCATTCATGGGGTTCATTTACTGGCTTTTACCAAAATTGCATTTCGGGAGTACAAATAGCTTTTATGCTAATCTTCAAATTTACATATACAGCTTAGGGCAACTTTTACATATAACTGGACTAGAATGGTTAGGTGGATACGGAGCTCTAAGAAAAGTAACATACTTACCTGACACAGCATCAAAAATTGCAAAGTACTGTTTTACAATTGGTGGACTTATGGCCATCATTGGTGGATGTTTGTTCGTAATAATAGTGCTATTACAAACCCGTAAAAAACTTAATTCGACATCATAAATTATTAAGCATAAATCTTTACTACAAAGACCGCATCTAAAAAACTTCTATATAGAACACACACATCATATATATAAATCTTAATATAGGCAATCAAACAAAGAAACACTTATAGTACAAAATTAATATCTTCTTTGTTTAACCCATGCTCGACACAATTATAATTTTGTTATAAAATCGGAAAAAGGAATACAACATTATACTTCCATAGCTTAAGTATAGAATAGTACGTTACAAAAAACCTATATCAGCACATATTATACACATAAATTTCAATACAAAAACAAAGATCATCTAATAAAAAGTTACAACACCTTTTTAGTATTACAAAAAATTAATGTTTTGTTATGTAAAAATCATTAACTAAAAACTTATCCCTAACGTTACTCTTTCACTGTTAAGTACTTTACCTTGAGTTCATTTATAATAACATAAACATGTATAACCTATTAGCCATATCAATGCTAATAAATACCAAGTAACAATATACTCAAGATGATCATTTCTAATTTTTAATGGAACATTAGCCGTTATACCATCAAAAGCCACTGTATTATCAGCCCATATTATACAATTCTCCAAAGGAATTTTAATTTGCTTCATCATATTTTTTATATCAAACCAAAACCAAACATTAGCATCAATATCATTTTTAATAAACCACCCGACTTTTTTATAACTATCACAATACAGAATTCCCTGAACATCAAGTTGATTAGAATTAAAAACTTCAAATTTGCTCATCTTATCTAACACTGTACCTTTGTTCACTAATATATACTTACCATCACTCAAATGAAACGGTTGCAATACATAATAACCTAACCTTCCAGCAAAAACAAAAAACAGATGATCATTATCAAAAGCTCCATTTGCTTTTATACTTTTATAACTCTGTTTTACTAAATCATAAGATAATAATTTAGTAGATGGAGCTTGCATAGTGGTAATAATCTCGATTTTTTCCTTCAGCCTAAATACTTGCCACGTACCAAGAAAAACCATTGTAGAAAAGGGAATAATAAAAACAACAATTAGTCTTAACCACATACTATTACTACCTTTTATTTATCTTGTAAGTAAGCTAATACATTTAGATTATAATATTCATGTTGTATGAAAACATAAATCACCCATGAGCATTACAAAAAATGTTGCTTCCACCGCTACCATGCTTACCTATAGGTATCATGTAATTAATAATAAGAATATTAAAAATAATAAATAAACAGCACTTTAATTTATAATTCTACTATCTAAAAATTCTATACAAACTTATATCGTAACTTTTTCTCATTCTCAACTATATCTACCAATAAATACCTATCTATACATAAAACAACATGCCAAAAATAGCAGATAAACATCACATTAATCTCATAAACTTTGAAGTTACACAACTATATTATGCAAGAAAACCTGAGATGGAATAAAATAATCTATTTTTTATATCTAAAAAAAAACATACAATAGCAAAATTAATATTAACAATTTTATGAGATTTATTACCTATAATGAACTGGATTATATTATCAACCTATACAAGTATACTATGAAACATTATACGAAACATACTTTTACAGTTTTAATAATATATACTCTATTCTTGAGCACTAACATATGTTTTGCTAATACTACCAATCAAGATCAAGATGAAACTATAAACCAAGAAAACTTCTTTACTGTAAAGCGTACCCCATATACTAAAGAAGATTTTGTAAGCTTTATAATAAAATGTCATGCTAAAGGAATACCTTTAGACTTTAAAAAAGAATTTGGTGATAATCTATCTGGAGCAGACTTTAGTGATCTAGATCTTCGAGGATCAGTATTTAATAATGTAAACTTACTACACGCAAATTTCACCAGAGCTAATCTATCCAACTCTAATTTTACAAATGCTAATATGCAAGGAGCATCTTTTATCAATGCAAACTTTAGTAAATCCAATATAAAAAATTCAAACTTAAATTTTGCTAACTTTACATCTGCAGATCTGCAAAAAACCACAATTACACAGTCAAAAATTAATAATACAAACTTCAGTGATTCAGATATGCGTTACTCCATCTTAACAGAAATAAATGGGTCATTCGCGAATTTTTCTGAAACAGAATTAACACTAGTCTCAATATTTACCTCTAGAATAGAAAAAGCAAACTTTCACGATATTGAAGGTGAAAATATAGTCATTCAAAATTGTAACTTATCAAATTCAAACTTTTTCGGAGCAAATTTACATAACTCAAAAATTCAATTTTCAAATCTAACAAATACTATCTTATATGGTGCAAACTTAGATTCATCAGACATAACAGGAAGTAATCTAAGTAACAGTAATATGGAAGTATCAAACATTTCTTATGCAAATTTTCACAAGGCTAACTTAAGCAATGCAAACATGCACCTCGTAGATGCCCGTTATACTAGCCTTAATAGCACAAATTTACACAAAGCACGCATGAGTAATGCAACACTAGTTGGAGTGAATTTAAATAATACTATACTATCCAACGCAGATTTAAGCAACGCAGATTTGAGTGACGTCATCATAGAAGAATCAGACATGCAAGAAGTTCTTCTTGATTCCACGAATATCACAAAATCAAATATGAAATATGCTATCTTAAACAATGCAACCATCAACAATACAGTTTTTTCAAATTCTGACCTCACAATGGTATTAATAAAAAATTCACAATTGAATAATTCTAGTATCTATTCAAGCAAATTAACCTCTGCAGTTATAGATAATAATACAATTAAAAATGGCACATATGATAAAGTAAATGCAGCAAAAACACTATGGTCTAACTCAACAATAGAAGACAGTAACATAAATAATAGCAATCTTGAGTTTGCAATATTTAATAATAATAAAATACACAAAGTCAGCTTTTTCAGTAATAATTTAAAATCTGCAAAGATAGACAATTCCAATATAGTTGGATCTAGCATTCATAGAAGTATTCTAACTAATTTTCTAATTAATAATTGTGACATTAAAAATACAATTATTATTAACAATAAGAACTTTCATTCAAAAGAACTTCCTAAACAAGCAATTACATCTATTAAAGCTTTACAAGATGCTATAACAAACAGTAAAGAATTGAATGTCAATTTTTCCAATTTTGATTTCAGAAAAATAAACTTAAACAATGCAAATTTCTCAAATTCTATATTAAAAAATGCAAACTTTTCAGGTTTACAACTAGAAAATGTCAATTTCTCTAATACGAACTTACAATCCTCTAGTTTTGAAAATTCACAGCTTAAGAATGTAGATTTTTCTAACGCCAATTTAGAGAATGCAGATTTATCTTATAGTAAGTTAAATGAAATTAATACATATAAAACAAATTTACGACATGTAAAAACTGGCTATACTAATCAGGAATAAATAAGAACTTATTTTCAAGTCATTCTTACTTTAACAAATTAATACCTATCATTTTAAAGAAGTTACACTCCATTTATCTGACAAAATGCAAAATCATTAAAACAATTATAAAGATATCCTGAGATCAGCATACACTTTTCAAAATATACTTAAAAGTAATGCGTTACAAATAATCTATATATTTACTCAGCACACTTGAAATATAAATACCAAAGTAACAGCAAAAATACTTATCCAAAACCTTCATAAGTAATAGATAATTAAAGATTAACACTCTATTTTGTTCTATAATGAAATACTAGGCTTTATAAGCTATCGCATATTTACTGTGGTATTACACAAATTCAGGATATATTTTTATAGATCATCACTTACAAACTACCTCAAAAATAGTATTAATTCACTTTAAATACATGATTCTAATTCATATATTTTCAATTATTGGCAACCTAGCATGATGTGCAACATCAAGAAACGTAAATCTTGGTCTAGTAACAAATGCAAATTCTACTGCTTCACTATATTTACTAGCATTCCATCCAATGTGTTCTGGTTTATTTGGACAATTTATATTAGTCAACATTTCTTTCACTAACACATTAGATAGTGTCTTTTCTGTAATCTCTTCAACAATAAAAGACCATTTATCTCTAATCAAGCTATTCAAGTAATCTGCTTTTTGTTGATTAATAAACTTTCGAGCCAGTATATCACAGAATTCCTTAGTATATTGTGCATTAAAACACTGTTTTACACTTTCATCATTCATTAAGGTAGGATAAAGCCTTGGTACCGATTTCAACATTCTATGTTGTAAACATGTCATAGTTACCATACTTACACCAATCAATTCACCATGAAAAAAGGGCATATTATTTTTTTGTAAAAGTTCTATGGTATTAGCAATCATATGCTCACCTTGACTAGCAGATTGACTTCCTCCTACAATAAACATACCTAACCCTGACAAAAGCAACGCCTGCATTAAGACCATAATACTATACTCATCACGTTTTATTAATCCTAAATAGTCATTGATTAATGCACTTTCACTTTCTTTACTAATTAAAAATGGTAACTCAGTATAGTCACTTCCTAACAACAAATGTGACAATAACCAATCTGCTTGTACTGTAGATCTACAAATGAAATCAGCAAATCCGCTTATTATTAATCTCTTCGGAGCATTAACGATAATATCAATATCTACATATATAGCTTTAGGCAAATGAGATTGTAACGATTTCTTAGACCCATTATTCAGCATTATAGATGCATTAGATGAAGTATAACCATTCATAGAAGGAGCTGTTGGGAATGATATATAGCTTTTATTTGTAATGTAACTTACATATTTACAAATATCATTAATTGTCCCACTCCCAAAAGATACTAAAACATCTGAATCCAGAGATTTTTCTTTTATTAACTCCACTAATTTTTGAGAAGCACAAGACCAACGCGGAATAATAAAATGTTCAAAACTATCAAGCACAACCTTACTTAATAGGGAGACAACATCAACATCTGTAACTATAAAACCATTATTGCCATACTGTTTAATTATATCACATATATTGTTACTTATCCTTCTACTAACATACATACTCCTTATTGCATTGACTATTGATTCCAATGCACAAAAATTCTGATCAACTAGAACTTGCTTTAGAAAGCTATCATACATAACAAAGAGACAAGCAATGTGTTAACTTATTATACATCTAATAACTTTCAACACAAAAAACATTTTATTTGTGAAAGAAAGTACGCTATCAATTTATGAGCTTATACCTTTTTCATATCACTAATTTTTATATATATACAACTACTTCGATACTGTAGGATTGGCTTACCATCTATTAGTACTAATGACTATATCTTAATAATATAATCTTCAATAATGATCATACATAAGTCACAACATTTAGATATAAAATAGAAATTTAGTTATTTATTATTCAAAATAATACACTCAATTTACCTATAATCAATGGTACCTCACCATCAATTAAATATACACAGCACTATAAAAAGATTCCCTGTGTTTCTCACAATTCTTAGCTATTTATAAAACTATTGATTTTTATCAAAACATAAGGTGTTGTTATAATGCAACTACATAATAAAAAGTACAATAAGAAACAATCCACATCCCTATCTTTAATTAATAATCGATATGAACAGTAATCTTACAATATTTACAATTTCTTTTGCGTCATAAATATTATACACATTCACTCAAAAATTTACATTAAGAAATCATATAATTCTTTAATAGCAACATAACTCCAATTGACTAACTCTCTGCAATTGATATGATTAAAGTACGATACTTATAATAATTATTGTGTTTGTATGGAGCATGAATGTCAGCAAACCCTTTAGATCAGTTTAAAATTCTAACTATATTTAAGTTACCTAGTATTGGTGGGTATAACATAGATTTTACCAATGCATCATTATTTATGGTATTATCTACACTTATAATTTCTCTTTTTTGCTATGTTGGATTAAGAAAAGAAAATATCCTGCCAAATGGAATACAATTAATCATCGAAATGATTTATAATTTTATTGTTTCTACAATAGAAAGTAATGTTGGCAAAGAAGGATTACAATATATACCTTTAGTTTTTACAATATTTATATTCATCGCAACATGTAATTTATTAGGTATTCTACCATTAGGGTTTACTGTGACTAGCCATATTGCAGTAACATTTGCAATGTCTATGGTTGTATTTGTTAGTATAACAGTAATAGGGTTTAAACATCAGGGAGCACACTTTTTACGTATATTATTACCAAAAGGTACACCAGGCTGGTTGGCTCCAATGATGGTCTTTATTGAACTGTTTGCATATTGTGCACGCCCTATCAGTTTATCAATCCGTCTTGCTGCTAATATGATAGCAGGACATACTATAATCAAAGTAATAGCAGGGTTCGTAATAAAAATGAATATATTTCTTACCCCTCTACCTATGATTTTCATTATTATTTTAATCGGATTTGAAATATTTGTTGCAATATTACAGGCATATATATTTACAGTCTTAACCTGCGTGTACTTATCAGATGCAATCAATGAACACTAAATTTTATCAATTGACTTCATATATTGATATACTTATAATACCTTTAGCTTTTTATAAAGGTAGGAGTATATGGAATCTTTGAAGTTTATTGCTGTAGGGTTAAGTGTTTTCGGTATGGTTGCTTCTGCTTTGGGAGTAGCAAATATATTTTCTACCATGCTCAATGGTTTAGCACGTAATCCCGAAACAGAAGATAAATTAAAAAAATATGTTTATACTGGCGCTGCTTTAGTTGAAGCTATGGGTTTATTCTCTTTTCTTTTAGCCCTGTTATTAATTTTTGTAGCTTAGCGTAGACCATGGATATAATACCTCAATTAGATGTAACGTCTTACCCTTCTCAGTTGTTTTGGTTTTTCTTGTCTTTTAGTGTTTTATATCTAGTAATCAGTAAAAACATTCTGCCAAAAGTTGAAAATGTTATAAAAAAAAGGTATACTATTACAACAGGTGTTATAGGTTATGTTGAACATAACTTAACCCGTGCACAGGATGAGTTAAATAAGCAGTTATTCAGTCTAGATGAAGCAAAAGCCGAAGCAAATAGGATTATAAGTTCTGCCCTTCAAGAGACAAAGAGTACTAATGCAGGTCTAATGGCCATGCTAGATCAAGAAATACAAAAAATGTTTAGTATGGCAAATGAATACATGTACAACTTAAAGTGTCAAACAGAACAAGAATTAATAGACCTTACATGCGAAATAGCTTTGACGTATTATAGTAAAATGTTAGGCACTGAATACGCTGACAAAGATAAGTTACGTGATATAACTACTAGATTATACAAGGAGAGAACATGATATCTACATATTTCGTTACCAATCTTGCCTTTTGTATTGGAGCCTTAGCAACTTTTTGGCCATTATATAAAAAAATCAGACAGTCTCTGTCTTCAATGTTAAACAAGCTAAAACAAGAAGTCATATTACCTTATGATATTCAAAAACAATCTCAAAATTTGTTAAATAGTGCAATAGCTCAAAGTCATGAAACTGAAAAAACCATCACTGAAATCCTAAAGAAGGCACAAGAAGAATACAACCTTATCATTTCATCTAACAAAAAAGATATTGAGAATATTATAGAAAAGCATCTTGATATAGCTGTACAAAAGATATCTGATCAAGTATCATCTATGGTTCAATCATTAAAATTAGACACTGTTGATATAGCAACAAGTGCCATTCAAGAATTAATTAAAGAATACAACAATGATCACCAAAAGCAGGATAACAGTGGTGTTCTTTCTACACTAGATCGTGACTTAAGGAAAAAACTACACTAGCTATCAATTTTTACTGAAATCAACCTTAAAAATTTCTTTAGCATGCTGCTTTTTCTAGGTGTGTTTTTTCTCTTAGTATGTATTCTATTCGAAATTAATAAGATTGTACCTATGGCTGCAGAAAACGATGGGTTATATTTATAATCATGAGTAATCCCCTTTAACTCTATGGGTAACCCTATTCTCACTTGCTTTTTAAATACGTAGCTTGCCACTTCTTTGATGTTAGTCAACTGACTTGAACCACCTGTAATTACTATCCTATTAATCAAGTGCTTTTGCTTTACTATTCTACTTTTTACCACATTAAAGATTTCTTCTACCCTAGGTCTAATTATTTTTTCTAAATCAGAACGTACAATTGAAATAACCTCGTCTTCACCAATATCAGCTTCTATTATACCATCTTTATCTGGAGATATTAGCATGGCATCCCCATACAATACCTTTATACGTTCAGCATCTTTAACATTTACACACAATCCATATGCTATATCATTGGTAATATGAATACCACCTAAAGGAACACTATCTGCATATATCAATCTTCCTTTATTAAAAACACCAATAGATGTATACCTACCACCAATATCCATAATCATCGCTCCAAGTTCTTTTTCATCATCAATAAGACATGACAACCCTGAAGCATAAGGTTCTGCTATACATCCAACTACATTTAAATTACTACAATTAGTGATACAGTTTTCTATATTTAACAATGCAGACTTTGAAGCAGTAATTACATGCATACTAGCTTTTAGTTTACTTCCATATAATCCTTTCAACTCTGTAATATTATTTAAATCATCAAGGCAGTATACTATTGGAATATTATGAAGTACAACCTGTTCGTTACGACATTTATCATAAGTCTGCAACATAATATTTCTAATATCAACATCTGAAATTTCATGCATTGTTACACTAATTTCATTAATGATACTTGTAGAATCAATATCACATCCAGAAATATTCACAAAAACTTGACTTATTATTGGTCCTTGCGCCATTCCCTTTGCTGATTCTATGCAAGATAATATAGAACATTTTGCAGATTCCATATCAGTAATAGTACCACCACTAATTCCTTCGGAAGCTCTATAACCTATGCCAATAATTTCAAGATCATTGTTATGAGAGACTCTAACTATAAAACAAACTATTTTTGTAGATCCAAGATCTACAACAGCAAAAACACCCCTTCTTGGACCTGTAATAACAGCAGAATGTAACATATAATATACATGGTAAATGATTAAAAATTTATAGTATTACTAACTTTAAGTACTCAATGTTATATCCTTACAAAAGAATATCAAGTTTTTTTCAAATTTAAATATACAAGTAAAAAGTAGTTTTAATATTTTCAGGAAACATATTTTTTATGTAAAAATTAATGAAATATTCTAATTAATACAGTACTCCAGTGACACGTAAAACCAACGAATACGTACAAATTCTAAACAACTTATGCTGACCTACTCTTAAATAGACCATTTGTGACTAAACACACACAGGCAAAAAATGGTATAATTTCCAGCCTTCCCATCAACATAAAACAAGACAATAGTACTTTCATTAAAGGTAATATGTGATAATAATTACCATTTGGACCTACTATATCTCCCATACCAGGCCCTGTATTACTAAAAGCAGCAGCCACTGCACTAAAAGCAGTCATGAAATCAACTCCACTACCAGATAAAAGCGTACATCCTATAAATAACATAGCAATATATAAAAAAAAGAATAATCCTATATTATGAATAAAATACTGATTGATATCTCTCCTATTATATCTAATAGTAGCCGTCTTAGAAGGATGTATAAGATCACCTATATAAGCACTTAAAGCTTTTAACAATAATACAATTCGATAAATCTTAATACCACCACTAGTAGAACCGCTACACCCACCTATTAGCATTATAAAAATGCCAAAAACAGAAAAAAAATGCCAATGACTATAATCACAATTCACAAGACCTGTAGAAGTATTCAAGGAAACAACTGAAAACACAGAATATCTTAATATGCTAATCAAGGAATAATTTGTTGTTATTTTATCAAAATAGCAACTTACTATAGATATAATCATAAAAAGAAAAAGAATTACAGCAAAAAAGACTACTTGTTCATCATAAAAATATTGCTTTGTAATAGCTTTTAAATACACAATTAAAGGACAAGCACTTAATAACATAAATATTACTGCTATAATCTCAATACATATACTGTCAAAATGTTGTAGAGAATCATCATAATTAGAAAAACCACCAGTAGATACAGTCGACATCGCATGACATACAGCATCAAACCATGACATTCCAGCAATCCAATATAATATTGAACACAAAGTCATTAATACACAATATATAACAAAAACATACATTAATGACTTAACAATACCATATTTAAATTTTTTAGACTGATCGGAAGACTCAGAGTGATATAACTCATGTAAATTAATAATTTTCAAGCAAGGCAGTAGAAAAATACCACTTACAATAATTCCTAACCCTCCTATTGCATTCAATAAAGATCTCCAAATTAGAATTCCCGGAGACTCACTTTGTAAATTAGTTAATATCGTTGCTCCAGTAGTAGTTAAGCCAGATACAGCTTCAAAAAAAGCATCTATATAAGCAATTTTACCGTCAAAAACAAATGGCACCGCTGCTATTACAGATAGAACAACCCAGACAATAGCTGTTACAATAAAAACCCCCGTCCTTTTTAAGTTAGATAACTTTCCAAAAAAAAGACACATTAAGCTAAAAGAAGAAGTAAGAAGGTATGCATAAAAAAAGTCTTGCCAGACATATCCAGTATAATAATTCACTACTATTGGAATAAACATAAGTAGAGTAAAAACCAAAGAGAATACCCCAATAACAAATATTATACTACGCAAACTTTTACACATGATATACATTCTTTTTCTGAACGTACCTTTGTAATATAGAACCATTAATATGTAATGAACAATATTTGAAATTTTAGTAAATTTGCAATAGGAAAAACATTCAATCCAATCACTAATCCTTACTTGTAAATATGTAAAGCTTTTCTAGATTATCGACATGTCTTTCTAAAGACGTACATGTAATATAAAACTATTATAATTCAAACCTTTAAACTTGAACGGTCTATAATAGTACACAACCAACCTACATTGTATTTATATATATACATCCTCTGAACACATACATATAGAATTATTAATATGCAATGAATAACTTTAGAACTTAAATTAATCCTATCTACAATATAAACATTCTTTCTGAACACATATTGTATACAGGATCATCAATATGCAATTAGTGACATCAAGATTTAATCATATTTATTAACATCACTAGCAATAATACAATTAACCCTTACCAAACAAAATTTACAAATAACGGAAATAATGTATTAAGTGGCAACATAGCCCTATGTATATAAATTTAATACAAATTAAAGAACTGTAATTCACATATTTAAAAAAATTTCCAAGACTATAGATATATTTTCTAGCAGTTACAGGTAATTAATCATAAGATTTACATGCACTAAGAAATTACATAGAACATTGTACTTCAAAATACTAACTAATATAATATACATCCCATGCTGAAATTTCTCAATCAAAAGTCATGCGATTTGAACAGTTACCAGAATCCCACCTATAACATATAGACTTTCAATCAAATCTCTTACATATTTCAAAATTAATAATATTTTTACTACTAGACTGTACAAAGACTCATAACTATAATAGTGTATAAACTTGGAAAGGTGGCTGAGTGGTCTAAAGCGCACGCCTGGAAAGTGTGTATGCAGTAATCCTGTATCGAGGGTTCAAATCCCTCTCTTTCCGCCATTTATTTTTATTACTTGGGAGTTAATGATAGACTTAGGACTGTTATTTCAAAAAAAAATTCAAAACTTGCATGATAATTTCGCAGTTGCAGTTTCTGGCGGAATAGACAGTATGGTACTGTTACACCTATCAGCTCAATATTGCAATCACAACATTCCTGTAATATTAACAGTAAACCACAAATTACGCACTGAAGCAGAGCAAGAAGCATTGTTTGTATTTCAACATTCACAAAATTTAAACTTAAAATGTCATATATTGAATTGGCATGGAAAGTTACCAGTAAGTAATATACAATCTTTCGCTAGACAAATACGATATAGATTATTATTGGAATGGTGTCACGAAAACAGAATAAACTACTTAATGATAGCACATCAGAAAAATGATCAAGCAGAAACTATTATGATCAGATTAGAAAGAGGAAGCGGTCTAGATGGATTAGCTGGCATGCAAGAATATACATATTTAAATGATATATGTATACTTAGGCCACTTTTAGATGTCAGTAGGACAGAATTGCTACAATATGCAAACAAAAACAATATTACCTGGATAAACGATACAAGTAATAACAATACAAAATATAAAAGAACTCTATACCGCAACATGTTAGAAATGACAGACAACTCTGAAACATTGATTGACAGACTTTATACCACGTCAGCACATATAAGACGATCTTTAAGTTGCATACTACATTACGTAAGACTAGCTATCGATGAATGCCTAGAATTTAGTACTCTAGGACATATTATTATAAAATTAAACGTATTTTTAACCCTTCCAGAAGAAATATCATTAAGGCTCTTAACATATTCCATAATGTCTATTGGTAAACAAAAATATAAGCCAAGGTATACTAAACTTAACAGTATATTTTATAAAATACGAAACAATGAATACAAAATATCTCAAACCTTATGTGGTTGTAAGATTATAAAAAATCAGAATGATACAATCTCCATTACTAGAGAAGTATCAGCTATAAAAGAACTTACTATTGACTCTTTTACAAATATAGTGATAGAATGGGATAATAGGTTTAAAGTCAGTATTGTAAACTCTAGTCCTGACAATGTTACTGTGTCTAGCTTAAACAACAATTATATTCCAACAAATCTAAAAAAATTAGATAGAGAAGCAGTACGGTGTTTACCTACACTAAAATATAAAAATAAAATTGTTGCTTACCCTCTACAAAATAACAGTAATAATGACTATATTGATGAAAGAAAATCATCTATCATAATAAAAGAGGTGTTAGTCAAACAAAATTTTATTAATTTAACTTACAGTGGATTTATCAGCAAGGAGCCTTTGCTATGAGAAAAATAATTGAAGGGTTAGCAATTTGGGTTATAGTAATTGTTCTAGTTGCTGGAGCATATGTTCAATTCAATGATAAGATTATTAACGGCAATACCATCAAGTTACCATTTTCAGAATTCTTAAACAAGATTGATAATAATGAAGTAGAGAGCGTTAATATAAGCGAGCATAATATTACTGGAAAATTGAGAGACAGTTCGAAATTTCAAACAACTGGTGTAGTATACGACAGTCTAATAAAGATATTACACAGTAAACAAGTCACTTTTACTTTCTTACCTGAAGATACATTTCTTGGAATATTAAGCAGTATATTAATATCCTGGTTCCCCATGTTACTACTTGTCATAATATGGTTTATATTTCTCAAACGAATGCAAATAGGAGGTAACCGCACTATAAACTTCAGTAAATCACGCGCCAAATTAATGACTGAAAATCGTAATAAAGTAACCTTTAATGATGTAGCAGGAATTGATGAAGCCAAAGAAGAATTAATTGAAATAGTAGATTTCTTAAAACACAGACAAAGATTTCAAAAATTAGGAGGTAAAATACCAAAAGGATGCCTATTAATAGGCTCACCAGGTACAGGCAAAACCTTACTAGCACGAGCAATTGCAGGTGAAGCAAATGTTCCATTTTTTAGTATATCTGGATCAGATTTTGTAGAAATGTTTGTAGGTGTAGGTGCAAGTCGTGTACGTGATATGTTTGAACAAGGTAAAAAAAATGCTCCATGTATCATATTTATTGATGAAATAGACGCTGTAGGAAGACATCGAGGCATCGGCTTAGGTGGAGGAAATGACGAACGTGAACAAACACTAAACCAATTACTTGTTGAAATGGACGGATTTGAATCTAATGAAGGAGTCATTATTATTGCTGCAACTAACCGTCCGGATGTACTAGATTCAGCCCTTCTTAGACCAGGAAGATTTGATAGGCAAGTTACTATTGGTATACCTGATATTAACGGACGAGAAAAAATCATCAACGTACATATCAAAAAAGTACCAACAGCACCAGATGTAGATATTAGGACTATTGCACGTGGTACTCCAGGATTTTCTGGCGCCGACTTAGCAAATCTAATAAATGAAGCAGCATTAATAGCAGCAAGACTCAATAAAAAAATTGTCACAATGAGTGACTTTGAGTATGCAAGAGATAAAGTCATGATGGGAGCTGAAAGAAAATCATTAATGATGACAGAAGAAGAAAAAAGACTAACAGCCTACCATGAAGCAGGACATGCTATTATTGCATTTTTTACAGAAGCATCTGATCCTATACATAAAGCAACAATTATCCCAAGAGGAAGAAGTTTAGGATTAGTAATGAGGTTACCAGAATCAGATCGTGTATCTCATACAAGAGAAAAAATGATTGCAGATTTAACAGTAGCAATGGGCGGAAGAGCTGCTGAAGAACTAATTTTTGGATATCATAAAGTAACAAGTGGAGCATCATCAGACATAAAACAAGCAACAGATCTTGCAAAAGCTATGGTTATGAAGTGGGGAATGAGCGATAAAGTTGGTCCTCTATATCATAGTGATGATAAAAGCGAAACTATTTCTAATAATTTAGCAAATTTGATAGATGAAGAAGTCAAATCCATAGTCACATCTGCACTTGAAAGAGCAAAAAGCCTATTGAATGAGCATTTGGAATCATTACATATAGTTGCTAAAAATTTATTAGAATTTGAGACTCTCACTGGAGAAGATATTAAAAACATAATAAATGGAAAAGAATTAACTAAACATAATGTTGATGAATCTAAGATTTTAAAAAGATCATTTGCTTCAAAAGAACAGTAATGCTTTTCCATCTACAGTAGATTTAGGTTGTTCACCTTTACAGTTTACTGTGAACATGTAAAATTATGACATTGCTATATATAAGCCTAAAAGAATCTGAGACTCTTACTGAAAAAGATATTAAAAACATAATAAATGGAAAAGAATTTAGCAAAATATTGATAATTTCAACCTCTATAAAATGCCCAAAAAGAATAATAACCTGTCTTTTTACTTGTTAGAGAGATCTTATTCACTTGCTATTGAACATCTAAAGAGCAACTATATAGTTGAAAACTTACTAGAATTCTAAACTCTAATTGGAAAGGACATTCAAAACATAAAAAACTCAAAAGAATAGCAATCCACGCTTCCTTTTTATTAACAAATCACATTATGATGCACCACACTTGATATAAGAAGATATAAGTAGAAATTTACAAGCACATTACCCAACACACCTATATGAAAATTGAATATGCTACTTTCTACATTAGGAATCTGGCATAACAAATGTAAATATCATTTCACAATGAATAAAAAATACAATACGTTAAAAAAGTGTAAAGCAAGTTTACAGAACAGTCTAAACAAAATAATACATAAATTAAATACATATTTCCTACTTAAACTCTGATACATAAAGCTAAAAATTAGCTAAACACATATCACAAGGCGCAATATGTTATAAAATTGCATAATATTAGAAAAAAATTTAGATAACAATTGATTACTGTATTTACTTATCATCATATAACTAAAAACTTTAAATAGAATTCTTTACAATAAAAATACACTGCCACCTTAACCGTATACTCACTAATCATCACAGTATAGAATGTTAAATCAACCTTCTTTATAAACAATTTAATACAATGCACTTAGTACATAATTTAAATAACTTTTTCAATCCATTAGAATGAGTTATACTGGACTCAATTCATACTAGTTTTCAGGATTCATAATACCACTACCTATATTTCATATTCACAGAAAACATATTAAATTTTATTGATTCAATAATAAATCTATAGCAAATCAGTATTCTTTCCAATACAAAATATAACTTTGCATATCTACCACAACATGTTACTTCACTGATTTGGATTTCTTTACTTCTATAATTACATTTATAACATAAGTAGAAGGATAAAGAGGGCTACTTTTTTCTCTTATACTTAAATATAGACTTTGCAAAAATACAGATCTTTGGCTATGGGAAAGAAAGGAAGGACACAACTTTATTTTCATTATACAGTATAAATATATTAATTCTGGTATATTTGCACACTATATTACCTTTTCTATAAAAAGGCAATATTGTCTTGCAGATTAATTTTAAACTAAAGTAGAATTAACCAATTTATGTCCTATTAAATAATCAAATTATTCATTAACGATACTGATACTCCAGCCTGCAATCCATAAAAATTCAACTTTTCCAAAATTCCTTTAAGATAAAAAGCAAAATTCTACATTGAAGACTTAGCCTGCATTTTAGCTAATGCTACAAAACAAAAACCCATAATTATCATGAAGAGAGACAATAACTGTCCCATAGTTAACTGATTAAAAAAAATGTAGCCAACTTGAATATCTGGCTCTCTAAGAAACTCAATAAAAAATCTTACCACTCCATACCATACACAATAAAGAGCACTTAGCATTCCATTAGATGATCTGATATTTGTAAAAAAGAAAAGAGAATTCATCACTGCAAACAACAGAATTCCTTCAAAAAAAGCTTCATACAACTGACTTGGATGTCTATAAAGAGAATCACCACTTCTAGGAAAAATCATCCCAAATTTAATATCCGTTACCTTTCCGTATAGCTCACCATTAATAAAATTTGCAATACGTCCAAAAAATATGCCAACAGGTACAGCACATGTACCCAAGTCAAGGGCAGAAAGAACATTGATTTTATTTCTTTTACAAAAAATATACATGCCACTAATTATCCCTACTAAACCACCATGAAACGACATACCACCATTCCATAATTTAAACATTTCAATAGGAAACTGCATATAGAAATCTAGATTATAAAATAATATGTATCCTATTCTACCGCCAAAAATCATAGAAATGACCCACCATGACATTATTGAATCATAACTTTCTTTATCAAAAACCTTATACTTATCTATTTTTCTTATATACCAATAAGCAAAGACTATACCAAACATGTAGGATAGTGAATACCATTTTATTTCTAGTAATCCCAATCTAAAAGCTACTGGATCTATAATCATAAAATATATAAAACATTCTGTTCTAAACAGTATGAAACAATTGTTACACTTTATCAATTTTTACTACGTTGTATATAAAGAATCAAGACATTTACAATCCTATCTGCCTAAAATTTAGATATTGTATACAACAAATTCTTTCACTTAAAATTAGAAAATGTACATTATAACTCTGCTACATAATATTCTAATAACACACACATCATCATGTTTATACTTTTATAGCATTACTATTAATGGTAGTCAGATTTCTTTTAGAAGAAACATTCATACTAAGTTACGTAAACTTATACCATTTTCTTCATTGTGCTACATAATAACTACAAATAAGTTATTTAGAAAACCACCTGAATATGTTACCATTGTTATAACTATCAATGTACATTCCTGTTAAGAATATACACTATAACTGTACATTACATAAGAATCCGTTTAATCGATTTAAAGAAACTTATAATAATATTATTATATTTTGATATATTTGTAATACAATTTATAAAGATATTCAATGATAACCTGCTATCTTATTTATTTCTTAATAAATGTTGAGGATAATATCAATATTCAACTTTAAAGAGAAAAAGTCGTGATACCAAATATTATTATTAGTAATAGCAGCAGTATAACAATATTTTTCACGGAAAAGAATGAAATAGAAAATTTCACTAAAATATTTACTGTACTAGACAAAAACAAAGCTGCTAAAGCCCTATTCAGTCATGAAGTTAACATAGAATATCAGGCTAACTATGCAACATTGACATCGTCTACAAATTTCGAATTCAGCGATCTTAATAAGATAATAACACATATGTTGCAACATAGCTTCACAATTAGTCCAAATACCATAGCTCAATCTCTAGAACAAGGATGTAATACCTTAAAAACCGATAACTTAATGATTTGCAGATTTGATAATAAACCATTATACGGTGTTAATGTTAGTATCCGAAATAATACAATTATGTTACATCCAATATCTATAAGATATTTAAACCTATCTTCAGAAGACAATCAAAAATTAATAAACTTACTTAAAACACATACCAACACCAGCGACATCACTATAGATGATAAACAAAACACTATTTTAGTATCGATTAACACTGCAATATATGATATAATAGGGCCACTTGTCAGCATACTAATAAAAGCACAAATCATAGAAGAAAGCCATAAAGAAAAGACATTACAACAATTAACTAAACTCGCTTTCCATGATTTCACTTCTAATGAACTACAAATTGTAAAAAATATAGCTCAATACCCTACAGATCATCCTTTGAGTAAATATAAAAATATGGCTAAAAATGTAGAAAACATTTTTTCACACTTAGCAAGCAATGAACTGCTCGATCCATGTTCTGCTAAACTATTTCAAGATGCAATTAATAATACAGGTGAATTCTCTACAGCACCACACATTATTATGCGTAGCTTTAGCAAATTAAACAAAAACTTTCATGATCAAGTAAAAAGTATAATCAACCAAACAGAATAATCTTACATACTACACACATATTTTCTTCATATCGTTTTATAAATAATTTATTTGGAAAGATTTTACATTTTATTGGGTTTTAAAGATTCAAACTTTGAGAATCATTCTTCCTCGTATAGATAATTCATTTAGCAGGAAATACTAATACAGATGAATCTCGACAGTTATTATTTTAATAAAACATTCTATATTTTCTTAGCTTAATGGGTCAAATTTTGAGAATTACTTTGATCATTTTGTGAGCTTACGATACTAGTATGTAGTATATTAGATATATTACCAGACAACTCTTCATTTCGCTCACAACTGTCTTGATGCTCATTTTGTTGTAACTTGCCAAATAATCCTGCTTTGTACGCATTAAAAAGGGCTAATTTAAACCCATCAATAATTTGATAATTATATCCTCCTTCAAGTTCAACAGATTTTATTTGGTCAATCTCACAAATTTGCTTTTTCATAGATAAATAAGCTGTAGTACTGATACCTCCCAGCTTTGATACTAAATCCCTGTCTTGCTTGTAGTACCGATTACATACTAAAGCAATCCCTAACATAACCCCAGTAATAACAATCATTACACCAGATATTATAGGTTGATATTGAAATTCAACATTTCCTTGGTACAATAAAAATGCGCTTACCATCAACATAAACCCTGCAAATACCATACAAATAGCAGCACAAACTTTTGATGTTGTAGTTTTAAGAGAAATTAAGTATAGTCCCTGCACAAATATCACAAAGTATGATAACATAGAAAAATATAAAGCTATTCTACTAGCACTCGCAAGATAACAGATCAAGGCTACTGTTTTTGTAAAACATACAAATGCTAATACTGAAAATGTTGTAATCCTTAGCAGTAACTGCTTTTTCGAAAGTTCTTTATTATTGGCTATTAGAAGTAAATTATGTTTTTCACTTACCTTTTTTCCTAAATCAGTAAGTTCTTCACCCCCTTCCTCACATTCTAGAATAAATCCTCTTCTTTGCGCTTCTTTCATGATGTTTGATTGCATCATCTTTTGTCTTGTCTCATCAGTATCATTAATCATAACATCATAAACACTTTGTGACACATTTGCATAAATACGATATTGCCATGGCAATAAATTCATACTATATGCTCTTTCCCTAATATCTAAATTTCCAAGGTAAGATAATAACATGAGAGGAGGAATAAAAGGAATACTAAGAGAAAATATGCTAAAAATACATCTCATCACTTTCTCTTGAGTTGTAAGTAAAGACCATCGCTCAGCATACAATACAGCATCATATATTTTTTGCTTTAATGGTTTATTGTTTGGATCATACGTAACAACCCTAATTTTATCCTCACACCCATTATCAAAACTACTACGAAAACTTTTTTGGCTTTCTAAAATAATGCTACGTATATCACATGGTTGACGTATATCACTAGAAGAAATAATTAAAACACTATTATTACCATATATTTTATTCTTATCATAAACACAAAGATTATTATGAACCGATAGCTCATAATCTGCATATACTACTGGCACAAATCCCAATGCATTTATAAAATTCGAAACTTTTTTTACATCATTTTCATCACGAGAATGATGTACAAATATCCTACTGAGAAACTGTGCCCGTACACTATTACCTTCAAAATCGATTATAGAAGCCGCTGGAACTACATCACGTACTAATTCCCCTGAACGTAAAACACCAAGACCTGGAACATAAAAGACTACATGTTTTAGATCACGCACAAGTTTATTATATACATCATAATTTTCATTACCTTGCATAAGCATCTAGAAAAAACTACCTACTATAAGGATATTATATAATTCCTGCAAATACATTAATTATTTAAGCCTAAAAGTAAAAATCTTATCTATAGCAAAAATAGATATATTTCCCGTTAAATACGCGAGTACTTATCGGAAATTTTCTTGCAAACTTACCTAACAACTTTTCATTACTTGCTTTCAACAGAACATTGTATACACATGTCACAACAATCTTAAAAAACAATATTTAATCTTCCCTTGAAATAATTACATATATTAGGACTATAAACAAAA
Source organism: Ehrlichia muris subsp. eauclairensis (assembly GCF_051097115.1). Lineage (NCBI taxonomy): Bacteria > Pseudomonadati > Pseudomonadota > Alphaproteobacteria > Rickettsiales > Anaplasmataceae > Ehrlichia > Ehrlichia muris. The sequence goes on along the minus strand of NZ_CP118226.1, from coordinate 73,472 downwards.
GTACTAGTCACGGGGGATAAAAGCAAATATTCTACTACAATAAGGACAAGTAATCTCTTGCCCCATACTAATTGTCAAATATATTTTTGGATGCTCAACATAATCAGCAGTATCTCCTTCACCACTACAACAAACTACTTTTACTCTCTGTTCTTTATCATTATCATTCATAATATACTTCTTACAATTTTACAAATCATATACTTAATGTTTTTAAATTAAATAATCTAATATATAAATCTATCAGCATCTTTGTTAAAGTAATAGCAGAAAACATAGAACATAAAATACCTATTGATAATGTAATAGCAAAGCCACTGATTGGACCACTACCTATTGCAAACATAATTGCAGCAACAATCAACGTAGTAACATTAGAATCAAATATTGTTGACATAGCATTTTTAAATCCAGATTCCACAGCCCATTTTAACTTATTTGTCGACTTCAACTCTTCTCTAATACGCTCAAAAATTAATACATTAGCATCAACAGACATTCCAACTGTCAAAGTAATTCCTGCAAGTCCAGATAATGTAAGTGTAGCTTGAAGTAATGTAAGTATCGCAACAATAAAAATAATATTAAAGACCAATCCAATTACAGCCAAAACACCAAACATACGATAAGAAAATATAATAAAAATAGAAACTGCTACAATTGATATCACCATTGCTAACCTACCTTGCTTAATATACTCAGCACCTAGACTAGAACCTATTGTTTTTTCTTCTATTACCTTTAAAGGTACTGGTAAAGCTCCAGATTTCAATAATATAGATAATTCTTTTGCAGTTTCGATAGTAAAATTACCACTGATTTCGCCACTTCCACTTAAAATAGGTTCACGTATTATAGGGGCAGTAAGTACAACTCCATCTAATACTATAGCAAATGGTTTGTTAAAATTTTCTTTTGTAATTTTTGCAAACTTTTTGGCTGCTGTATTATTCAACTTAAAATGTACAACTACATTACCAAGATTATTTATACCAGATGACACATCTATTAAAGAATCACCACTAATCTCAATCTTTTTCAATATAGGATATGTATTTCCCCGATGATCCTTTAGTAAAACAGTAGTAGCAGAATTAATAGATGACAATTGGGTAACATTTTCTAGTAAGTGGAATGTCAGCTTTGCTGTCTTTCCCAACAATGTTTTAATTTGACTAGTATCATGCACTCCAGGAATTTGCAAAGATATTCTATCCTTACCATGACTATTTATAATAATTTCCTTCGTTCCAGATTTATCTAATCTACGCCTTATATTACTGATAGAATCAGATATAACATTTCTCAATAAACTTGCTTTATAACTATCATAAAAGGATATCATAACACGACCCTTCTGTTCAGAAATTCTAATGTTTTTATTATCAAACAATCTCATTTTATCAAAATCTTGACTATCTTTTAGTGTCAATACCAGTTTGTCCTGTTCTACATCTAGCCTATTATATTCTATTCCCTTATTCGATAAAAATTCACTTACTTCATCATGTAAGCTGTACATCCTTTCCTTTAAATATTCTTTAAAATCTGCTTCTAACAACAAGTAAACACCACCTTGTAAATCCAACCCCAGATTAACCTTTTGTTTTGATAGCAAAAATTTATTGTCGAAAAAATTCGGTAGCATTAAATATATAGCAAGAATACATAATAATACTACAAGCATAGGCTTAATTTGTAACTTAGAAAACATATCATCTACCAAACATATCGTGGCTATTATATTATATTATAATAACAAACAAAATATTTTATATTTCTAACATAAATTACTAATTCAATACAATACAACATTAAGACTATACTACCTCTATCACACCTAATGTTCTCATTTTTAAAAATTTGTTCTTTATAATCCACTGAATAGATATACTGTATTTCAACACTGAAAATAACTAATAGGCATGAAGCACATACTATATTAACAAGATAAAAAAATGAATATTACTAACTTCTAAGTTATCATCTCACTCAGTTCCTAGATATGTAACTTATAAACTAAACTACTCTAAAACAATTAAAAACATAATTTACTTTCATAATAATTATAATCATAGGGATCAATTTTTACATTGTCACTACATGCTATACATGTATCATTCTTTTGGAATGCATATTTGGGAAATTCATTAGATCTTAAGTCTACTCTCTGTAATTTCCCTACCAAATTATCTGGAATCCCTAATAAATATTTTATAGCTTCTGCAGCCGCAATACTCCCTACTACTCCCACCGTAGCTCCAAGTATTCCAGCATTAGCACAATTTAAATGTGTACTCATATATTGACATTCAAAAAAACATCTTAAACAAGGCTTACCATAAGGAAATATTGTTAACACCTGTCCAATAAAACCAATTGCTGCACTATGCACTAAAGGTTTACCTGAAAAAACAGCTGCATCACTAAGAAATAGTTTCGTGGCTAGACGATCAGTACAATCTAGAATAATATCTATGCCCTTGAAAATCTCTTCAAAATTTTTAGGAGTAACAAAATTATCCAATATCTGAACATTAACATCAGAATTTAGTGATCTAACAAACTCTTGTGCTTTTATTACCTTACTTTGACCAACATCACTTTCCTTATAGATGACTTGCCTATTAAGATTGGACATTTGGACTTTATCATCATCACACAATATCATGCGACCAACACCACAAGCAGCAAGCAAAGGAATAATTACACTCCCTAAACCACCACATCCCACTACTAAAACATTACTTTGACTCAATCTATCTTGACCTGATTTTCCTATCTCTGAAATAAGAATTTGTTTCTTATAACGGTTAAACACTACTATCCCTGTAAATGCCTACTCCCTGGAATTGACACAGGTATCTGACGCAAATACTCCGGAACATCTTCATCCACATAACTTTTTATATTTAATTCAATCAGGCTAATTATAGGGAAAGGAAGTTTAATATCTCTACTACGCTTAACTAAAGCCGCGCCAGCAACAACAGTACCACCATTCTTCCTAACACAATGTACTACTTCCATAGAAGTTTTCCCAGTTGTAATTACATCTTCCATAACTAAAACTTTATTTCCTTTCTTGATTTCAAAACCCCGACGCAATGTAAAAAGTCCATTAACACGTTCACAGAACACATTATTAACACCCAACTGTCTAGCAATTTCATAGCCAACTGTAATAGCTCCAATCGCTGGAGAAACTATAAGATCTATATTCGGCAACACCGTACTAATTTTCTTTGCAAGTAGAGAACAAAATCTTACTGCAATAACTGGATTTTCAAATAACTTAGCACATTGAACATATGTATCACTATGTAAGCCAGAAGATAGCACAAAATGACCACTGATTATCACCCCAATTTTAGTAAATTCATCACATATAGAACCACTATTTAATAAATCCACTTCCATAACTAAAACACCTTAAAAAACTGTTTCTTCTACCTCATGAAGATTATCACTAGCCTCTGCATTAAAACAACTAACATCATTATTATTTGCTAGTATACTTCTTATTTTTTGCTCTATTTCATTTGCAGTATCACAATTAGCTTTTAGATAAGATTTTGCATTTTCTTTACCCTGACCAAGACGTATACTATTATATGAGTAGTATGACCCAGCTTTTTCAATAATATTAAGCTTCACCCCCATATCTATAATTTCTCCTACCTTTGAAATCCCTTCATTATACATGATATCAAAATCTACCTGTTTAAAAGGAGGAGCTACTTTATTTTTTACAACTTTAACCTTAGTTTGATTACCAATAATTACGTCTTTATCCTTAATTGCACTCACTTTACGTATATCTAACCTTACAGAACTATAAAACTTTAAAGCATTTCCACCAGTAGTAGTTTCAGGATTTCCATAAACTACCCCTATTTTCATGCGTATTTGATTAATAAAAATAAGTACACAATTAGCTTTTGATACAATAGAAGTCAATTTCCTTAAGGCATGACTTAATAATCTAGCCTGCAGACCCATATGCTGATCACCCATATCACCTTCTATCTCTGCTCTAGGAGTCAATGCAGCTACAGAATCTATTACTATTACATCAATAGCACCAGAACAAACCAAATACTCAACTATATGTAACGCTTGTTCACCTGTATCTGGTTGAGAAACAATTAAATCACCAGTATTTACCCCTAATTTGCGAGCATACATTATATCTAAAGCATGTTCGGCATCAATAAATGCACAATTTCCACCCTTCTTTTGTGATTCAGCAATTACATGCAAAGCAAGTGTTGTTTTCCCAGAACTTTCAGGCCCAAAAATCTCAATAATTCTACCTTTAGGAAAACCACCAATGCCTAAAGCTGTATCAAGTGCAATTGACCCAGTAGAAATACTATCTATTTTTTCAATAGCACCCTGTTTCAACTTCATTATTGCACCACGACCAAAAGCCTTTTCTATTTGATTAATCGCATTATCTAATGCTTTTTGCCGGTCCTGGTTTAAATTCTTGCTATCAGACATAATTAAAATGATAAATATTTATAAATTTTAAGGCAAGCTAATCACTCTTAATCTTAATTGTCAAGCTATAAATTATTACACTATTTAATTTTAAGTATATCAAATTTAAGCATTTACAAATAGTTTTTCTACCTTAAAAATTATTGAAACAGTCATCAATTTACCAATAACATATACCCACTGTTACAAACTCAAATCACAACTATTAAATATCTATAGGGCTGTTAGCCACTTTGCACTTTAATTATTAAAATATCAATAAACAAAAACTCTACTCACCACCAAGGGTAGATATAACTACAACTCATCATATAAACAACTTAACTAAGGCCGTATGGCTATTTTAGTAAATTTACCAGTAGTAAGGCATATAACATTATTCAAATATTAAATCCGTAAGATTACAACACTATGGAAACAATAATTCCATAACTTACACTTAACTATATACTGTCAACCTTGCAATCAAATTTACAATTTAGTTATCCAAATTCTATGAAATTCACTATATCACCTGAAGTGTTTTTCCATAGATCAAAATTACCTGTAACATAAGGCTGAATATATATTGATTTACCTGTATATTCATAAATAAACTTCACTATATCATCAACATTAGCAACATTATTATCCTTAAGAGTAAGCACAATTTTTACATCCATACCAGACAATACCTGAAGTGCTGTTAATGTATGGCTTATACTACCTAAGTAAGAACCTACAACCAAAATTGCCTTAACTCTTAAATCTTTCATTATATCCAAGCAAGTTTTGTTATCTGTAATAGGGGACATAACTCCACCTACCCCTTCTATTAATAAATAATCATAAGATTGATTAATGTATTGATAACAAAATGCCATAATTTCATCATAATCTAATTTAGTGTTTTCTAATTTAGCAGCTATGTTAGGAGCATGCGGATAATATAATCTCCAAGGAGAAATTTTTGCTATATTATGACCATGACAATCCATATTCAAACTACATAGTATTTTACCTGTATCACTACCTAAAACATTTGCATTGTCCCACCCACTAACCACAGGTTTTATTGCATGCACTACTTTGCAGTTTTTACGTAAATGCCAGCATAGCGTTGTCATAATAAAAGTTTTTCCTATATCAGTACCGCAAGATGTAATAAAATAAGCTGACATTTGAACATCAACCAATATAATTTAATAATGTATATTAATCATATATAAACTCAATTCACAACGTTTAAAAAATAAGGACAATTCGATTATGACAGATGCAAATAATAAAGGATTTTTCAGCAACATTAAGAAAGGCTTATTCAAAACTTCATCAAAGTTAAGTGATGGTATAAAAAAAATTTTTTCTAATGGAAAAAAGATTGACCAAGAAACCTTAGAAGAATTAAAAGAGCTACTCATTACAGCAGATGTTGGATATGAAAATGCTTCACTACTTACACAAAAACTTACAAGCATGAAATTCAATGAAATGGATGACAGTACAGTAAAGCAAAAATTAGCAGAATCAATAGAAAACATTTTATCACAAGTTGAAAAACCTTTATCTACAAATCATAAACCACATGTAATCATGGTATGTGGTACAAATGGTAATGGTAAAACCACAACCATAGGGAAACTAGCATATAAATTTAAGAATGAAGGAAAAAAAGTATTAGTTGCAGCATGTGATACATTCCGTGCAGCAGCCACTGAACAACTAGTAGTGTGGTCACAAAAAATAAATTTTCCAATAGTCACAGGTAATCAAGGCGCAGATGCAGCAAGTATAGCATATCAAGCCATGAAACAGGCTTTAAATGACCAATTTGATGTTTTATTAATCGATACAGCTGGAAGATTACATAATCATAAAAATTTAATGGAAGAATTAGCAAAAATTAAAAGAATTATAAGTAAGCACAATAACAATGCACCTCATGATGTTATATTAATACTAGATGCAACTACTGGGCAAAATGCTGTCAATCAAGTTGATGCTTTTTCGCAATTCGTAAACATTAGCGGATTAATCATAACTAAGCTAGATGGCACAGCAAAAGGTGGTGTAGTTATAAGAATAGCACAGAAATACAAGCTGAACATTCATGCAATAGGAATAGGTGAACATGTGACACAACTCCAAGATTTTTCGGCTAAAGAATTTGCTGCAGGATTACTTAATATAGAAAACACACAATTACAAATATTTACTGAATGAAACACTTTAGCATAATAATAATTTATAACTTAATAATTGTTATTTATTACTGTAAGCCCCCAGATTTATTATTTATAAATACACTACTATTGTCTCTTTTGATCTATATAGAAACCTATGTATAACTACAAGCATTACTTATTTAATCCCTACAATCCACCACTACTTACTAATCTTATAGGAATTCAAATGATTTGTTATACTATACTTCTCTTGATCTATGAAAAAATCTATACCTAGTACTCTACATCTCAATACTCACAATTTACCCACTGCTGATTAATCTTACACAGCAGAAATCCAGATTGACTTGCACATAAGTCCACTACACTTAGTATTTATGTCAAAAAGTCACACAACCTATTGCAACATTCTTTACTAACACACTTTAATGTAACAATCACAGTACCATAACTATTCATTGTTAGTTATTATTACACAGTGAAAAATCCAGCTTGATTATCATATAAATATAATTTTTCCATTTTTACTACGTCTATCTTCTTCTGGTCGATGTTAAACAGTAATTGATTAACATGTTCATTCATGATCGTATCACCTTGATTCTTCACATAAAACCTACAACATATTTGGTCTATATAAGAAAGATTTGCATTCGCAGATTCATCAGGCCAAACTTCCAATCCTTTACTATGAACCAGTACAAGTTCTAGTTTATCATGTGTAATACCTTGAAGAGTATGAATTAATTGCTTAGAATTTAAGTCTACATTATCACAACCAATAGTTATATCCACTCCAACAAGGATTTTAGTAACGTAAGACGGCTCATATGTATAAAATATACCCGTTCTACTTGCATTATCTTGAAATACTGATTTTGGTAATTGGGATGGAAATTGCCCAAAATTTTCAATAATAGCCTTAGCAAAATCCATTGTAGAAACTTTTTTCTTACTAATTTGACTTTGGTAAATATCTGCTGTGTGAATACCATCTTCTAAAGTCTTGAGAAATGCATTATAAATCAACTCTGCTTTATCAACCTTCTTCAGATATACCAACATCTGTATAGCTGCATTTAGTAATCCAGAAGGATTTGCTATATTCTTTCCAGCTATATCTGGGGCTGATCCATGAACAGCTTCAAACATTGCATAATTATCTCCTATATTAGCGCTACCTGCAAGACCTATAGACCCTGACAATTCAGCAACTATATCAGATACAATATCACCATAAAGATTAGTAGTCACTATAACATCAAAATGTTCAGGGTTAGTGGCCACCTTAGCCATGCCGATATCAACAATATAATGGTCTGAATCAATATTAGGATAATTTTTTGCAATTTTTGAAAAAGACTTATGAAAAATCCCATCTGTCATTTTCATAATATTATCTTTTATCAAACAAGTCACCCTTTTTCTATTATTAACAGTAGCATAGTGAAACGCATAATTGCATATCCTCTCTGAACCTGACCTCGTGATAACCTTTGAACATTGATATGTATCACTAGTCAACCTATGTTCTATACCAGTATACGTATCCTCTTCGTTCTCTCGAACTATCACTACATTAAGATTAGGATACTTTGTTTTTACTAGAGGATGATAGGAAATACATGGCCTAACATTTGCATATAATCCCAACTTTTTTCTCAATGTTACGTTAAGACTTTTATGACCTTGACCTTGCGGAGTCATAGTAGGAGATTTAAGCAATATTTTTGTTCTATAAATAGAATCCCACGATGAAGGTGCAATACCAGAAGACCATTCTTTTTTATACAAATTATGTCCTACTTCTATAGTCTCTATAACCAAACCTGACCCTGCTTCACTCAAAATTAACAGTACAGCTTCCATGATTTCTGGACCAATACCGTCTCCATAAGCAACCGTTATTGGAATTGACATTATATTCCTTCCATATTTAATAACAATATAGTTATTTTCTAGATCGAAAAAAGTTAATTATATAGATAATGTAACACTAAAAACAACAAAAATATATCAAACATGCTTATAATGAATACAAGACGTTAAGTAATCTTCCAATATTATTATCAGTTAAACTTAAGACTCCTGTCAAAGCAATAATTCATATCAATATACACTAAGTTAATGACCATTTATAAGGCTATATCATTTATTTTGCGGTACTAATAATTTATAGCTCCTTCAATATTATAAATACAAGTATAAAAAGCAGTGTTATAATATATATTTTAGTTACGCGGTATGCTAGATTGCAATTTAGAAAACTCAGAATATATTGGTGTAACAGGTGCCCTATGGAAACCATACAATGTAAACCTTCGCGATGTTTTAACGATAACGCAAAAATTTCATTTATCTGAAATTGTCGCAAGAATATTATCAGCAAGAAAAGTAAGTATTGAAGAAATTGATGACTTCTTATACCCCACATTAAGGTCATCATTACCTGATCCTTTCCATCTTTTAGACATGGACAAAGCAGTACAAAGAATTTGCAAAGCAATATACAATAAAGAAAAAATAGTTATTTTTGGAGATTATGATGTTGATGGAGCAACATCATCTGCATTAATAAAGCAATACCTAACACAAATAGGTGTATCCACAACAATATATATTCCAGATCGCATATGTGAAGGATATGGACCAAATACTCAAGCTCTACTCAAATTGCAAGAAATTGGCAATAGTTTATGCATAACTGTAGATTGTGGAACTATAGCACATGAACCAATATCTGTAGCAAAATTAGTAAATCTTGATGTGATAGTTATTGATCACCATATAGGTCTGAATACTTTACCAGATGCAATTGCAGTTATTAATCCTAATCGCTTAGATGAAAATTCTCCATATACATACTTAGCAGGAGTTGGTGTATCATTTTTAATGCTTGTAGCACTAAATAAAACTTTAAAAGAAAGTGGATTCTTTAAACACAATCATGAACCAAACCTAATGAACTATCTAGATTTAGTAGCATTGGGAACCGTATGTGATGTTATGCCTATCATAGGATTAAACAGAGCTTTTGTAAAACAAGGCTTGAAAATTATGGCAACAAGACAAAATATAGGTCTCAAAATTTTATCCGATATTATTGGATTAGAAGAAAAGCCAAATATTTATCAACTAGGATTTAACATAGGACCACATATTAACGCTGGAGGAAGGGTTGGAAACGCAAGCCTAGGTGCAAGATTATTATCAACCAACAGTGAAGAAGAAGCCTTAGAAATTTCAGAAAAATTACAAAATTTCAACCTAGAAAGGAAAGAACTAGAACATAAAAGTTTTAACGAAGCAGTAGAACAAGCAGAAGCTCTTATATCCATAAATACAAATTTAATCATGGTCGCAGGAAACTGGCACCCAGGAATAATAGGTATAGTAGCAGGACGACTCAAAGATAAATTTTTTCTACCAAGCATAGTAATTTCATTAGACAATGGCATTGGTAAAGCAAGTGCCAGATCGATACCAGATGTAGACTTAGGTGCAGCCATTTTATCAGCAAAATTAGAAGGAATAATAACCGAAGGAGGAGGACATGCTATGGCTGCTGGGTTCTCAGTACAGGAAGATAAAATTAAAACGTTATATGAATTTCTTTCGCAGAAATTTCACAATATCAACAAACAAAAGGTATTTAAAGTAGACGGCATTATTACTGTAACAGCAATTAATCTAATTTTATGGAAGAAACTACAGTCTTTAGAACCATTTGGTATAGGTAATCCTGAACCAAGATTCATTCTGACAAACATTAAAATAAAAAATCCAGAAGTTATAGGAGATAGTCACATAAGATGCTTAATTTATGACAATAAAACCTTTATAAAGGGGATTTGTTTCAGATGTATAAATACAGAATTAGGCCTAGCTTTATTAGAACGCACTGCAATTATGTTACTAGGAAAAATTAGTGTTAACTATTGGAGAGGTAATGAGAACATACAGTTTATAATAGAAGATGCAATTATAAAAAGTTATGTATAAATGATCACAAATTAATTTATCCAATAACCCAAAATTAGTTCAACATAGAAGTATTAAACATAAATATTATTGAAACACATTTAGTAAAAAATACCCTATATTAACTAATTAGCCAATGATTTTTTGCTTATAAGATATAAACAATATAGAGGGCACCAAGTAACACTTCCTATCCAGTACAATATCTTGCTAATATATACTGAATAGGACATTTTGAACACAATACATATCAGTAACCAATTCCACACATAATAAAATTTTAAAAAAACTAATTATGCAATATACAGATATAAATAGTATAAGGACATCAAGTAAATTGCTTTCTATCCACAAGTAGATCTTAAATCTAGTATGTATTTTCAGTATATTATTAAACATAAATACATCTTAGTGGAACACACATCACATTACAAAATCTTTACATCAACTCTTACAATCCATTAAATAATCCAAAATGCCAAACAAGTAGTTTCATAACTAGCAAGTATATCTACCTATAAAATTACACACAGCTGTTATTGTAAAAAATATTCCCACTTTCAATTCCTCAATAAACGAAAATATATACACACATTTATGTTTTTATATACATTATAATCATATACTAAATGGCAATAGTATTAAATTATGTCACAAGATCTTACATATTACTATGTATACGTTAATCGTAATACAAATGGTAAAAAATTAATAAGATCTAAAAAAACAATGCAATACTATCAGTATTTGTTTAACATCTTATTGTTTTAATAATCTAACATTACAAATGTACGGTAATTTTATAAATCACGATGATATTCTATTAATTATAAACGCAATAAAAAAATTTCAAGGAGATATTAGGCTAGTAGGTGGATGTGTAAGGGATAATTTCCTGAAAAGACAAATTATAGATATTGACTTCGCAACTACTTTATTACCTACTCAAATAATAAATTCTCTAGTTGCAGCACATATTAAAGCTATACCAACAGGTATTAAACATGGCACAATAACAGCTATAGTAAATAATACAGCATATGAAATCACTACATTAAGATCTGATATCAGTTGTGATGGAAGACATGCTGAAGTAAAATTTACAAATAATTGGCAACAAGATGCCTCAAGAAGAGATTTTACCTTTAATGCACTATATTGTGATGAAAAAGGAATAATATATGACTATTTTTCTGGTCTGCAAGATCTAGAGAGAAAACAGTTAAATTTCATTGGAGATCCAGAAATTAGAATACAAGAAGACTATCTACGTATACTTCGGGCATTCAGATTCTATGCTTCTATATGTAGTCACAATAAATTGAGTGATGAAATAGTTTATGCTTGTACACAATATTCATCTTGCCTCAATAAGCTATCTAGAGAACGCATACGTGACGAATTTTTTAAACTTTTATCATGCCCAAACTTATCTAATACACTAAAGATTATGCAAAAATGTCATGTATTAGAAAAAATCATTCCTTTTGAAGTTATACCAGATATAATGTCATCTGATATACTATCAGATGCAGACCCACTAACAAAATTAGCAGCCTTATTAAGAACAAACAACAATTATTCATTTGACAAAATTAAAACGTCTTTATGCTTATCAAATCATAATCACAAAATACTTGTATCATTATTAAATAATAACTTAGAATTTCCACTTTCAATCATTGAACAACAGAAGTATATAAATAAGCTTGGAAAAAAAATATATTGTGAGCTAATTAGAATAAGGCACGCAGAACTAACCCTAAATTATCATGACCTAGTACAATATATTGAGTACGCAGATCAGTTAACTATTCCCGAATTTCCCATCTCTGGCAAAGATTTATTCAATATAGGATATCAAGCAGGGAAAAACCTTGGTACTACTTTAAAGAAAATCAAGGATTTTTGGGAAAATAGCTCATACCAGTTAACAAAATCCCAATTATTAGATTACGCAAAAGAATTACTAAAAAAATAAAGAATTAAATTGCAAATTTTATTATTATTTCCAAAGAATAAAACTCTTTGGAACAGTAGTGACTCATTATATACATAAAATTTAGTGACACTTTAAGTGTATGGCACTATATTCTTATATAAATACAGAACCTACTTATAATCAGTTATAACAAAGTACAATATTTATACAGTTACTTTAAAACATAAGCAAAGTAACACTCACACCATTCTTCTTTTTCATCAAAAATTTTCAACTTTATCTGAATTTATTATATATAAAGCTTAACTACCACAATTATAGATACAAAATCGCGTTAACAATATGTTTTATTTATAGACATAGCAACTGCATTACTTATTTCTTAAAGCAATAATTTACAATTCCTTAAGAGGATCATTTTAAAAATATTCAACTTAAGTTCACATTCACTTTATATAGAAACCCAACTATCACTTAGGTAATAACAATATTACAAACTAAAACCTGACAAGCAAATAATACAAAAGCCCAACAACAAGTACTTAAACTATAGCAACTAGTGTTTTGCTAAACTTAAATAACAATGTATATACACATAAGTTCAGACTTTAAATACGAATATACTTTAATATAAGCAATTAATTGTTTAATGCTAAAAGCTCATAGTCACTAAAGAAAAATCTTATCTCTCGCATAGCATTGTCTAAACTATCTGACCCATGAACACAATTTGCATCTATATTCTCAGCAAAATCTGCTCTAATAGTTCCAGGACTTGCTTTTTTAGGATCCGTAGCACCCATAATTTCTCTATATAGGCTTATAGCATTCTCTCCTTGCAATACTTGCACTATTATTGGACCAGATACCATAAAATCAATTAACGGTACAAAAAAATGCTGAGATTTATGTATTGCATAGAATTCTTCAGCTTGATAACGTGTTAGTGAGCACATCTTTTGCACAATTATTTTAAGTCCTGAATTTTCTATATAAGCATTAACCTGCCCAGTAATGCTACGCTTTATCACATCTGGTTTTAATATAGATAAAGTTCTTTCTAACAAAACATACCCCCCTTAACCCGGACAAACTAAATTCAATGTTTAATATAAATTATCAACTCGATCAAGTTAAAAAACAAATAAATTATATCTTATATTTCATAAATATAATATGTTATTTTTGTATATTACATAATTAGTATACTATTTCAGCAAATTAGATAGCATATATCCATTAAATAACTATTGCATTCACTTTATGCATGATTTATCTTACATATGTTGCTTTATTATAGGGAAATAATATGTCTACACATGCGAAAAACAAAATGAATAAAACAGAATGTACCGATGAAATAAAAGCACATGATCCTTTAATTGATAATTTAATCAACAAAAATATACAAAAAACCAAATTTACAAGTAAAGGGATAAGACTTGATGTAAACGATAATTATAGTTCTAAAAATTTCAAAAAAGAAGAAATAGAATCCACAAAAGAGCAAAAAAATTGTATAAAAGTTAGACCTCATCCTGTTGATGAGTGCGTTGGAAAAGAAATAAAAAGACAACGTATCATGAGAGGTATGAGTCAAAATCAGCTTGCAACCAAATTAGGAATTACTTTTCAACAAGTACAAAAATACGAGAAAGGGACAAATCGCATAGTTATTAGCAGGCTATACCAACTTGCAACTGTGCTTAATGTTGAAGTAAGAGATATAATGTTAAAATTACAAGAAGATCTAAAAAATATTGCATGTGATCACACTGTTGCATGCACATCTATACTTAGAGACAATGAAGAAAAATTCATACCAGAATTTCACGATGACAAGATAGATAGTAAAGAAGTTTTGATGATGGTAAGAGCATATACTTGTATAAAAAATGAAAAAGTACGTAACATAATTTATAATCTGGTTAAGGCATTATCCTTAGATAGTAAACAATAAGTTATTATACAATCACCTCAATAATATAAAGTATGCTAAGAAATTGAATAAATAACAATAAAAAGCCTTTATAGTTATATTATGGTCACTGCAATGGCTTATATATTATCTAATGCATAATTTGAAGTGCATTAGCAAGTATTTTTATAATGCTAACACAAGGTAAATAAGTCATGCACTATTGTATAATACATTAATAAAAATTTATTTGTATATTGTTGGAGTATTATTTTTGACTTGAAACGTGATTTTGATTAGTATGAAATTATTATATTATTTGGATAATATTTATGATTAGATTCTCAGCTGTAGGGATTATATTTTCTCTCATAACATTATTTGCATGTAATGGATCTGCATCACCAACTCCTATTGATTTTTCTAACGAGAGTGAGATGTCTGGTTTTTATGCAAGCGGACATTACAATATAGATTTTCCTAAGTTTAGTACGATATCTATAAAATATAGCGCAAATGATAATACAGAAAAAGAATTAACCTTATTTACACTAAAAGAAGACATTAATGAAGCGCCAGATTTTACAAATAAAGACAAATTTAATACTACAAAAGGTTATAGCCCTGTATATAACAGAAATTATACAGGATTCTCAGGAGCTATTGGGTATTCAGGAGGAGGCCTTAGAGTTGAGCTAGAAGGAGCATTTACAAAATTTGATGTTGATAAACAAAAACATACGTATCAGGACAACCACAGGTATTTTGCATTATGTAAAGAAGATGCTATGAAAAATAGTGACAATGGAAATTATGTAGTAATAAAAAATGAAGGGTTCAGGGTCATTTCTCTAATATTTAATGCTTGTTATGATATGATAATTAGCAGTTCTTCCCTAGTACCAAGTGCTTGTATTGGCATAGGACAAGGAATAACCAATTTCTTAGGAGGAACAAACATTCACACATTATTCAAAGCTAAGCTGGGCTTAGGGTTTTTAATGTCAGCAAAAACTATTGTATTTGCTAATGGATATTATATAAAAATGAAAGACAATTCTTTTAGTAACCTATCAGTTCAGTATCCTATTGAACTGAAAGATGCACCAAAACATATAGAACCTATAGCTTATTTTAATGCAGATAACTACGGCGCTGAAATTGGCCTTAGATTTATCCTATAGCCATAATTGCCTTATCTCTAATATATTAAAGTAAGTTTTTACATAGTGGAATATAAATTCTTATATTCATCGTATGATAAAGTTTTATTATGATTAATAGAAGGATGACCAAACAATTATTACTTTTACTACAACAACAAAGTGAAAATTAGGGTTAGGACTTATTAGCATAGGGGGATTTGCAACAACACTTCAAGAAAAAGATCCGTAGAAAGAAACAATAAACTCCATTATCAAAGGAAAAGTTTTCTATATCAGCTATCTAAATACACATTTTATGAACACCATCTTAAGTTAGTTCATTTGATATTTTAAAATTTAGTTTTTATTTGACTAAATACTTTTTATAGAATAAAACAGTTACTGTGTATTACCATATTTTCACATTTATAACAAATATTTAGTTATGCTGTAAACACATTATTAGTTTGGCTTAATACTCTTTTACTATATTTATTTGTTTTAATTGTAAATATGTAGCTCTTTAAAAATAATTATTAGGGTTTAGGTATATGGGTGATAGGAAGTTTTTTTTGTGGGTTGTGCTAATGCTGTTTATACCACATATTTCTTTAGCATTGGTTCTCAGTGATCATAATCCTACATATGTAGGTATTCAATATAAACCAGCTAGGCAACACATATCAAAACTTCTTATACAAGACAGCAGTCCAATTGATATTCTAGGGATTTTTGCTTTAAAAAAGGATTTATTCAGTGATATATTGACTAGTATAAAAACCAACAGCAATTTTACTATGAAATATAATCCACACTATGAAAACAACCTCTTGGGTTTTTCAGGTGTATTTGGATACTACTATAACAAGAACCTTAGAATAGAATCCGAAGTTTCTGGTGAGGTTTTTCATTTAAACAATGATGATTACAAAATAGCTGATCTTGCAAAGTATTTTGCTATAGCATATCACATAGACCAGAATAATTATTATCCCCAGTCAAATGAGTATGCTGTTTTAATAAATAGTGGCGTTGAAGCTACTTCAGCTTTAATTAACGTTTGTTATGATGTAGATGCTCTTAAATACAATATAACAGCATACTCATGTTTAGGGTTTGGAGTAGATATAATAGATTTTTTGAATACGTATTTTACAAAATTTTCATATCAAGGAAAATTAGGAGTGAGCTATCCTATCTCTTCCAAGATCTCAATTTTCGCAGAGGGTTATTATCATGGTTTATTTGGTCAAAAATTTGAAAATATTCTAGAATATCATACATGTGATCAGCATCATGATCATAAAGTATTGGCAACAGCTATGTTAAGTATTAGATATTATGGTGGAAGTCTTGGAGTAAAGTTTGTATTATAAAAAATATTTTTTGACAAATTTGTATTTGTCTTTATATGTATATAAGTATAAAATAAAGTTTTAGTGTGTTTATTGCTTATTAAGTCAGTGTGTTAGAGGGTTATGCTATGAATAATAAAAAGTTAAAAGGCTATGCTTTATTGTTCATAGTGTTATTTTGTTTTATTGCAAAATATAGCAATAGCCTTATAGGGTGGCTGTCTAAGTTAAAGGCAAAGTGCTTTATCAATTTTTCATTGAAATATTTTCATTATAAAAGTAATTTTCCGGTAGCAAAATCAGGAAAATTTATTATAAGTGATAATGTTTCAACATTTTTAAATAATTGTGATCGTAGCAAAGTATCAAGTCACTTCCATGTAAACAGAAATTTTTTCAAAATCTTTGATGTTATTAGGTTAATTAATTCTAAGGTCCTCTATTTTAGTTTTCTTGCTAATGCTAGAACTACTGCAGGTGCAGGTTACAATAAAACAACAAAAAACAAGTTAAGAAATTTTCCTGCTAATTGTCATGTTCTAGGTAAACACATTATTAATCGTATAACAATCAGTATTAGTGATGTTTTTATAGGGAAGATACGCTTCTATTTTTTTAGTTATAATTATTAAGGTTTTATTATGAGTTATGCAAAGGTTCTTATATTAATATGTTTAATATTTCTTTTACCTTCATTATCCTTTGCAACTATAGGTAATGATTCCTTTAAAAATAACTCAGGTTATTTTTATATAGGTGGAGAATATAAACCAGGAATTCCACATTTCAACAGATTTTCAGTAACTAACAGTAATATAAAGGGATTGGCATCTTTAACACAAGAACATAGAAGTACTTTACCTTATATGACACAAGATACTACATTATTTAATCTTTTAAAGAATAATAGTAATTTTACCTTACCTTATGACCCTGCATACACAAAAAATTTATTGGGAGCAGGTGGAATTGTAGGATATTCTCTGGACAATTTCAGGATAGAGCTTGAAGCTTTTTATGAGAAATTCAATATAAAAGCTCCTTCTGGATACTTTTATGATAATTTTAACGAGTATTTTGCATTGATACCTACAATAACAACGACTAATAAAAGACATGTGGAACATAAACATTATTGCATGAAAAATACAGGTATTACTTTATCTCCTTTTGTAGTTAACGCATGTTATGATTTTACTTTAAAGAAAGCAAGCAATATAGCTCCTTATTTATGCCTTGGAGTTGGTGGTAATTTTATTGATTTTCTAGATCAAACAAATTTCAAGTTTGCTTACCAAGCTAAAGTTGGTATTAGTTATTTTATATCCTCAAATTTAGCATTTTTTATCGATGGGTCTTTTCATGGGCATTTCGATAATCAATTTTCTGATTTATTAGTGGATTACCCTACTGATTTACAATTTACTACTATATCAGCAAAATTTAACATTAATTTTCTTACCAGTAGTGTCGGTGTCAGGTTTATTTCTTAAATAGTAGGTTGCATTTATGTGGAAGTCATACTTAAATCTTATAATATCATTATCTATATTGTTATTGCCAGAGTTTGCTTTTTCAGTATATCAAAACAACAATATAGATGGGTCTTATATAACAATAAAATATCAACCAACTGTTCCACATTTTAAGAGTTTTCATATTAGGGAAACTGGTTTTGATTCAGCAGAACCAGTTGGATTAAGTCAATTTGTAGCAAATACTGAACTTAATAGTTTAAATAATAATTATAATTTTTCTACGACTCGTCAAACTGATTCTTATAAATCTTATAAAAATGATTTATTAGGGTTAGGTTTGTCTATTGGATTATTAGTAAGAAATTTCAGGGTAGAATTTGAAGGCTCTTATAAAAATTTTGATACAAAGCGTCTTGCATATTATCAAGCTAAAGAAGGATATAAATATTTTGCTATACCACGTCATTTGTTACACGGTTTTATGCCTTTAAAAGAGACTACAACATCAGGTTACAATCAGGGTTACATTATAGCAAAAAGCAATGGTATATCTATTATATCTAATATAATAAATTTATGCCGTGAAGCAAAATATAAAAGTTTTACACCCTATATATGTCTAGGTGTTGGTGGAGACTTTATAGAAATTTTTGATGCTATGAGAATAAAATTTGCCTATCAAGGAAAAGTTGGTATTAGTTATCCCATTACTTCAAACCTAGTCTTGTCTATTAATGGGCAATATCACAAAGTTATAGGAGATAAATTTAAGCTTTTACCAGTCTTTCTTCCTGTATCATTAAAAAATAATATTAGTGCTACTACTACTCACGAGCAGTTAGATGCTACTGCATTATTAACTCTCAATTTAGAACATTTTAGCAGTGAGATTGGGTTAAGTTTTATATTTTAAAAGATTAAGGGAAAAATATGTATAATAAAATAAACTATATAGTAATGCATACAATAATATTAGTTATTTTATTACTACCTGCAAAGTCTTCTTCAGCATTAATAGATAATATGGAAAAAGACACAAAAGCTTCTAATGTATATGTCAGTAGCCAATATAAGCCTAGTATTTCTCACTTTAGGAATTTCTCAATACATGAAGCTAATTCTAAAATAAAAAATTCAGTAGAATCTGAAAAAAATATCACAACCAATCTAAGCAGCATCCTAAAATCAAATACTCATAACACCATTCCCTACAATTTACAATTTCAAGATAACACCACTAGTTTCAGCGGAACTATTGGTTATTCTTCTAGAGGGTTAAGACTCGAAGCAGAAGGCTCTTATGAAAAATTTTATATCAAAAATTCTAATGAATCATTAATAATAAGTTCAAGTAAATATTACTCTGAGATATACAATACAAATCTTCAAAGCTTTGCTTTCCCAAGAGATAACAAATTATCCATTACATCTATTATAGTTAATACTTGCTATGATATTTCAATTAGTCACACATCAGCAGTTCCATATTTATGCACAGGTATTGGCGGAGATTTTATAGGGCTCTTTAATGCAACATATTTTAAATTTGCATATCAAGGAAAGGTTGGAGTGAGTTATCTAATAAACAATAATATCCTATTATTTTCTGATATATATTATCATAAAGTCATAGGTAATGAATTTAAAAACTTATACATACAACATGTAGCCAGTTCTAACATTTCTGAAGAAATTACACCTATATTAGCTAACCTTGATATTGGTTATTTTGGCAGTGAAATTGGAGTAAGGTTTATATTTAATTAAGTAAGGTTATATCTATGGTAAAAAAACTTAACTTTGTAAATGCAGTACTAGCACTTTTGTTATTTCTTTTTCCGTTTCAGTCATTTACAATATCTATAGACAACGATATAATTACTCAGAGGGTTGGGCTGTATATAAGTGGACAGTACAAACCAAGTATCCCTTATTTTAAAAATTTTTCAGTAGCAGAAAATAACAAAATTGTGGACTTAGCAGGTCTTAATACTGGTGTTACATATATTACAGAAGCTATATTACAGGATAATACAAAATTTAATATCCCTTACATTGCAAAATTTAAAAATAATTTTACAAATTTCAGTAGTGCAATTGGTTATTATTCAGGACAAGGACTAAGATTAGAATTAGAAGGTTCTTACGGAAATTTTGATGTTGTAAATTGTAAAAATTGCACAGTAAAAGATGCTAGTAGATATTTTGCTTTAGTACGTGAAAAAGAAGCTAATCAATTTTATCCGAAAACACATAGTAATGGTGATAGTAGCAAAACATCTTATTATACTTTTATGAAAAATAATGGAATATCTATTGCATCTGTTATGATGAATAGTTGTTATGATTTTTCTTTTAGTAATCTAAAAATATCACCTTATGTATGTGTGGGTATTGGTGGAGATTTCATTGAATTTTTTGAAGCAACATATATTAAGTTTGCTTGTCAAGGCAAAATTGGCATTAACTATACAATATCTCCTTCTATCAGTATTTTTACTGATGGTTACTATCATAAGGTTATAAATAATCAGTTTAAAAATTTACATGTTAAGTATCCATATATACTTAAAGACTCACCTAAAATTACTTTTGCAACAGCTAAACTCAATATTGGGTATTTTGGTGGTGAAGTTGGAATGAGGTTTATATTTTAAAGTAATTAAGCAAAGGAATTTTTTATGAATAACAAAAACTTTACTATAATAGGAACAGTATTTACATCTCTACTGTCATTTTTATCTATTGAATCTTTCTCAGCTGTAAATCATAATATAGGTGACAGTACTAGTGGTATATATGTTGCAGGACAATATAGACCAGGAGTTTCTCATTTTACTAATTTTGCAGTCAAAGAAACCAATAATGGTACCAAACAATTAGTAAGATATAAAAAAGATGCAACTTCTATTGCTCTTGGAACTAATACAAATTTCCAAGATTCATATACTGTAAAATTTCAAGATAATGTTGCAGGCTTCAGTGGAGCTATTGGATATTCTTATCCAGATGGACTAAGATTTGAAATCGAAGGTTCTTATGAGAAATTTGATGTTAAAGATCCTAAAGATTGTTCATCAAAGGATGCTTTTAGATTTTTCGCGCTAGCACGTAGTATGAGCGGGAATAATCCTGATTCTACTAAATACACAGTTATGAAAAACAATGGTATGTCTATTACATCAATTATGATTGATGGTTGTTATAATTTATCTTTCAATAATTTAGCTGTATCACCTTATATATGTGCAGGTATCGGTGAGGACTTTATTGAATTTTTTGATACTTTGCACATTAAATTTGCTTATCAAGGTAAGCTAGGTATCGATTATCACTTATCTTCTAAAATTAACATATTTGCCAATGGGTATTACCATAAAGTTATAGGGAATAAATTTAAAAATTTAAATGTTAATCATGTTGTTGCACTCAGTGAATTCCCCAAAATGACTTCTGCAGTAGCTACACTCAATGTTGCTTATTTAGGTGGTGAAGCCGGAGTAAGGTTTATATTTTAATAATATAACAAGGTAATCTTGCTATGATACATAAGGAAAAATTTATTACAGTAAGGTATGTTTTAATACTTTTGTTATTTGTTTTTTATATTTACATTTTCCTAATGCTTGTGGGTATGAGCAGCAACATTAAAGATTTTATTATACATACTATTGGGCTTTATAAGGTTAACATTTTTAATGCTAACACAAAAAAATTAATAAATGTTGAAAATGTTATTACTAGCTTTAATTATACTAAGTTATCCCTAGATAGCGAATCTCTAAAGTTTCATCAAAAATTACAAATTTTTTATAGGGTATTTCTTTGTATTAAAAGCCCTTATGATATCATACTCAAGATTTTTCATGGTACTCTGAGAAACATTGAAACATCATGCTACACACACATTGCTACTATCAAAAGCTCTCACTTCCTTGATGCTTTATATATGATTCTTATTTATCAATATAAGTTAGGAATTGATAGTAGCCATCTTATAAATCAACATAACAAAAATACTCTAGTAATAACATCTATACCTAGTATTAGAGGTTTTAGTGGTAGAGCTCGAGTAAGAAATATATTAAACAATAAGGAAAGTTCTTATGAGTAGTAAAAAAATGTTTTCTATAGTAAGGTTAGCACTAGTATGTCTAATGTCATGCTTACCTATACAATCTTTTTCAGAATCAAATAATATTTCTGAGAATATTAAACGTACTGGATTATATATTAGTGGACAATATAAACCTACTGTTTCTCATTTTAGTAATTTTTCAGTTAAAGAAACTTATACCGACACTAAAGAGTTACTTGGATTACAAAAAAATGCTAGTTCCATTACAGGAGACATAAAAACAAATACAAAATTTGATACTCCTTATAATGCCAAATTCAAAGATAATGCTATTAGCTTTAATGGAGCTGTTGGGTATATTGCTCAAGAAGGACCAAGAATTGAAATAGAAGGATCTTATGAAAAATTTGACATTAAAGATTCTGGCAATTATACAATAAATGAAGCAGCCAAGTACATTGCTTTAGCAAGGGCAATAGCCAGTGGTCAAAATTATCCTGACACAGGCAAGTACGTTGTTATAAGAAATAACGGTTTATCTGTCGCCTCTATTATAATTAATGGTTGTTATGACTTCTCTTTAAATAACTTAAAGATATCACCTTACATATGTGCAGGGTTTGGTGGGGATATTATAGAATTTTTTAGTGCTGTACGTTTTAAATTTGCTTATCAAGGAAAATTAGGCATTAGTTATCCGTTATCTTCTAATATTATTTTATTCGCTGATGGATACTATCATAAGGTAATAGGCAATCAATTTAAAAATTTAAATGTTCAGCATGTTGTAAATCTTACTGAAGCACCTAAGGCCACTTCTGCAGTCGCTACTCTCAATATTGAGTATTTTGGCAGTGAATTTGGGTTAAAGTTTATATTTTAAGGAGTTTTATGAATAAAAAACAATTTATTACAATAGGAACAACTTTAGCTTACCTATTGCTGTTGCCTAACATATCTTTTTCAGAAGTTAACAATAATGTTACTAGTCAATCTTCTGGATTATATATAAGCGGGCAATATAAACCAGGAATTTCTCATTTCAACAAATTCTCAGTTAAAGAAACTTATCATGATACGGTTCAATTAATAGGGTTAAAACATCAGGCTCTCTCTATTAATCATTTTAACACTAATACAGATTTTAATGTTCCTTATAAAGTGACATTTCAAAATAACATAACTAGCTTTAGTGGAGCAATTGGTTATTCTGATTCTACAGGTCCGAGATTTGAGCTTGAAGGTTCTTACGAGAAATTTGATGTTACAGATCCTGGAGATTGTGTAGTAAAAGACACTTATAGATATTTTGCATTGGCTAGAGAAGTTACAAATAATAGTCCTGCTTCTGGAAAATTCATTGTTATGAAGAATGACGGTGTATCTATTGCTTCTGTTATGTTTAATGGCTGCTATGATATTTCTTTAAAAGATTTAGAAATATCACCTTATGTATGCGCTGGCATCGGTGGAGATTTTATAGAGTTTTTTGATGCATTGCATATCAAATTAGCATACCAAGGTAAGTTAGGTCTTAATTATTATTTAGCTACTAGAGCAAGTTTATTTGTCGATGGATATTATCACAAGGTTATAGGCAATCAATTTCATAACTTAAATATCCGACATGTAGTTGACACAGATCCTCAACCTGCATATGCAGTAGCTACACTTAACATTGGTTATTTTGGTGGCGAAATTGGAGTTAGACTCACATTTTAAAGGAATATTATGAGTAATAAAAAAAGCTTTTTTACAATAGGTGTATCATTCATAGCAAATTTATTATTGCTATCTAATGCATTTTCTACAGAAAATACAAGTAATTACACTTATTTCAAACCTAGGTTATATATCGGAGGGCAATACAGACCAGCAGTTTCTCATTTTAGTGAATTCTCAGTTAAGGAAACAAATCTTAATACTGTTCGATTAGTGGGACTTAAAAAAGACATCAGTGCTGTCAATAGCACTAATATTGCTAATAATATAAATTTTAATTTTCCTTACATTGCAGAATTTCAAGATAATGCTATTAGTTTTAGCGGAGCTATAGGATATTCATATTCTAAAGAATTAAGAATTGAAGTAGAAGCTTCTCATGAAGAATTTGACGTTAAAAATCCTGAAGGATCTGTTGTAGAGACATACAGATATTTTGCTCTAGCACGTGCTATGGAGAACACCAATCCTCAGAGTGGAAAGTTTACTGTAATGAAAAACGATGGGCTGTCAATTTCATCTGTTATGCTAAATGTTTGTTATGACTTTGAGCCAGATAGTATATTAGCAACGCCTTATATATGCGCAGGAATAGGAGGAGACTTTATAGAATTTTTCAATGACTTACACGTTAAGCTTGCTTACCAAGGTAAAATGGGTCTCAGTTATTCAATATCCCCTGAAGTTAGTTTATTTCTTGATGGATATTATCATAAAGTAATCGATAGCAAATTCAAAAATTTACATGTTCAACACGTAGCTGATTTAGATAGTGCTCCTAAATTTACATCTGCAGTTGCTACACTCAATATCGGATACTTTGGTGGTGAGCTTGGAGTAAGGTTTACATTTTAATTATAATTAAATACGGGAGTTTCATGAGTAAGAAAAATAAATTCATTGTAGCAGGTACAGCATTGATGTATTTATTGCTATCACCTAATATATCGTTTTCAGAAAATATAAATAGTAATACTAATAAATTGGAGTTGTACGTTAGCGGACAATATAAGCCCAGTGTTTCTGTTTTTAGTAATTTTTCAGTAAAAGAAACAAATGTCCCTACAAAACAGTTGATAGCTTTGAAAAAAGATGTTAATTCTGTTGAGATTAGTAAAGATGCTACCACAGGGCTTAGTAAGACAGAGAATTTCACCATTCCTTACATGCCAAAATTCCAAGATAATGTTGCCAATTTTAGCGGAGCAGTTGGATTCTTCTATTCTAAAGGCTTAAGAATTGAATTAGAAGGTTCTTATGAAGAATTTGATGTTAAAGACCCTGGAGGTTATACAACAGTAAAAGATGCTTACCGCTACTTTGCTTTAGCACGTGATACAAAAACTGGTGAAACTCAACCAAAAGATAAAGAGACTTCTACTTCACCAAATGGGATTTATTATACTGTAATGAAGAATGATGGGCTATCCATTTCATCTGCAATGATCAATGGTTGTTATGATTTTACTTTAGGTAGTTTGCCAGTATCACCTTATATGTGTATAGGTATGGGTGTAGATGCTATACAGTTTTTTGATGCATTACATATTAAGTTTGCACATCAAGGTAAAGTGGGCATTACCTATTCATTATCGTCTAATGTGAACTTATTTGCTGATGGTTATTATCATAAAGTACTAGGCAATAAATTCAAAAATTTGAATGTTCAACACGTTTATGAATTGCAAAACCCTCCTAAAGCTACATCTGCAATTGCTACACTTGACGTCGGATACTTTGGTGGTGAAGTTGGAGCAAGGTTTATATTCTAATTTAATTAAACACAGGAAATTTCATGAGCAAGAAAAACAAATTTATTGTGGTAGGCACAACATTAGTGTATTTGTTATCATTACCTAATATATCTTTTTCAGAAGCTATAAACAATAGTATTGAAAAATATTTCGGATTATATATTAGTGGACAATATAAACCTAGTGTTTCCGTTTTTAGTAATTTCTCAGTTAAAGAAATAAATGTTCCTACAAAGCAACTTATAGCTCTTAAAAAAGATATAGATTCTGTTGAGGTCGACACCAATGCCACTAAAGGTATTAGTAAACCAGATCACTTCAACATTCCTTATACTGTAGAATTCCAAGACAATGCTGTTAATTTTAATGCAGCCATTGGTTATTCCTTTTCTGAAGGCCCAAGAATTGAAATAGAAGGATCCTATGAAGAATTTGATGTTAAAAACCCTGGAGGTTATACATTAAATGGTGCCTTTCGGTATTTTGCCTTAGCACGTGAAATGAAAGATAGTGCAACTCAACCCAAAGACAAATCGACTGGTATTTATCACACTGTAATGAAGAATAATGGCCTATCTATAACGTCTGTTACAATTAATGGTTGTTATGATTTTTCTCTCAATGATTTTCCAGTATCACCTTATATATGTGGCGGTATAGGCGTAGATGCTATAGAATTTTTTGATGCATTGCACATTAAACTTACTTGTCAAAGTAAATTAGGCATCACTTATTCATTATCTCCTAATATTAACCTATTCACCGGTGGTTATTATCATCAAATAATAGGTAACCAATTCAGAAACTTAAATGTTCAGCACGTAGCTGATCTTAATGATGCACCTAAAGTTACATCAGCAGTTGCTACACTCAATGTCAGATACTTTGGTGGTGAGGTTGGAGTAAGGTTTACATTTTAATTATAATTAAATACGGGAGTTTCATGAGTAAGAAAAATAAATTCATTGTAGCAGGTACAGCATTGATGTACTTATTGCTATCACCTAATATATCGTTTTCAGAAAATATAAATAGTAATACTAATAAATTAGGGTTATATGTTAGCGGACAATATAAGCCCAGTGTTTCTGTTTTTAGTAATTTCTCAGTCAAAGAAACAAATGTCCCTACAAAACAGTTGGTAGCTTTGAAAAAAGATATTGATTCTGTTGAGGTTAGTCAAAATAATGCTGACAAAGGGCTTAGTAAGCCAGACAATTTCACTATTCCTTACATGCCAAAATTCCAAGATAATGTTGCCAATTTTAGCGGAGCAGTTGGATTCTTCTATTCTAAAGGCTTAAGAATTGAATTAGAAGGTTCTTATGAAGAATTTGATGTTAAAGACCCTGGAGATTATACAACAGTAAAAGATGCTTACCGCTACTTTGCTTTAGCACGTGAGACAGAAGGTACTACAATTCACCCAAAAAACAAAAATAGTAGTGATCCAAATGGTATTTATCATGTTGTGATGAGAAATGACGGGTTATCCATTTCATCTGCAATGATCAATGGTTGTTATGATTTTACTTTAGGTAGTTTGCCAATATCACCTTATATGTGTATAGGTATGGGTGTAGATGCTATACAGTTCTTTGATGCATTGCATATTAAGTTTGCACACCAAGGTAAAGTAGGCATTACTTATTCATTATCTCCTAATGTGAGCCTATTTGCTGATGGTTATTATCATAAAGTAGTAGACAACAAGTTTAAAAATTTAAATGTTCAACATGTTTATAAATTAAATGATGCACCTAAAGTTACATCAGCAGTTGCTACACTTAATATTGAATACTTTGGTGGTGGAATTGGAGCAAGGTTTATATTCTAATTTAATTAAATACAGGAAATTTCATGAGCAAGAAAAACAAATTTATTGTAATAAGTACAGCATTGGTATTGTTATTATCATCACCTAACATATCGTTTTCAGAAACTGTAAATAATAAAATTGAAAAACATTTCGGGATATATATTAGCGGACAATACAAACCTAGTGTATCTGTTTTCAGCAATTTCTCAGTAAAAGAAACAAATGTTGCTACGAAGCAGCTTATAGCTCTTAAAAAAGACATTGATTCTGTTGAAATTGGTACTGCTAATGGAGATAAAGGTATTAGTAAACCAGAGCATTTCAATATTCCTTATACTGTAGAATTTCAAGACAATGCTGTTAATTTTAATGCAGCTATTGGTTATTCTTTTTCTGAAGGCCCAAGAATTGAAGTAGAAGGATTTTATGAAAAATTTGATGTAAAAAATCCTGGAGGCTATACAAAAGTAAAGGATGCTTATCGCTACTTTGCTTTAGCACGTGATTTAGAAAGTAGTAGTTTTCAGCCAAAAAATAAAAGTACCTCTGCACCTCAAGGTGTTTTCCATACTGTAATGAAAAATGACGGCCTATCTATTTTAGCTACAATAGCCAACATTTGCTATGATTTTTCTCTAGATGAGTTATCGGTTTCACCTTACATATGTGTAGGAATGGGTATAAATGCCATAGAGTTTTTTGATGCTTTACATGTGAAATTTGCTTATCAGGGTAAGCTAGGTATTAGCTATCAGCTATTCCCTAAAATTAATCTATTTGTTAACGGATATTATCACCAAGTAATAGGCAATAAGTTTAAAAATTTGAATGTTCAATACGTTCAAGATTTAGCAAACGTTCCTAAAGTTACATCAGCAGTTGCCACACTTGATGTCGCATACTTTGGCAGTGAAGTTGGAATAAGATTCACACTCTAACCATTTAACTATTGAAATAATGAGAAACTAATAGTGTTTCTCATTATTCAATGGTTACTTAACAATAAAGGTAGCGTATATTAAGTATATACAGGTTTTCTAGTTTTAAATTAATAATAAAATTATATCCTATTAACAAAAAAGCTTTAAGTTATATAGTACATATTTTTAAGGATCTTCCTCCTAATATTTCAAACAATATCTATCAAGTTGTATTCTGCTTTGCTAGAATGATTTTTAAATAAATTTTAATTAATTTACCATTCCATATTTATTAATATATGTTATAATATAAAGAATTAAGATAATAGATTTACTTATTAGAACATACACCATTATTAATAGATAAATGTATAAAGTATTGATTGATGTTCTATAACAATAAATATACGATGTAATAAGACTATAAAAGTATACTTTAATGATATTTTATTAACCAATTAGTAAAATTAATTGTAAATTTTTATTAAAAATTTTCTCTAATTATTTTAAATATCAATTACTTTTACTGTAAATTTAAAAGAAATTTTGTATTCTAGACTTGCTTTTCTTTACTTCTTTTATTATTCTTAAATTTTGATTATCTTTTATAAAAGGTTTATTAACATGAATTATAAGAAAATTTTTGTAGGGAGCGCATTAATCTCATTAATGTCAATCTTACCGTACCAGTCTTTTGCAGATCCTGTAACTTCTAATGACACAGGAATCAACGATAACAAAGAAGGCTTCTATATTAGTGTAAAATATAATCCAAGTATATCACATTTTAGAAAATTTTCAGCTGAAGAAACTCCTATTAATGGAACAACTTCTGTTACTAAAAAAGTTATTGGATTAAAGAAAAATGGAAGTATAGCTACCCATAGTGATTTCACGACAACAGATCCAGCTTTTGAATTTCGTAGTAATTTAATATCAGGGTTCTCAGGAAGTATTGGTTATGCTATGGATGGACCAAGAATAGAACTTGAGGCTGCATACCAACAATTTAATGCACAAAATCCTGAGAGTAATGACAGTGATAGTAGTGACTACTATAAGTACTTTGGGCTGTCTCGTGAAGATACAGTAGCAGATCAGAAATATGTGGTACTTAAAAACGAGAATATAACTTTCATGTCGTTAATGATTAATACTTGTTATGATATTACAGCTGAAGGAGTACCTTTTATACCATATGCATGTGCAGGTATAGGAGCAGACCTTATAAGTATATTTAAAGATTTTAACTTAAAATTTGCTTATCAAGGAAAAATAGGTGTTAGTTATCCGATTACACCGGAAGTTTCTGCATTTATTGGAGGATATTATCATGGAGTTATAGGAAATCAGTTTAACAAGATACCTGTAATAACACCTGTACTATTAAGTGAAGCTCCTCAAACTACATCCGCTTCAGTAACTCTTGACACTGGATACTTTGGTGGAGAAATTGGAGTGAGATTCACCTTCTAGCTTTATTTATTTACTGTTACACATAATAAACAGTAAAAAAACTTAGCAATTCATATCATAGGGAAAATGTGAAGTTATTTCAAGTTTTCCCTTGTGTGTTTCTGCTTTTTCTGATGAAAGGTGTTTCATTTTTACTATAAATATCTTAGTATGTTGGCTTTAGTAAGAAAGTACACTTTTCCTTTCTATATCAGATAATACAACATATTAAATTTTTCTTACAATAATCACAGATATTTTATATAAAAAGTTACCTTCTAGCTTGCATTTACCTTACACTTCCACTATTGTTAGCTTATTTTCACTATTTTAGGTGTGTAATATGAATTGCAAAAAAATTTTTATAACAACAGCATTGATGTCATTAATGTCCTTTCTACCTGGAGTGTCATTCTCTGAACCAGTACAAGATAGTAGCTCTAACGGTAACTTCTATATCAGTGGAAAATATATGCCAAGTGCTTCTCACTTTGGAGTATTTTCAGCTAAAGAGGAAAAAAATTCTACTGCAGCATTATATGGGTTAAAACAAGATTGGGGTGGGGTATCATCAACAACACACAACGACAACGAATTTAACAACAAAGGCTATTCATTTAAATACGAAAATAACCCATTTTTAGGCTTCGCAGGAGCCATTGGTTATTCAATGGGTGGTCCAAGAGTAGAGTTTGAAGTGTCTTATGAAACATTTGATGTTAAAAATCAAGGTAATAATTATAAAAACGATGCTCATAAATACTGCGCTTTGGATAAAACAGGATCTGGGAATAACGCTTCAGCGAATAACTACGTATTGTTAAAAAGTGAAGGACTACTTGACATATCATTTATGCTAAATGCATGTTATGATATAATAACAGATGGAATACCTTTTTCTCCTTACGTATGTGCAGGTATTGGCACTGATTTAGTATCTATGTTTGAAACTACAAATCCTAAAATTTCTTATCAAGGAAAATTAGGCTTAAGTT
Source organism: Ehrlichia muris subsp. eauclairensis (assembly GCF_051097115.1). Lineage (NCBI taxonomy): Bacteria > Pseudomonadati > Pseudomonadota > Alphaproteobacteria > Rickettsiales > Anaplasmataceae > Ehrlichia > Ehrlichia muris. The sequence continues at coordinate 42,239 of NZ_CP118226.1, read as the reverse complement.
ATTCTATAAGCCCAGAAGCTTCTGTATTTGTTGGTGGGCATTTTCATAAAGTTATAGGAAGTGAATTTAAAGACATCCCTACTCTTAAACCTTTTGCTTCATCAACAGCAACTCCAGACATGGCAATAGTAACGTTAAGTGTATGTCATTTTGGAATAGAACTTGGAGGAAGGTTTAGCTTCTAATTTTGTTGTTGCCACATGTTAAAAATGATCTAAAATTATTTTCATTATTGCTGCAGACAAAAAAGAAAATAGTGGCAAAAGAATGTAGCAATAATAGGGGGGGGGGGGGACAAAACTTACTAATGCAAAGTCCAATTATTACAATTTTGCATAATATATTAAATTTTTCTTACAATAATCACAGATATTTTATATAAAAAGTTACCTTCTAGCTTGCATTTACCTTACACTTCCACTATTGTTAGCTTATTTTCACTATTTTAGGTGTGTAATATGAATTGCAAAAAAATTTTTATAACAACAGCATTGATGTCATTAATGTCCTTTCTACCTGGAGTGTCATTCTCTGAACCAGTACAAGATAGTAGCTCTAATGGTAACTTCTATATCAGTGGAAAATATATGCCAAGTGCTTCTCACTTTGGAGTATTTTCAGCTAAAGAGGAAAAAAATCCTACTGTAGCATTATATGGGTTAAAACAAGATTGGACAGGTGTAGGAGGAACACATACTGATGATGATTTTAATAATAAAGGTTATTCATTTAAATATGAAAATAACCCATTTTTAGGCTTCGCAGGAGCCATTGGTTATTCAATGGGTGGTCCAAGAGTAGAGTTTGAAGTGTCTTATGAAACATTTGATGTTAAAAATCAAGGTAATAATTATAAAAACGATGCCCATAAGTACTGCGCTTTAACCCAACAAGATAGCACTACCAAACCTACAGCAAATAAATATGTTCTACTAAAGAGCGAAGGACTACTTGACATATCGTTTATGCTAAATGCATGTTATGATATAATAACAGATGGAATACCTTTTTCTCCTTACGTATGTGCAGGTATTGGCACTGATTTAGTATCTATGTTTGAAACTACAAATCCTAAAATTTCTTATCAAGGAAAATTAGGCTTAAGTTATTCTATAAGTCCAGAAGCTTCTGTATTTGTTGGTGGACACTTTCATAAAGCTATAGGAAGTGAATTTAAAGACATCCCTACTCTTAAGGCTTTCGCTTCATCAACAGCAACTCCAGACATGGCAATAGTAACGTTAAGTGTATGTCATTTTGGAATAGAACTTGGAGGAAGGTTTAGCTTCTAATTTTGTTGTTGCCACATGTTAAAAATGATCTAAAATTATTTTCATTATTGCTGCAGACAAAAAAGAAAATAGTGGCAAAAGAATGTAGCAATAATAGGGGGGGGGGGACAAAACTTACTAATGCAAAGTCCAATTATTACAATTTTGCATAATATATTAAATTTTTCTTACAATAATCACAGATATTTTATATAAAAAGTTACCTTCTAGCTTGCATTTACCTTACACTTCCACTATTGTTAGCTTATTTTCACTATTTTAGGTGTGTAATATGAATTGCAAAAAAATTTTTATAACAACAGCATTGATGTCATTAATGTCCTTTCTACCTGGAGTGTCATTCTCTGAACCAGTACAAGATAGTAGCTCTAACGGTAACTTCTATATCAGTGGAAAATATATGCCAAGTGCTTCTCACTTTGGAGTATTTTCAGCTAAAGAGGAAAAAAATCCTACTGTAGCATTATATGGGTTAAAACAAGATTGGACAGGTGTAGGAGGAACACATATTGATGATGATTTTAATAATAAAGGTTATTCATTTAAATATGAAAATAACCCATTTTTAGGCTTCGCAGGAGCTATTGGTTATTCAATGGGTGGTCCAAGAGTAGAGTTTGAAGTATCTTATGAAACATTTGATGTTAAAAATCAGGGTAATAATTATAAAAATGATGCTCATAAATACTGTGCTTTAGGTCAAGAAGATAATTCTGGAAAAGCAAAACAAAATAAATACGTTCTACTAAAGAACGAAGGACTACTTGACATATCGTTTATGCTAAATGCATGTTATGATATAATAACAGATGGAATACCTTTTTCTCCTTACGTATGTGCAGGTATTGGCACTGATTTAGTATCTATGTTTGAAACTACAAATCCTAAAATTTCTTATCAAGGAAAATTAGGCTTAAGTTATTCTATAAGTCCAGAAGCTTCTGTATTTGTTGGTGGACACTTTCATAAAGCTATAGGAAGTGAATTTAAAGACATCCCTACTCTTAAGGCTTTCGCTTCATCAACAGCAACTCCAGACATGGCAATAGTAACGTTAAGTGTATGTCATTTTGGAATAGAACTTGGAGGAAGGTTTAGCTTCTAATTTTGTTGTTGCCACATGTTAAAAATGATCTAAAATTATTTTCATTATTGCTGCAGACAAAAAAGAAAATAGTGGCAAAAGAATGTAGCAATAATAGGGGGGGGGGGGGACAAAACTTATTAAATAAACCCATTATATTTTTTTGCTATTTTCACACAAAATTATGTACATATTAAGATACCTAAAACTAAGGTGCCTTGCATTATTATCAGTTTTGCATAATATATTAAATTTTTCTTACAAAAATAACCAATATTTCATATCAAAACCTACATTCTGACTTGCTTTTATTTTATAGTTCTACTATTGTTAGTTTATTTGTCACTATTAGGTTATGTATGAATTGCAAAAGAATTTTTATAAAAAGTGCACTAATATCATTAATATCTTTCTTACCTGGAGTATCATTTTCTGATCCAATACAGGATAGTAATGTTAGTGGTAACTTCTATATCAGCGGGAAATATATGCCAAGTGCTTCTCACTTTGGAGTATTTTCAGCTAAAGAGGAAAAAAATGCAACAGCTAAAACATTTGGCTTAAAACAAGATTGGAATGGAGCTGCAATATCTAACACTAGTCCAACAAGTGTATTCACAATTTCAAATTATTCATTCAAGTACGAAAATAACCCATTTTTAGGCTTTGCAGGAGCTATTGGTTATTCAATGGGTGGTCCAAGAGTAGAATTTGAAGTATCTTATGAAACGTTTGATGTTAAAAATCAGGGTAATAACTACAAGAATGAAGCTCATAGATATTACGCTTTGTCTCACGACGCAACAATTGCAGAAAACAAGTTTGTTGTGTTAAAAAATGAAGGTTTATCCGATATATCATTTATGTTAAATGCATGCTATGATGTAACAACAGATGGAATACCTTTTTCTCCTTACATATGTGCAGGTATTGGTACCGACTTAGTATCTATGTTTGAAGCTACAAGTCCTAAGATTTCTTATCAAGGGAAGTTAGGCTTAAGTTATTCTATAAGCCCAGAAACCTCTGTGTTTGTTGGTGGACATTTTCATAAGGTAATAGGAAATGAATTTAAAGACGTTCCTGCCATAGTACCTAGTGGATCAACTCTTGCAGGAAACCACTTTGCAATAGTCACACTAAATGTATGCCATTTCGGTATAGAACTTGGAGGGAGGTTTGCCTTCTAATTTAATAATGCATGTCTGTTTAAGTTTGTATATAACACAAAAGTCAGACTTGCACATGTTATAAACATGCTAACAATTACATTGTATTCATAAACTTAGTTTTCTACTACACACATTGTAATTGTTAGCCTAAAAATAAACAAAAATTCTATAATACTGCTTATTAGTTATATAAGTATTGTAGACCTAATTGTCAAAGAGTCACTATTATCAAGCTTGTTTTATTGTATAGCTCCCCCATCAAACCTTTACAAAAGTAACAGTGTGTTACTTGGTATTTTCTCTAACTACAGCTATACAAAAGCATAACTGTAGCAGAAATAAATCAGTACTAAATACACTATGATTACATAAGAAATTAGTGTGGTATAAACAAAATAGGAAACCTATCTAATTCCCACAATAGAAATTACAAGAAATTCATACTTAATAAAATCCTACAATGCAAACCTCATACCAACTTCCCAACCAAAATAGTCAGTACCTAAAGTAGCAGAAGCTGAAGTAACTTTAGGAACATCAGCAAAACTACTAGGATGATAAGCTATTTCTACTCTCTCATATTTGTTACCTACAACCTTATGGTAGTAACCTCCACCAAACAACATAATATTAACACTGACAGGATAGTTAACACCAAACTTAACTTGATAAGAAAACTTAGGTAAGGATATGCCTAAAAATTTTATATAATCTACACCAACACCAGCACATACATACGGGGCCAAAGTAACATAACCATGCGCAACATCATAACAAAAGTTCACATTAAGAGACTTATTCATAACTCCATTGTTTTCTAGCACTATAAATTTATTCTCTGCCATAGTATCACTACGAGATAAAGCAAAAAACTTGTAACTCTCGCTTCCTTCAGGATACCATTGTCTTTCAGGCTCAAAATTTTCATAAGAACCTTCAAATTCTATTCTAAAATCGTCAACATAATACCCAACAACACCACTAAAACCAGCAAAATTACTTGCATATGTAGGGTTATATACTTGTTTAAAACCACTATGAGTAGTAATATCAGACTCAGAAAAACCTAAAGCAAAAATCCTCTTTGTAAGCCCAGGAAGTGTTTCTTGTACTGAAAAACTACTAAAATTAGGAACACCAACTCTATACTGAGTACCTATATAAAGCCCATTCCCTCCTTCAGGAATGTTTGTACCAGAAAAAGCATTATAAGGTAGAAAAGAAAGCAATGTACTCAATGCAACACCTATAACAAATTTTTTATAATTCATTGTAAATCCATTAATAACAAGGTAAACTACGGTAATTTACTATGACAAACCATGCCAAGTCAAGTAATTGTACATAATTCTATTTCGCAATATATAAACTACATATAAAGAATACTTATTATATAAATCAGCAATGCAGAACTTCACTTCTTAACCAGGAATCAATTGTATGTAGATCTCCCACCTAACTCTGATAAATTTTACAAAAGATACACCATTGAACTTAGCTACTACTCAAACATTAAGGTGAGACAAACAAGAAGCTATGGGATATTGTATCAGAAAATATTATTCCATTTATCAATCATTCTATGACAATATGGATTGATAAATATCCTAAGACATTTAAGTCATTGATTCCCATTTGCCGTGAAAGAAAGCCTACATTTTATTAAGTCAAAAATTTCAGTAATATCCTTCCAATAACTATATAAGATGAAAAATAATATTGGCATTACAAATCATAACAAATATCTACTATAGCTTAACAATATTCTATCCCACTATTTCACGTATTTAGATCTTACCAAGTAATGCTTATAATTATTACTCAGTCAAATGTCTCCTAAGTATCTCTAATATCAAACTTCTCACAAGATTCTTCAAGTCTTAATTGTTAAAATCTAAATAAATATCCTAATACAAAAGATAACTAAAAAACATTGTTGTTATATTGTGAAACATACCTACCTGAGAAATTCAAATTATTAAAATCTTTATCATTATTTAACTAAATACTAGTCTTTACCCTTTTTCACACACATGCAACTCTTTTATACTTATTATGTTTTCAGTTACAAAAAACCTTAATATGTTAAGAGGAAGCATTTAATCTACATAAACTTGATCTACTGGAAAAATACCTGATACATTCAATGGATATGAGACACAGTAAGAAGGTACTAATATTATTACCAAAACTCTTACAATCTTACACTTCATAAACTAACTTATCTAGCAATAATAATAATTAACACTCTATAATACAAATATTAATAATACAACAAAGATAAACTCATTTATACATCTGACCAATATATCTCTTAATTTGCATATAACATAAACAATCACTACACATGATTAAAATTATAGAATAGAAAATTTATATACAAAACATTCATTAAATCAACTAGTAAAGCCATATACAAACACATAAAACTACATTACAGTTGATACTGAAACTTATAAATCAATCACAACCCTACCATAAATATTTTACCCTATTTTAGTTTAGTAATACCCCGTAAAAAACTATCAGAAACTCAAAACTAAATATAATTCTTATTATAAAACTTAGATAAATTTAATGTTTATATGAATAATAGTGCAATCCTTTAATAAAAAAAAGCAAGGAGATATATTGTTTTTATATACTAATTGTTATAGACTATACACACATCATTTGCATGTGAGGTACAATAATGAATGACCTAGAACTCTACAACGAAATAAAAATTTCAGCAGATGCTACAGATCATAGTACATTTGATACTTCTAGCGCTTCCAGTCTAACCAGTTTGCCTAATAACAGTTGTATTTTTAACAACAATTGTATTTCTAAGTTTCTATTTACATTATCTCCCACATCCACAAATAATCAATACATTGTTAACTTCACATTTGAACAACATCAAAATAATGCTGAGCAAGATTTATTAAAATTAATGACAGGACAATTTGCAGTTAATTTTGATCAAGAAAATCATGCCTTGGTTTTTAATAAAGGTGATACTTCTATAGTACTAAACGAGGATATGATAAGTTCATGTTTAAATTATATAAAGGTAATACATAAAAACCATTCTATAGAATAACCAATATATTCTTTTATGTATAAAAAACTGGCCTATGCCTTTTGTTGTTGGCAAAAAAGTTTACCAATTCAATAAGGCATATTGAAGGTACTAAGTTTTATAACTATAAATTTTACCCTTAACATATAAAATATATATAGTCAATACAGCAGGCTAAAAGCAGGTACGGTAATTAAGTTAAATCATAATACTGACATTACCATTCACTTACAGACAAAATCTAGCTTTTGTTGTTTCAAAATTATATAATTATTTCTATTCTAGTTTTCATTAGTTACGTAGTATAGAATACATTTATACTTAAAAATTTAAATATAGAACATCTTAAGTAAATTAAAATACATATTATTTTTGATATCAAAGAAAAAAATTAGGATTTTTGATAACTTGTATTTCATATCAAATAAAACATATTGTTTTATTATCCTTATAAGATATAATATGATTATTAATAAATTTAGGTAGGCCATAATGGATATTTTCGGTAATGAATTCGACATTCACATTAATGCAAACGGAACAGAGTATACAGGACAAGTTATTTTTGATAATGAAGGTACCTTTGACACTGGACTTGAACTACAAAATGGTATTGGAACTTTTGGTCATTTCTCCGGAGATATATTGAGAAATGGTGACAATCCAGGAAATCATTATACTGCTCATTACTTATTCGAACAATGTATAATTCATCCAGAACTTCCTGTTTTACATTCATTCACTGGAGAAGCAGAACTTCATGTTGAAGGAAATCACATTACTTTCGGTGATGAAAATATTACAGTGTCATTACATAGTTTAAAAAAGCCAGTAGAAAATGAGAAACCTGCTGATAATGATGAAGTAACACAAAATCAGTAATATCTTTTCTAGATGCTTTTATTTTTTATTAAAGTTAAGTTAATTAGTGTTGAATGCTAGTAAAGTGGATGCTTATCTTTCGTAAGCGTCTGCTTTACAGTTAGTGATGCCTTGAAGAAGTATGTTGGGTATTTTATGCAAAAAAACTAGTTTTACATATACTAATGATACCTTTCTAAAAAAGCTTTTTTAATACTGGGTTATAAACACATTATGCAATTTAAGTACTAGTCATTCATTTATACATATTTAAATATATATAATTAAACGTATGAAAACTATTACGTTATACATGATTCTTTACAGCACATGAAATACAAAGAACATTTACACAGCCTTGTTGCTAATTTTATTGTACTTTTGTCTTATTTAACCATATAATTCACAACCTAATAAATTAAATATTAATTTAATTATGCTTAGTATTGCACACAAAATATTTGGCTCGACAAATAGCAGGGTAATAAAATCATTTCATAAAATAGTTCAGGATATAAATGCAATAGAACATGAAATTCAACTTCTCTCTAATGAAGCATTAAAATACAAAACCATAGAGTTCAAGGAAGAACTTAAAAATGGGAAAACTTTAGATGACATCTTAGTACCAGCCTTTGCTGTGGTAAGAGAAGCATCAAGAAGAGTACTAAATATGAGGCATTTTGATGTACAGCTCATAGGTGGAATAGTCTTGCATAAAGGAATGATATCCGAAATGAAAACGGGTGAAGGAAAAACTTTAGTAGCAACACTAGCTGCATATTTAAATGCATTAGAAGAAAAAGGAGTACATATAGTAACAGTAAACGATTATTTAGCAAAACGTGACGCTGACTGGATGGGAGAGTTATATAATGCATTAGGAATAACAGTTGGCTGTATATTAACTGATACGAACGACTTAGAAAGAAAAAACGCCTACAACTGTGACATATTATATTCAACAAACAATAACTTGGGGTTTGATTATCTACGTGATAATATGAAATTCTCTAAAAAAGACATGGTACAAAGAGGTTTTAATTATGCAATAGTCGATGAAGTTGACTCAATATTAATAGACGAAGCAAGAACTCCTTTAATAATTTCTGGACAAGTCGACCAAGATATTAAAATGTACAAAAAAATAGACAATTTGATATATGAATTAACAGGAGAAGATTATGAGCTAGAAGAAAAAAGTAAAAATATCTTCCTAACTGAAGCTGGAATAACAAAAATTGAAAATTTATTAACTCAACATAATCTTATTTCTTCTAATACATCCTTGTATGACATCGATAACATTATAATTATGCACTATATTACTCAAGCATTACGTGCACACAAAATGTTTGCCCTAGATAAGGATTACATAATTAAAAATGGCAACATAGTAATCATAGATGAGTTTACAGGCCGTATGATGGATGGAAGAAGATATTCAGATGGATTGCATCAAGCACTTGAAGCAAAAGAAAAACTAAATATCAACAGTGAAAATCAAACATTGGCTTCTACTACATTTCAAAATTACTTCAGAATGTACACAAAACTCTCTGGTATGACTGGAACAGCAATAACTGAATCAGAAGAATTCTTGGGAATATATAACTTACGAGTTGTGCAGATTCCAACAAATATACCTGTTCAAAGGATAGATTTAAACGACGATATATATTGTACAGAAGAAGAAAAATTCAATGCTGTTATAAAATTCATTTCAGAATGTCATCACAAACTGCAACCTGTACTAGTAGGAACAGTAAGCATTGAAAAATCGGAAATGCTATCTAAGTTATTAACAAAAAATAAATTAAAACATTCTGTATTAAATGCACGCTATCATGAACAAGAAGCATACATAATAGCACAGGCTGGAATACCTGGAACAATTACTATTGCTACAAACATGGCTGGTAGAGGCACAGATATACAGCTTGGAGGAAATCTAAAAATGTTAGCAAAAGCAGTTATTGCTAATACTACAGATAAAGAAGCAATGGAAATAAAATATAAACAACTTGCAGAAAAAGTAAAAAAAAATAAGGAACTAGCAATACAAGCTGGGGGATTGTGTGTAATTGGTACAGAACGTCATGAGAGCAGAAGAATTGATAATCAATTAAGAGGAAGATCTGGCAGACAAGGAGACCCAGGGTTATCTAAATTTTTCTTATCATTAGATGATGATTTACTAAGAATATTTGGATCAGACAAGATAAAAGGAGTTCTCCAAAAATTAGGCATGAAAAAAGATGAAGCTATTCAACACACACTGATAAGCAGATCTATTGAAAAAGCACAATATAAGGTTGAATCAAGAAACTATGATATTAGAAAGTCTTTATTAAAATTCGACAACGTAATAAACGAGCAAAGAAAAGTCGTTTTTGAGCAACGAAATCAAATTTTAGACAATGATTCTTACAACATTTCAATTATATATCGAGATCTTAACAGAGATATAGTTAACAATATAATACATGACAAGTATTATAATTTGGATGATGATACATACAAAGCACTATCATCTGAATTTACAAGAATATATAATATCACTCTGGATTATAGGATTATCAGTAATTTTGAAAGTACAGACAAAGTTTTAGAATACCTAAACAAAATCGTCGACGAACATTTCGCTCAAAAAATAGAAGAATTAACATCTAAAGATCAAAAAGTATGGAATCATATAGTGAAAAAAGTCATGATAATGTCATTAGATTATCTATGGAGAGATCACCTTGCTGCACTGGATAGTCTAAAATGTGGAATAAATCTAAGATCTATAGCACAAAAAGACCCATTAAATGAGTTTAAAGCTGAGGCATTTTCTATGCTTGAGAATATGATGAATAAGTTCTACGAATTAATAATACAGAGACTATCTTACTTAAAATTTGATATAGAGTTAAGTGATATACAAAAAACAGACTATAACATTAATCATTCTAAAATTTCACGTAATGAAAAATGCCCTTGTGGATCAGGAAAAAAATTCAAACATTGCCACGGTACTTAACGTTAACCTGCTTATATACTGTTGACAAAAACAATTGCTTACTATTTTGAAGATTACAAATTTCAAACCCTTTAATTAAAAGAAAATTATGGCTAAATTATATCATGGTTATAACAAGCTCAAAAATCTTTTCGATTTTATAAAGTTACAAAAATACCAATTAAGGTACGTATCTGACACTTTTATATCAAAACAGAAACCGCACTACTGCTACTTCAATAGATAAACAATACGCATCTATACAAAAACCCTTTAAAAATCAATTTTACTTATGTAATACACAATACTATTACATTGAATACAAACTACTATAACAAGTATAATGTTATCAACATAAGCAACAAAGAAACTGTGCCTGAGTTATCAATATAACAATCTACACACCAATTAATCACTCATATTCTCAGCATTTATTTTAAATAAAAACTTATATATTAATAGCCAGGTTTTCCCGACAAATCAAAATCCTCATTTTGATAAAAAATATCTCTCACCACATTAACCATATTATTAAGTTCACCTACAAATCCACTTTCATATGCAAGAACAGCCATAGCAGGTTCATTACTAACTTCTACTCTCGACGGATCCATTAATAGTAGACTATGTTCTTCAATTAACAAAGCCATATCCAGTCCATTTAAGATAGACACCAGAAAAATCTTATCCATTGATGTAGTATTATTAATATCTTTAATAGGATCATAATGTTCAAGAGTAATGTTCAAATTACATTTCTCATAATATCCATTCATAATATCACTTATTATATTCAATGTACCTTTATCTCCTGTCGCAGCATTAACAATATCTCCACTAGCATAACAACCACCTGCTGGATTATCATCGAGATATATTGTCCCATGATAAATATCAACATTAGAATGACCACTTTGTTGAATTAAAAAGTCAACATCAAAAAAAGCATTATCTGTTCTCATAATAAAACCTCTGTTCATTAATATAATTTAGTTAAATAATACATCATAATTTAAAAAATTAACATAAATATTTATTTTATGGAAAATTATCCACATATATTAATTATAAAAATGTATTTATTCATACATTTCGAATTTTTATACATTCCATAGATGATATCTTCCTGTTAATTGAATTCACATAATATTAACATGGCAATATATTGAGAATACTTTTTCACAATCTTAGTTTTCATATATCACAATTTTCAACTAAAATTCAGCTTTACATTGCACAATTATTTATATGTAGAAACACTTTTAAATGATTAATATCAATACAAACATGTAATGTCATAAATTTATTATTAGTTAATATACATACTTAATTTATTCTATATTTATCAAATTATTTGCATTATTTTATTGACGTAGTATATTAAGTTATCTTTACTATGTGCTCAGTATGTCTTTAAATATTTGTTTACCAGACCAATCTCTACTAAAACCAAGAATTACAGTTTTTGGTGTAGGAGGTGCTGGTGGTAATGCTGTTAATAACATGATACAATCTAACCTGCATGGCGTTAATTTCGTAATAGCTAATACAGATGCACAAGCATTAGAACTTTCTTTATCAGAAAAGAAAATTCAACTAGGTATTGGCTTAACAAAAGGATTAGGGGCAGGATCACTTCCAGAAGTAGGTAAAGGTGCTGCAGAAGAATCAATAAATGAAATTATTGAAGAAATTTCAGACAGTAATATGTTGTTTATAACTGCTGGAATGGGCGGTGGAACAGGAACAGGAGCTGCTCCTGTAATTGCTAGAGTTGCCAAGGAAAATAAAATTCTCACCATAGGAGTTGTTACAAAGCCTTTTCATTTTGAAGGAGCACACCGGATGAGAACAGCAGAACTTGGATTAGAAGAATTACAAAAATATGTTGATACCCTGATAGTAATTCCTAATCAGAATTTATTCAGAATCGCCAATGAAAAAACAACATTTGCAGATGCATTTAAGCTTGCAGACACTGTATTACATACAGGAGTTCGTGGTATAACTGATTTAATGGTAATGCCAGGACTCATTAACTTAGATTTTGCTGATATTAGAGCGATAATGAGCGAAATGGGTAAAGCTATGATGGGTACAGGACAAGCTGAAGGAGAAAACAGAGCCATATTAGCAGCTGAAGCAGCTATATCCAATCCTTTATTGGATAACATTTCAATGAAAGGAGCAAAAGGTATATTAATCAATATAACCGGTGGGTTAGACATGACTTTGTTTGAAGTTGATGCAGCTGCAAATCGTATCAGGGAAGAAGTAGACAGTCACGCTAATATAATATTTGGATCAACATTTAACAAAGAAAGTGAAGGAAAAATTAGAGTATCTGTTTTAGCAACAGGAATAGATAATGAAGAAGTAGTAATACAAAACAAAAGTACATTTAAAGACAAAGGAACCCATAGTGATATATCTGAAATATCAAATAAACCTTTTAACCCATTAGACAATGAAATTGCTTATTATAAACCAAGTAATCCAGGAGAAGATATGATTAATTCTATAAGTCATATCAAAAAACAAGATCATAAAGAAAAAAAACAACAATCTAGTAACAAAGTTTTTGAGTCAGATTATGATATACAGTTTAATAAAAATGAATATTGGGATGAAGAATCATTTAATATCCCAACTTTTTTAAGAAAAAAATAATGTGTAATGTTCTACTGGCTTTTAAAAACAGAACCGCATGATTTCTCATGGGATAATATGGTACATGATAAAATTACTGTATGGGATAATATACTAAATTATCAAGCCCAAAATTATCTAAAAACAATGAAGTATGATGATCTTGCTTTTTTTTACCATTCTGGAAAAGAAAAAGGAATAATAGGAATTGTATCCATAGACAAAGAATTTTATCTGCCCGATACAAATAATAAATTTGGTATTGTTGAAGTCAAAACACATACAAAATTAAATAAGACCGTTTTTTTGAAAGATATAAAATTAAACCCTACATTAAAAAACATGTTAATTCTAAAGCAACCACGTCTATCAGTTTCTCCAGTAACAGAACAAGAATGGAATTGCATATTACAATTAAGTGAGACTGTCCTGTGATTGAAATCAATGTTTATTATAGAAAATGGTATAACATAATAAATAAGCCAAAAAGTTTTGTTAAAAATATCATAAATATTTCCTTAATAGACCTAAATATTTATGAATACAAGCCTATAATTTCTGTTGTACTAGCAAACAATAAATTATTGCAAAAATTAAACTATGAATACAGAAAAAAAGATAAACCAACAAATGTATTATCATTCCCATATAACAAATTAAATAAGAATTGTTATTTAGGAGAAATTTTTATTTCATTAGACATTCTTATAAGTGAATCCATCGATTTAAATATACCGTTAGAACATCATACATCCCATATGCTTATTCACGGATTATTACATATCTTAGATTATGATCATGAAGAGCCACTAGATCAATACATAATGGAATCTATTGAAATTAAGTTACTAGATAAACTAGGAATAAAAAACCCTTATGTTCCACGTGAAACATACTACTCAAATAAAAAATCTACAAAAAACCATATTATTATCAATTCATAATTAAAGTTCATACTATATTCACATTTACAATGTTTAAGAATAAAAAACTCAGTGACACCAGTCCGATCTTGTATATAATTTGAAAAACATGTAAATTATCTGTATGAGCAAAATTTTTGCAATAGTAAATCAAAAAGGTGGTGTAGGAAAAACCACAACCAGTATAAACTTATCAACAGCTTTTGCTATAGTAAATAAAAAAACTCTACTAATAGATTTAGATCCTCAAGGCAATAGCAGCACTGGATTTGGAATAACCTATGAACAAAGAACAAACACAGTATATGAAGTGTTAGTTAATAACTTATCTATATCAGCAGCTGTTGTAAAAACTGAAATACCAAACCTACACTTACTACCATCAACAGTAGATTTATCTGCAGCAGAAATCGAGCTAACACAAGTACAGCAAAGAGAATTTATTTTACAAAAGTCCTTATATGAAGCAAAAAATCCATATGACTATATTTTTATTGATTGTCCTCCATCTTTAGGATTACTAACAGTAAATGCATTAATAGCTGCAAATTCAATCATAATTCCTTTACAATGTGAATTCTTTGCCTTAGAAGGACTTAGCCACTTAATAAAAACCATAGAAATAGTAAAAAAACATCTTAATCCATTTCTATCAATAGAAGGAATTATCTTAACCATGTATGACAAAAGAAATAAGTTAAGTGAACAAGTAGAAGAAGACATTAGAAAATACTTAAAAGAGTCTGTATACAAAACAGTTATTCCTAGAAATGTAAGATTATCTGAAGCACCATCTCATGGGAAACCTGCTATAATTTACGATTTTAAATGTGCAGGTTCTCAAGCATATATACATCTAGCAAAAGAAATCCTAAATAAACAAAAAAACAATAGGTGTTCAAAATGACAAAAAGATTAGGGAAAGGCATTTTTGAGTTAATAGGAAATAACACGTTAGAAATTAACAATAACATTGCCAACATTAGTACTGATACTCATCTCACAATGCCAATAAACTTATTAAATCCCAGCACATCACAACCAAGAAAAACATTTGATCAAGAATCCCTTAGAGAATTAGCAGAATCTATTTCCAAACATGGTATAATACAACCAATCATCATTAGGAAAAATCCACACAAAAAAGGCTATGAGATAATAGCAGGAGAAAGAAGGTGGAGAGCTAGTATATTAGCAAAATTAAAATCAGTACCTGTGATTGTAAAAGAAATAAGTGATAATCAGTGTTTAGAATTATCAATTATAGAAAACATACAAAGACAAGACTTAACACCTATAGAAGAAGCTGAGGCATACTTCAACTTAACAAATACTTTCTCGTATACACATGAAGACTTAGCTTCTACTATAGGTAAAAGCCGTAGTCATATTACAAATATGATAAGAATATTATCTTTACCACCTTCTATAAAATTAATGATAAACAATAAACTCATATCATTTGGCCATGCTAGAGCTTTAATAAACACAGAAAAACCAGAAGCAATAGCGCAAAAAATTATTTCTTCAAATTTAAATGTAAGACAAACTGAGTTATTAATCAAAAATTTACAAAAACCACATAAGAACAAAACCCAAAAAAATCTAACAGAATTAGAGCAATCATTATCTGAAATATTAAATTTACAAATTAAAATAAACGGATTAAAAAACAAAGGCAGTATTACTATAAAATACAATAACACACAGCAACTTAACTCAATACTAGACAAGCTAAAGAAAACAACTTAAGTATAAACATCAATATTAAAATCATTGACAACACTAAAGATACATAATTTTCATAAATACAATCAACTATTTATTGAGTCAAAATAACCTTAAAAAGTTAGTATTTACAAAATTATAATTGAGCTAATTACACATAGCATATATTATATATAAAGTTACAGTTTACACATTATAATGAAAAATGACCTTATATGCCTTGGTATAATTACATCATCTCATGGAATTAACGGATATGTAAAGATAAGAACTTTCACAGAAAAGCCTGAAAATTTTACATCTTATGGACCGTTAACTGATGGGAAAAACACATATAAAATAAGGGTAATATCTATCATATCACAAAACATAATAATTGCAAAAATCAAAGGCATAATATCAAAAAATGATGCAGATTTATTAAGAAGCAAAAAGCTCTTTATAGAAAAAAACAAATTACCGAATCTTACAAATGACGAATTCTACCACAACGATTTAATAGGATTAAATGTTATCTTAGAAAACAAAAATGTTTATGGAAATATAAAGAAAGTTCATAATTTTGGATCATGTGATATTATAGAAATATGTCTTTCTGATTCAAAAAAAAGTACTATGCTACCTTTTACAAAAGGTATATTCCCTTATATAAATGTCAAAGAAAAATATATAATAATAAATCCACCAGAAGTTATAGGAAATAGCAGTGACATTTAGTGTTAACGTTTTAACCATATTTCCAGAGATGTTTCCAGGAACATTAAACTATTCAGTAATAGGTAGAGCCTTAAATAAAGGTATTTGGAATCTTAACGTTATTGATATAAGGTCATTTGCAAAAGATAAACACAAAAGCGTAGATGATAGACCTTATGGTGGCGGTCCTGGAATGATAATGAAAGCAGATGTTATAGGATCAGCAATAGATGAGGTATTAAGTAAGAACAAAAATACAAAACTGATATACATGTCTCCCAGTGGAGTAAAATTAAATCAAGATATTTCTGGACAATTAACACATTTTTCTAATATAACTATACTATGTGGTCGCTTTGAAGGAATAGATAGGAGAATTTTAGATTTTTATGATTTTCATGAAATAAGTATTGGAGATTATATATTATCTGGCGGAGAAGTTGCTTGTATGGCCCTCATAGAGACTTGTGTCAGACTTATACCTGGGGTGGTTAATAATACACAAAGCATATGTGATGAAAGCTTTACTTCAAGCTACAAGTTAGAATATCCTCAGTACACACGTCCAGCAAAATGGAGGGGGTTAGAGGTTCCTGATGTTTTACTTTCTGGAAATCATAAAAAGATTAATCTTTGGAAAGCTAATCAATCTTACTGTATAACCAAGCAAAGGCGTCCTGAGTTGACTAGTACCATAGATGGAGATATATATGAGTGATTTGCTTAAGGAGTTCAATGAACAACAAATGAATTTATTGTCCAATAAAGAAGTTCCAAAGTTTAGTTCAGGTGATACACTAAGAGTAAGAATGAGAATTTTTGATGGAGTAAGTGAGCGCTTACAGATATTTGAAGGAGTATGTATAAAAAGAAAAAATAACGGGTTACACTCTTCATTCACTTTAAGGAAAATAAGTTATAATGAAAGTATTCAATTACAAGTGTTTTTATATTCTCCTATAGTAGAATCTATAGAAGTTGTCAAATTTGGTAGAGTACGTAGAGCAAAACTTTACTATATGCTTAGTTTGTTTGGTAAATCTGCAAGAATAAAAGAACGTAATGATAGAACAAAAAAGTTATCTTAAACTTATATAGCATCATTGTGGTTACTATTGTAAGTGGAAAGCTTGCAAGTAGTAACATGTGTTATTTTTTATAAGTTTTCAAGTTTTATACATTGTACAAAATCTGCAGTTAACTTCCTTAAAGTATTTATTGAAAAAGGTTAAACTATATAAATCTTCTTCTATAGTGATAAAGTAGTGATGTATTTGCTAAGGTATAATTCATTACATATCAATATTCAGGGCTTCAGTTTTTATTTATTTTATATAACAGAAAATCCATAGCTGCATCTGCTGATGACACTTGCACTTCATATCTACTCATATCATTAAAGTAACATTTTTTATAATCACTTTCTATATTTGAAGCATAGCCTATATAAACTAACCCTACTTGCTCATCATCAACAGCAGGACCAGCAAATCCAGTAATTGAGATAGATATATTAGCTTTTGAATTTTCTAAAACACCAACTGCCATTAAAACAGATACTTCTGAACTCACAGCCCCATATTCATCAATAAGATCTTTATCAATATTTAAAAATTTAGTCTTAGATTCATTTGAATACACAACAAAACTATAATCCAACACTTTTGATGCTCCTGGAATACAAGAGAATAAAAAAGACATTAATCCTGCTGTACATGATTCAGCTATCACTAATTTAGAATTGCTTTCTATCAGCTTAGAAACACAAGTTCTAGCTTTTTCTAACATTCCTTGTTCTATCATCACGTAATAATATCATAGAAACTATAAACAAGTCTATGTAACCACTTAAGTTAAGTAAAACAATAATCAACATAATAATAAAAAAACATAAACATATTAAGCTAATGAGCTGTAAATATTATAGATTACAACTAATAATAGAAATCTATATTTTTCTATAGCTTCTATGATATAATTGCGTAAAATCTTTTAACTTATAATAATAGTTATTTAGTCACAGAATTTGTTATACTAAGAACACATGCTGTAGTTGTAAGAACTGCAATCTTCTTTAAATTTGCTATAAAAGCTCATTGAGTATAGTAATTGAATTAAAAAATACAATGTAACAGACCTAAAATTAAGATATAATAAAAAAAAATAAAATTGTGACTAAAAAGACTAGATACTAACTCATAGTTGAAATATTAATATGATAAACATTTATTTTAATCATAACTCATCCAAGCAATTCTACCGTGGAGTCAAAGGACATGATGTAGTAAACGATTTATTTCCAGAATTAAAAAAGCAAGCAATAGCTGTAAAAGTAAATGGGGAATCATACGATCTATCAAGAGAAATTACAGAAAATTGTACCTTTGAAGTCATAACAATAAACAGTGAAGAGGCACTTGAAATTATACGCCATGACACTGCACATATCATGGCACAAGCTGTAAAAGAAATTTTCCCTGATACTCAAATAACTATTGGACCAACTATTAAAGATGGATTTTACTATGATTTTGCAACAAATCACACCTTTTCTAGTGATGATCTAGAAGTAATAGAAAAAAAAATGATAGAAATTATAAATAGAAATGAAAGTTTTATACGCGAAGTATGGTCTAGAGAAGAAGCCATAAAGTTTTTTTCGAGCATAGGAGAAGACTACAAAGTCAAAATAATATCTAATATTCCAAGCAATGAAAACATTACTGTTTATAAACAAGGAAACTTCACTGACTTATGTCGTGGACCACACGCACCTTCAACAAAAACATCAAGAGCCTTTAAATTAACAAAAGTATCTGGGTCATATTGGCAAGGTAACTCAAACAATGAAAGGTTACAAAGGGTTTATGGTACAGCATGGCGTAATGAAGAAGAACTAAAGTCATACTTAAATAACTTAATAGAAATAGAGAAAAGGGATCATAGAAAAATTGGAAAAGAATTAGAGTTATTTCATATCCAAAATGAAGCATGCGGTCAAATATTCTGGCATACAAAAGGGTGGACTATTTATCGTATTATAGAAGAACACATAAGAAAAAAACTAGAAAGCAATGGCTATATAGAAGTAAAAACTCCCATACTACTAAATAAAGAGCTTTGGGAAAAATCAGGACATTGGGATAAGTTTCGTGAAAATATGTTTCTAAGTGAAGCAGAAGATAAAACTTTAGCTATAAAACCGATGAATTGTCCATGTCATATACAAATTTTTAATTCAAAAATTAGAAGTTACAGAGACTTACCAATACGAATGGCAGAATTTGGAACATGCCACAGATATGAAGCATCAGGGGCACTACACGGATTAATGAGAGTTCGTGGTTTTACTCAAGATGATGCACATATTTTCTGCACAGAAAGTCAAGTCATATCTGAAGCTTTAAAATTTTGCAATTTACTCATGGAAGTCTATAAAGACTTTGGTTTCACTGATATCTTAGTAAGATTTTCAGATCGCCCAGAAAACAGAGCTGGTAGTGATGAAACATGGGATAAAGCTGAAGCAGCATTAAAGAAATCAGTTGAAGCTGCTAATTTAAGTTACGTTTTAAATCCTGGAGATGGAGCATTCTATGGACCAAAATTAGAGTTCGTATTAACAGATGCTATTGGTAGAGAATGGCAGTGTGGAACCTTACAAATGGATTTCGTACTACCTGAGAGGCTAGGTGCCTACTATATAGGCAGTGATGGAAAAAAACACCATCCAATAATGTTACATCGTGCTATTTTAGGTACTTTTGAAAGATTTATAGGAATATTGATTGAACATTATTCAGGCAAATTTCCAATGTGGTTAGCTCCTATACAACTATCAATATTAACTATAAGTGAAGACGCTACTGATTATGCTAACTCTTTAAAAATAAAAGCTGAAGCACATAACATAAGAGTAGAACTAGATACTACAAATGAAAAAATAAACTACAAGATACGGAACCATATTCATAAGAAGATACCTGTGTTTTGGATAATAGGTAGAAAAGAAGTTGAGGAAAACTCTGTGTCTATACGTTATCTAGCGTCTAACAAACAGTATGTCATGCATATTGATAAAGCGTTGAAAACATTATTAACTTGTGCTAGCATCTAGTAAATTTTAGTTAGGAGTATAAGACTTGAAAACAAAAAAATTCTCTAATAAAAACAAAATTAATGAAATGATAACAGCAAAAAAAGTAAAGCTTGTCGATCAAAATAGTGTTATGATTGGAGTTATAGACATTGAAGACGCATTATCTAGAGCTAAAGCTGTTAATTTAGACTTAGTTGAAATAGTACATGATGATCAATATCCTCTATGTAAAATATTTGACTATAGTAAATACAGATACAGCCATAAGAAAAAAATAAGTGACTCAAAAAAGAAACAGAAAACCATAATAGTAAAAGAACTCAAGTTCAAGCTTAATATTGGAGATAATGATTATAACGTAAAATTAAACATGTTACGTGGATTTATAGAAAGAGGTGATAAAGTAAAAATATCACTAAGGTTTATAGGAAGGGAAATACTTCATCCAGAAGTTGGAATGGAGATTATAGAAAGATTAATAAGAGATACTGCTGATATTGCAAAACCTGAAAGCTTACCAAGAAAGGAAGGCAATTTGATCAATATGGTATTAACTTCAAAGTAAAGCTTTTTACAACTGTAGAATACTATAGTACTTTTAAAAGCTGCAGTACTCTAACGTATCATAATGAAAAATATTATAATTTAAGTATTGCAGGCAAGCATCACAAAACTACTAAATAATAGTATAAATTTTAATTTATAAAACATGTCAAGTAGAGTTTAATAGAAAACAAATAATATTATTACTGATTATTTTATTAGTGTCTCTGATAAGACACTATTATTAAGTTCAAAGAAGTATTTCAACATATAAAAACCACTAATACGTTTGAATAACAAAAATCACACCAATTAAAAGATTAGTCGATTAATATAACACATTTCTAACATTGATATTCGAAAGAGTTTTCTTAGATACTACTCCTCATGTACTTAAATATATACATTGATTTACAAATTCTTAAAAATATCATACTTATTGCCATCATTAACAAAAACTTCAATATCTCTAAGATTGTCTTCCGTAGAATATTTTATATTTATCTTTAAGTTAAAATCTAATATATCATCTAACAAACCAGACCATTCTATAATTCCCACTCCATCACCACAGATGCAGTCTATCCCCAAATCATATACCTCATATAAGGAATTAACCCTATAAAGATCAATATGGTATATTGTAAATTTACTAGAATGATATTCATTAATAATACTAAAAGTAGGACTACCTACATCCTCATACGGAGCTAATGTATGAACTAAAAACTTAACAAAAGTAGTCTTACCAACACCTAAGTCCCCAGCTAAAGATATACTATCACCTTTCTTCAAACTTAAAGCAACAAAACGTGCTAACTTTTCTAAAAAAACTAAACTAACAAAATTATACTTAAAACTACAATTATATATCACTGATAAAAAATTATCTACGTTCCCCTTGTAAGTTCAATAAGCTTATAAATATATTAATATAATTAAAATACAAAGTAGTTGCACCTAATATAGCCATTTTATTAACAGAATCAGTCCCATCGTTAAACTTATAATACATATCTTTAATTCTTTGAGCGTCATATGCAGTCATACCAGTAAACACAATTACTGCAACGACTGATAAAGCAAAATGTAACGGTCCACTATTAAAAAACAAATTAACTACTGAAGCGATAATTATTCCTATAACACCCATAAATAAGAACGTTCCAAATTGAGACAAATCCTTTTTAGTAACATTACCATACCATGCCATCACACCAAACATAGAAGATGAAATAAAGAATACTTTCGCAATGCTTGCTGCCGTATATACCAAAAATATATATGAAATAGAAACTCCTACTAATGCTGCAAAACTAAAGAATATCGTTAATACAGTCTGAAAACTGAAAACATTTAGCTTATATGACATCAAAAAAACTAACCCCACAGGAGCAAAGACAATTAACCAATGTAAAGGAGTATTATATATCATAGAGATAATAGCAGGAGAAGAAGACACAAAAAATGCTACTACACCAGTTAATCCTAAAGCCATAGCCATGTAATTATATACTTTTACTAGATAATTCCTAAGCCCCACGCTATAGTAAGCACTTTGAAACTGCACGTTACTGTAATTATCCATAAATACTCCACTTCAGAACAGAAAGTTAAACCACAGCATTGTAACAAAAAAATATAAAAATATCAATATAAATTTATCACACATTATTTACTTAATAAGCTGCTTTTCCTCCAAATTAATAACACCACATACTTCATCCATATCAGAATTAACACTACCATTACTGACACCAGAATCACGATCATTTATAGATACTTTACCAGATAGCTCTTGAACCTCTTTTATACTACAATATATCATCATTGCATATGCTATGCAAAACATTGCCATACCAACAGAACGAATTATTAATGCTACTGGAAGTATATCCATACCAAAAGGACCAGTACTTCCTGTATAAATTGCACCACTTCTGGTTTCAAAAGAAAGCAATACTTTTCCAGCAAAAACCAAAAAAGTACCAAAAAATATACCGGAAATAACTAATAATCGAGTCATATTGTATGGAGACTTACCATCTTTATTCTTCTTACATCTCATTACGTAAGAAATTAAGAACATAGCTGCAGCTATTGTAAAAAGAATATTTCCTACAGTATCTATAATTCCCTGTAAATTAAATGCAGTACCAGTAGGAATTCTACTTACATCAAAAATTGATGGAAGTGTTAAACTAAAAACAGCAAGTGCTTGCATACCAGTAGTAAAAAATGCACCTGCAAGATCAACCTTATTTGCATGATTATCTAAAAAATCTGCACATTTAATACGGATAGATTTCTTTTCTATTTTAGCTAATTTCTTTTGATCTATCTGCTTTAATTTATCACTTATTGCTTTTTTTTCTTTTTCTAAATATAAAACATTAAATAAACCTGATATAAGAAAAGATAAGCATAAAAAAAGAGCTATATAATCCATTAAATTAGAAAAAAATGTCAATTGATTTCGTGTTAACTTCAAAGCTCCTGATTGCATAATGGCAAATGAAATAAAAACTAAGGTATAAAAAACACTTACACCCATAATAAAGTTTTTTCTGATTAAATCTTGACGATTTAATTTTAACAAACTACCATAGTATTGCTCCAGCGTGGTACTTGATTCAATGTATGTTTTTTCCCGTTTGCTAAGCATTTTACCTACCGTTTTTATAATTAAATGATAAACTCAACACTATATTGTATCATAATTATACAAAAAATACAAAGTTATTATCTATTTAACTTTATGTATAGTGTAAACATTGCTTGTTTATATTAAAAACAACATAAAGATAGAAAACGTTTATATTATGTTAAGGGAAAAGTATGAAAATAGGAATAAATGGGTTAGGTCGAATTGGAAGATGCTTAATAAGAGCTATATATGAAAATGAATTACTATATAAACAAAAAATAGAATTATCTGCCTTAAACGGATCCACATCATCAGAAACACATGCACACCTTATTCAATATGATTCTGTTCATGGTAGATTTCCATATAATGTAGAATCAGAAGAAGGATACATTATAATAAATGATCAGAAAATTCCATTATCAATGGAAAAAGAACCTAAAAGCATCTTCTGGGAAAAACATAACGTAGACATAGTATTAGAATGCACAGGCAAATTTAATAAAAAATCTTTAGCAGAACAACATATAAATTCCACAGTAAAAAAAGTTTTGGTATCATCCCCTATGCAAGATTCTGATATAACAATTGTATACGGTGTAAACAATGAAATGCTAAAAAAAGAGCATAATATTATTTCAGCTGGATCGTGTACAACAAACTGTATAGCACCTATTTTAAAAATAATGAACGACACAATAGGAATAAAAAGTGGATTTATTACAACTATACATTCATATACAAATGACCAAAATTTAGTTGATAACAATCATAAAGACTTAAGAAGAGCAAGAGCATGCATGATGTCTATAATTCCTACCACAACAGGAGCAACTAGAACTATTGATTTAATAATACCAGAATTAAAAGGAAAACTTAATGGAACAGCTGTACGTGTACCTACACCAAATGTATCCATGGTAAACTTAGTGTTTAACTCTATCAAATCAACTACTGCTAATGAAAT
The DNA here is from genome assembly GCF_051097115.1 of Ehrlichia muris subsp. eauclairensis. Taxonomy (NCBI): domain Bacteria; kingdom Pseudomonadati; phylum Pseudomonadota; class Alphaproteobacteria; order Rickettsiales; family Anaplasmataceae; genus Ehrlichia; species Ehrlichia muris. The sequence continues at coordinate 17,510 of NZ_CP118226.1, read as the reverse complement.
AAATGACATAATAAAAAATCTATCACAAAATTCTAAAGTAATAAATATAACAGACAAGAAATTAGTCTCTATAGACTTTTGTCACAGTACATACAGTTCAATAGTGGATGCAAATGAAACATACGTTACTAATAATAATCTGTGCCGCATAGCAGCTTGGTATGATAATGAATGGGCTTTTGCTATGAGAATGTTAGATATAGTATCACTATTATCAGAAAGTTACATTTAAAAATAGGCTAAATGTAGATAAGATCATACTACTATAACAAATTAAGTGTTAGAGTGTCAGTTGCTGTTACAAAATAAAATGCATCCATTAACAAACACAAGAAACTTAGAGAATCTTTATAAACACTTATACTCATGCAGTAACAATACTGATCCCTATAACTACCATATATTTTTAAAAATTACATAATAATTTACCTGTAATCATATTTTTTATATTTTAAATAAATAAAATACTATGAAAATTAATCTTCACAGTCACTATTACTACAACGACTCTAATAATCTCCAAAATCTTATAAATTTTAATTAACTAAAAACAAACACAACTATTTCAGATAATTTACCATAGATGATATCATATCTTGTATTCCAAGGTACACATTGTAAAGACTATCATCTCTCATATACGCAGAACAAGAAAATATTCTATTTATATCATCTTGTACAGATTTAATAGTAGGACAATCAACATGAATTCCTCCTAACTTGTCTATTAAACCATTAGCATCTTCTCCTATTGTTACTTTAACCTTCGCAATATCCTTTAATAATGCAACTATTATTGCAGGTGATATACAAATTGCCCCTATAGGTTTTTTAGCATTATAAAACTTATACACAGCATTTTTAAATTCGGGTAATATATAACTACTTTCTTTACTTTCATCAAATAAGTTAGAAAAATTTTTTGCTATTCCATAACCACCAGGAATTATTAACATATCAAATTCTTCAATATTTATTTGTTCTATATCATATACAGAACCTCTAGCTATTCTTGCAGATTCAACTAAAATATTTCTCACTTCTTCTACAGATTCCTTATTCTTATGATCTATAACTTGTTTCTGGTCCTTATTCGGTGCAAAACATTTAAAATTTACATTATGTCGATCAAGTTCAAGCATAACCAAAACAGCTTCTCTGATTTCTGAGCCATCCATATGACCACAACCAGCTAAAATAACAGCAGAATTTAATGTCATAAAAATATCCTTTTTTGAACTAAATGCTAATTTTATAATAACAATTTACAATTTACAAATTTATTTAAGTAATATATATTGCTCTTGTTATATTTATAATCATTTATCTAATAGACAATGGATATATTATTAATAGGATGTGGTAACTTAGGAAGTATATTACTACATAAGTGGTCATATAGTAATCAAATATCAAAAGTGATTGTAGTACAACCTAGTTTATCAAAAAAAGACATCTTTAGCAGTATGTCTAAAGTAACTTTTGTAAAAAGCTATGAGGAAATAAGCAAAGATTTTATACCTCAAGCTGTGGTAATAGCAATAAAACCACAACAAGTTCTTGATGTTATACCAAATTATAGAATCTATAGTGAATCTGCATCTTTTATATCCTTGTGTGCTGGAATTGATATTAATTTCCTAAAAACATGCTTAAGTCCTACAACAACAATAATAAGAGTAATGCCTAATATTGCTATGTCATTAGGTGAAAGTGTAAACCTTTCTTACATGGAAGAAGAACTGCTGTCTGAAAAACAAAAAGTATCAATTATTTTTAATGAAACAGGTCTTATATATTGGATACAAAAAGAAGATATTTTCGATAAATTATCTCCCATTACTGGTTCTGGCCCTGCATATTTTTTCTCTCTTGCAGAAGAATTAGTAAAAAACACTGTAGCTACAGGTATAAATGAAGAAGATGCAATAAAACTTATATCTCAAACATTTATAGGAAGTGCTAAATTACTAGAAACGCGACAAAATACCATAAGTCATCTTATATCATCTATAACAAGTCGTGGTGGTATAACACAGGCTGCATTACAGGTACTAAATTCACATTTACCTAAAACAATAGCTTCATGTTTAAAAGCAGCTATGGAAAGGTTATTCTACTTAAAAGAATTAAATAAAAATAATTAATACATTAATACGTATTAACAATAATGCTTTAGTGTTCTATTTTTTATAAAAATAAACAAAAATTTTTATTTGATATTTCTTTGGGTTAAATTATAATGCAAAGGGTAATATGAGCAAGGGGCTTGTGAAGTCGGTCAGGTTAGGAATAAAGCAGCCGTAGCATTGTTTCTTTGGGTTGTATTACCCATTTTTTATGTTATCATTCAAAAATGAGTTTTGCATTAAAGTATAGACCTAGCAATTTTAAAGATCTCTTAGGACAAGAGGTTTTAGTTCGTGTTTTACATAATGCATTTAATTTAAACAAAATACCAGAATCCATACTTTTGACAGGTACTAGTGGCGTAGGAAAAACCACTGCTGCAAGAATAATATCAATGTGCTTAAATTGTATTTCTGGACCAACATCTGATCCATGTAATGCATGTCAAAATTGTACATCTATAAAAAATTTTAATCACCCAGATGTAATAGAAATAGATGCAGCAAGCAATACAAGTATAGAAGATGTAAAAGTGATTTTGGAAAATTCACGCTACATGCCAATTAGTTCAAAATTCAAAGTATATATAATAGATGAAGTACATATGTTATCCAACAGTGCATTTAATGCACTACTAAAAGTATTAGAAGAACCTGCACCTTATGTAAAATTCATTTTAGCAACAACAGAAGTAAAAAAGATACCTGCAACTATTATATCCAGATGCCAAAGATTTGATTTTAGAAGAATACCTACAGATAAACTTGTAAGTCACTTAAAAGTTATAGCAAAAAAAGAAAATGTATCCTTTGACGAAGAAAGTATAAAATTAATAGCATATAATGCTGATGGATCTATACGTAACGCTTTATCTTTATTAGAACAAGCTGCTATATACAGTAATAAAACTTTATCTGAGAAAACTACAAAAGAAATGTTAGGATATGTTAGCAGACATACATTACTAGAAATAATAGAACCATTGGTTATAGGAAATACTGTAGAAGCCATCAATAAATTTGAAGAAGCATGTAATTCATATAGCCCTGTTATAATTTTAGATAACATGTTGCAGATTGTTTATGAAATATGCTATTTCTCTATAACAAAAAAAGACCCCTCTGTATTCAATGATAATATTATAACACATGTAAAAAACGAAAAGATTTTATCTCCTACATTTTTATCAAGACTATGGCAAGTACTTTTTAAAGGAATACAAGAAGTAAAATCATCTAGCTGTATAAAGCAGACTGCTAATATGTTAATTATAAGACTATGTTACCTATCATCTTTACCATCTCCAAAGCAAATAATAGATAAGATTCAAGGAAATACTAAAACAGATAATAATCGCAAAGCATTACTTGAACTGTTAAAAAGTAATAACATGCAAGACTTATATAACCAAATATATGAATCTGATTTAGAAGTAACAAATTATAATAATGGAACACTAAACATTAAAACTAATCAGGTTTTACCAAAAGATTTCCATAGAAATTTATTAAATTTTTTTTATAATTTAACAAATAAAACATGGAATATATCTATTGACCAAAATTTTGATATAAGCAAAAGTAGTAACTCGTGTTATAATCAATCTCTTGATCCAACTGTTTGCAATATATTACAAGAGTTTGATGGAGCAAAAGTTATAAATATAGAAAATATAAAAAAAGAGCAATAATAAGGAGTTAGCTATGTATTCTAGCGATCAATTATCTAATTTACAAGATATTATAAAAAAGAAATTCTCTGATTTTCAAGAACATCAAAAATCTCAAATATTTGAGGGCTCATCACTTGGCGGAAAAGTATCTGTAAAAATTAATGTATCTAATATGGTCAGCTACCAAGTTATTGAAGTAAAATTAGACACATCACTATTACAAGAAAAAGCTATCCTTATAGAAGATTTAATTAAAGCAGCATTCAATGATGCTCTAAAAAAGTCATCTGATCACAATAAAAATCTTGTAGGTTCTTTATTATCATTTGGTATATAACAGTAAAAAACCATGAGTTGTAAAATAGCAATAGTAGGAGCTACAGGAAACGTAGGTAGAGTTGCCTTAAACATTTTAGCAAGTAGGTCATTCCCAACAAAGGAAATTGTAGCACTAGCATCAAAAAAATCTATAGGAAAAAAGTTAAGCTATGGAGATAAGGTATTAGAAGCTCAAGATTTGGATAGTTATGATTTTACTGATACAAATATAGCAATTTTTTCAGCTGGATCTTCAGTATCAGAGCAATATGCACGAATAGCAGCAAATAAAGGATGTATAGTTATAGATAATACTTCTTTATTTCGTATGGAAGATGAAATTCCACTAGTAATTCCAGAAATTAACTCAGAAGATATAGCCCAGTATCATAAACATAATATTATTGCTAATCCGAATTGTTCTACAATACAAATGCTTTTAGCCTTAAATCCATTACATAAAATATCAAAAATAAAGAGAGTTGTAGTATCAACGTATCAATCAGTCTCTGGTGCAGGAAAATCTGCAATGGATGAACTTTATTCACAGACTAAAGGTACGTTTATGAATCAAAGTATTGCTCCTAAACAATTTACAAAAAGAATAGCTTTCAATTGTATTCCACATATAGATGTCTTCATGGAAGATGGCTCAACAAAAGAAGAATGGAAAATGGCTGTGGAAACAAAAAAAATACTAGATCATAACATAGAAGTAAGTGCAACATGTGTTAGAGTTCCAGTATTTGTATCACATTCTGAATCATTAAACGTTGAATTTTTCTCTGAGATTTCAGAAGAAGAAGCTTATGAAGCATTAGAAAATGCTCCAGGAATTGTAATACTTGATAGAAGGAAAGATGGTGGATATGCAACGCCACTAGATAGTGTACATGAAGATGAGGTCTACGTATCAAGATTAAGAAAAGACAACACAGTAAAACATGGCCTTAACATGTGGCTAGTAAGTGATAATTTAAGAAAAGGTGCAGCATTAAATGCAGTACAAATAGCAGAAATACTTGTAAAAGATTATCTCTAAAAAGATCTTTTACTTAGAACCATTATAAATATGTAACACTGTACAACACATGTTTAGATTTATATTACTTATCTTTCATATATACAAGTAAGCTTGCCTCTTTAATCATTATACAATTGAGTAACCATCATCTGAAGTAACAAATTTATTTTCACCAATTAATATTCGCATTATTAAATATTAAGAAGTAGATGTTTATACTTCTTAAAACTAAATATAAAATAGATATAACTTTATAAATAGTAGGATGAAACAATATTAAGTGCTTACAAATTCCACAAGGAGATAAATCTACATTTACATAAACTTTTTATTGTACTACCAATGACAAATTTAGCGCAAAGAATATTTATATAATACGAAATTCATTTCTCAATTTTAAAGCAAAATCTTCTCTTTCCCAAGAGAAGCTTCCATTTTTATCAGGCACTCTCCCAAAATGTCCATAACAAGATGTAACTTTATAAATAGGATGAAGCAACATTAAGTGCTTACAAATTCCATAAGGAGATAAATCTACATTATTTTGTATAAAATTTTTTATTACATCATCACTGACAAAACCACTACCAAAGGTATTTACACAAAATGAAATAGGATGGGAAATACCAATAGCATACGATAACTGAACTAAACACTGATTAGCTAATTTAGCAGAAACAATATTTTTTGCTAAATAACGAGCCATATAAGCAGCAGATCTATCTATCTTACTTGGATCTTTTCCAGAAAAAGCTCCACCACCATGAGGTATATGTCCTCCATATGTATCTATCATAACCTTACGACCAGTCAAACCACAATCACCAACTGGACCACCTATAACAAATCTACCTGTTGGATTAACTAAAAAATCACTATCAGGACACATCCATCCTTCTGGTAAGGATTTCTCAACATAAGAATATACAATATCTCTTATTTGACTTTGTGAAAAATCTTCAGAATGCTGTATAGAAAGTACAATATTAGATGCTTTAATAGGAATATTATCTTTATATAACAATGTGACTTGTGTCTTTGCGTCGGGACCAAGATTTGGTATTTCAAAATTTTTTACTGCAGAAACAATATTTTTTAAAATTAAATGAGAATAAAAAATTGGTGCAGGCATAAAAGTTTCAGTTTCATTTATTGCATACCCATATACTATACCTTGATCACCAGCACCTTGATTTTTACCAGAGCTTACTCCAATAACAATATCAGGAGACTGTTCATGTATCAAAATTTCAATAACAACATATTTCCAATGAAATCCATCCTGTTCATATCCTATTTCTTCTATAACTTGACGAGTTATACATTCTACATCATATTTATTAACATTAACTCCACAGATTTCACCGCTAATTATTACCTTGTTTTTTGTTACTAAAGTTTCTATAGCAGCATGTACAAGTGGATTTAATGACATATAATAATCAAGTATAGCATCAGATATCTGATCAGCAACTTTATCAGGATGTCCATTAGAAACAGATTCGCTAGTTATAATGTACTCAGACGAACAATTTTGATAATAAAACATGTTAAAAACGTAAAACCAAGGATTTTTATAGTACCAAATCTTAAATAACTAAACAATACATAATATCCAACTTTTAATACATTATCCTAAAGTTCATAATAATATATATACTTTACACTAGCTAAAAAATATAAATCTATATAAAAATAATTCCCAATCGTTAAATAAAACATAGAAGATAATCTTAATATACAGAACAATATAAAAGTGCTACATTATGGTCACATGAGATTCTATAGATATTTTAATAGATAAATACAGATCAATATTTACACATTATAATTATAAAATTGATAAACCTATAGCTTATATTACAGAAACTAAATCTCTTATGCTTTAGTAAAACATCTATACAAATTTACAGATGCACATAACTTCTATAATTATCAAAAAACCTCTAAGCTTGACAAATATGTTAATTAAAGTAACATTTTATAGTTATAATGTGTCCGTAGCTCAGCTGGATAGAGCATCAGCCTTCTAAGCTGTAGGTCAGGGGTTCGAATCCCTTCGGACACACCATAACATTAATAATTATCTAATTTTTTATTGTTAAAACATTTTTTATATCTTTTGCGTGATCTTTAATGAATATTAGCAATAGCAAATACTACGATGTAGTTATTTCAGGAGCAGGAATAAATGGAATAATCACAGCAATAGCATTAAATCAGCTTTCTGTCTCTATAGCTTTAATAGATAAAAACAAAATTTTATCATCAATACCAAAAGACAGAGTATTTGCTCTATCAAGAAAATCTCAAGAAATACTAGATAAGTTTAATATATGGAACAATATAAAAGAACATTGTCCTATATTAGATATTTTAATAAAAGATGAAGACAGTTCAGTATTCACAAATTATGATTATAAATCTGTAAGTGATAACCCTATGGGTTATATTGTAGAAAGTAAATTCCTATGCGATGCCTTTAAAGATCATATAAAAAAAATAAATTTATATTCAGAATGCACATATAATTCAGTAAATATCACAAATGACTTAGTAATAATAGAATTAACTAATAACACAACATTAGTAACGTCATTATTAATATCCGCTGAAGGTAAAAATTCAAACCTAAGACAAATATTTGATATACCATCCATTAATCATGATTACTCTCAAAGCAGTATTATTTGTAATGTAAAACATACAAACAACCATAATAATTTAGCTATAGAGCATTTTTTTCACGGGGGACCATTTGCAATATTACCTATGTATGATGGATATAAGTCTTCTATAGTTTGGACAAACAAAACCCACATTAGTGAAATGTTTATGAAGCTGAGTAAACAAGATTTTATGGCAGAATTAGAAAAAAAATGTGCTCCATACTTAAATGACATAAGATTAGATAGTGAAATAAAGTGTTTTCCTTTACATTTAATGTTTGCTAAATGTTTATACAAAAACAGATTAGTATTGATAGGGGATGCAGCACATTCTATCCATCCTATCGCAGGTCAGGGATTAAATTTAGGCATAAGAGATATTGAAAAACTAGTAAATAACATAAAATCAGCAAAACAATATGGTATAGATATAGGTAGTGATTACATATTAAAAAATTTTTCCTACGATAGATATTTTGACAATTTATCTATGGCAGTTTTAACTACATGTATAAATGGAATATTTTCTAGGAAATCTTGCGTAGCAAAAATTGTAAGAAGGGCTGGATTATTCATAGTTCAAAATTCAGAAACCATCAAAAGCTATATGATAAAACATGCTATGGGAATAGGAAAATTAAATTAATTTTTGTCAGTTATGTTATCATAATTCTCACTATTCTTTTTATTTTTTATACATAAAATTTCTGAAGTCATTTTATTTATTGATTCTTCTATTTCTATCATTGCATTTCTTTTTATTCTATAAAGCTCTTCACGATAATCATTTTTTTTTAAATAAATATTATTTTCACCATGAAATTCCAAGTTTTTATCATCATAAGTATCTTTTTTGAACATAGAAAATATATATTCAAATAGACACGTAAAAAATTCACTCCAATTAATTTTAGAAATCTTCAAATAAAACCAAAAAGGTATAGCTAATGATACACCTGCTTTAAAATATATAGAGTAAGTTAATAAATCAGAATTATAATAACACCACTTTAAATACTTATAAGTGTAAATAGCAACACTTTTAGGATCTTTATATGAAAAAGCAACACTAATTCCTTCTTTCATAGCTATAAAAATAAGAGAAGAAAAATAAAGAAATATTGTAAAAAACAGCAGATTAACTACAAGATTCTTTACTCTTCTTAATAAAAAGGAGAATAACATGTATCTATAAAAAAACATAAGGCTAGTATGAAAAATTACTTAAACAACGGCTGGGATGGAAGGACTCGAACCTTCGAATGACGGTATCAAAAACCGTTGCCTTACCACTTGGCGACATCCCATCTATACAAAAGACAAATATATAGTAATTAGCAAATCTTACCTCATGATTAACAAAGATTATACTGATAGAACAAAAATGCAAGAAAAAATCAAGCTATTTAAAATAAATATACTAGTATATAATTTTTATATTTAATAAATAAATTATACGTTTAATAAAAAAATTAATAATATATAAAAAAATAAACCTTGTGTAATTTCCTATTATTCTTCTATAATAGGGATAATTAGGATTGGTTATATATTTTGTGAACTTTCAAAGTATAATAAGAAACTTACAAGATTATTGGGAAGAATATGGATGTACTATATTTCATCCCTACACTTCTGAGCTAGGAGCAGCAACTCTTCATCCAGCAACTTCAATGACAGCCATATCAAAAAAGCCTTCGAAGTTAGCTTATGTTCAGCCTGTTATTAGACCATGTGATGGAAGGTATGGTGATAACCCAAATCGTTTGTATCAGCACCATCAGTATCAAGTACTAATAAAGCCATCTAATACAGATTTACAATCAGATTACTTAAAAAGCTTAGAAAAAATAGGAATATCTATCAAGACTCACGATATAAAATTCATAGAAGATGATTGGGAAAATCCGAGTATTGGTGCTTGGGGTCTAGGATGGGAAGTTACCTGTAACGGTATGGAAATAACTCAATTTACTTATATGCAGCAAGTAGGTGGTATTGAGTGTACTTTGGTTCCAGGAGAAATTGCATACGGCTTAGAAAGAATAGCAATGATAATTCAAAATGTTGACAATATATATAGAATACTATGGGATGACCATGGAACAACTTATGGTGATATATTTAAACAACGTGAATATGAATTTTCTAAATTAGCTTTAGATTATTACGATGTAGATATTCTCTTTAAGCAATTTAATGATGCTGAACAAATATGTATTTCATTAATAGAAAAAAAGCTGCCATTAGCAGCATATGATATTTGCACAAAAGCCAGTCATATTCTTAATTTACTTGAATCTCGTGGAGTTATTGGAGTTAATGAACGTTCATCTTATATACTACGTGTACGTAAACTTGCAAATTTATGTTGTAGCTTATATACTCAGTGTCATTAAAATAAGTAAAACGACATGCCTTTAGAACTATTATTTGAATGCTTATCAGAAGAAATACCTCCTGAGATGCAGAGTAGTGCATATGCATACATGAATTCTTATATAAAAAAAGAATTAAGTCGTCATAGTATTAGCTTTGAAGTAATGAAGGTATTTGTAACTCCAAATAGATTAACTCTATATGTAAAAAATATAGTAAATAATTCATCCAACAACACATTAAAAATAAAAGGACCACGGATATCAGCAAATAAAACTGCAATAGAAGGCTTTTTAAAAAAAGTTGATAAAAAGTTAAGTGATCTTATAGTTTGCAAAATTGGTAATGATAATTTTTATTATGCTGAACTTAGTGATAGCGTAGAAACAAGTACAGAACATATAATTTTATTAACTATAGAAAATATGTTAAACAACTTTCCGTGGGATAAAAAAATGAGATGGGGAAGTAAAAAAACATATTGGGTTCGTCCTATATTAAATTTAATGTGCATACTAGATGGGAAAGTATTACCAGTAAAGTTTGCTGATATGGAAGCAAATAACAAATCATGTGGTAATAAGCTTATAAATAAAGATTTTTTTGAAGTTACAGATTTTAACTCTTATATTTCACAGTTGAAACACAACTATGTAATTTTATGTCAAGAAGAAAGAATGAATTTTTTATTGAACCAAATAAAAAATCTAACTGAAAAAAGTAATTTAACATGTGAAAGTAATCAAAAGCTAATTAATAAATTAAATGGGACTTTAGAATATCCAGTAGTTATAATGGGATCAGTGGATGAAAAATTTTCTGAATTACCAAAAGAACTAATATTGAGTGTAATGCACAATCATCAAAAATACTTAGCTGTTTTTACAGAAGATAAAATCACAAATTTTATTACAATATCTAGTATATCAAATGATAATATAATAAGAGGACACAATAATGTACTAAACGCCAGATTAGTAGATGCAAGTTTTCTAATAAAAAAAGATAAAGAATATGATGTTGATTACTATATAGAAAAGTTAAAACAAATAGTATTTCATGCAAAACTTGGTTCTGTCTTTGAAAAAGTGAATCGTATTACAGCGTTATCAAAGTACATTTCAATATGGATACCTCATTCTTCATTAATAAAAGTAGAAAGAGCAGCAAAGTTATCTAAATTTGATTTATCAACATTAGCTGTAAAAGAATTTCCAGAACTACAAGGAGTTATAGGAGGATATTATGCTTCTTATTTTAATGAACCATTAGAAATATCAGAATCCATAGTTAGTCACTATGAACCAACAAGTTCACAAAAAGAATGTCCTTCTTCTCCTATAGCAATGGCCGTATCCATATCTGACAAAATAGATAGTTTAGTTGGAATGATAGTAGCAGGAGAACAAGTCACTAGTTCTCGTGATCCTTTTTCTATCAGAAGGATGGCTATATCAATTATTAGAATAATAGTAGAAAATAATCTTAATATACCAATAAAACTTTTAATAGAAAAATCCGTATCGTTATACTCATTCGCAATAATGGAAAAAACTGCTATTGATAAAATTAAGGATGTAATATCAAGAACAAATAGAAAAAAGGATATTATTTCCTCTGTAATAGAGTTTTGTTCAAATAGATTCAAAATTATATTAAAAGAAAACGGTATTAGAGAAGATATAATAAATGCTGTAATTGAAAGCAGAAAATTTAATAATTTGTTGTTGATAAAAAAAGAAGCTGAATTTCTTAATGATTATATTTTTACTAAAAATGGAGCTGAAATAATAAAAGCATATAAAAGAATATGTAATATAATTACAAAGGAAGACATTCCCAATAGTATAAAAAGTAACAAATGCAATAAAAGATTATTTGTAGAAAAAGAAGAAATTGATTTGTATAAAGAAATAATTTATCAAAAAAACAACATAAAAAAGTTGATAAAAGACAACAAATTTGAAGAATCGTTAGACAACCTCTATAATTTGAGTTGTTGTGTAAATAATTTTATGGATAATGTGAAGGTAAATAATCAAGAAAATAATGATTTATGTAAAAATAGGTTTTCTATTGTTAAAAATGCCTTTTATATCTTTGACTTAGTTACAGATTTTAGTAAGATTAAAAATACATACAGGTAAGTCTTGAATTTTTTTAAATCGTATATAAATATTTTATCTGATACTTATAAAGAAGAATTGGTATGAGCAAAAGCGACTATTATGATCTGTTAGGTGTAAGTAAGAGTGCAACACCAGAAGAGATAAAAAAAGCTTATAGGAAAATGGCACTAAAGTACCACCCTGACAAAAATCCTGGTAATAAAGAGGCAGAAGAAAAGTTCAAAGAATTATCAGAAGCTTACGATGTTCTTATAGATCAAAACAAAAGAGCAGCATATGATAAATATGGACACAATGCTTTTGACAATTCCGGGAGAGGTGGATTTGATTTTAACAGTGGTTTTTCTGGTGATTTTTCTGACATATTTAATGACCTTTTCGGTGGAGGATTTAGAGGAGGAAGAGGACCATCTAGAAGACATGATGGTGGTGCTGTAGGATCAGACTTAAGGTTTGATATAGAAATAACTCTAGAAGATTCATTCAATGGTAAGAAGGTACCTATCAGTTATGTTACTTACATAAAATGTTCAAGCTGTAGTGGCTCCGGAAGTGAAGGATCAGCAAAGTCCGTACAATGCAGTACGTGTCATGGTGTAGGTAACGTTAGAACACAACAAGGATTTTTTACAATAGAAAGAACATGCCATGTATGTAATGGAGAGGGAGAGATAATACAAAATAAGTGCAAAAAGTGTTCTGGAAGTGGTCGTGCAAGAGATGAAGTTAATCTGCTCGTTACCATTCCAAAAGGAGTAGAAAGTGGTAATAAGATTAGATTAAACGGGAAAGGAGAAGCAGGTTATAGAGGTGCAAGAAGTGGAGATTTGTATGTTTATCCTAATATACAAAAACACAAGTTTTTCACACGAAATGGAGCTGATCTTTATTGTAATGTACCTATAAAAATGACACTTGCTGCATTAGGTGGATATATAGAGATGCCGTCTATAGATGGAACATGGACAAAAGTAAAAGTACCAGAAGGATCACAAAATGGAGATAAGTTAAGGCTAAAGGAAAAAGGAATGTCAACTGTAAATTCATCTAAAAGAGGAGATATGTATATACAGATAACTGTAGAAACTCCTGTAAGGTTAACAAAACAACAGAAAGAATTGTTACAAAAATTTGATGATGAACCTAATGTAGATTGCAATCCTCAGTCGACAGGTTTTTTCCAAAAAGTAAAAAGTTTCTGGAAAGATATAAGATCAAACTAAGTCTTAATTGTTTATAGAAAACATACATAATGTTTGAATTTTACTAATCTAGTTCTTGTTGTTGTATTCAATGTCAAGACCTATATCTTTGTTCTTAAAAGAATTAGTTATACAACCAATAGAAATGTAATCCACTCCTGTTAGTGCAATGCTTCTAACATTCGTTATATTTACACATCCTGAAACTTCTAAAACTGCTTTTCCATTAACTATATCTACTGCTTCTTTTATTTCATTAATACTCATATTGTCCAGTAAGATCATATCTACATTATTACATAGTGATTCCTTAACCTGAGATATATTATCACATTCAATAGCAATATACTCATCTTTTAAATTCATTCTAAGTCTTTGTATAGCTAAAGTTATGCTTCCACAACTAGCTATATGGTTATCTTTTATAAGTACACCATCGTATAAACTATTTCTGTAATTTTCACCACCTCCTACATATACAGAGTACTTATCCAACATTCTTAATCCAGGGGTAGTCTTTCTAGTGCTGCGAATTTTAGCCTTCGTATCAGATATCTCATCAACAAATTGTTTAGTAATTGATGCTATACCAGAAGCATGCTGGATAAAATTTAAAATAACTCTTTCAATAGACATTAAGTGTACTGCTAATGCTTCTCCGCTCACTAAAGTACTATTCTTTTCTATTATATCCCCATCCCTCTTATGGATTTTATATTTTATATATTCTTCATTCATATTAAAAATTTCTTCCAATATAGGAATTCCACAAACTACTAAATTTTCCCTTGCATTTATAGTAAAATTTACTTTTTCGTTCATCAATATACTATTAGTAGTTATATCGCCTTTTTCTCCTAAGTCTTCTTTTAATGCACTGTGTATAATATCTGAAAATAAAATTTTCATAACCGTTACGTACTTTGTGTCTTATATTATAACAACATTGAAGTAATATGAAAATCCTATATTATTTCTAATGTAAGTTTATTGTAATATATTATGAACACCTATATCACTATACTAATGTTATCATATTTAATAGGATCTGTACCATTTGGTTTAATATTGTCTTACATAGGAGGGTTAGGTGATATTAGAAAAATAGGGTCAGGTAATATAGGAGCGACAAATGTCTTTAGAAAAAACAAAAAATTAGCTGCATTAACTCTATTCCTGGATGCAACAAAAGGATTTATAGTCGTCTTGTTGGCTAGTAATTATAGCTCAGACCAAACATTTGTTCTGATGTCTGCTATGTTTTCTATAATAGGACACATGTTCCCTATATGGCTATTATTTAAAGGTGGTAAAGGTATATCAACTTTTTTAGGATCAATGGTATTTATTGAATATAGGTTTACTATATGTTTTTTATTATGTTGGATTATATTTTTTATAAAGTTTAAGTACTCATCATTATCGTCTATTATGTCAACAATTTCCGTAATGTTACTGGTGTATATATATTATACAGCAAGTGATACCATAATTCTTTTAACTATAACACTGTTAATCATAACACAACACACTGAAAATATAATACGAATATTAACTGGAAAAGAGGACAAGATAAATATAGAACAACATTAAAAATTCTTTCTAGAATAAGCATGACATAAAGCAACAGCTATTGCATCAGAAATATCATAGGCACCTAAACATTTAATATTTAGAATCTTTTCTACCATAAAATGCACTTGCTCTTTTTTAGCGTGACCGTTTCCTGTAACTGACTTTTTTACGTGATTTGTTGAATATTCAAACACTGGTATATTTATAATGTTCAGAGTTAACAACAAAATACCTCTTGCATAACATAGTGATATTGAAGATTTAGGATTCTTATTTACAAAAACCTCTTCCATAGATGCGCTGTCTGCGCTGTGCAGTTTAAGAATTCTGAGAAGATCTACATGTATTTTGTTTAATCTTTGACTAGTAGTTTCCTTTCTATTGGTTATAATAACACCTTTATCTATTAATTGTATATCTTTATCAATAGACAACACACCCCACCCTGTACAGTTTAAGCCAGGATCAAGGCCTATTATCTTCATATTATGAACTTATCCAATACAAGAAAACAAACAGCAACAACCATATAACATCAACGAAATGCCAGTACCATGCTGCACATTCAAAACCTATATGATTTTCTGGAGATAACTGATTTTTCTTAACCCGAAACCAACATATAGCTAAAAATATCGTGCCAACTATTACATGCAGTCCATGGAATCCTGTTATCATGTAAAAGTTTGAAGAATATATGGCTTTTTCTCCGGTTTCACGAAAAGAAAATCCTGTGTGTAGATATTCTATAGCTTGAAACATAGAAAATATGATACCAAGTACTATAGTTACTCCCAACATCCTTACTGTATTTTTATTATCGTTGTTTATTAGAGAGTGATGGGACCAAGTTAACGTACACCCAGACAATAAAAGAATAACAGTGTTTAACAAAGGCATAGACCAAGGATCAAGTCTAGTAATGCCATCTGGAGGCCAGGCTACGGGTTTACTTGGTACTAGATTATCAAATATATGTACAGGAAATAGCCAAGCTTTAAAAAATGACCAAAAGAAACCAAAAAAAAACATTGTTTCTGAAAGGATGAGAGCAGCCATAGCTAATCTGAGTCCTTTTTTTACAATTTCAGTATGACAATTGTCT
This sequence comes from Ehrlichia muris subsp. eauclairensis, assembly GCF_051097115.1. Classification (NCBI taxonomy): domain Bacteria; kingdom Pseudomonadati; phylum Pseudomonadota; class Alphaproteobacteria; order Rickettsiales; family Anaplasmataceae; genus Ehrlichia; species Ehrlichia muris. The sequence goes on along the minus strand of NZ_CP118226.1, from coordinate 1,307 downwards.
TTAATTGCTTCCGTAACTATGTCTTTCCACCACTTATACAAAATTATACTAACAGAAGGTATACCGAGTATAAGTGTAAGCTTACCGATGTGTAAGCCGTGTATTGTTCCTACTGCCCCTAATGCTGTTATCAATATTGTAAGTGAAAACAACAGCGGCCATGGACTGGGACTTACTAAATGATAATCATGTAGTTTCCCTTTCATTACAGCATCCTTAAAGACTATTTGTTTCTTATTTTTCTATAGTTAAAGTGGTAGATTGTCAAGCTCATATTTTAAGATGTTACTTTTAAAAATGTATTAAATACCAGATCTTACTATTTCTATTAGTGCTTCGATATTGGCTATAGGAGTGCTTGGAATGATTCCATGTCCTAAATTGAATATAAATGGTTCATCTTTCATTGTGTTGATTAAATCCCTTGTTTGAGATACTGCTTTATCTTTATCGTACGCTACCAAGTATGGATCTATATTTCCCTGCAATATTGATGGAATATTATTTTTTGCCCAAGATATTGGAATGTTGTAATCAATACTTGTAACTGACACTTTTGTTTCCTCTGAAAATTGTTTATACATTATTCCTGCACCCTTTGGAAAACCTATAATTGGAAATTCTGGGTAAGATTCACGTATAGATGATACTATTTTCTTTGTGGGATCTATTATCCACTTTTTGAATTCGCTAGCTGACACAATTCCTGCATTACTGTCAAAGATTTGTATTATATCTACGCCACTTTCTATTTGTTGTTTTAAATATGAGATTGTAACTTCTGTAGTTTTTTCTATGATTTTTTCTAGATTCCTGCCTTGTGAGTAACACATTTCTCTTATCTTTGAAAAGTTTTTATCCCTTCCTATCATGTAAGATGCTATAGTCCAGGGTGCTCCTGCAAATCCTATTAATGGTATATCCTTCTGTAGTGACCTTTTAACTTCTTCTATACCTTTAAAAACATTTTTAAGATGGTCCAATACTGCTCCTTCTGGGATGTTTATTTCTTCATAGCTTGATATTGACTGTAGTTTGGGTCCATCTTCTTTTGTAAATCTCACTCTGCAACCTAGGGCGTCTGGAATTACTAGTATATCTGAAAATATTATTGCTGCGTCCAAGCCGAACCTTTTTATCGGCTGTAATGTAACCTCTTTTACTAGTTCTGGTGTATAGCATAGTTCTAGAAAGCTTCCCGTGTTTTTTGTTACTTCATGGTACTCTGGTAGGTACCTTCCAGCTTGCCGCATGAACCAGATTGGCACCTTCTTTTGCTTGGATCTGCTTGTTATAGTTCTCAACAT